>JABHEG010000095.1 GCA_018676675.1 Lentisphaerota bacterium
AGGCTCAGGGCCTTGAGCAAGTCCCACAGCCGTGGGACGCGTCGAAACGGCCCCTCCCACTCTCGAGAAGCACACAATGTGGGAGGCGGTGCCACCCGGCGACTCTTCGGCCAGACACGGGGGGCAGAGAAAGTCAATAGCCCCCCCCCTCCGGCGGGCGGCTACCCGTGTCTGGCGGCTCAGGGGGCAGAAAAGAACACGGCCTGCCCCAGGATTTCTCCCGTTGCAGGCCGTGTGTTTGATGCAGTCAGAGGCCTATAGCGCCTCTTTTCCTGACTACCAGCGGTTGCGCCCGCCGCCGCCGCCGCCGCGGTCTTCACGCGGACGAGCGACGTTGACTGTGAGCGAACGGCCGTCGTTGTCTTTTCCGTTCAGTCCTTCGATCGCCGCATCGGCGGCTTCATCTTCGGCCATCTCAACGAAACCAAAGCCCTTGCTGCGGCCGGTGTCGCGGTCATTGATGACTTGCGCACTGTCGACCTGGCCGAACTGCGTGAACAGTTCCTCAAGCGCTGCGTTGTCGACTGAGTACGAGAGGTTTCCGACGTAGAGTTTCTTCATGTGTTCCTTCTGTGGCTGCACGAGTGCCTGCATCATCCACAAGGTTCCTGCCGTTCTCCGGAGTTATCCGGGAAGGAGCCACTTCGTTCCAGCCTTCGGTAAGACGGGAGCGGCAAACAGGTGGGGGGTGGGGACCTTTCGTCCCCCTTGTGGGGGCCTCGCCATCACGCGCTCTTGCGTGATCACCAGTTAAGACTGTACATCCCATTTCTTCAAAAGCAATTGATTTCCAGTAAGTTAGGAGAAAGAGCGTTAGTGTGAAGCCATTTTATGGAGATCGGTCGTGATCGTCAGGTAGCCCTTGGAGCGCCGATCCAGGACCTCGCTTCCCCTGTTCCCCCGGGCTTTCGAAGGGCACGGTGAGCTGTGGCCCTGGGAGGGCAGGCCTGACATCCGTTTCCGGCCGCCCTGCCGATTCGTGCCCGACAGTGTTTCCCTGTTTCATAGGCACTTGGCGGCCGCGGCGCTACGTTCACAGTAGATGTCGACGTCGTGCTGAGGAACAGGCATAGCAGGACCCTCCGCGAAGAACCCGCGGAGGGGGTTCCATATTCACGGTTCAGCCTGTCGCGCCGGAGCCTCGCGAAGGCGGATGGTTCACGGTTATTTCCCGGCATGACCAAGAGGGTTCGTCCTCCAAACTGGGTGCAATTGCCTGTTCCCAACCGTTGAACGGTGGACCTGCTAGCCTGATCAATTCATGCGTTCTCCCGGAACGCATGAATTGATCACCCAAAGGGCTTCGACGTGAGCGCCTTGGGCGCTCGTGCTCAGGGCTAGCCTTGAGCCGTTTCGACGCGCCGCCTTGCGGCTTGCTCAAGGCCCTGAGCCTGTCGAATGGGCAAGTGACGCGTAGTGGAACGCGTCGGAACTTGTGCCGCAATTGTCTGCGGCGCAAGTGGATTGTGAGTGAAGCGTTGAGCTTCGCGAATAATCCAGGCCAGCTGTGAACCCCGACGGAGACGGACATCGCTCCAAACTGAATACTGAGGTCTGCCCATGGAACACTCACGAATTACGGTGCTGTTGGGGGTCATTCTGGTCAGTGCAGTGGCGCTGGCGGGTGAATTGGTGCCGCTTGCGGACCCTGGCTTCGAGAAAGCCCTGGCGGACGGCCCCAACCGATTCGGGCACGTATTTGAGGCCTGGACCGGCTGGATTTACGCCAAGCCAGGTTACATGGAGGTCAGTGAGCTTGCCCACTCCGGGACGTTCTCGGGACTCGTCGTGTGTGATGCCGGTGGCAAGGTCCGCTTCTTCAGCAAGGAAGCTACAAGAGAGCCGGGACGTTACCGACTGACGTTCCACATTCGCGCGCTGGATGTTGTGCCCGGGCGCTGGAATGAGAACGTCAGCATCTGTTCGCTTGACGGCAAATGGCATCAGACGGGGAAGGGATTTGCCGGCACCTATGGCTGGCGCAAAGTCACGCATGTGGTGGATGTTCTCAAGCAGCGGAAGGGGCGGGTGTTCCTGGGGCTCTGCTCGGCCGGACGGGTCTGGTTTGATGATGTGGCGATCGAGCGGGTGGGCGAGGATGTGCCGCTTACCGTGACCCCACAGCTTGGGCCGGTGGAGGAGGATATCGTCATGCCTGGGGAACTCGATGCAGGGAAGGCGGTGCGCTGCCCGACGTGTGCCTACCGGAACATGCCCGCCTGGGCCGCGTGCTATGCCTGCGGCAGCCATCTCGAGGCCAAGACTGTGAAGCTGCTTCCCCCCAAGCTCATTGCGTCCTTTGAGGCGGGCAAGCCTGCGCCCTTCGATCGTGGGGAGATTGGCAAAGCACATGCAACCGAGGGAACGCAAGCACTGAAGTGGAACGAAGGCTGGATCGCGTACGACGGAGCGCAGGACTGGAACGGCTATGATTTTCTGAAGGCGGATTTCTTTCACACCGGTGGGAGCCCCATCACGTTGAACGTCGAGATTCGCGACCGCGAAACCAAAGGGTACTGGACGCGGGTCAACCATACGGCGACGCTGTTACCCGGGACGAACACGGTCACGGTGCCTACCAACATCTTGGTGGGGGAGAAGTCCCGGCCGGGGCGGAACCTGCTCGTGGACGGCATCACACGCCTGGTCTATAGCATCGGCAAGGCCAATACCGATGTTTACATCGACAATGTGCGCCTGGAATGTGATGACTCGGACCGGGACCGCTTCCCGGAACTCCACACCTTCGATTTTGGCTTGCCCAATTCCCCGCTCCTCAAAGGGATGACCCGGATTACGGCCGGGACGACCTACACGCGAGGTCGTGGTTATGGGCTGCTCAACGCTCAGGTTTGGCGGTCTTTTGATGTGTTGCAGCCTGATGTCGTCTACCGGGACTTCGTCTGTATCGAGAAGGGCGGCCTGGCCGTGGACCTGCCCGATGGCGTGTACCATGTGTTTGTCAACATCGATTGCCCCGGCGGTTTCTGGGGGGAACTGCCGAAATACCGTTCGCGGAAGGTAATGGCGGAGGGGAAGGTCGTTTCGGAAGACACCATGGACCGTGCTGCCGCCGTCAACACGTACTTCCGCTTCGCCGACCAGGATGACCTTTACACCGACAACACCTTCGACAAGTACCTGGGCGCGATCTTTGAGGAGAAAGCGTTCGATGTCCACGTCACGGACGGTCAGCTCAACGTCGAGTTCGATGGCCCTGACTGGAGCAACTGCGTGTCTTGTCTGGTCGCTTTCCCGGTGGAGAAGATGGCGGAGGGCAGTAAGTACCTGGCAACGCTCAAAGCGAGACGACGGGCCGACTTTGACAACTACTTCCGCAAGCTGCTGCATGTCGACAAATCTCCGTCTCCCGCGACAGGGGAGGGCAAAGGGTACTGCATTTTTGCTCGTGACTACATGGAAGACATTTACCCGAACACCAAACCCCGGCCTGAGGAGATCGCCGATACGGTGTCAGGGTTTGCAGCTGCCGGGGAGCTTGAGCCTGTAACCTTTGCGGTCTGGGCGCACAGGACGCTTGGCAGCGTCAAGGTGACCCCCACCGACTTGGTTGGGCCGGGCACGATCCCTGCGTCCGAAATTCGGGTCGGATATGTCTCCAACCGGATCAGTCGGCAGCGGATGGATGGTACCCTTTACACCATCAAGCCGCGGTTGCTGATGAACACATCGGAGGTCGAACTCCGGGCGCAAACATCGCGTCGATTCTGGGCCACGGTCAAGGTGCCGGAAGCCGCATCGGCGGGGGTCTACAAAGGGGCGCTCAAGCTGCAGTTTGCCAACGGGGACAGGACAGCCGTTGGCGTCGAATTTGAGGTAGTCTGTCCGGCCCTGGATCCGTTGGACGTGCCGGCCGGCCCCTGGGGATTAGCGATCCGTGTGCCCTGGTTTGAGGCAGAAATGGCCGACTATAACGCAGAGATGGACCGCAAGTGCCTGGCGTTGATGCGCGAGTATGGTCTGACCGCGTTCTCGTCGCCTCTGGGTATCCGCATGAAGGGGAAGGGGAGGGACCTGGCCCTGGACTTCAGTCAGGCGGACCGAACCATGGCGCAGGCCAGAGATGCAGGGATGCATCTGGTCGTCTGCTACGGCGTCGCCGTCTACGGTTTGAACGTCTACGGTTACCCCACGCCGACCGACCCCAAACGCTACGGTTTCGGCCAGCTTGGGGAGCTTTTCAAGCATGTCTTTGGCCTGGTGGATCAACATGCCCGGGAAGCTGAGTGGCTGCCGATCGTGATCACAGCCTGTGACGAACCCGTGGATGCGAACCTCGCAAAGAGTGCCGCGAACGCAGCCCTACTCAAGGCCTGTTCCAGCGAACGTGTCCGTTTTGCCGGGGCGACTTCCATGCGTCAGGGCAGAGAGCCGGACAAGAATCCGCACTTGCCCTTGGTACGCGAGCTCGACATTGCCAACTACAACAGTCACGATGTCTGGTCAATCGGCAAGGCGCGTGAGAGCGGCAGTTGGGCCTTCTACAACGGTGGCAACCGCTGGACGTATGGCTTCTACATGTTCATGCTGCGTCAGAAGTACGGGATGGCGTTCCGCCTTTCCTGGCACTGGAACTGCAATGCCGGCGATCCCTATTACGCGCTTGACTGTCGCGAGGACGACTATGCCTGGGTAAATGCCAACCGGAAGGGCGAACTCGTCCGTGCGATCCACGTTGAGCGTCTGCGCGAAGGAGTCGATGACTACCGCCACCTTCTGACGCTCAAGCGGCTGGTCGAGCGGACCCCCGACCACGCAGATGCACCGACAGCCAGGAAGATCCTGGGCGACGTGCTCTCCCTCGTCCCCCACGAGGACCGCGGCAGTGCCGCTATTTGGGCAACCGATACGCAGGGCGCATATCTGCGCAAAACGCGGTACGAGATCGCCGGGCTGATCAATCGTCTCGGCGGCAAGTGATACTTCCCCTACTCGCCCATGGCATGCCCTTCAACGCTCTGCCTTGTGCTGAAAGCGGGCCCAATTTTTCTTGCTGATTCACCGGTAGGTGCTGTCCCACTGTTCTTCGACCAGCAGGACGCCACGTATGAGCTCTGTGCCCAGTGCGCGCACATCCTCCGGCTGCCGCCCGAACCAGCCGCACTCGAATGCCACGCCGTGCGCGCCGAAGCGTTCCCGGCAGAACGAGCGGAGCGTCTGACGCCCGTCGGGCAGGATCAGCGTGTCGGATGGGCCACGCCACCACCAGCGTTTGCCGAATGACCTGACCGACGGCAGGAACTCCTGAAGTCTCTGCCAGCGTTCGGCATCCATACCGACCGCGCCGTCGACGCCTTTTGTCTGCCAGTTGTGCAGATCCACGACGTAGGCCGGCTTCACCCGCTTGACGCCCTGCATCAATGTCACGTAGGTCGGGTCGTCGGACACCGGCAACGCCCACTGCACGTCTCTACCGGCTGGCGTGGTGAGTTTGCCGAGACCGTTCGCGACGCCATCCGGGTTGGCCATGGGGATAATGTGGAACTCCCAGTCGCGCCGGGCCGCCGCTGCCCATGGATTGTCGTCGAGCAGGTAGTTGACCATCCCTTCCATCATATAGCTACCGCCGCTCTCGTAGGCGTGTGAACGCGCCAGGATGAGGAAGGGCTTTCTCGCGCAATCGCGGTCGTCACTGATCCGGACTCGCCACATGTTCCGCCCCTCGCCGCTGTTTCCAAGCAGTTCAACCGTGGCCAGTGGATGGTCACGCAGACTCTCGACAAACGCCTCGCCACGTGAGTAGTTGTAGTCGGGATGCCAATGCACTTCTGTGATCCCCGGCTCGAACACGACCTCGAACGTGGATACGCTGGCGGTTACGTTGCCGATCACGTACTCCCACTGTTCGTCGTCCGGCGGCCCGACAACGCAGAAATCACGGTGCGCCATGTAAAGCTCGCATGTGGCAATGGCCGAGTAGCGGTCGGCACCAGGACCGGCATCACCGTATTGCCAATCGATGTGCATCGTGCCTGTCACGGACGTGGACGCATCGTTACGCACGCGGAACCCGAGGCGAGTCGTGCGACCGATGCCATCCTCGGTGATGCCCGGCGACGCCCGCCAGGAGGGGAAGATCGTGAAGGCACTTTCACCGTCGCGCCGCACGCCCTCGAGGCTCTGCGGGCAACTCCCGTCGAATCCGACGTCGATACTGAGCATGCGTGCTGTCTCCTGTTAGTGGCGAAGCCGCTACTGCGACTGGATGAATCTGATATCACGCGAGGTGGCAGCGTCGATGTTGAAGAAGGTGTCCTTGTTCGACTCCGTGACGAGCGTCCCTCCGATTCGGAGGTCCTTGAACGTCACGTTCTGAATGTAGAACGTCTTGCCTCCGCCAATCGCGACGTCGGTTTTTCCTTGAATGCGGCTCTTGCCGGACTGGGCATCGACGGTCACGTTCTCGAGGATGAGATCTCCGAGATAACCCACTTGGTCGGCGTCCACTCGCGCGGCCGTGACTTTCCCGCGCCCGGACAACGGCTTGAGGTTTACGAGTCCCGGAATCTCGCCCTCAATACGGATGTTGCGCATGATCGTGGTCGTCTCCCCGCCGTAGCCATACGGCCTGTAGTCAAAGCCGACCTGTGCCGCGGCCAGGCCGTTGTTGTTCCCGAGGCCCGTCCATTCCGGGTTGATGATGTCGATATTCTCGAACAGCGACGAACCCGCATTGTAGGCCTTCTGGCCTTCCCCGCCTCCCCACCCAAAGGTCATAATCGCTCCATTGTGCCCGGCCCACAGGACCACGTCGTGCACATGGTTGTCGAAGTTGTAGAAGTGATCGTCGACTGCCCGGAAGAAGCTGTGGCTCACCTCGGAGCCTCCCCCGACGCGCACGCAGTCGTTGTTGCAGTGCCAGCCCAACATTTTGACATTGACGATCCTGGTCCTGCCTCCCACGATTCCGTGGCAGGGGGATTCCATGATCGTGATGCCGTCGACTCGCTGCCGTCGCCTCCCGAGGCCGATGATGTGACGATGCTTGGGGCCAGTGTGGTTGGGGAGCTTGTACCAACGGTACTGCCGGCCGGTAAGTACCCCACGGCCATACACCCGCTGGTCTCTGCACTGGACTGACTTCTTCTCAACGAGTCCTTCGACGAACGCCCCACCGGCCAGGTAAAGCGCCTGTTTATCCTGGAGTATCAGCCGCCCATCGGCCTCGATGATACCGCGTCCACCGTGGTCTTGCAGGTTGTGATATCCCGGGGGGAAGTAGATCGTTCCTGCCTGCTCCAGTGCAGCCGGGGCGGCGTCCTTTGAGTACACCGTGACGCCCGGACCGCCCTTCTCCGGCACGTCCGCTTCCAGCGGATCGAGGAAGACGCAGAGCATGTGTTTGATCCAGCCCAGATTTGGGACCTGGTTGTCCTGGCCGGCGAAATTGACGGAGATGTACCGGTTGGGCGAGTCGACCGAGAAGGTGACCTCTCGGCCGCTCCTGGTCGCCTTGCCCACGATGCCGTAGCTGCGTGGGCTGATTGCCACCCTCCGGGCGCCATCGCCGAACGTCTTCACGATACGCATGCGCAGCGGCCCGGCCTTAGGGCCGTACGACAGTGTGACGAACGAGAACGTCCGCCCTTTGAGATTGCGAGCCCGGTAGTCGCCCTCGTGGAGCGCGTGCGACATGAGCACTTGCAGCTCACGTTCGGGCTTCGTCCCACACGTGACGTAGACTTCGTACTTGTCCGAGAACGTGGCCTGCTCCGGCCACGCATAGGTCGCCAATTGAGCGGCCGCTTGGCCCATCGGCAGGGCCATCGCACAGACTGCCAGGGCAGTCACGGTCCACTGCATGTTCTTGCTCCTTCGCGGAACGAGCTCGGAGAGTTCGTGGCAGAGAAGAGCGGAAATCTGCTCTGCCACCACTGGGAAGAAGGTAGGGGGGAATGGTCGGAAGGGCAAATCTGGGCACGACGTGGGCCCAGGAGCGTGAGTAAGATCGGGACAATCAACGTTGACACTTCCCCTCAAACGTGGACATTCCCGGTTCGGCACGGGATATTCAGTTCCCATCTGCCGTCGCACACTGTTCCTGGCCATGCTCAACCGGGGTAGTCACATGAGTTACTCGTCCTCGAATGACCGATACATCGACTCCTTTTCCTCCATGAGAAAGGGAGCAGCTTGGGCTCTCGTTACGATGTGGGTCAGCCTCAGCACCGTTCATGCGCAGGGCATTGACCATACGCTGTTCGACTTCAGGGGGCGAGACACGGCAGAAGGATGGCGAACGAACATCTATGGCAAGGACGCCAACGGCAAGAAGGGCGGTGGCAGTGCCAAGGCAGAGCTGGTCGCCGGGAGGCAACAGGGGGAGCATGCTCTCAGGCTCTCAACGACGGATGCAGGATCTTGTTCGTTCAGCCCGCCCAGCCCTCCCGAAGACGGTGTGTGGCGCGGACGGAAGTACTTCGGGATTGAGGTCTCGTTCCGTGGGGACGGTGTCTCCGATCTCATGAATCTGCGAGTGAATACACCAGAGGGCCAGTACGCAATCGCGTTGCGTTTCGATGGCAAGAGGACCTGGCAGACCCACATATACCGATCGGGTTGGGCTCGAGCCGGCACGCCGCCACTGGATTGGTCGAAGATAACCCATGTCTACTTTGGCGGAGGCGGTACCAAGTTCGTCGACATCGAGAAGATCGCCCTGGTCGGCGGGGTCAAACGGATTCCCCTGGCAGGGAATGGCCTGCCGACAGCCGTCGCGCCACCAACTTCTGCTGCGCCTCAGATCGACGGTGTTCTGGACGATGCGGTGTGGGCAGAAGCCGGCCACGTCGATGGACTCTTTCTGAAGGACAAGAAGACCCCGTCAGCTTACGCGGCAACCGTGAAGTTCCTTTACAGAGGCTCGATGCTGTTCATCGGTGCGCGGCTGCGTGGCGAGAAACCCGAGGACATCGCGGCCAGGTACAAGAACGACGAGGAGGGGAACCTCTACGATGACTCGTGCCTGGAAGTCTACCTGGACGCACAGGACAGCAACAGACTGCAGTACAAATTCATCGCGAACTCTCTCGGAACGCGCATGGACCTCGGAGGGGAGGGATGTCGGCCGCTGTGGAACGGTGAGTGGGACGCCGCAGCAACGGTTGACACAAGTGATGGGTGGTCCCTCGAGCTGGCCATCGACCTCGCTTCAATCGAGGGGGCGAAACCTGAACCGGGGGCCGTCTGGGGGCTGAATCTCAAGCGCCATGTGGTCAGCGCCGAGACCGGGAAGTTCCTGGAAGTCTCCGGCTGGAGTCAGACGTCCTATGGCCGGCCGGCCGGACTTGGCAACCTCGTCTTCGGTCCACTGTCGCCTGCTAAGGTGGAGGTGACGCAATCTGAGTTGCTCAAGCTGGAGAAGTATGGGTATGGGTACAACTGCCGCCTGCTTCTGGAAAATGGATCAGACGAAGCAGAGACAATGTCCGCCGTGCTGGCCTTGACCCCGCCGGGCGAAACAGCGGCCGAGTTGGCCGGCGAGTCGGTGGCTCTGCGCCCAACTGTGGCCACTGAGGTGAGTCTCCCCTTTGAGTACGAGCAGACCAGGGATGGAAACCATTTGCTGAACGTGATTGTGCGCGATGCCGAGGGACATGTGGCCGTCGTGAAACAGTTCACGTTCCTGTTGACGCGGCCTCGGGAACTGGACTATGACCAGGTTGTGCTCTGGCCGCCTCCACAGGTCTGGAAGCCAGGTAAGGAGCGATGGTTGCTTCCCAAAACCACGTCGCTCACAACGACCGGCAAAGGTGAGGCATTTCCCGCAGAACACCTGAGTGCCAAGTTCCGCAGTCGTTACGGCGTCACCGTCGAGCGAGGCGAGGCGGACAAGGCGGCGATCAAGCTTGAATATGTTGCCGGGGGCATCAAGCCGGAGGGCTTTGTGTTGGATATCGATTCGTCCGGCGTCCGCCTGCAGGCCGTGTCATCACGCGGTATGTATTACGCGGTTCGCGCTCTACTGGACCTCACTCGCCAGAGCTCCTTTGCCAAAGCAAGAGCCGGTATCCTGCACGTTCACTGTGAGGATTTCCCAGCCATCCCGATGCGCGTCTATATGGAGACATTCATAAGCCAGAGGTATCACAAGACGCCGCTGACTGTAGAATCGTACAAGAAGCACATTTATGACCAGGTAGCGGGTGGCCGATACAGCCTTTACGTCATGCAGATCAGCGAGCACGTGCGATATGACTCGCATCCGGAACTGGCTCCCGGGAATGTCCTCAGTAAGAAGGAAGTGAAGGAGATTGTCGAGTTTGCCAGGAAGCACTACGTCGACGTTGCGCCGGGGTGGAATACCCCGGGGCACTGTGGCTGGCTGGTCCACGCACATCCGGAACTCAGTGAGGATGGTGACAAGAAGACGTTGTGCACAAGCAACCCTGAGGGGATGCGCATTCTGAAGGACCTGGCGGGTGAACTGCTTGACCTATACCAGCCCGCGTATTTCTTCATGTCCGGAGACGAAGTCAGTCATGGCTGGAACCGGACGGCCAGCCGGACTTGTACCCTCTGCTCCGGCAAGCCACGGAATCAACTTCTGCTTAAGCACTGGAGTGAACTGGCCCACTTCTTTGCGAAGCGCGGCGTGAAGCCGGTCATTTTTGACGACATGCTCTCCGTGAGCTGGAATGGCGGCGCCCCTTACCACGTGGCCAAGATTCTGCCGGAGCTTCCCAGGAACCTGATCATTGCCACCTGGGGATCCGGTCCTCCCTTCTCTCTTCCCACCGATCGTCTGCGTGAACTTGGGTTCACACCATGGTGGGTGAGCACTGCATTTGCCTCTGGCAAGATGGATCGATTCCCAGCCATGTGGGAGCATTACGAAGCATGTGGCATCGCAGAAACCACGACGTGGGTGTGGTCTAACTTCGTCCATTTTGATTCGAGGAAGCAGACCAACTACTCGACACCTTCCCTGCACGCGAATGCGGCCTGTTGCTGGAAACCGGACACCGCGCCCATGGGACATGCGCCCTTGATGCACGCCCATGGGGTCCATTGGTCAAACGTGATGTCTCCCCCTGATTGGGGCGTACGTGAACTCACTTACCGCCCGCTGCCAATCTCAAAAGTGTGCAATGAGTCTACCCGGGATGCCACGGCAGGCGATGGTAAAGGCTGGATGGATAGTGGTCCGGACCGTGACCTCCGGTCTCTGCCAAGCGGGATGATGTCGGTCGGGGGGATTCCTTTCGACCGGCCGGAAGGAGACGTGGACTGTATCGTGTTGAGGGGGCAGGACGCGTCGCGGCCGATCAACGTAGAACGGCCAATTCGAGGGCTTGCCTTCCTCCACACGGCAGCTGCGGACGCGGTGCAGACGAAGGCGCTGCATATGCGGTTCTTCCGCCAGAACACCGATGGGCTCGCCATGCCGGTCGCCCGCTACAGAGTCCGGTACGCGGACGGTACGGCGTTTTCGTTCCCAGTCCGGCTCGGTCACGATGTTCACTTGTGGGATTGCGGCTACGCCTCTCGTATCATGCCTGGGCCGAGTACCTACTGGATGGGGCTGACCACCGCGCAGCGACAGAAGGACCCAAATGCGCCCGATGTATGTGCCTGGGTAATGGAGTGGGTGAATCCGTTCCCGGAGACGCCTGTCCTGGACGTCACGTTCGTCGCTGCCGGGACCGAAGCGACCGTCGTCTGCCTGGGGCTTGCCACAGTTGAGCGTGTAAGCCGTACCGAGCAGAGCAGCGCCAACCTGAAACCTGTCGCCGTGGAGAAGAAGTGATGAGACGTGCGTTCTGGATCATGTTACTGGGGGGCCTGTTGAGCCAGGGCGAGGCGATGGCCCAACTCGTAGATGTCCATGTCGATCTCAGTGCGGACAGCCTTGCCGCGGGATACGTTGTGGCAGAAGGTGATTGGTCTGTCACGGAGGGAGAACTGCGGCAGAGCGATTCTGCCGCCCATCCGGCCAAGCTCTTTTTCCCGACTCCCGTGCTCACTGACTTTGAGTTCTCCGCCGCCTTCAAGATCTCCAAGTCCGCCCGAAGTGTCCGGTCAGCCGACTTCCTGTTTCGCGCTCGGGACACGGCCAATTACGTCTACTTCCACTGCAACAGTCAGCAGGGCATGGTTGCGTTTGCCCGTGCGACCGACAGCGCCTACTGGACCGTCCCCAAACGGCATCTCGAGGCGGGGGTAACCGCAGGCGTCTGGCACCAGGCCCGAATCACAGGGGAGGGAGGAGTGTTCGTCTTCTACCTTGATGACGAGGAAGTGGCCAGGGCGTCACATTCCAACCTTGCAGTCGGTTCCCTGGGGCTCGGCGCGTGTAGTGCTCACGTTACTTTCAAGGACATCCGCATTCGCGGAACCCGGGCGGCGGAAGCTCCTCCTTTCCGAATCGGGAGCTCCCGCCACATCCTCGTGGCGGAAGGCTCCGGGGATGGGCTCCCGGACTGGTCGCCGTCTCTGAGGCACGGGAACGACGGAGCGCTGCTCTTGACGCACAGTGCGGCCCCGACGGCAGACGCAGCCACCACAAAGCAGTCGTCCGACAGCGGTCTGAACTGGCAGAAGAGCGACACTGTGCCCCCGGCCCTCGTTGAGGCCGGGACGGAAGCCGAGGTCTCGGGGCCGGAAGGTCGACTGACCATCGATTCTGAGCTCCGTGTCAGACATGACCTTGCAGGGGAGGGCGCTGTGTCCGTGAGCTCAGAGCCTCTTTGGCCCGGCACCAATCCCGTCTTGATGCGGTGTTCCAGCGGCGATGTGATTCTGTTCGTTGAGTGCGAGGGGCGCGGCCTGCACGCTCTTCGAAGTAGCGACTTCGGCAAGACGTGGCAGGGCCCGACGATTGTTTGCGGTGACGGATACGGCAGGGCTGATGCCCTCGAACTGGCCGATGGGTCAGTGTTGATCGCTCACGGCCGAACGAAGTCTGCATCCTTGGTTGTCTCCCGGCTTGATGTGCGGGGGCCGCAACTCGTGCCGGTCAACGTTGGCATGGCCTTGCCGCCGGACATCTCCGGGATCCCATTGACACGGAATGGTGCAACTATCGTGGCACCCGCGATAGCGCGCGTCAACCCTCGGAACACCGAAGGCTCGATCGTCAGCCTGCGAGACGGACGGCTGCTCCTGGCTTACACTCGCTTCTACGGGGGCGGGGGTGACCACGCCCTTGCCGACATCTCGGGCATGACATCGAACGACGGGGGACACACCTGGAGCCGCCCTTTCCTGATACAGCGCAACGATGCCGGCTGCAACGTCATGTCGGCCTCGCTTCTCCGCCTGGATTCGGGGGAGATTCTCCTGGGATATCTGCGTAAGGAGACATCGTCCTCCGACTGCCGTTTCCACGTCCGCCTGTCGACGGACGAAGGGGAGACGTGGGGAGGCGAAACATGTGCTACGCCTGAACCGGTGGAATACTACGTTGTCAACAACGATCGAGTGATCCAACTGCGAAGCGGCCGGCTGGTCGTACCTGCCGCAGACCACGCGGACTGGCACAGGCGGAAGCAGGGATGGGCCGTGTGCTACCTGTCGGATGACAGGGGAAAAACCTGGCGTCGCGGGAGGGGGCACATCGAGTTGCCGGGTTGCGGATGCCAGGAACCCGGCGTTGTCGAACTCAAAGACGGGCGCGTCTACATGATCATCCGGAACAGCATGGGCTCCGTCTACAAAGCCTACTCGGAAGACGGGGGAGACACATGGAGCGAGGGCGTGACCACGGGGCTGGTCGCACCGGTTGCCCCCGCTTCGATCAAGCGAATTCCGACCACAGGAGATCTCCTCCTGATCTGGAACCACGCGGAGAAGCGCCGGGTTCCGCTCGCGTCAGCCCTTTCCTCAGATGAAGGTGAGACGTGGCACCACATCCGCGACATCGAGCCCACGGGAGCTTCTTTCGCCTATACCAGCATCATCTTCCGCGACCAGACAGCCGTACTCAGTTACTGGACGTCGATCGGTGGCCTGAGCATGACCGTGCGGTGTCTCCCAATTGATTGGTTCTACGGGAAGTAACGCATGGCGGCAGGTGACCAACTCCCGCCCTGATAGAGCCCCCGGGGGCATATTCACTCAGGTTGCCCAAGCAATACGCACACGATGCCCCAATCTGGAGGCCAGTGAATGAACACAGATGCAGGAAATGGACTGCGCCACTGTTCTACCGAGACTCAGGAGGCGAGCCGGTCAGGGAGTCGTTTGGCGATGCTATTTCGGTCGACGCTGTGCACAGGGATCATGGCCTGCGCATCTGCGATCGCCCAAGAGGGAGGACAGGACGTGATGATCGGTACGGATCTCGATCTTCAGGGGTTCCTTGACACGGAACTGGCTGCCGGGAAGAAGCGCGTGGTCGTCCCTCCGGGACAGTACCGGGTCACTCCCAGGAAACGGGAGCACCTGCGTCTGGCTGGTCTCAGCGCAGTCGAGATCGTCGCCGAGGGGGTGGAGATGATCTGTACGGAAACGACTCGAGCACTGACCATCGTGGACTGCAACGACCTGAAGTTGAAGGGGCTCACCATAGACTATGACCCTCTGCCCTACACCCAGGGACGAATCATCAAGCTGTCGCAAGACAACACCGTTCACGATATCGAGCTCTTCGACGGCTACCCGGCCGCCGAGTATGTCCGCAATTCGAAGTACGAGATCTTCCGTCCGGATACGCGGACACTGCGCTTCGGGAGCTACCACCAGTTTTCGGCAGAGGTCCTGGACGCCGGGCACATCCGCGTGACCCGCAAGGGCCGCTATATGGGCGAGAAAGTAGGGGATATCATTGCCATCGGCACGAGCACAGCGCCTGGCGGCCAGATTCCGCATGCCGTTTACACGTCGCATTCGGCTGGTGTTGTCCTGGAAGGCATCACGCTCTACGCCTCGAACTGTTTCGGCTTTCTTGAGAGCGACTGCAAGGCTACCCACTACCTGAGGTGCAAGATCGATCGGCGTGCCCCGGGAGGGGATCTTAAACAGCGCGCCCAACCCCGAATTCGCTCCCTCAATGCAGATGCGTACCATTCCAAACATGCGACCATCGGTCCACGCATCGAGGCATGCGTGGCCAAGTTCATGGGAGACGACTGCATCAACATCTGCGGAGACTACCACCTGGTGATGGCCGCCAACGGCACCCGTTTGCGCGTTTTGGCGAAGCGCAAACTGAATATCCGGGCAGGGGACCCGCTGGAGGTCGTGGCGTACGACGGTCGACGTTTGCCGGATGCAGAAGTCATCTCGACCCGCAAACTCGGTGAGACGACGGCTGAGGAATTGGCTTTCCTGTCGAAACAGCGGATGCACGCGCCTTTCAGGCAGGGGAAGCTCGGCCCCACCTACGAGATTGTGGTTGACCGCGAAATGGCTCTGCCCATGGGGAGCACCATCCGCTCCGCGAACCGGGTCGGCAACGGCTTCAGTGTGGTCGATTGCGATTTCGGCTTTAACCGCTCCCGTGGGATTCTGATCAAAGCCAGCCAGGGCGAGGTACGCGACAACCGGATGGAGGGGTGCTGGGGTGAGGCGATCAAGGTGTCGCCCGAGTTCTGGTGGCTTGAGGCCGGCAGCAGCAATGACGTCAAGATTGTGGGCAACCGGATCCTCAATTGCCTTGGCAAGGGGATCGCCGTGTACGCCATTCCGGGGAAAGGCGGAACCGCTCCCGCCGGGGCCCACAACGACATCGTCATCGAGAACAACATTGTCACAAAGACCGCCCAAACGAGCATCTGGGTGACCTCCACACGCGGCTTGACATTGCGCAATAACACGGTCGACGATGCCGAGGGTGGCGTTGTTCTCGAGAACTGCGATGAGTTGGTTGGTCAGGAAACAGAGTGACGTGATCACCCCAATGCTACTGGCTTTCTCTGCCCCCCGTGTTTGGCCGAAGAGTCGCCGGGTGGCACCGCCTCCCACATTGTGTGCTTCTCGAGAGTGGGAGTGGCCGTTTCGACGCGTCCCACGGCTGTGGGACTTGCTCAAGGCCCTGAGCCTGGTCGAAGGGCTGCCATGCCGCGACCGTCTCCAGAGAAAGTCAATAGCATTGATGATCCCCCCCCCCGGGG
>JABHEG010000206.1 GCA_018676675.1 Lentisphaerota bacterium
CGGAGACCGCCGCTCTCCAGAATCCGCCTTCCCTTGGAGAGCCGCCGTCCACGGCGGTACCGCAATGCGATCAAGATGGAACCACGGCGGAAACCGCCGCTCTCCAGAATCCGCCTTCCCTTGGAGAGCCGCCGTCCACGGCGGAGACCGCCGCTCTCCAGAATCCGCCTTCCCTTGGAGAGCCGCCGTCCACGGCGGAGACCGCCGCTCTTCAGGAAGCCCCCCTTCCCGAAGAACCACCCCATCGACAGCCGTCAAAGGAACGAGGGGACTTTCCGATCTGGGTGGCAATCCTGCTCTTCGTTGTCTCAATCACAGGATTCTCCGTCTGCTGTCACATGCTGGTGCCTGATTTCCCGTTCTGGATCGTCCTCCTCTTCGGATTCGTCTGGACCCCGCTGCACTCCTATATATCCGGGCGACTGGTCGGCCTGACCGGAATGGGGCTGCGCACGCCGTTCCTCAAGGAAACGGTCTTCATCCTCAGCGGCTACAAGGGCATCGACATCTGGTTTGCCCCCATTCCGCTGCGCGACTACGGGCACGTAGCCATGCGCTTCCGCGAGCTCGAGCTGACCCGCACCAAGTTCACCTCCCTGATCAAAGCCGAACTGCTCATGTTCCCCATCGTGTTCATCAGCAGTTTTGTTTTCTGGTGGTTCTTCTGGCACCTCAACCAGATTCCTTCCGGATCGTTCCCGTTTGCCGCCCGCCTCTGGCCCGTAGCTGCCCGCCAAGCCTACCTGATCTTCACCGCCAACAGCAGCGAGTCCCCGCTACTGCTCCAAGCTCTCAATCCGCCGACCATCATCGGAGCCTGTGTCGTAGGCATGGTCCTCTACAACGTGATGGGCTGGATCGGTCTCCCGGCTGCCTTTTTCTACGGCATGCTGGGCGGCGTCGGGGCTCCGCTCCATGCGGGCCTGTCCATGTTCCTCGGCGCGCTGATCGGGCGCTACTATTTCCGCCGGAAGTTCGGCGAACAGAAGTGGTCCCGCTACGTCCCGGTTGTGGCCGCGGGATTCTCGTGTGGGATGGGGCTGGCCGGTATGACCGCAGTCTCACTCTCCCTGATCATGCAGTGTGCCAAAGAACTGCCGTTCTGAAGCGAGTATGTAGCGGAACGAATAGCCAGTAACGAACAACCCCACTGATGGAGTGATGGAGTGATGGGGCGCATTTTTGACGAACGCCGCCAGGGAGTGGCGCACGGAGTCGTTCTGCCGTGGCGCAGAACGCTCGAAGTCTGCTGGGCCAACATCCGACACAGGATGGGACGCTGCCTGCTGACATTCGTGTGCATCGCCGTGGTCGTCGCGTTTTTCGCCTCATCCATGACCTACCAGGTGATCGTGTCTGACCTGATGGCCTCGGAAGACATCCACACCCAGGCTGTCCTGGAGAAGGCCGGCGTATTCACGCACGACAAAGCATCTCTGAAACGTCAGCGTGACCAGCAGATCTGGCTGATGTCTCTGTCCGCCTTTCTATGCCTGGTAGGCATCACCAACACCATCCTGATGAGTGTCACCGAACGCTACCGGGAAATCGGGACCCTCAAGTGCCTGGGGGCCCTGGACAGCTTCGTCGTGCGTCTCTTCCTGGTCGAGAGCATCTTCGTGGGCGTTCTGGCCAGCGCCTCCGGAGCCGTTGTCGGCTTCGGACTTGGCATCCTGCAGGTTGGCGCGGTGCTCGAGTTCTCGTTGCTCGGGCTGAGCAGCTGTGCTCGGGGATTTGGTATCGGCGTGGGCGAAGCGATAGGGCTCGGGACAATTCTGACCACCCTGGCCGCCGTCTACCCGACCTACGTCGCCGCCAAAATGAAGCCGGTCGAGGCCATGCGAGTCGAAGTATGACCAGCGTCTCCATTGTGCATATGATGTTACTGTTCCGCCAGAGGTTCTCACCATGAGTGATCGTCGCGAAATTGTCCGAACCCAGGATGTCCGGAAAACGTACGTCATGGGCAGTGAGCAGGTCCACGCACTGGGTGGCGTCTCGCTAACCATCGACGGCGGCGAGTACATCAGTATCATGGGGCCGTCCGGCTCGGGGAAGAGCACGCTCTTTAACATGGTTGGGGGTCTCGACAAGCCCACGAGTGGCGAAGTGTACATCGACGAGGTCGATATCGCCCAGCTGGAAACGCACGAACTGGCCTGGCTGCGCTGCCGGAAGATCGGCTACATCTTCCAGACCTTCAATTTGATCCCGGTGATGACCGCGCTCGAAAACGTGACACTGCCCATGGTTTTTGCCGGACTCGATGCGGACGCCGCACGCGATAAAGGGGCGGATCTGCTGGGGAAAGTCGGTCTCGGGGAACGCCTGAATCACCGCCCGCCACAGATGTCCGGTGGACAGCAACAACGCGTGGCTATCGCACGATCAATGGCCAATGATCCCGCCATCATCCTGGCCGACGAGCCGACCGGGAACCTGGATCTCAAAACCGGCCGGGAGATCATCGACCTCCTCATTGAGCTGAAGGAGGAGCAGGGCGTAACGATCATCACGGCCACACATGACATGAAGATGCTCGACGCCAGCGATCGGGTCATCTGGATTACGGATGGGCAGGTCTCACGCATCCAGTCTCGCGAAGAAATCGAGATCCGGGTCGGAACGATCGACGGACACGAGGAATAGACACCGCGGATCGTGAGGCCTGCCCGCGCGTCCCAACGCGGTCTCACGCAAGATCCCACTGATTGGCTTTCCCCACCCGGGAAGCCGGCTGATTTCGTACGCGGGCTAAGCCGAAAGCCGACGGTCACGATTGACGTCGACGGTGATCCTGATTCATCCCGGATGCTGTTTCCAGTGGAGCGGTAGTGCACTCATCAGATCTCCGGGCATTGGAGACTCAAGGAATGCGGAAGCAAAGCGCAGGCTGTGGTTTCCGGCAAGCAGCGACACTGGCGCTGTCAATTGTGACAGCTGCTATGGCGGCGACGGCAGGGGAACGGACGATGACAGAGCCCGTTTGGGATGAGCAGGTGGAGTCGCTTTTCACGGGACCGGTGGCCGGAACGGTCGCGGATTTGGCGCCCTATCAGGGAGCAGCGGCCGCCGAGCGCATCGCCACTCCGGCGCGGCGGGAGGCGTACCAGCTGAACGCCCGTCAGCTACGGATCAACTACGGCCCGGGAGTCGAGGCCAAGTTGCGTGATGAGCTGGTGATCCTCTGTCCGCAAACGGCCTTGGTTTTGTACGATGGCTTCACGCCACCGGAATGCCGTTACATCAGGGGGAGTCGTCCGCTCTTGGAGCAGGCGGTGGCCGGGGCCACATCAGCCTGCCGAACAGACGAAGACCGAGCCCTGGCGATCATGCGCTTCTGTCGCGATCTTCGCTTGCGGGATCCGGATGCCGATTTCGCTTCTTACGTATACGGCGGCACAGAGGAGCAGTTGATCGCGAAGCCGGACATCCTCTGCGAGACGCTGAGTCGTCTGATGGTGGCCCTGTGCGAGGTGACCGGCATTCGTGGGCGCCTGGTGATGCACATCCTGGGGGGACACATCACCACGGAGATCCTGATCGATGGCCGCTGGGCCTACATCGATCCGCGCTGCGGTATCTACTTCCGCACGGACGCAGGCCAGTTGGCCTCCGTACTGGATCTGTGTCGTGAGCCCTCCATCATCCGCAGGCAGTCCGCTCAGGTCAAGGCTGACGCGAGTGCCCAATGGACGTGGGCGTTCCGGGCCTGGAAGTGCGAGAACATGTATTTCAGCCCCAATGAGGTCAACGGCTTCGAGAACTACAGCCTGGCGGACGCTGCGCGCTACGACTACACCCCTGTCTCACGGCGTAAGGCGTTGGCCGACGGTCTGATGGACGTGAACAGGGCCTATGTAAGCGCTCTGCGACGGGCCCTGGGACTGGCGTCACAGGGCTGGCATCATCAGTGGCAGCGCGCCCCCCTCAGTCCCATGGACATCGCCTACCGTCACGACGGTTTTAGTATCTTCTACAAGAAACCCCCGATGGATCGGGCCGAATATTTCCGGCGCTACGTCGATCCGTTCGCCAACAGCAACGTGGGCACGCTGGTATGGGGGGTGGGACCAGGCAGCGTCTTCTGCTATGAGACGAAGGTCGGCCAGATTTTTGGCGAAGGGCTGACCGGCGCACAGCGGGCCTTGCTGCGTGAGGGTGACCTCTGGGTCCACGAAAACGTCATGGGGCTCGTTGCGGCCGGTGGGCCGATGGCCTTGGCCGTCGAGGGGGCGCACGGCATCGGCAAGAAGCTGATCGCCCGTCTGGAGATGAACCATGAGTACGGCCCCGCCAAGGAGGACAACTGGAAATGGGTCGCCTTCGTTGGCCGTCTGAATAAGGAGCATCCAGAATACCGCATCGGCAGAGGCGTACTGCTCGATTACAAGCACCGGGAGGTGCGGGATTTCAAGCTGGCGATCCTGCGCGAAACCGTACAACTCGGCGCTGACGGCGTGTCTCTTGACTTCGCTGTCTATCCGCCCTTCTTCGCTAATCCCGAGCCCGGTACCATGACGGCATTCGTGCGCGCGGTGCGTGCCATGCTGGATAAGGAAGCTGAGAAACAGGGACGGCGGCTCGAGCTCATGGTGAGGGTCCCCGCGACTGGAGCGTTGGCACTTGGGCTGGATTGGGAGACGTGGATGGACGAGCAGCTAATCGACCGGATCTTCCCCACCCACCGACGCTTCTCGGACCATTTTGACATCCGCGTCGAACACGTCATCGACAAGGGTGTTGAGACAGGCATTCCGGTGTACCCGACCGTTTGGCAGGCACTCGGCTTTGTCGACACGGATCAACGACCCGGTGACAAGGCAGCCGGGCGCAGGCGTTATGACAAGCCGAAGACCCCCGGTATGTATCGAGCCCAAGCACTGTTGTTCATGCGCGCAGGAGCTGCCGGCATTCAGCTTGGCATGTCAGAAGACCAGTGGCGGGGCAAGCCGTGGATGGACGATTTGGGGGATCCCAGGAAGCTCCTCTTCGCCGACAAACACTACATGGTCGACCCCATTGCCTTGCGGCCGGGCACTTTCGAGTTGAGTGCATCTGCTGCAGGGAGCAGCGGCCACCGCCGTGTGGGACTGCGAGTGGCCGACGACGTAGCCGCGGCCGCGACGGCCGGCTTGGACACCAGAGCGGAGATGGTAGTGTATTGCCGGCCGCTTGAGGAGGGGGAGGTTCTGGAGATTTTGGTCAACGGGAAAGGGTCGGTAACCATTGATGGCGCATCGGGTTCCGAGCGTGACCGGCGCAGTTTGGCTACCTTCGATCCGTCGAAGCAGAAGCATGAACGCTTCATGTTCGAGCGCAACTGGTGGAAGCGCGGCGAACACAAGCTGACCGTGCCGGCCTCATGGTGGCAACTGGGAGACAACGAGATCGAACTGCGCTACGATTCCGCCAATGCCAAGCCGGGGGTCCCCCTCTCCATCACCTGGGTGGACCTCATTCTGAGCTACACTGGCCATTAGCCTGGACCAGGAAAACGTATCTGGATCCCCGAAATGAAGAAGGAGCCCCGTGTCATGGCCCAGGAAGAAAAGAGCCCGCAGTTCCAGGCGGGAGCGGCGACCAGCAACATCACCCCCCCCTTGGGGAAGCCCATCATCGGCAGCTTCTCTCCCTTCCCATCCAAACATGTCCACGACGAATTGCTGGTGCGCTGTCTGGTTCTGGACGACGGGCAAGTTCAGCTGGCGCTGGTCGTGTGCGATCTGCTGGGCATCCATCGCGTTGTGAGCGACGAGGCGCGCAGGCTCATCCAAGAGCGGCTCGCGATACCGACCGAGCGGGTGTTGATCTGCACAACACATACGCACTCCGCTTCGAGCGCACTGGGCGTGGATCGGTTCACGGACGCTCCAGAGCCGGATGACTACCAGCGGTTTGTGGCAACCCGTATTGCAGACGCCGTGCAGAGCGCGACCAACAACTTGCGACCCGCCCAACTCGCGTTTGCGACAGCTGAGGCGCCCGAGCACCTGTCGAACCGGCGCTGGTCCCTCAAGGAGGGCACGATGCCGCCCAATCCGTTTGGCGGCATCGACAAGGTGAAGATGAACCCCGGGGCGGGCAGTCCGAATCTGCTTGAGCCGGCCGGTCCAACTGACCCAACCATCTCGATCCTCGCGTTGCGCGAGCCTGACGGCAAGCCCATCGCTGTCCTTTCCAGCTATTCTCTTCACTATGTAGGCGGTGTGGGACCGGGCCACATCTCGGCCGATTATTACGGCATGTACTGCCGCCGCCTGGAGCGTCTTATGCAACCGGAACCCCAGGACCCGCCTGTCGTTGCCATCATGTCGAATGGCACGAGCGGCGATGTCAACAACATCAGCTTCCGCCAGCCCCGGCCCAGGCGAGAGCCCTACGCGCACATGCAGGCCGTGGCGGATGACGTGGCGGACAAGGTGCTCCAAGCAATCGGGACAGCCGAGTATCGCGACTCCGTCACGCTGGCCGCGCAGTACCAAGAACTGCCCTTGACGTGGCGGCAGCCGACTGCGGAACAGATCGTTTGGGCACGGAAAACGGTCGCCGAGCCCGCGAAAGAGCCCGGCAAGGTCGACCTGTCCCGTTTCTACGCAAAGCGGGCCTTGAGGCTGGTCGATCTCCCTGCTGGCACATCCGTACCACTCCAGGTTTTCCGTATTGGCGACGTCTGTATCGGGACCATGCCGTGCGAAGTATTCTGCGAGATCGGCTTGGAGTTCAAAGAGCGCAACCCGCTGCAACCGGCAGTCTTGGTCTCCCTGAGCCACGGCTATCTCGGCTACCTGCCCACGGCCCGACACCTCGATTTGGGCGGGTATGAAACGTGGCTCGGGACAAACCTGCTGGAGCCGCGGGCAGCGGCGAAGATGCTGGACGCCCTGCTGCAAATGGCGGCGGAGATGGAGACCGGCTGAACAGCAATGGCGTGGCGTCGCCCCAAGTGCGCCCGGGAGCCCTCGAATGAGGCAAGACTCAAGCTCCTTGCAGGCGAGGCGGCAGCTTCAACGTGGGAGGCGGTGCCACCCGCCGATTCCCAGTTTTCCGGTCTGGCGGTAAAGAATCGGGGCGTGGCAGCCCCTCCCACCTTGGAGTCCTCAAGTTCCGGGGCATTCGGACGCCCCCTATTGCCTGGAGCTACTCAGGCTTGTCTTCCGCCATTGGTGCGAGGGCCGGAGCGATGCCGAGCTGACCGGGGACCCACTTCGACAGGAACGATCGATACTCGCCGACGTTCCACTGGTGCCCGCATAGGGGACCGTTAAAGATCCGCTTCGGGGCCTTGATTACACTGTAGGCCGCATACACGGAGCTGGGAGAACAGGTGCGATCGATGAAACCGGCAGACATGATCACAGGAACGCCGATGAAACGGGAGAAGTTGACGGCATCGAAGTAAGCCGACATCTCGGTGCGCGCGGCCCGTTCGGTCTCGTCACCACGCACCAAGGCCGGCCAGCCCGGAGCACGCTCCAGCTTTGCGCCCCAATGGTCGCAAAGAGCTGGGACATTGGCCGCGGCTGCGGTGATGTTTTTGTTCAGTCCCGCCATAATCAGTGCTGAGCCGCCACCTTGACTGCTGCCGTCAACGACCATGTGACGGCCATCCCAATCCGCGCGCGCAGCAAGCCAGTTGACCGCTCGATCTACGCCCAGATAGACCCTTCGGAAGAAGTACTTCTCACGATCGGGCACCCCATGGTGGGAGTACGTTCCCGGCTTGTTCAGCGTCGTGTAAGCGGCTTTGATCTCGTCAATCGTCAGCGTCCCGACATCGTAGGTGTGCACGCCGATCACCATGGCCAAGCACCCTTTGGTAGCATACCCCCCGGACGGACCGAACGGTCCTGGGCCGGCCCCGGGCACACTGACCCAGGCAGGAAACGGTCCTTTGCCCTTCGGAACGCAGAGAAAGCCATAGGCACGAGTGCCGTCGATGTTGGCAAAACTGATCGCGAAGGCGTCGTAGGCATCCGTGCACTTGGCATCCAGACGTTTCTGTCGGTAGTCAAGGGGAATGCCCGACAGCCGCTTCCGGCCGGCCTCCCAGAATGCCATGAAGTCGTCCGGAAGCTCAGTGGCCGCGACGATCTTCTCGGGCTCGAACGCTGCCGCCGCCAGTCCTGTCCACGTCTTGTCGTTGTGCTTCAATCGTACATAGGCATGCAGGAAACCCGGTTCGTTAAGGGAGCCGGAGAACGTACAGCTCCCCCCTGCGAGGGCGATTTCCTGAGTTCCCAGCTTCCGCCCCCGGTCGAGACTCAGGGAAGCCGATCCCCCTCCTGTCTGCACAGGAACACCTTTGTCCACCATCGTTACTGTGAACGTGACGGTATCCCCGCAAGCGTAGACGGCCTCAGGACGGTCCGTAACCACGTTCACAACCACAGGCGGCTTCGGCTTGGCTGCGTGAAGACAGAGGCACAATCCCAGGAACGACCACAGAATCAGACGGATTCTCATCGACGAGTTCCTCCATGACGTTTGTTTCAGCGGAAACGCGGAAGATAGTGTGGAGGGACACATAGAACAAGACGTAGGGGAACGGACTAAGTGAGAAACGGGAATCCACAGACAGTGATTCTGAGGGAGGCAACCGCATGACTGACATCGTCAAAAGCCTGGCGCTCGCCGCCGCGATCACACTGGGAAGCGTCGTCTGCGTCCATGCGGCGGATACACACAAAGCAGAGCCCCCCACAGACAGCGCTCCGGGAAGAAACGTAACCATGAACGTGAAATGGGAGTTGGTCACTGAGCACGCCGCGTTCAGCCCTCGCGACACCGCCGAGGACGCCCTCTTCCTCGACAAGATGTGGCTCAGCAACGGGTACTACCACGGCAACGTGCTCCACCGCGACCTCTACAACTCCGCTGACGGCATCACCTGGAAGCAAGTCAGTGATGCGACGCCCTACCACGGCTATGCCGAGCTCGCGGTGTTCAAGGACAAGCTCTGGGCCATCAAGAGCGATATATGGAACTCGACGGACGGTGTGACGTGGACCAAGATCCTCGACAAGGCGCCGTTCGGCGTGCGCGGGTATGGCGAACTCCTCGTCTTCCAAGACAAGATGTGGCAAATCGGCAGCGCCGACGATGTCTGGAACACAGCCGACGGGGTGACTTGGACACGGGTCGCAAAGGCGCTGCCCTACGGCAAGCGCTTTGCCGCTGCCGTCGCCGTCTATGACAACCGGCTCTGGCTCTTGGGCGGGGCCCTGAAGAAGGCGAACGATCCGCCTGAGAAAGGGTACAAGGACACAACCACGTACAATGACGTCTGGAGCTCCAAAGACGGGACGACGTGGACACGGGTCATCGAGCATGCTCCCTGGTCGCCGCGACAGTGGTTTACCGTCCGCGCCTACGCCGGAAAGCTCTGGCTCATCGGTGGCTACGACAATGTAAATGGCGCTAACCTCGGCGACGTCTGGGTCACGACCGACGGCGCCAAGTGGACCCCCGTGGCCTGCGAAGAACCGTCCTTCTCGGGACGCCATGAGCCGACCTGCTATGTCTACAAGGGCAGTCTCTGGATCGTGGCCGGCAACTCGTGGCCCGTTCGCGACGACGTCTGGCGCCTGACCCTCCCCGAGGGTAAGGAAGACTGACGCCCTCGACCGAACTGAAACATGAGAGGAATTCCTGATGGACATCGGTGTCTTCTCGGCAAGTGAATGGCTCTATACGGACACGTCGCCGGACCAGGGCAGCTCCAACACACTCGAACTGGCGGTCGCCCGTGGCGCGCACACGGCCTGTCAACTCCTGATCATTCCGGAAGCCACCGATGCCAAGATGACCATCAGCGTCGAACAGATCGCTGGGCCTGCGCTGCCGCCGGCTGAGGTCTTCGAGCTCCGCGATGTCATGGTGGAGAAGAACACAGGATGGCACGGGTTCGTTGCCAAAGACGGTGACGATCCGAGCGGTTACGTCACTCGCCTTGCCCCCTTCCGGGTCTACGACGCCATGCGTCCGGCCACAGATGGCAACGTTCAGACCAACAACGGCCGGGCCGCCGTATACCTATGCTGGCGCCTCCCCGTCTCAGCGGAACCGGGTCGCGTGCAGGCCGTCATCCGGGTTTCCGCACGAGAACAGACGGTGGCCATTCCCGTCGCTATTGAGGTATCCAGTGCGGTGGTGCCGGAGCAGGGCAGGTTGCGCGTCACAAACTGGTTCAGCCTGGACAACATGGCGACCCGCCACGAGTTGACTCCGTGGTCGGAAGAACACTGGGACATGATCGCTGCCTACGGGAAACTCATGCGTCGTGGCCGTCAAACCAACTTCTGGGTCCCGAGCTCTCTCCACGAAATCAAGCGAACCGCTGACGGCTGTGTGCAGATTGATTTTTCCCGCGCCAAGCGTCTCATCGAGCTGTTTCTGGACCTTGGTTTCACCTGCATCGAAGGAGGGCATGTGGGCGGTCGGCTCCGATTCGGGGATCCGGATTTCGTCCTGAATGTCGACCGCGACATCAAGGCAACAGGGCCTGAAGGATACGCCTTCCTGGCGCAATACCTGCCTGCCTGGCACGGCTTCCTGCAGGACAACGGCTGGCTGGATCAGACCATCCAGTACGTCGGCGACGAACCCATCGACGCGTCGGCCCAGGACTACCGCGTGCTTGCCGGAATCGTGCGCAAGTTCATGCCTGGGATCCCCCTGATCGATGCCGTGGAACGTCCCGGGCTCGGGGGCGCCGTCGACATCTGGGTCCCGAAGAACAGCTACTTCCAGGAACACCGAGAGGAGTTCGAGACGCACCGGCGTTTCGGTGACACGCTCTGGTTCTATACCTGCTGCATTCCTGGGGGGAAGTACATGAACCGCCTCCTGGACATGCCGTTGCTTCGCACCCGATACCTGCACTGGGGCAACTACAAGTACGACCTCAAAGGCTACCTGCACTGGGGCCTCAACCACTACAAGGCGGGGCAGAACCCCTTCGAAGAAAACGCACCGGCGCACGGCGAAGGCGGCACCACCAACCTGCCCCCCGGTGACACCCACATTGTCTACCCCGGTCCCGGCCAGCCATGGCCGAGCGTCCGCCTCGAGAACATGGCTATGGGGATCGAGGACTACGAACTGCTGTGCCAGGTAGCGGAGCAAGACCAACCCGCCGCGGACCGTGTTTGCGCCTCGGTCTTTCGAGCCTTTGACGATGCCACCGAGTGCCCAGCAGCTTTCGCCGAGGCCCATCGCCAGCTCGTGCCGCCGAATCCGCAAACATCCGTTTGAGAACAGAAAAGGGCGCCACGGGTGCCGGATCCCGCAACCAGGCAAGGCACGATGTCGACGTACGACTTTGACAGATTCGTAGACCGTCGGGCGATCAACGCGGCGAAATGGGGTGTTCCGGAAGGCATCATCCCGATGTCTGTCGCGGACACGGAGTTCCTCTCGCCCCCGGAGATCGCCGAGGCAATCCGGGAACGGGCAGCCGTGGCAAGTTACGGCTATTCCTGTATGGCCCAGGCCGATTACGACGCCGTCCTGGAGTGGATTGCCACGCATCAGGGGCAGAGAGTTCCGCGCGAGCACCTACTGTCGACACCTGGGGTCTTGTACACCATGCGCGTGGTTATGTACGCCCTCACCAAGCCCGGCGACCAGGTAATCGTCCAGACACCACTCCATACTCCCTCGATCGGTTCAGCGGGGCTCCGGCAACGGGTTCCGGTCAAGAACCACCTGAAGCGACTCCCTGACGGCAGCTATACGTTTGATCTGGACGACCTGGAGCGCTGTTTCAGGAACGGCGCACGGGTGCTGATGATGTGTGCGCCCAACAACCCAACCGGGCGTGTCTGGACGATGGAAGAACTCTCCGGCGTTGCCGAAGTGGTCAAGAAGTACGACGCGTGGATCGTGTCGGACGAGATCCACCGTGACATCGTGTACCACGGCCACAAGCACATTCCTATTGCCACGCTCCCAGGCATGGAAGAACGGGCGATCACCGTCTTTTCCCCCTCCAAGACGTTCAACATGGGTGGGTTCCACATCGGCTCCGCGATCATCGCTGATCCCAAGCTTCGATCCGAGGTCAAGCAGGGCTTCTACGAGTATGGCCATGCGTGCGGAAGGCCGCCTGTCCTGTGCATCGCCGCCCAAACTGCGGCCTACAGGCATGGCGCTGGATGGCTCGAGGAATTGCTCGAGTACCTCGACGGCAACATCAGTCTCGCCCTGGAGTATCTCGAGGGGACACCACTGACGGCCGGTCGGCCGGACGGCACGTTCCTCTTGTGGGTGGACTGCGAAAGCCTCGGCATGAACACAGAGGAGCTCATGTCGTTCATGCGAGAGAAGGCGCACATCCTGCCCGATCCAGGCCACTACTACGACACGTCCGAGATTCAGCACTACAAGGGACTCCAGCACCACTTCCGCCTGAACATCGCCATGCCGAGGCCGATCCTCGAACAGGCAATGGACAACCTGCGAAACGCGGTCCTGGCGCTTTGAGACGAATGGAGAGTGACGATGCTCCTTAGAACCGGTCTTCTTACGCCTTTGCTGTTCGCAGTCTCTGCCGCTTCAGCCCCGGATGATGGGCTGATAGGGTATTGGCCGTTCACGGAGGGCGCAGGCGTGTTCTCGGCGGACGGGGGGCCGTACAAGGCGCAGGCCGTTCTCAACCGAGCGGGTTGGGCCACCGGTGACTTCGGCACAGCCGTCAGCATCGGGAAGCTGAATTCCCAGGCGGTGATTCCGAACCTGCCGGCGTTGGACGGCTCGAAGGAGATGACCGTGTCGCTCTGGGTCTACTGGAACGACCTCAACGGGAAATATCCCAATGTTCTCACGGGCGGCTGGAGCCCGGGTGGGTTCATGTTCTTCGTGAGTGGGAACAACCTGTCTTTCCGCCTGGGACGGCGAGGGCATGCCGCCCGGAGGTCTGGTGACGAATGGAAAGAGGGCCTCTGGAACATGGGGCAAATTCCCCTCAAGAAGTGGGTGCATCTGACGGCAACGTTCAAACTCCCGGCAGTGACGGCATACGTCGACGGTAAGAAGATCGCCCAGGGCACCTGGCAATACCCCATCGGCTTCACCGCCCCGCTGGTCCTCGGGCAGTGGAACACCGAGAAGAGCCATGATGGCTTGATCGATGAGGTGCGCCTCTACAAGCGCGCGCTGAACCCGAGCGAGGTCGCGACACTGGCTGACCGAAAGGGGCGCGACAGCGGGGAGATCAAGATCCTGCCAGTCGCCGAGCCCGAGAAGCTCGCGTCGTTCGAGACGCGTTGTGCGACGCTCGCCGTGAACGAGGCCGGCTGCATCACGTCCCTGCTGCAGAAAACCGGCGGCAAAGACGTCCCGGAACGCGAACTGTTGGCCGCCGAGGCCCCCATGGTTGCGCTCGTACTCGAAGATACCCGACGCGTGGAATGCTACCGAATGTCGGTCGAAGGGGACGTCTTAACGGCGAGCTTCCCCGGCGTGGAGGGACATGCCAAGGTGCGTTGTGAGCCCAAGGGAGAATACCTCAAACTCACGCCATTAGAGGTCACGGTCCCAGATGTCGCCTCGTTCGTCTTCTTCAACTGCACGCCCGGTTTGAGGACGTACCGCGGCCGGTTCGCGGGACTGGTGTCTGACGATGATTCCGGTATCTGTTTGCGCGCCCTTGACCTGGAGACCAGTTGCAGCGTCGCGATGCAAGCCCAAACATCGGCCGACCTTGGCCTGGTCGGGTACAGCGCGGGACTGGCGGCTGGTCCGAGGCCGGAGCTGCGCCCAATGCTGAAGGCGATGGCCGCTGGGGAAGACGTGCCCCGGTCGCACCATGGGGGCCCGTGGGCGTCGGAGTCGCCAATGGCCCGCCTCTCGTACCTGTTCGTCCAAAATGGATTCACCGACACCGACTCGTGGATCGACCTGGCCCGCCGCGGGGGCTTCGGCATCATCCATTTCCGGGAAGGGTGGTTCCGCACCTTTGGCGATTACCGACCCAATGTGAAAAACTTCCCGGGGGGCATGGACGAGATGGTGGCGACCGCAGACAAGTTCCATGCGGCGGGTCTCAAGCTCGGGCTGCACACCTTGAGTGGCTGCATCCGCACCCAGTCGCCCTACATCACCCCGGTGCCTTCCGACGAACTGATTTCCCTGGCAACCTACACGATCGCCAGGGATTTCGGCAAGGACAGCGACACCCTCTATGTCAATGAACTGCCGATCGACAAACACTCCACCGTGTTCACCTATCATGGCGCCACCAACGCGTTCCGTATCGGCACCGAACTCGTTCAGTACACCGAGGTCTCCCGCGAAAAGCCATACTGTTTCCGCAACTGCACACGCGGGGCGTTCGGAACGAAAGCCCTGGACCACCCAGTCGGGACCAAGGCGGAGTTCCTTAAGCAGGTGTACCTGGCCTTCTACCCCATCCCAGGAAGCAAGCTGATGGACACGTTGTCCGACGATATCGCGCATGTCTTCAACACGTGCAAGGCCGATTTTCTCTACTTCGACGGGGCCGAAGGCATGGGGGTCGGGTATCCTGACAACTTCATGCGCTGGATCACGTTCCGGAAGTTCAGCCGCGGCTGCTTGAACGAGGCCAGCAACTGGGGCCACCACAATTGGTGGTTCCACTCGCGCACCGGAGCCTGGGACTCGGCGCACTGTGCCTGGAAACGGTTCCAGGACATACACGTCGCGAACGCCCGCCGTGCGCGCAAGAACGACCTGCTCGAACCGCAGATGGGCTGGTGGGCACTCAACGGCCCCGGGCGCCGGCACCGCCGCCAGTACCTGGATGAAACCGAGTACTGGATGGCCAAGAACCTGGCGTTGGACGCCTCGATGTCGTTGGGGGGGATGAACGTGACCGGTGTTTCCGCAAACGCCCGGGCGATGGATATGCTCACCGTCATCGGTTGGTACGAGCAGCGTCGCTTGGCCAATTACTTTGACAAGGCGACCCTCGAACGTGTTCGCGAGCCCGGCAAGGACGTTCGCCTGCGCCTAAGCGACAACGGCACCTGGCAGTTCACCCCGGTTGAGTACCTGCCGCACAAGGCAATTATGTCCAAACGAGAAGCGATGCAGTGGACGGTGAACAACCCTCATGGGCAACAGCCGTTCCGAGCACGAATCGAGATGTTGAGGTCGCCCCGCCCTCCCAGGCCCGACAACACCAGTCCGATTCTCGACTTCAGCGACACATCGCTCATCAACAGGCGGGAGTGCTCCGCCAATGTGACTCAGGAGTTCCTGATCGAGACAGCGGATGTCAAGGGAGGCGTTAGGAACCTGCGAATAAGGGCCGCCAACGGAAACAACGTCTCAGTCGGTGCATGGACGAGTTTGGGCGTCCACTACGAATTCCCGTACCGAAACATCGGGGGCTGCACCGGCGTCGGGCTCTGGGTGAAGGGGGACGGTTCCGGGGCTGTCCTGAACGTTCAGTTCCGGACAGACCGCAAGTTCGGCGCGGCAATCTCCGAGCACTACATCGATCTTGACTTCACCGGCTGGCGCTACTGCGAACTGCTGTTCCGAGAGCGAGACAGTGAGCGCGCGTTCGGCCTGAAATGGCCCTATGTACGCGGAGCCAGCTATGATCTGTGCCACCGCGATCTCAACACCTCTCGAGTTTCCGAGATCAATCTGCTGCTGAACCGGATCCCCGCCAATGGCCGGACCGATGTCACCATCGGCCCGATCGTGGGAACAACGGCCATGCGGACGACGCTTGAGGACATCGTTTTGACCGTCAATGGTAAACGGTTGGTGATCCCGGTGGGGGCCTCCTCCGGTGATCTGCTCGAGCTGGAAGGACCGGAGCTTGGCGCACACTATGACAAGCACGGCTCACTGCTCACCCACTTCCAGCCCAGATACCCTGACGGTATGCCGGTCCTGAACACCGGTGTCAACCCCATCACCTTTGCCTGTGCTGGCTCCGGTGTGGCGCCCGCCCGGGCCACCGTGTCAGTGGTCTCGCTAGGCAAGCCCTTCGGAACACGCGCCAAGGAGGTGGACTGGTCAAAGCTACAGTACGAATACGACATGCCGCGGATGATCACCCGATTCGATGGCCGGGACAACAGCTGGACGTCGGTGCTGCGCGACGAAGGAGAGGCAAGCCCCGGCGACCGAGCCACGCTCGACCTCGACATCGCCGTTGAACGAATCGGCGCAACGGAGGCAGTCCGGGACGATAAGGACGCGATCGTCATCGACGACTGCGCCAACCCAGCCGCATTCCTGCCTTCCGAACAGAACGACTACTCGCGGTTTGCCAGGGACAGTGAAAGCGTGGGGGTGGCCAAAGGAGTCACTCGCGAAGTGACGGCGGCCCCCGGTCGGGACCGCCCCGACGGAGCTGTGTTGTTCACGGCCAGAAGCTCACGGCAGAGCGACACCGGATGGGCCGCCATCGGCCGCAAGTTCCCCGAACCACTGGATCTGAGCAAGATTGACAGCATCACACTATGGCTGAAGGGCGACGGCTGCGGCGCCAGCTTCAAAATGCAGTTCTGGGATGTAAACGGGACGCACCATGACCTGGTGACCGAGGTAGGGTTCGTCGGGTGGCAGTTCATTCAGCTTCCGGTGCTGGAAAGCGCGATCGACTGGGGGAAGATCGAGTACGTTGTGTATTACTACAACAACGTTCCGGCCGCCGGCAAATCCGCCTGCGTGATCGACGAGGTGAAGGCGCACCGCCTGACCCGGGCTCAGTCCGTCAGGCCGGTGCTGGTCGTCAATGGTCGCGAGACGAATATGCCAGTCGCGATTGGCCGGGGCCAGATCCTGCGGTGCCGCGAAGGGAAACGATGGATGCTCGTGGAGAAGGGGCAACCCCTGTCCAAGGGCGAGTTCGACAGCGCCTTGCCCGCCCTGAGAAAGGGAGTCAACACGCTCCAGTTGCGCTGCGACAAACTCAAGGATGCTGATTGCAGGATTGCCGTCAGCTGCGCGAAGGTGTACGAGAAGTGAGGTCCTCATCATAGGGAGAACGATCATCAAGACACGAAGTACCCTTGTCACGGTTCTCTGTGCCCTGGCCGTTTCGGCAGCCGGTGTGCACGATTACCCGGCTTACAGGATTGGCGAGAAACCAACAATGGACGGCAACCTGGACGACGCCGTGTGGCACGGATTGCCGCGAGGAAAAGGCTTCCTCATGGTCGGCGGCCCAGGCTTTGCCTGGCGCAAACCCACCTCCTTCCGTATGGGATGGACCGACGACGGACTCTACGTTGCCGTGCGCTGCCGAGAGCCATTCAGACACCGCATCCACCCGTTAACAGCCGATGGCGACAAGCTGTGGTCCGACGAGAGTGTCGAGCTGTTCCTTTCGGTCGATGGCAAGGACTATTGCCAGTTCATCTTCAACACCGTGGGGGCCCGCTGGCATGGAAAGGGCTCCCAGGAAGGGACAAAGGAACAGCCCGTCCGGGACTGGACCGCGACGGCGGGGAAGCCCGGCGACGATTGGACCGCGGAGGTGTGGATCCCGTTCTCTGTTGTGGGAGCCAAGCCGCAACAAGGGGATGTGTGGACGTTCAATATTGGCCGGAATGCCGTTCTCAGTCCCGCAGTCGAGCGACATTCGTGCTGGGCTCCTGTTCGGCGCGGGTTCGCAGACGTGTCCGCGTTTGCGTCCCTCACGTTCATGGGAGCACCTGCGGCAGCGACGCTGCCGGCCATCAACCAGCGGCTGAACGATCCGTTTCACGCGTTCTGCGCGAAGCTGCGGGACGGTTTGACGACTCCCGTCAAGAACCGCTCGTTTGAGGACGGCCTCGCCCATTGGGGGCGACGCGAGCCGCGGCGAACCAGCATCGATGAAGCGACTGCCACGTTCGGTCGGTGCGCAATCCGTTTGGACGGTGTCCTGGCACCCGCGGAGGCGCCCGTCCACGTCGCCGCATCGCAGTCCGTCACCCTCAAGCCCGGTACCCGGTATATCTTGCGGGCCGACATCAAACGTTCCAAACTCACCGGCCACATCAGTGTGGACGTCATTGAGCGCGACGCCAAGAACGCCTCCTGGACATACCACAGGTGCGGGACCCATCCGGGCGAAGGAGATGTCGCCGGTGAATGGGAACGCCACGAGATCCGCTTCAAGACCAGCGACAAGCTCCTGCAATCCCAGGTCATGCTCTACAACATCGGCAGCAATGCCGTGGCCTGGTACGACAATATCGAGCTTCTGGAGGACGACGGGTCGGCTGGAAAGAGCGCCGTGCCCAGAGATGTTCGGAACCTCGTCTTCGAGCTCTCCGTGCGCAATGCGACCGCCACGGTGCGGATCAACGGTGAGGCGATGGCGGTGACGGCCGGCGAACCGGTCTCGACAGCGATCCGGGAAGGCTTCACGGTCATTGCCGTGGAGGCGGAGGCGGAGGGAGAGACCCCGGGTGTGAAGTTCACGGTCCGCGATCACCCGGAGACGGACGGGCGCTGGCGCGTCTCAGGGGCACCGGACACTCCCGCGGCATGGCTGACCGCAGACTATGACGACACCGGATGGGATGTGGCGACTCCGGATGCTGGGGGTTATGTCTGGCCTGGCAGAGGCTCGAAGCGGAGCCGCATGCGCCAGATCCTGCTTTGGAACCGCACGCATCACGGTCCAGACCGATGCATTCTGCCGTTGATCAAGGAGTGGGGTATCAGCGAGGGCTCCGTCGAGACCGTGTGGAAGACCGTCTACTCCCCGTTCCCGTTCCCGCTGCCGGATTACGAGTTCGTCTTCGACGTGCCGTCGTGTTTCAGGCTGCTCGATTTCATGCACGAGAACGGCAGGCACGTTCTCAACACACAGCCTTCGGGGTACCGCACTGAACGGATCTCGCACAACGGACAGGACTATACAAGATACCGCATCGCGTTCCCGGAAAAGCGGATGTACACCGGCACGAAAGACATCTACAGCCGCTATCTGCTCTTGCCTGTCTTCCTAAAGAAGTGGACCGGCACGGGGGAAACGACCGCATGGTACTGCCGGCGGCAGGCCAAGGGCAATTTCACCGAACTGCAGCAGAAAATCCCGGTCCGGATTCTGCCTCCCATCAACGGCAGAATGCTGAAGAACGTGATGATCTCACAGTTCAACGCGAAGCCATGGCGATATTCCCAAATCTCCCACGAGCACTTGGCCCAACACTGCACTCAGTCGTTCCAGGCAGGTTTCAATACGTGGGTCCTCAGCGTCAGAGCGACAAGAAACACCACCAATGATCCCTACCTGAAGGCCATCCATGACCGCGTCGTGAACGAAGAGAATGGCCGGATGATCCTGTGGGCAAACTACCCCTATCACGGGACAAAAGAACCCCCATTCGACGCACCGCAGGGAACCAAGCAGTTTCTCTACAAGTGGATGGCCGAAGAGCCCCGGGCACGTGCCAGGTACTGGGAAGACAGCAACACGTGGGAGACCAAGGGGCAGTGGTGCCCTTCGTACGCGTTGGGAGAAGGGAGGGAAGCATTCCACCGCGAGGTCCTCGCGAACTACCGGCTACGGGTCAGTCTCCTGCCCGGGTGTTCCATTGTCTGGAGCGACTTTGAGGAAGCGCCCTGGGCCGGAGCCTCCATCTACTCGACGCCCAAGAGCGGGAAAGGCAGTTGGTGCTTCTGCGACGGCTGCAAAGAGACATTCCGCAAGTGGGGCGACCTGCCCGCAGACGCCGACCTCGCCGACCGCAACATCTTCGCCTCCTACAAAAAGGAATGGCACGACTTCCGCAGCCAGCAGGACGGGGATATTGCCAAGGTGTGCAAGCGCGCGGCGAACGAGCTCGGCCGAGAGTACATGATGTACTCCTGGATGGCGCACCGCAAGTTCTGGCAGGCACTGCGGGGCAATCTCGACAGAGCGTTCCCCGGGTCCCCCGGCAACGGAGTGGCTGACGGCTATCAGCAGAGAGCACTGGATCGCAACGCCACGTTCCTGCGCGACGAATGCGGCCTGGCACGGCCTCTGGTGATGGGACAGCGCTTCGCGTTCTTCAACTTCTACGCGTGGCGGCGAGAACAGGACCATCGCGAATACTGGCGCAAATGGACCGTTCTTTCGCCCAGCGGCTACATAGAGCCAAAGACTTGGAAGACCCAGGTCCTGAGGGTCGTGGCAGCGCACGGCGGCGGCGTAGACCTGCACAGTTCGATACAGTGCCCGGGCGGTATGCTGTACTGGATCGGCGAAGCAACCCGTGTCATGGCCGAATACGAAGACCTCTTCCACAAGGGCGAACGAGCGGACGACCTGGCCGCATGCGACAGTTTGGCGTACCCGGATGTGCTGGTTCTGAGAAAAGGGGCGGAACGTGTTGTCCTGCTTTTCAACGAGGGCGAGAAAGCCATGAGCGTCCTGCTCAAGAACAAGGACGTGTTGCCCGGACAGGCAGGCGCGGTTTACGGCACGGACCTGAAGACCGACACACCGGCGCAGATGCGCGTGACCGTCCCTGCACAGGATGTCGCCGTAGTACACCTGAAATGAGCGCCACTCGGGCTCGGCTGGGGGGGGGACTCCGCAATGCTATCAACTTTCTCTGGAGACGGTCGCGGCATGGCAGCCCCTCCCACTCTCGAGAAGCACACAATGTGGGAGGCGGTGCCACCCGGCGACTCTTCGGCCAGACACGGGGGGCAGAGAGAGTCAATAGCATTGGGGGACTCCGGCAGTGTGCGCCTGAGGGATGCGATGCCCAAGGCGTTCGTTCACACACCAAGCGCGTCAACCCCGCCGGTTTGCCGTCGTCGCTGACCTTGCCGGGAAATTGCACCGTGGCCTGATCTGAGTAGAGGCCCCACCCCGCATCCGGAAGCACCCCCCTCAGATGAACGTCAGTTCGGTCTCTTTGAGGTAGCGGCTGTCGAGAAGATCGCGGACCTTCTTGACGATGTTGCGGCGGATGTCCAGGTCAACCGGGACATTCGGGTCCTGATGCGCCTCGTTGATGCGCGTTCCAACCAGGAAGTGGATGACATCACTGTTCAGCAGATGGCTCACCATCGCTGTTGCCGGGTTACGGGGCAGATCCTCCGGTTTCCTCCCCTGCTCGAGGAGCTCGGCTACTTTGGCCAGGGTGATCGTCCCCTCAGTCACCAGGTCTATCCCCGGCATGGTCGATCCCGGAGGAATGTCACCTGAGACGTTCGCCAGGTCGAGAGTGACCTCCCGTTTGAGTTCCCTTGAAATGATCCGCGCTGTCGTTCCCCCACAGACGGCTTTGCGCCCCTGGAACCCCTCCAGCGTGCTGGCCATGAGGCTGTCGTTCCGCTTCGAGAACGGCGGGCCGGTGACCACAAGCAGGCGTCGCGGACGTCGGAAGTAGATGACCCCACACGTGGTGTCGTCTTTAGATGCATGCTCATCGTTGGCGACTGCTCTCTCAACCACCCGACGAGCAAGATCCCGCGCCGAAATGTGGGGATTGCGCCCGACCTCCTCGGTCACGAACAGCCCCACCTCATCTGTCCCCCAGCCAAGCGGCATGTTCGGACGCCCCATCCCGGACTGGTTCACCCCGTCGGAGAAGAACACGATCCGGTCCCCGAAGCGACAGCGCAGGTGGGCGGAGGACAGCTGCCGCTCCCCGGGCACCCCTTCCCGGCACCCCAGATCAATCGTCGTCTTCCGGACCTCGGCCAGGCGGCCATTCCGAATCAGCATAAAGGGCGGATTGTCATGCTCGATGATACGCGTGTCGCCTGCGGAATCAATGTCCACGATGGTGAAGGTCGAGTAGCCGATCCGGCGTTCGCTGCACACGGGCAGGATGTCCATCATGATCCCGGCCGTTTTCTCGATGTCGGTGTCCACGGAGACGAACTTGAGGGCCATGCTGCTGGTCAACGTGGCCAGAACACTCGCCTTTATGCCGCTTCCCAGGCCATCCGCCAGCACAGAGATCACCCGATCACGGTCGCCGACCTTCTGGGACAGAAACGCGTCACCACTGACCGGCTCACTGTGTTTGCCGACCTGGTAGTGATCAACCTCGATGAAGCACGATGTGGTCATCGTTCCTTCCCCTGATCATCAATCGACTTCGGCGAGAAGGAATCGATAATCGCGTTGAGGCTGATCTGTGATTCAGCGGCATTTTCCCCCAGCAGGTAGGCGATCTTCTGCACGGTCGTCAAGTGCTTGTGGATGACATCCTGCGCCTCCCGGATCACCTGCTCTTTCTGTACGGCGGGTTCGGTGATGTCCTGGATGATCCCCCCGACGATGCGGTGCCGCTCGATTGTGAAGATAGACATCCGGTAGACCGTGTTCGCATGCTCGACGTCACGATCGAGGACCTCCTCACCACCTTCGAGAACGCGCTCGAAGAAGCCGGCGAAGAACGGGGCCACCTTGGGGAGCAACGCCCCCTCAAGCCCCGGGTTCGCTTCATGGCAGAGCACGGCATCCGGCCCCATAAGTTCAGCAAAACGCTGGTTGCATTCCACAATGCGCAGGTTCCGCTGGACGATCACCACACCGGACGGCATGGTCTGAATCAGAGCATTCGCCTTCTTCTGGGCGAGTTTCTTCATGTAGGAAATGCACATAGTCGGTTCGGCCTTGCCGTCGAGAAGCGCCTCGGCAAACTCACGGCAGTCGGCATAGCCACAGCCACCGCAGTTCAGCTCATCCTCAGCGGTGTACTTGCCCACCATGCGCAGTGCCTCTAGAACATCATCCTCGCCGTGTTCGACCTGATCAACCGGCGTCACGGCCCGGATCAGCGCGACATCCACCACGGGCGTCTCGGCAATAGTGGCAGGGTCATACTCGGTGTAGTCGATCACGCGATGGCGTTTGGCGATCGTCGCGCACTGACCGGCCGCCTGAGGGCCGTTCACGCAACCCCCTTCACAAGCCAGGAGTTCGAGGAAAACAGGTTTGGTCAAAGGAAGAGACTGCATCTCATCCAGGGCCTTGACCACACTGTCCACGCCGGAGAAGGCCATGAAATGGGCGTCGTGCACAGTGCAATCAGCCTGAATTCCTGCGATCATGCCGCCATCAACCGGGTACAGAGCTCCCTCCTTGGCAGGCCCGGGCACAAAGCGGTCTTCCGGCCCTGACGTCATCTGCTGGAGGTCTATGCCGTCCTCCTCCATCCACTCACGCAAGTCTCTAAAGCTGATCGCGATGTCGACCAGATCCCCAAACGAATCCGCCTCGATCTTCTTGGCGATGCAAGGGCCTATGAAGACAACCCGGGCGTCCTCACCCAACTCCTGTTTCAGCAGACGACTGTGAGCCAACAGGGGAGAACACAGGTCGGTGACATCAGCCAGGCGCTCGGGCAGGTACTTCCCGATGAGTTCAACGATCGTCGGACAGGCAGATGAGATGATGACGCGGGGAGTCTGATCTCGGAGTTCATGCCGGAGTGTCGCCGATACCTCTTGAGCACCGAGGGCAGTCTCCGAGACTCCGGCGAAGCCCAGTTTGCGCAACGCGGCGATCAACACGTCTGCAGAGACATCCGTGAAATCGGAGACAAAGGAAGGTGCGAGCGACGCATACACCCGTGCTCCGCTGCGCAGGAGATGGCGAACCCGCCCCAAGTCATCACGAACGCGCTTTGCCCCGACCGGACACACGGCAACACAGGTACCGCAGGCCACGCACCGATCCGGCATCACCATCGCGCTGCCGTTCTCCACGCGGATAGCCTTGACCGGGCACTTTCGGACGCACTTGCAGCAGTCCTGGCACTCCGTCTTCTCGGTGTAAATCGGTTGCTGCTTTTCCATGGGAGAGCTCCGGCACTGTCGCCTCATGGCTGGGTTCAGACGACGCACATCAGGGGGCCGTTGCCCGTTCCACCGTCTGCGGGAAGTGCGCCTGCATGAGGTCCCGACACGAGTTCGGATCGACCCGATCGTACGTGACACCGTCTATCGAAATCATCGGCCCGTCTTTGCACTTGTCCATGCAGAGACAGCCTCGAATGCCGAGGGCCACATGCTCAAGCATACCCACGTCCTCCAGGTAGGCCCGAATCGCCGCCAGATTCTGGCTGTTCCCTCGGGCGAAACAAGAACTGCCCATGCAGATGCAGATCTCGGGCAAGGTCTCTTGCTGTGACATCTTTCGGACTCCAGAACACGTAAACGACCGAGAAGCTTGAAAAACGCAGCCTACAGAGCGCGTGCCCCCGCAGGCTGCCGCAGACGTGGGTAGGAAGCCAAGCGTGTCGGGGCTCCACACCGGATCACGTCCGGCGGATGGCACCGTCAGTCAGGCAATGGGTTGCCCTGCTGCATACGAGCCTTGGCCAGCCGCTGAGAAATCACGGCCAGGCTGGCCGACAGTTGTTCATTCTCAACCACGACATGCTCAGGAACAGACAGAAGCACCGGAGCAAAATTCCAGATCGCTCTGATCCCACCGGAAACCATCGCATCGGCCACGCCCTGCGCCCCTTCCCCCGGCGTCGTGATGATCCCCAGACTGACATGCAGACGCTGAGCCAAGCCCGGCAACCTGTCCAAGGCCAGTACATGGCGCCCGTGGATCTCGGTCCCGACCTTCCGTTCATCCACGTCGAACGCGGCAACGATCGACAGTCCCTTGCTGCTGAAACCATCGTAACCAAGCAGTGCTCGGCCAAGATTGCCGACCCCAACCAAGAAAGCCTCTGATACGTTATCCCAGCCGAGAAAGCGCTCGATCGCCTGAATCAGCCCATCGAGCTGATACCCAACCTTCGGCTTGCCCGCGATCCCGGTGTAGGAAAGGTCCTTCCGGACCTGCGTGGCATCCCGACGAAGGAACTCTGCCAAAACGGTGCACGACACCGATGTACGTTCCTGCGCCTGCAGTTGCCGAAGAAGACGCAAATACGACGGTAGACGCCGTAACGATGGCCGGGGGATCTGAGTCAGTTTTCCAGCATGATCACATTGGGTAGTCATACGTCAACCACTTCCGTAGATGCTTCAATCGCGTGTTTTTTCTCTATTTGGAAGATATCAGCCTCTCTCCCACCCGTCAACACCCATGTCCATTTATTGGCGCTATTTTTCCTTATTCCCACGAAATGGCCCCCTCTGAGCACGTTTTCACGTGGCGGGAGGCCTCTTTTCGGGTTACATTTCGGATGCGGTTCCCGGGCCGGCCAATCCCCTTATTGAGTCCGACGGGTGCGATTCGGAGACACGCTCAACTGTAGCAGCAGACGAAAAGAGACGAATGACAGAACCAGCAGAACGGCAGCTTGTCCGAACGGCCCCCGAGCGCTGTCGCGTGTGTTACACGTGCGTCCGGGAGTGTCCGGCAAAAGCCATCCGGATTGCTGACGGTCAGGCGGAAGTCGTTGCGGAACGTTGCGTCGGCTGTGGGAACTGTGTCCGCGTGTGCAGCCAGGGGGCCAAATGCGTGGAAGACGGTACAGGACCGGTTCGGGCGCTGTTGGACAGCCCTGCCCGGGTGGCCGCGATCGTTGCCCCGAGTTTCCCTGCTGAGTTCGACAGCTGCGAGTATGAGAACGTGGTCGGTATGCTCCGTGCGCTGGGCTTTGACTCCGTCTTTGAGGTAGGTTTCGGAGCTGATCTGGTGGCCAAGGCGTACCGTCGGATGCTCGACGAAGGGGACGGCACGCAGCGGCGTATAGCCGCAACCTGCCCCGCCATCGTGGGTTACGTACAACGCTACCATCCCGCTCTCGCGGAAAATCTCGCCCCCATCGTCTCCCCGATGATCGCGATGGCCCGAGTCGTCAGATCTCTCGACTCCGAGCAAACTCGCATCGTCTTCATTGGTCCCTGCATCGCCAAGAAGGGAGAAGCCCGGGACACGTCGCTGGCCGGCGAAGTCGATGAGGTCCTGACCTTTGCCGAACTCAGACAAATGCTGGACGCGGAGGACATCGCCCCGGATTCCGTGTCCCCTTCGGACTTCGATCCACCCCACGCGGGACAAGGAGCGCTGTTCGCGATCAGCCGAGGCCTCTTCCAGGCGGCGGATATCAAGGAAGATCTCATAGACAACACCGTGGTTGCCACCGATGGATGCACGGCCTTCGTCGAAGCGCTGCGCGAGTTCGAGACCGGGGACCTGGATGCAAAACTCCTTGAAGTGCTCTGCTGCACCGGTTGCATCATGGGAGCAGGAGTCAGTCGGGACACGCCTCTCTTCGGAAGACGAAGTCGGGTCAGCCGATACGTCCGGAACCGGTGCTCGCGATTCGACCAGGACCAATGGAATCGACAACTGAATACGTTTGCCGGGATCGACCTGCGCCGAACCTACATCCGCAACGACCAGCGGATCCCAACCCCAACCGACGCAGACCTGCGTGAGATCCTTGAGCGCCTCGGGAAGTCAACTATCGAGGACGAATTGAACTGCGGGGCCTGCGGCTATGACACCTGCCGCGAGCACGCAATCGCGATCTTCAAAGGGATGGCCGAAACAGAGATGTGTCTGCCGTACACGATAGAAGAGCTGCGCAGCACAGTCGACCAGCTCGCCGACTCCCATCAGGAGCTGGCTGACACCCAGGATGCACTCATGCACTCAGAACGCCTGGCCAGCATGGGGCAGCTGGCGGCGGGCGTAGCCCACGAGGTCAACAACCCGCTGGGAGTCGTGCTGATGTATTCCCACATTCTCCTGGAACAAGCCCAGAAGTATCCCGACCTCCAGGAAGATTTCCAGATGATCGCGGAACAGGCTGACAGGTGCAAGAAGATTGTGGCCAGATTGCTGGATTTCGCCCGGCAGAACAAGGTTGTCCGGGAACCGGCCGATATTCGCGAGCTGGTCGATCGCTGCATCCGGGCAGTCCCGAGCACCGACGGTGTCCAGGTCACGATGGAGCACAGCATCGATGACCCCATCGCCGACGTCGATGTCGATCAGCTTGCTCAAGTCCTGACCAACTTGGTGAGCAATGGCCTGGCCGCGATGCCTGACGGAGGAAAACTGACGATCACGACCAAAGGCGATGACGCGACCGTTACCTTCCTCGTGCATGACACGGGGATAGGGATTGCCGACGAGAACCTCCCCAAGATCTTCGAGCCCTTTTTCACCACCAAGCAGATCGGCAAGGGAACGGGGCTTGGCCTTTCGGTGACCTACGGCATTGTCAAAATGCACCGTGGAGACATCCACGTCTCCTCCAATGCCGATCCGGCCGAAGGCCCAACCTGGACCACCTTCCGCGTGACATTGCCACGACGCGCGTCAGTGGACTGACGGCGGCGCTGGCACAGCGGGGCTGGATCATCTGCGAGAAGGGATCAGGGCACGCTAACGAGGTTGCTTGATCTCGTCGACTTTCCTGGTCTCTTTGCCGCCCGGGCGTACGGTTACGGTAGCTCGGAAGTGCTTCCCGCCGACATAGGAATTCCCCCGATACGTCCACGACCACGTCCAAACCGGCTTCTTCCCCCCAAGTGGCCGACTTGCGCGGTAATCCCACTCCCCATTGAAGGCCCGTTTGTTCACCTTGAAGCCGTTCTGTGGAATCCGCATGCTCAAACTGACCTTCTTCGAGTCATTCGCCATCTCAATATTGGGCAGGCGTTTCGGGTCAAGCTTAACACTGGTCGCCTTGGAGAGACGGATGACCTTAACATTCCCGGGGAACCTGAGCGAACACTTGATGACCTTCGGCGCACGGTGGTCGTAGGTAGCGTTTCCGCCGGAGAAGGCGACCTGGCGAATCGGCGGGTAGGCCAGGAACGGCTTGTCCTTTGCTTTCTTGTCCTCCTCCGGTGCGACGCCATACATCGCGATGACAGGGAACCGGTAGTCATCCCCATAGAACAGCAGGTCATCCACCGTTCCCGTGAAGCTGGCGACTGCAATCTTGTGGGCGCTATTCGCAGCCCCGGTGGCTGACTTTGGGGCCACGTTCTTCGAGATCTCACTTGCCAGACGCCCCAGTTCAGCTCCCGCTTTCTTCCCGCGCACGGCAGCCAGGTCAAAAACGCCGTACTTGCCCTTCTGCTTCAGGTTGACCATGAGAAGTCCGCCGGGGCGCAGAGGAATCTTCAGCTTGAAGCTCTCACCATCACCCTCTTTGGGGGCCACCCGGAGTGTCTGTTTCTCCGGCATCCCTACAAACACCTCGAACCCGCAGATCGACTCCTTGTACAACTCCTGCGTCAGGCGACGCCATCCCAATTTCGCCACGTAATCGATGTCCTCATGGTTCTGAACGACCACCCGCATGGGCTTCTTGCGGACGCTCGAGATCAGAGGACCAATCCCAAACTTAAATCCCAACCCAACAGCCAGCACTCCCATGAGGGCCTGCGTCGCGATGTAGACCTTCTTGTTGCGGGGTTTGGCTTCCACTTCCGCCACGGCCGCTTCGCCGCTCTCCTCGACAGCCTCCGCCTCCTTCTTCTTCTTCCGCCCAAAGGGGAACCCGCGGCGCCCCTTACTCTTCGGCTTGCTCTCGTCAACAGCTTCCGCTACAGGGATCGCTTCAGGAACCTGATGTAGGGGCGCAAGTTCACCGATACAGTCTTCCAGTTCCTTCAGGTCCTGTCCGGCCGCGTCCGCCGCCTTCAACGCCAGCTGGCGCTCCTTCTCTTCATCCAGCAGATCGGAGTCCCCCATGATGTCCTCAAGCGGATGCCAGGTGTTCTCGTGCCAGAAAAGGTCGGTAGAGGACAGCTGCCCCGACGCCAGCATCCCGGCGACATCGGCCCGAACCATCGGGATCCCATCCTCGGACTCCCCCGACTTGTAAATCAGGGCTACTTCGGGATCGGAATCCGCCGGAATCGGGAGCCGTTGCCCGCAGCTATCGCACTGCGCAGTCCCACCTGCATAGCGTTCGTCTACGCCATGGGCAGAACCGCAAGAACACCGAAAAAGGATCATCGCACTCTACTCCCTGCATCTGTGCGCTCAGACATTGCGTGGCATGGCGACCATCCACACGGGCCGTACATGCGACCGCCCGGGCACAGAGCAATCAATACCATAGCCACGGCCGAAATCAAGGAAATCGGCCTGCTTTTATGGGCTCAGACCCCGCCATAAGCCCCCAGGCCGCCATCGACGACCAGGGTCGTACCATGGACAAAGCGCGCACTTTCAGAAAGCAGAAAAAGCGCAGGCCCCACCAGGTCATCCGGAGCTCCGAGTCGCCCCATGGGGGTGTGCTCGACAATGCGCTGTCCCCGCTCGCTGAACCCGCCGGATTCCACGTCCAGTAGCAGGAAGCGGTTCTGGTCCGTCAGGAAGAACCCAGGCACCAATGCATTCACCCGCACCTGCGAGTCATACTCCTGGGACATGTGAACTGCCAGCCACTCGGTGAAATTGACCACGGCCGACTTGGCCGCTGAGTAGGCCACGCTTCGCGTCAACGGGCGCAACGCCCCCATCGACGCGACATTGAGTACGCTCCCTCCGCGCCCGTTCACCATGGCCTCACCAAAGACCTGAGAGGCCAGAAACGTCCCCATGAAGTTCAGATCGAACACCCAACGAATGGCCGCTTCAGGCAACTCAAAGAAGGAGAGTTCGGGACTTGTGGTCGCGTCTTTCCTGGCCCCCCCGGCGCCGTTGATCAGAACGTCAACATGGCCGTACTGGCTCAGGACACGCCCGCAGACCTGTTCTAGTGACGCTCGGTCCAGAACATCCGCCTGTAGCGCCAGAGCGTCACCACCTTCCCCCCCGATCTCCGCGGCCAACTCCTCCGCCTTTTCCATCCGGGAATGCCCGAGAATGACCACCGCCCCGCCCTGCTTCGCCAGTGCCTGGGCGAGCGCCCCGCAAAGCACTCCGCTTCCCCCAGTGATGACGCACACTTTCCCGCTGAGATCGTAGGGGCCACGGTCAGTCATCCTGTTGCTCCTTGTTTCGGGACCAGATTCCCGGAATCCGTACTCCGCAGACCGGGCAGCGCCCGTCGCGCAGGTCGTTCCGCAGCAGACGGAACCCCTGCCGTTCCACCAGCGTGTGTCCGCAGGAGTGGCAGTACGTGCACTCATGCCTGGAACCATCCATCGCCCGGACATTACCTGCATACACATAGCGCACACCGGCCGACCGACCAATCTCCAGCGCCTTGCGTAGCGCATCTGTTGACGTCCGCCGAGGTCCCGCACTCATCCTGTAAGCTGCGTGGTACGCCGAAACGTGCCAGGGAATATCAGGGCTGACCGACACCAGGAACTCAGCCAACGAGCTAAGCTCCTTCTCGCCGTCATTGAAACCGGGCACGATCAACGTAATCACCTCCAGCCACTTCCCTCGCCCTGAGAGCGCACGGATGGTATCGCAGACGGGCTCAAGCCGGCCCCCCAGTTGACGGTATCCCTCATCCGTGAAGCATTTGAGGTCGACGTTCATCGCGTCGAGCCAAGGGTCCAGCCAATCGATTACCTGGGGGGATGCAAACCCGTTGGAGACGTAGCAGGTGAGCATGCCGGCCTCCCGTCCGAGCGCGAAAATATCGCGTCCCCATTCTGACGTGATGAGCGGCTCGTTGTAGGTACTCGCAATGATCTGCGCCCCCTGGCGCCTCCCCCAATCCACAACCATCTCAGGGGTAACTACTTGACGGGTGGCAGTGGCTTCGGGGTCACGCAACACCTGGGAGGTCTCCCAGTTTTGGCAAAATGCGCAACGGAAGTTGCACCCCAGCATGCCGAAGCTCAGCGCCTCGCCTCCCGGAAGCAGGTGAAAGAACGGCTTCTTCTCGACTGGATCACACGCAACTCCCGAGACGTATCCCCACGGTACGCGCAGTATCCCCCCTCGGTTGCTTCGCAGCAGACAGACCCCGGAGCCGCCTTCGGGAATGCGACACTGGTGAGCACAGGCAACGCAGCGGACAACGCCGTCCGCCCCAGGCTCACAGAGTTCCCCGGGGCGCGTGAGCCCCGCCAGTTCATCCGCCAGCGTGCCGTTCCTGGTGGCGGCGGGCCCGAATAACGGGCCCACCCCTTGCTGATGCCTGGATGTGGAAGTGTTTCGGGCACCTTGGTGCGTACAGGCGTACGTACCGAGGAGGCCGGAATGCTCCCGCGCCAGGGATCGGTAAGCCGTAGGCCGGGCACTGTTTCTTGGCTCGGCGTTCATCATTCGACGAATAAGGCCTTTCCGTTTCCTGGCAACCCTTACGGGCGGACCATTCTTCGCGATTCTCCGCCCGGGCGCCCAACGACGATACTCGGCATCGCCTCTTGCCGTCCCGGACGAAGCCTCATCGAAGACTGGCCCGGGGGTGGGCTCGCGATTCGCGCCCGACGCCACTAGTCATCGCCTCACCCTCCGGAACGAATCAGCAGGACAGGGCCGCAATCTCCCAAGCCGTGGATAGAACGCCCGGCACCTCAGCCTCCAGCCAAAACGACCTCAGCTTCCGCCGCCTCTGGCCCCCTCTCCTCCTGACGCGTGAACTTCGGATGATTGCCTGCCACAACAATCGTCACCTCCCCTTTGATCCGCCGATCGGTGAGTTCCTCGATCAGATCGCTGATGTACCCGCGGTGAACGCGCTCAAACTTCTTGGTAAGCTCGATACAAACAGCCGCGCGCCGGTCACCAAGCACCTCCAACGCTGCCGCAAGGAACTTGACGATGCGCATGGGAGACTCGAAGAACACCTGGGTGTGAGGCAGATCGCCGTCCTGCCCAAGGAACGTTCGCAGACGCCCTCCCTTGCGGGGCGGAAACCCCTTGAACGTGTACGACGACGTGGGCAGACCTGACGTGAGCAGGGCTGTTTCGACCGCACTCGGACCGGGGATCACCTCCACTCGGATCCCGGCCTCGACAGCACGGGAAATCAGCACATACCCCGGGTCGCTGACGCCCGGGTATCCCGCATTGCTCACAATACCGACGCTCGCCCCCTCCGTGAGGAGGCCCAGAACACGCCCCCAGACGCGCTCCTCGTTGTGCTCGTGGCAAGGAAAGACATGGGCAGGACGCGGAATCTCGTGGCGTTCGAGCAGGACCCTGGTGCGACGCGTATCCTCACACGCCAGCGCATCTACTTCCGCCAACGTCCTGCGCGCACGATCGCTCACATCTTCCAGATTCCCGATCGGCGTGGCTATCACGTACAGCGTCGACATGCATTCTCCTGTCTGGATCAACCATTGCCTTCCCTGCGGCGTGGGAGTGACTGGCAGCGGCCTATGGCTGAGGGGCAGCTTCCTTCGCAAGCCTAACTTACCGATTGCCGCCTCTTGAACAAGCTGTGACGGCGCCCCAAACGTGCGTTCACAGGAGCTGGACGTATATTTGCCTCGCGCTTCCCGTCCTCCTCAAACCACGCGACTGCGTTGAGGTCCGCAAACCATGGTGACTATCGACTTCGATTACGGGACACTCGTCCTCGACGGGGAGGAAGAGGTCCTCAGTGAAGTCACGAGTTACTGCACACCTGATCCCCGCATCGGCAAACTGCGTTCGGAGGCCAGGAACTACGCCCCAATTGTCCTATCCCTGCACCGATCAGGCGTCCCCTTCACAGACCGAGCCCGGGACTTCGCCCCCCTCGACCTGCTGCTGCGAAGTCCGCACGAGCCCCGTCCCTACCAACGCGATGCCGTGCGTGCCTGGCAGGAGAACGACCGGCGCGGGACTGTGGTCCTGCCGACAGGCTCGGGGAAATCCTATGTCGCACAGCTGGCCATGCGTGAGACGCAACGACCAACTCTCGTCGTGGCCCCCACCATTGATTTGGTCCAGCAGTGGAGCACGCAACTGGGTGAAGCCTTCCGAATGCCCGTCGGCATGCTCGGAGGCGGAAGTCGAGATGTGCAACCCATAACCGTCAGCACCTATGACTCCGCGGCCATTATGATGGAGTTCATCGGGAACCGCTTCGGTCTGCTCATCGCCGACGAGTGTCACCACTTGCCCGGCCCCGTCTACCGCCAGCTGGCAAACATGTGCATCGCTCCCTTCCGTCTCGGCCTGACGGCCACCCCTGAAGGCAATGAACAGGACGACAGCATCCTCGCCGGTCTCCTCGGCCCGCTGTGCTTCCGGCGCGACATTGATGAGATGGAAGGAACCGTCCTCGCGCCATACAAGACGGTGCGCATCGAGCTGGATCTCGATCCCGACGAGCAAGAGGAATACACGCGCCAGCGCGCCGTCTACATGGACTTCGTCCGCAATAACAGAATCAACTTCTCGGACCCGCGCGGGTGGTCCCAGTTCGTGGGTCTGTGCGCCCGTTTGGCCGGGGGCCAGGAAGCCTTCAATGCTTACCTTTCGCAACGCACCATCGCCCGTCGCTCCAGGGCCAAGTTCCGCCATCTCTGGGAGCTGTTCCGGACCCACGCAGGCGAGCGTATCCTGGTGTTCACAGCTGACAACGACACGGCCTATGACATCGGCCGACAGTTTCTCGTCCCGGTCTTGACCCATCACACCAGGATACAGGAACGACGAGCCTTCCTCGAGGCCTTCCGAGCCGGCACGTATCCCGTGCTGGTCACCAGCAAAGTGCTGAATGAGGGGATCGATGTGCCTGAGGCAAGCGTCGGGATCATCGTATCGGGCACGGGAAGCATCCGGGAGCATGTCCAGAGACTCGGTCGAATCCTGCGCCCGGTGCAGGGAAAACAGGCGCGCCTCTACGAGCTGGTCAGCGCCGGAACCAGTGAAACATCCGTCAGCGAACGCAGGCGACAGCACCGTGCTTACCAAAGATCTCATTAAGTGCCACCAACGAGGCGGCAAAGTCGTCCCGCTGTTCATCAACGCCGATCATCCTGATCATCAGGGCACGGCTGACCAGCTTCTTGCCGTATTCCGCTCGACCCCACCCCCGACTCGCGCCGATATCGACCAACTGACCCAGCCGCTGATCCAGGTGCATGGGGACCCGGTGCTGGCCCGTGGACTCAGAAAACTGCTGGAGGACCGTTCAGATTTCGGCCACGGTGGTGAGGAAGATCAACCAGCCATTCGGGAAGCCGTATTTGAGGCAAGCGCCGCGGTCCTGAAAGGGGTGCCACCAGAGGACCTGGATGCCTACCGGGAGGCAGTCCGCCAACGGATAGAGCCCTCGCCGGATACGCTCACGGCGGACCTCTACGCGGATCTACCGGCCAACGAACAGCTCTTACGCTTCCGGGATCTGTCGGCGCGAGACCTGCTGCTGCGCTACAACACAGCCCTGGTCCAGGCTCTCCTCCTGCGCGCGCGAGCTCTCGAGGTCGAGCTGGACGACCCCGACCCGGCCAAACTCCGGAGGCTCCTCAAGTACATGCGGTTCTGGCGGCTCCTCGCGACCATCAGACGTGTAAAGAGCAAACGGGGTAAGACAGCGAACCGCCTCCAGCTGACCATCGATGGCCCCGCCAGTCTGTTCGAGGGATCCAAGGCCTATGGTCTGCAGCTCGCGACCTTCTTCCCCGCAGTGCCAACCCTCGATACGTGGCGCCTGCGGGCGGACATCACCTGGAAAGGCAAATCACGAAAGATCGATGTGTCCAACAAGAGCAGCCCGCTCTGGACCTATCGGCGGATGGGAGCCTATGTCCCTGACGAGATCCGCATGTTCCATCGGCAGTTCAAGGAGAAATCGAAGGCCTGGGGAATCGTGGCGACCCCGGATTTTTTGGACGGTGGAGATCAGGTTCTGGTCGTGCCTGACCTGACCTTCCAGGATGGCGACGGCAAGCTCATTCACCTGGAGCTCTTCCATCGCTGGCACGCAACCCCTTTGGTTGAGCGCCTGGGGCTGCTCGACCGCCAACCAGACCTGCCACTCGTCATCGGGGTGGACCGCTCTCTGGCCAAGCGCGCCGACATTGCCGAGGCCATCGAGGAAAGTCGCGTGTTTGCAGAGCGCGGATTCCTCTTCCGAAGTTACCCCAGTGTAAAACGGGTCACCAAGCTGCTCGATACTGCCGCGAGTCAGCTGAGCTGCGAACAACTGGAACCCTGAGGAACGTCTGCTCAAGCCCCCCCCCCGGAAGCGACTCCCCTGCACCGGACAGTTACCCCACCCTCTCCCGTTGGTGCTTCTGCCAGCCCCACAGGCCCCAGGGAAAGACCAGGACAGCGGCGTTAGCGAGGAACACGAGCAGAGCTGGGATAGGGATCCCGTGGAGAGCCTTGAGCTGGCCCGGCACACTCAGTCCGCCGGTAGACAGGATCACCTCCACGCCACGGCCCAGCAGAAAGCGAATGCCCTCAAAGGGGCCAGGCAGGAAGTAGACAAGCAGAAGCGAGCCGTTCAGTGCAGCTGACAGCCCAATAATCAGCCGGACGGCACGCCGCGACATGAACGCCTCGTCAACCGCAGGCAGTATGGCGAGAGCCAGCACCGGAATCACAGGACACAGGTAGCGCGGGCCCCAACTCAACGACAGCCCGTATGAGGGATGCTCGACTGATCCGACCAGTCCGATGAGAACACCGGTCAGCCCGATCCCAAAAGCAAACAGCACGCGGCTTCTGAGCAGCTTCTCCCGCCCCAGGAAAGCCCAGAGCAACAGAACGGGGTTGAAGAACAGCAAGCCATATCCTGTCCCCAAGAGAAGGTCCCAGAACGCCTTTGGGCGAAACCAACCGACACCGTACACGCCTTGACCGTGGAACGTAGCGTAGCTCGTGTGGTACCGATGCGGGAGCACGAATGGGTTGCCGAAGACGGCAGCATGGTACATGGCAGGTATCGTGCCGGCCAGAGCAGCACCAACCACGACCAGCGGCAACCGACGCCGGTCCAGGTGGAAGACATAGACGGCCAGGACGGGAAGCCAGATGATCATGTAATAGTCATTGCCGACGGCCAGTCCTGCGCAGATACCAGCCACCATGTCACCCCGTGGCTTGTTTCGGGCATAGCGCAGCAGATACACGCACTGGCAGACCAGGTAAGCCGTCAGCGCGTGACTGAACATGAGCGTGGACCAGTAGAGAAGATTGGTCCCCAGCGTGAGCGCTCCGGCGATCCGCAGAGCCCCGATCGTCTCGAGGCCTTCCCGGCGGGCGGCCAGGAACAGCAGCGCCCCGATGGCCGCGAACGGCAACGCACTCATGACGCACGAAGTCAGCCAGATGCGGGCGGGTTCATGCGAAGTCAGATGGTGCCCGATGAAAGCGGGAACAACCCCGACGAAACTCCCGACGGGAGCCTTGTCGCTGTACAGACGCCCTTCAAACGTTGCCGAATCCACTGCGATCTCTGCAGGAATAACGCGGGTCAGAACGCCGTCGACAGAAAGTGTCCCCCGCGTAGCGATCGCCTTGGCAAGGCTGTAGCGGACACCATCGTTGGTCGAGACGCCGATGTGGGTAAAGAACGCCGACACGGCAAAGAGGACGAAGAAGAGCTGAAGAGCATCGTTCCGGTGTTGTTGAGTCTCGGTCATCTCTACTCCCGATCCTTCTCAGCGTCGGGCAGCAACGCGATCAGTTCAGTCAGTCTCGCGATCTCCAGATCAGGTCGGCACGCTCCAGTCATCCGGGCACGGTCCCGGTTGAGCCACACACTCTTCACCCCCGCATTCTGAGCCCCTGCGACATCCGCCCTCAGTGAGTCGCCAACGTGGAGCATATCTCCACCCAGGCAATTCGCTTCCTGAAGTGCCACGTGGAAGAGGCGGGGATCCGGCTTCTCAAACCCATGGTCCTGAGCAAAGACCGCAAACTGAAAGAACGCCTCCAGACCACAGCATTTCGGGTAAGTATTCCCATTCGTGAGCAACCCAAGTTGGAACCGCTTGGCCAATGCGTCAAACGCCGGAAGCACATCGTCGTAGAGCTCGATGTCACCAAATCGATGCTTCAGATAGACGGCATTCAGATGCCCGGCGAGGGCGGGATCCCGCACGCCAATGGACACCAGAGTTTCTTCGAAAGCCAGTCTCCGTACCTCTTCCAGGCGCACGCCGGCGCATCGCTCCGCCCCCGCAAGGCGATCACGAATGGCAATCATCTCGTCAATCGTCAGATCAGCGGAACGGGCCCCGGGAACATGGACTCGGAGTTCCTCCAGGGCATGCTTCAGCGAGTGCCGCATGACCCGACCGAAGTCCCAAAGCGTGTCATCTCCATCAAACGAAATGACCCGTATCCTGCACATCCATTCGTTGTCCATTCGGTCCACCTCACTACCCTGGGCCAGGCAGTACGTATCGCCGTCAGAAGCACATCTGAGGACATCTCAGGACGTTGCGGCGTTGTTCCGGGCAGGTGACTTCCGGTAACGAGTAGAGATCAAGCACGCGCAACTGACCACAAGAAGCACCCCGCCAAGCCATTGGAGGGCGGCCAACTTCTCGTGGAGAAAGAGTACAGCTGCCAAGGCCGTCGCAAAGGGGAGAACCGCCAGGCCTCCCTCAGTGGCCACCGGACCAAGAATGTGAATTGCGCGATACAGCAACACATGGGAAAAAGCTATCCCGAACAGGGCCGAGACAACCAACAGGCCCCAATCACGGCATGACACCTCCGCCGCCGCACGCCAATCCCCCACCGCAAACGCCAGTCCGCCCAGAGCTACCGCTGTGTAGAGGCTGACTACGCCAAAGCTCAGCGCGGCACCATAGCGGGCCATCCGTTGCCTGACCAGGACGCCGTAAAGCCCCCACAGGGCCGCTGTACCGACCAGAATACTGATCCCGAGCAACGTTGTCCCCCCGGCCGTGAGGCTCCCAAGGTACATCAACGTCAGTCCCCCAATGATCCCGGCTGCCCCAACCCAGAACAACCGGTGTCGCAGAACGCCTCGCTCCACCGGCAGCAGAAGACATGCAAACAGCGTGGAGAAGAGGAACGAGCAGCGGATAACGAACCCGATGACAACCGCAGTGTTATGGTACGGAGCCATCGCCCAGCCAATCTGCATCACGATGTTGATCGCAGCCGGCACAAGGGCATCTCGCCACACGTTGGCCCCGGCCTCCGTCTTGCCTTGTGTCCGCAGCACAACGGGAAGCCAGAAGCAGGTCGCCAGCGCATAGCGAACACCGTTGACAGTCCAGGAATCCAGGAAACCGGTGAAATGCCTCAGGAAGACTGGAACGCTGGCAAAGCAGAAGATCGCCGCGAGCAGGAACCCAATCCCGCGGCTGTCGGTATGGTTTTCGCGCACAGGGGCAACCTTTTCTGCAGAGCAGAGGCTCACTTACACGCCGTACCCCACCAATATAGGCGTGCCCGACGACGCTACCAGAGGAGGAAGCGCTCCCTTTACTCTCCGAAGCGGCGTATCCAGTAGGCACTCAGTCCGGCCGGAGGGAACGTGGCGGAAGGACTTCCGGCCCAGTCGACGCGCTGCCCCCTCCCGGCTACATTACCCAGCTGAATCGTTGAGTTGCCCCGGCAACCCCGGACGAGACGGGGGGGCGTCCTCCAACACCGGCCGCATGCAGGGGCTTGACAGGCACAGATAACCCCAACGCTCTGCCCACGAAGGCAGCCTCGAGGAGATTCCGGAATGCCACTGCTGTTTGATATGCCGTTTGAGAAGCTCACGAGCTACCAAGGCACGAACCCGAAGCCCGAGAACTTTGAGGGCTTCTGGGACGAGGCGCTGGCCGAGATGCACGCGATCGCTCCTGACGTCGAGCTTGTCCCGGCTGAGTTCCAGACCTCCTTCGCCGAATGCTTCGATATGTTCTTCACCGGAGTGGGCGGTGCTCGCGTCCATGCCAAACTCATCAAGCCGAGGGCCGTCGCCACTCCTCACCCCGCCGTCCTCATGTTCCACGGCTACTCGGGCAGCTGCGGGGACTGGACGGATAAGCTGGGCTACGCAGCTAACGGGTTCACAGTGGCAGCCCTCGACTGCCGCGGCCAGGGAGGACTGTCAGAGGACTCGGGAGCCGTCCGTGGCTGGACCCTGCGCGGACATATCATCCGTGGGCTTGACGATGCCCCGGAAAAGCTGCTCTACAGGCAGATCTTCCTGGACACGGCACAGCTGGCGGGAATCGTCATGGACATGCCCGACGTCGATGAGAATCGGGTTGGGGCCACCGGGGGTAGCCAAGGCGGAGGACTCACCTTGGCTTGCGCCTCCCTCGAGCCACGTATCCACAAGGCAGCCCCGGTCTTCCCTTTCCTCTCGGACTACAGACGCGTCTGGGACCTCGACCTGGACAAGGATGCTTACGCAGAACTGCGCGACTACTTCCGGCGGTTCGACCCGACCCATGAACATGAAGACGACGTCTTCCTCAAGCTGGGATACGTGGATGTGCAACACCTCTGTCCCCGAATCAGAGGCGATATCTACATGGCTGTGGGCTTGATGGACACCGTCTGCCCTCCCTCAACCCAATTCGCAGCCTACAACAAGATCCAGACATCGAAGTCACTGGAACTCTACCCCGACTTCGGGCACGAAGGCCTTCCCGGACACCCCGATCGCATCTTCCAGTTCCTCAGTGATCTGTAATGCCACCCATCCCTGAACCATCACGGCACCGGCCGGAACTCCTGGCCCCCGCCGGTAACGAGACCTGCCTGACAGCTGCAATCCAGGGCGGGTGCGATGCCGTCTACCTCGGTCTGGGCACTCTGAACATGCGGGCCACGGCCGAGAATTTCTCTGTCAGCGACCTGGGACGGGTAGCGGAAACGTGCCATGCCCAAGGTGTCAGCGTCTACGTCACCGCCAACACGATTCTCTACACGGCCGAGACGCCGAGCGCCCGGACCCTGATCGAGGCCTGTAGAGGAGTTGTGGACGCCGTGATCTGCTGGGATCCGGCCCTGATCGGGATTTGCCGGGAGCTGGGAGTCCCGTTCCACGTGTCAACCCAGGCATCGGTCGCAAACGTCGAGGCTGCCCGTTTCTACAAGCAACTCGGGGCCGAACGCATCATCCCGGCCCGGGAGTGCACGCTGGAAGACATCACCCGAATCAGGAACGAAGCGGACATTCCCGTCGAGGTGTTCGCCCACGGGGCGATGTGCGTCAGCGTGTCCGGCCGCTGCTTTCTTTCCCAATTCACCTACGGTCACTCCGGGAACCGAGGGAGGTGCTACCAGAACTGCCGACGTGAGTTTCACATCGTCAGTGACGACGGAGACGCGGAGTTGGCTGTGGGCAGCAATTACGTGCTTTCGGCCAAGGACCTCTGCACCCTTCCGTTTGTCGATCGCCTCCTGGATGCCGGCGTTGATGCCCTCAAGCTGGAGGGCAGGAACCGCAACCCGGAGTACGTGCGGACAGTGGTCGGAGCTTACCGCAGAGCCATTGATGCCTGGGATAACGGGCAACTCACGGAAGACCTGAAAACACAGTTGGTCGAAGAAACGCGAACCGTCTATAATCGTGACTTCTCGGCGGGCTTCTTCCTCGGCCGCCCGATCGCCGAGTTCGCCAGCGTCAACGGGAGTGCCGCAACCGTGCGCAAACAGCACGTCGGCGTCGTCCGCGACTACTACCGGAAGGCAGGCGCCGTTGAGATGAAGGTGCAGAACTACATCTTCGGCCAAGGCGACACGCTCATGATACAGGGCCCCACCACCGGTGTCGTCACGTTCACAGCTGAGGAAATCCGCCAGAACGATGTTCGAGTAGATACGGTGACGCGGGGCATCGCGACCGTCGGGCTCCAGTCTCTGGTGCGCGAAAACGACAAAGTGTTCCGCCTGGAGGGCAATGCGCCGCCAGAGGACCACGTTGAGACGGGAGACTGAAGGCAGAGAATGGAAAGGAATACAGCCCAGTTCGTTCTGACAGCCGGCTTCACACTCGAGAGCTTCTTTTGGGTGCTGGCCATCATCTGCCACTGCAGGATCAGAGCAACCCCCAGGCGTCGTCAGCGCATCATCAACCTGCCCCATGAAGCCGTGAATGCGCAGGTGAACATGTGGACGACGGCGATGGAGGACGCGGGTGCCCGGGCGGACGCCTCGAGGAAAGAACCCCACGCCTACACACTGTCGGGAGTCGCATTCACACTCACCACACACGATCGACAAGCAGGACAGTCTGTCCGCATGGAAGCGGATTTTTCCCCTTTAGTCCGACGCTATGATCGCCTGCTAGGCCTGCTGAATGTGTACTTGGCGGCTCCGACGATCATGATCCTCTCGCTTGTTCTCTGCCTCAGCGTCCTTCCTGTGGAAAGCAATGTTCCTCGTGCCTATGCCTTCCACATTTTCCACGCTGTTCATGTGCTTTGGCCATCGTTCATTGCGGTGGCCCTGTTCAGACGGCACATGAGCCGCGCATGCAACATACTCGAAGGCCTGCCCGAGTTGTCTCCGGGGAACCCTGAGTGAACCGGTTGATCTGATCGCAGGGATGGGTATCTTTCCCTGCCGCGTGATTGATCTGCCCCCCTACGCCATGACCGCTCGGGCCGGGCTCCCGAAGTCAGGAACCGAGGCACGCACGTCAGATGATCGTAGGACACAAGACGTGACGAGGAAAATGACGTTGATGCACATCAGAGGCCTACCCTCTTCCCGCAGCTTTGCCCGGCACGCCGTGCTGTGTCTGGCCGTTCTGCTCGTGTCCGGCTGTTCTGATAGCCACCTCCTGGATGACAAGAACCCCTATTTTCTGCGCGGGGTACAACTCCTTCAGGAACACAAGAACGAAGAGGCCATCGAGGCCTTTGAGAAGTGCCTGCGAATCAACCCCGGAGCGGCGAAAGCCCACCTTCAGTTGGGCATGCTCTATGAAGACGTCCGGACCGATCCCATCACGGCCATCTACCATTACCGATGCTATCTTCGGGCTCGTCCGGAAAGCGAGAACTCTGAGGCCGTCGTGCGCTGGTTAGGGCGAGCCGAAAGGGCCTACCTCAATGACCTCCAGGGCCGCTACGCCTCCGCAGCTCCCTCGCTTACAGAAGAACCGGTGATGGTGCCCGTGCCGTCCCCGGAAAGGGAAGAGGAGAAGGCTAAGACTCGTGAACGTGAAGAGAAGCTGCTCGAGCGAGTGAAGGCCCTGAGCGGAGAACTCCGAGGCCTCCGCCAGCGACTCCATGAACAGGCGCAAAATCTCGTTGCCAAGGCTCACGAAGCAGCCAGGGAAACCGTCGAAAACGTCACCAGGAAGCCGGAAGAGCCCCAGGAAAAGGTCCATGTGGTTGAAAAGGGGGACAGCCTCAGCAAGCTGGCCAGAGACTACTACGGAACGTTGAAGTACTGGCCGGCACTGCGTGATTACAACCACGATGTGCTCAAGGGGAAAGATGTCCTGCGCCCCGGCATGGAACTGCGGATTCCGCCGGCAGAGAAGCTGCCTGAGCCCCCCTAACCACCATCCGGAGTGACGCACCGATGGCACGTCACAGCGACAGCACGAATACCCCGTTGCGTTCCAGGCGTGCGCGACGCAAACTGGTGGCTTATCTGGGCGAACGCTCCGGGACGTACTTCAGCGCCAGAGACCTGGCAGCCAAACGTGTCAGACGAAGGCGCACGCGCCTGGTTCTGGCTGCATTGGCAATCCTGATCATCGGGCTCATGGGAGCCTGGAAAGAGTGGAGTGGGGGAGCCCTATGAACAGGGGGAACGCCTGACGCAGGAGCGAGAGAAGGGCGGTACAGGGCCGACGGCCCGGAGCACGGCGCCTGAAATCACGGAGCAGGCACGGCAGAGAAACCAAACGGCGCTCCCCCTTGGATGATCCGCCTGGAAAGGTCGGCTTACGCCTCTCCCTCTTCTCCGGTCTCTTCCTCTTCTCCGGTCTCTTCGTCCTCGTAGACCCCGTTCTCGTCGCGCCCCCATGTCCCTTCGGGTGTCTGCACTACGAGGTGGACACCTGGTGCATGGATCTCGGCCTTCTTCAGGAACACCATCGCGTGCCCTTTGTCGGGAGCGCTGTAGATGAAGTACTTGGCGAAGTCATCGCCCTCCCCTTCATGCTCCTCGATAAACGTGATCTCAAGGCTCTCATCCGCCAACAGCTTCTGGATGTCCGGAATCATGAGCTCGACATCGGGGGCCGTGCTGACCCGGAAGTACTCAGCATCCTCAATCTCAGGCATCAGTGCAGACGCCTCGCGCCACTGGGAGTAATGCAGGTCTTCCCCCCCGACAAATGCCACGAACTTGTCCTTGTGGGGGTAAAACCCAAAGAGAATGGACAAACGGCAACGCAACTCCCCGCCAGCCGTTTCAGTAATGTAGGAAAGCTGCAGCAACGACTGTCGGGCGAGCTCCCGGGTCGGATAGCGATAGGCGACGTACTTGAACCCCTCGGGGTCTGCTTCAGCCATCTGCCAGAAGCTCTTTTGTTGCTTCCCTGTGCCGGCTTTGAAGAACTTCTTCGCTTCGCTTCTGCCGCCCGACTTTGACTTCATCAGGATAGCCGCCCCCACGATCACGCTGACGACGACCACTCCCGCCACAGCCCCCAGGAACCACAACGGAATCCCAACATCGTCTTCCGCAATGTCTATCTGAAGCTTAGCCACATCCTCGGCATCATCCACGTTCACCGCACTGAGGGGATCTTCTTCGCCGGTGCCATCCCCGTCGGGATCGTCCGTTCCGGTGTTTGCCGCGATCGTTTCGGGCTCTCCCTCGGTTGCGGGATCAGTTCCGTCAGGCTCCCCCCCAACAGTCGGGACGTCATTCGGCTTCGCTGCACCACCTGTCCCCGCCTGCGGGGGATCGCTGGTTGTCACGGCCGCCGCCCGTCCGAACAGCGCCTTGGGATCCCGGTAAGCGTGGGCTGGCGGAGCGGCGTCAAACGAAGCCTGGAAGGCGATGCTCAATTCTGTTTCGCGACGACGCTGCTGCTGAAGGCGCTTCTGCCTCGCCGCCTGCTCCCTCTGAATCTCGCTCCGAACACGTTCAAGAAGCATCGCCGCGCAGTCACGCAAAGCGCGCCACTCCCCGTCATAGAACGTGTACCCCGCCTCCTCATTGGTCCTGATTGCACGTTTCTTCTCGGCCTTGAACGTGAGTGCACTGACCGTCTTCTCATAGGCGATTCGTTTCGCCTCGTACGCAGCCAGTCGCTTCTCGACTTGCGCCTTCCGGAGAGCTTCCGACCGCTCGACGTCGAACTTCAGGAGCTCAACGTCATTACCAGCCAGCCCCCGCATATCCCGAATCTGGATGGGGCGTCCCCCCAGGCCCACGCGTAAAACGTTGCCCTCACGGCCATGGAACACCCCGCTCTTGCTGTGAATGCGCATGGGGTTAGCCTGGTACTTGACCGTTACGACCTGTCCAGGCTCATAGATGGGAAACGCCAGAGCGGCCTCAGCCTCGAGCTTCTCCGTGTCCAGGCCGGGGTATTTCTTATCAACGAGGAGGCGGGTGGACTCGCGGGATGCCTCCCGGCACGCAACCTCATCCAAAGCAGGACGGGAAGGGCTCAACGGGCAGCTATCAAGTTCCCCGTAGGCAGCTCTCACCGCCTTCAAGGTGCGGAAATCACTGCCACTGCTGCCACGTTTCTTCAGCGTGTCGCGGATCACATCCCGCAGAAGGCGAATCCGTCTCTCGGAAATGGGACTGCCGCTGGTTACAGCAGAGCCAGTGTGAGCACCAACGAAAACACAGATAGCGAGGACGAGGAACCGGCAACCCCTGTGTTGGTATTTCACAGTTGTGCCCACTCTATCTCCCATACAGAACTCCTTCACGGTTCCCCCGATTATAGCAGAAGGTGTCCTTGCAAAGCAAGACGATATGCGCAAAACGTTGGCTTCCGCCAAACGTCAGCGAACAGCGTACTGTACGGGGATGTCGGAAGTTGTGCAACAGGAACCGAGGCCTTTCAGACGAGCGCCTGGAAGCCAGTCTCCAAGGGGGCTGAGGCGTCAGACGAAACACATACGGGCGATGCAGTCATTGAAACTCTCTTCACCACTCAGGATGTCAATCTCAACCCGCAAGAAGAGGACGGGCAAGTCGCGGCGATCCAGCATCGGGAAGCGAACAGAGTCCTTCTCCGTCGTCACAATTATCTCAGCCTCACGGTTGAGGCTGGCGTTGACGAAATCGATGATCTCCTGCTGACGATAGCGGTGATGGTCCATGAATCGCTCTGCATAGACGACCTCTCCGCCCAACGTCTCCAGGAAGGACTCGAAGCTCTCCGGCACCGCGATCCCGCTCACCGCTGCCAGGCGTCGCCCACGAAGGGCCTCCAATGGCTGACGCTCCTTGGTATACACATTCTCCAAGTACTGCGGACGATGGGTGCACTCAATGATCTCGGCTCGTGGGTTGTGACTGCGGATGAAGCCCTTGAGATGCCGAAGATGACTGCCGCCTGACGACTTGGTCAGGAACACATAGTCAGCCCGGCGCAGGTTCTTGATCGGTTCCCGCAGCAAGCCCCGGGGAAGTGGGTAATGGTTATCGAATGGGCGGGTCGAGTCGACCAGCAGGATATTGAGCCGTGGACGCAGGCGCAGGTACTGAAACCCGTCATCAAGAACGAGCGTATCAGCCCCGAGTTCTCGAATGGCATAGCGACCCGCCTTCACTCGATCCTTGTCCACGACCACCATGACGTCGGGGAGGTTGCTTGCAAGCATGTATGGCTCATCGCCCGACATGGCCGAATCCATGAGCAGACGTTTGCCGTCCGACACCACGCGCGGCGGGATCTTCTTGTTCGTCTTGAGGAAGAAGTCCTGGACGCGTTGCAGAAAGGGCTTTGCTTTGCTGCGGTACCCTCTGCTCAGGATGGCAACTCGACGCCCATTGGCGGCAAGGGTCTTGGCAAAGACCTCAACAACCGGGGTCTTCCCTGTCCCGCCACAGGTAAGGTTGCCCACACTGACCACCAGACATCCGAGCATGTGTTGCCGCAACACGCGCTGCTCATAGAGCGTCAAGCGCAGCTGAACCACAGCCCGGTAAAGTCGTGAGAAGCAGAAGAGGAAGCCCCGGAAGCACTCGTCATAGAGTGTTCGGCGGCGCCCCGCCATGATCTCCACGACGTAGGACTCCAGTCTTTCAATGGCCTCGGCGCTCGTCATTCATCCTCATCCAGGCGAACAGTAGGCACGTTGCCGATCGGCTCCGCAGCGCCGGAAATCAGGTCCGGGCGGAAGTCCGGTTGCTCGAGGATTGCAGAGCCGGTGAGAGCAATGAAACGCCGCGAGACGAAGCTTGGTTTGGGGCGGAACAGATCACTCAGGATTTCCTCGACCTGCTCGTTGTTGGGGACACGCTGCCGATCCTTGAAGTAGATGTCGATATCGTTCGCCATGTCTTCACAGGTTTGGTACCGTTCGGCAGGATCCTCGCGAAGACAAATGTCGCACATCTGGGCGCACACAGGATCCACATTCCGCAGGTCGTCCAGAGGGGAGCGCTTCATCTTCTGGCGAGTCCGACGGCGGGGTTGGCTCGAGGCCGACTCCGGACGGAAACGATCCGTGTCAGTGAACAGGAAGTACATCAACAGCCCGATGTTATAGATGTCACTCCGGCGGTCCAGGACGCTTCCCTCCAACTGTTCTGGGGAGCAGTAGAGCGGATTTCCCGCCCTGGGCAGGCCTTCCTGAGTCGGCGCATTCATCGCTCGGGCAATCCCGAAATCGGACACTTTGACACGCCCAAAGCGGTCGATCAGGATGTTCTCGGGGGAGATATCCCGATGCACCAATCCGAGGTGCATTCCTGCCTCGTCGCAATACTCGTGGACATAGTGCAGTCCTCGGGCGACTCGGCCGACAATGAACATCGTCATGTCATGATGCAGGAGGATCTTCAGATTTCGCAGTCGCTCGACAATCTGGCGCAGATTCCAGCCATCGATGTACTGCATGACAGCGTAATAAACGGTGTGCTCATGCGGACGCCGCTTCGCCGAACGCGTCTTCGCCAACTCGAGCGTCAGCACCTCGGTCTCCAGACGATAAATCGGCAGCAGATTCGGGTGGTTGAACAGTGAGCTCAGCTGGACCTCATTCAGGAACTGGCTCAGACGCTGGGGAAGCAAGCTGTCCTTGACAAACTTGAGGACGACCGGTCGTTTGAGCCCAGCCGCGCTGTACTCATGGGCCAGACAGGTGATCCCCATGCCACCTTCCCCCAGAATACGCTGGATCTCGTACCGCGCCTGAGAGAACAGAACTGTCCCGTTCTCACGCATCGCGTTCTCACGCTCCGAGATCAGTTGACGCAGTGCTTCCGACGAGGAACCCATCAGCCCTGGAACCCCTTTCGCATATCTTCACGCAATTTGAGACACAGCCCACGGTCCCGCCTCTCGCACAGACAGTCCCGGGAGAACGGCGCATACCGACATCGTGCCGGCGCCTCTCTTCCCGTTACACCGCTGACCGGCTGACGAGCCCCGATTGGGGGGCCTTAGGAATGTACTCCGCGCACGGGACGTGAGCAAGGTAGGAGGCAAAGAGCTTCGACCCCATCGGGGCCCAATCATCCGGCACGAGTTAAGCCGCGATTCGTGGTCAAACACGTGGGGATGAAGCCCGAAGAAACGGCCGGGCGAAGCGGCCCTGTCGCAGCTTGGGGCTCGGTACTCCTCCCTCAGTGCGTCCGGCGAGAATCAGGCTCTCTTGCGGCTCTGTGTTCGTCGCCCGCAGGAGGACGCTCAGACCTCCAGACTCATCAAGTCCTCACCGACAATCAGCCCTGCACTACCGAATTCCTCACGGACCTCCACCACCATCGGCTCGAGTTCAACCACCCCGGGCCGCAGGCAAAAGTGCTTGAGCAACAACTTCTTGACGCCACGTTCGCGAGCCCAACGCCCGAGCTCCCGGGGATCGGTATGGAACGCTCCCCAATTCTCACGCTCAAGGATCGCAGACGGGAAGGAGCACTCGTGGACAAGAAGATCTGCGCCGGTCGCCAGCTCCAGGAGGGCATCGCAGACCGTCGTGTCCCCCACCACGACAATCGAGCGCCCGTTGGCCTCGATCCGGAACGCCAGGTTGTCGAGGATGTGGGACTTGTGTTGGACATGAACGATCCGGATCACGTAACCCGGCCCCTCGATGCAGACCTCGTCGTCCGTCACCTCGCACACGTCGTATTCGCACCCTTGCGGCGTATAGCTGGAGTGCCCCCGACGCGTGAGGATATCCTCCCGGTAGGCCTCTTTGAAAAGCCCGTCGCAAAACGCCTGAGTCCCGCGCGGCCCAACGACCTCCATCGGCACATCCCGCCCCATCACCCAGGACGTGAGGAAAAGGTAAGGGAAGTCGCATGTGTGGTCATAGTGCAAATGCGTCAGAAAGGCGCGTTTGATATCGAGTAGTGAGAATCCCGCCTGGGTCAAGCGCATTGAGGCGCCCCGGCCACAGTCAAAGAGGAGTGCCTCACCATTCACCTCGACCACCTGGGCAGGTCCCCAATGGTCCATGTCCACCCGTACCGCACCACTCCCGAGTAAGGTAAACCGCATATCGATACAAGCTCCTGCTCAGCGGGGGTGGCAGACATCCCGAGGGGGGGCGCCGCCTCACCCATCACCATTCTGCATGTCTTCCAGCTCAGCCCACCGTTCGTATAGCCGGGCCACATCACTACGCGCTCCCTCAAGCTCAGCAGTCAGACGCGCGGCATCACGCCCATGTTTCTCGAAGAAGTCAGGCTGTGAGAAAAGCTCCTCCAGGCCGCCGACGGTCTCCTCTGCCGCGAGGATTGTGCCCTCCATCCCCTCAAGCTCCCGCTCTTCCCGCCACTTCAGACGCCGGGACGATGTCCGAGGACGTTCGACGGCCTTCGGAGCACCCGCTGCCGGAAACGCCGCAGAGGCCGGACGTTCGGCCCGTTTGTCCGCGTAGTAATCGTAGTCGCCTTCCTGATAGACGAGTCGCCCTTCTCCCTCAAACGCCAGGATTCCAGTACAGACGCGATTGAGAAAAAAGCGATCGTGGCTCACGACAATGACACAACCGGCGAATGAGGCGAGGGCCTCCTCGAGAACGCGCAGAGTCGAGAGATCGAGGTCATTCGTCGGCTCGTCAAGGACCAGGACGTTGCCCCCCCTTCTCAACAGCTTGGCAAGCAGGACCCGGCTTTGCTCGCCTCCGGAGAGCTGGTCGATCCGTGTATTGATCTCATCATCGGTAAAGAGAAAACGTTTGAGGTATGACCACAGGTTGAGCCGGCGTTCCCCGACCTGCACATGGTCGCGCCCCTCTCCGACCTCGTCAAACACAGTGTTGGTTCCCGTCAGTAGCTCGCGGTGCTGATCCATGTAGTTGAACACGGTGCGCTCGGCCACGTCAACGACGCCCGAATCAGGTGTCTCTCCCCCAAGAAGCAACCTCAGCAGGGTCGTCTTGCCCAGCCCGTTCCGCCCGATGATCCCAAGCCGCGTCCCCGGGGTAAGCTCATAGCTGAACTGGTCGAGCAAAGGGGGGCCACCGTACGACTTGCAGACACGATCGAACGAGACAACCTGCTGCCCGCTCGGGGGCGGAGGCGGAATGACGATCTCTACATCCGCATCCCGGGCCAGATCTGACCGCGATACAGCATCATCGAACCTCTGAATCCGACTGCGAGACTTCGTCCCGCGAGCCTTCGGACCGCGCCTGATCCAGTCAATCTCACGCCGAATGAACCGCTGCCGCCGCAGTTCCTGTTGTTCAGCCGTCGCTTCACGGTCTGCCTTACCCCGAAGGTACTCGACATAACCACCTTCGAAGGAGTAAAGCCCGCCATGGGACAGTTCGAGGACGCGATCCGAAATGGCGTCAAGGAAAGCGCGGTCGTGAGTGACGCAGACGAACGTGCCGCGGCCGCGCGATATATAGGTCTCCAGCCAGGAAATGGCCTCAGTGTCAAGGTGGTTGGTCGGCTCGTCAAGCAAGACCATGTCCGGCTGGCCGATCAAGGTCCGACACAACGCGACACGCCGCAGTTCCCCCCCTGAGAGATTCGCCGCAGGCAGCGACAACGACGGCGCGCTCAACGAGGTCACCAGCTCATTCAGGCGAGTATCAATCGTCCAGCCGTCAAGCGCGGCAATCCGGGCTTCGAGGGCAGCGGCTTCAGGGGAATGGGGAGGGAGGCGCTCAAAACGACCGATCAACTCCAACACTGGGCGTACGCCGTCGAGAATGTTCTCCCGGACGGTCCTGGCCGGGTCGACGTCCGCGACCTGTGCCAGGTACGCACACCTGGCGCCCCCTCGCAACATGATGGTGCCGTCAGTCGGTCCCTCGTCACCCGCCAGCAACCGCAGGAGCGTGGACTTCCCCGAACCATTACGGCCGACCACACAGACGCACTCACCCTCGTGAATGATGGCGTCAACCTGATTGAGAATGGTGCGTCCGGCAACGCGATACACCAGTTCACGAACATTGACGATGGGTGGTTGGTTCTTGGCCACGTCTACCTGGCAACCGGCCTGCGTCTGTGGTCAGACTCACAGGGCGGACACGTCCTGTCAAGACCAGTCAACGACTGATCAGTTTTGGTTCATTGCTGCTCTGCGACCGCGGGAAGCGGGGTCTCTTGTCTCGGTCCCGGTCCACTCGCGCAACCCGCGCTCCCGTCCGCCATTGCCATGGTGGAACGGGGGAGGAATATTTCCATAGTCCCAGCTTGGCTCTCCTTGCTTCGGTTGCGACCCCGGCGAGCTCCGGGAAGTCCCCATCGAGATCGTGGAACCAGGCCAACCCCTCAGACACCAGCTGGCGGTTGGCGCAGATGTCACCTACGTAGACCTTACCGAGGAGCCGTCCCCGCGAGTCGAAGTACCGGTGCTTGATGCGCACCCTCTTCTGGAGGACAAGCTCGCGCAGTCGGTCGCGGGCCTTCTTCCCATCCAGCTGCATCATCTCCGGTGCGTCGCTGCCCGAGAGGCGAACCTGATGCACAAATCCCCGCCGACACAGAACACGCAGATTGTTGCCGTCTTTCACCTCAGTCACCGTCGCATAGAGCTCCAGCCATGTCGCCTCGGGAGTCGGCGTCTCCGCCCCCCATCCCGGCAAAGCTGCGAATAGACAGCAGAGCAGTGGGGTGCAAAGCCGGCTTCCCAGCAGTTTGGTGGTTGTCTTCATCGAGACCTGCCGCAACTCCTGATACGGGCCCGACAGCACCAGCACGAACGGACCAACACGACATCAGCCCATCAATCTGCCGCCCCCGGGCCCCGAAGTCAACCGCCTCTCTCCCGCAACCCAAAGCTATTTCACTCTCATTTGGTGGAAGGACTCGGAGTAGCTCGCCCCCCCGGGGCCAATGCCGTCAACTTAAGCGGGCAGAATGCCATGGCACCTGTTGCGGCGCAGGCGGTTAGCGCTATATTGGCAGTGTCTCAGGTGGGCGCCGAACAGTGCAAGCCAGCAAGTAAGGAGTGACCGCAAGA
>JABHEG010000331.1 GCA_018676675.1 Lentisphaerota bacterium
CGCGGGGGCGGTGAAGCCCTCGTTCGACAACCTCGTAACGAGGCCGCACTCGCGGTCGCCCTCGAGGTTATCTTGGGTCATGATGCGCACCTGATTGCCGTCGAAGCCCGAGATCTTGACCTTCGCGGCGTCTTCGCTTTCGTTCACCCAGAAGAGCGTCTTGCCCACCACGGCTCCACGAACCCGCAGGGGATGGCTCGATACACACTTGACTACCTTGTCGCCGGCCTCAGTCATGCGAGAGAGGTTCGCGCAAGCATGGTAGGCGGGGAAGACGTCTTTGCGGTCGTCTTCAAAGGTCCACAGCCCCAGTTCCATAAGGATATCATGCGGGCCCCAGTACTGCTCGAGGCACCACATCTGGTATCCCGCCACACCGAGGTTCAATCCGTCGATCACGAAGCCGGTGGTCCACAGCGCGTAAGGATATTCCGCCATAGCGGGATTGATGCACGGCGGTATCATCCGCTCGTCGCTGAAGCCGTATTCCGCCATAACCAGCGGCTTTCGCGGCAAGGCGGCGGCCAGTAACTCGAGTCGGTCGCGGTAGAAGTTCGGCGCGAATACCAGCTTGCGCCAATTTGGGTACCAGTGCGACGCAAGCGCGTCTACCGTCTCGAAATACTCGGTGTCCTTGACGCACTTGGCGAACCAAGGCAAGCCGTCCCCGTCGTCGCTGCCAACGATTTCGATGTCGAGATTGCGCCGCGCGAACTCCTTCTTGACCAGTTTGTGTAGCTCAACGAAGCGCGACCAGTCGCCGCCGAAGGAGTGGAAAGCAAGATTTGGCTCGTTCGTAAGCGTCCACTCTTTGATGCAGGTGTATCCGCGCGTGTTGATCAAGTAATCGAATAGTTCGCCAAGAGCCAGCGCCATCTTTTCCGGTTGCGCGAACGGCGCCTTGAGAGTCCACTCGGTGCCGGTGACGTTGACGTTTGTGCCGATCCGCTGGTAGAGATCGAGCGTGCGATAATGGCTCTCCATGTTGGGGCTGTCGAAAGTGAAATTCTCCCAGTCCGCATTGGGACACCAATCCTTGATCCAGAAGAACATCCGCATCCAGTCGGGATCCATGAACTCGATGCGCCCCTCGCGCAACGCGAAATCCTGTTCCTCAATCCCATGACTTACGTTGTTCGGCGCGTAGAACCAGCCGTTGTCTTGCGCGCCGAACCCTCGGAAACTGTCGCAGACCACTTCGCCGGTTACGTCTAGCGCGACCGCGCCTGTCAACGGTTTCGGCTTTGGCAGAGCGAGTCTCTTCAGGATGGCGCTGTCGAACTGGGCCTCACCGTGGCCCTGGCAAAGCAGCGAAACGGACAGGGTCTTTGTGCCGGGAGGTGCAACACCGCGCACCAGCGTCATCGACCACTCGCCGGTGTTCGGCACGGCTCCCGCCTGCTCGAACGACAGCCGTTTGCCGTCACCGTCAAAGAAGCTGAACGACAGGTAGACGCCGTGCGAATCGTGTACGCTGACAGACCGCGCCCGCATGCTCGCTTCGACCGCCCAGCCGGGCTCCCACGGCATCTGCTGGCTGATGTGCGGGAAATCAAGCTTGACGCCATCCGGCACAACGATACGTGCGACGTTCTTGCCATCGATCTTGGCGGCTTCTACAACAACACCGTTCGCGCCTCTTGCACGCGCCAATTCGCCATCGCGGAGCACCTCTTCAATGGTTTCAACGTGCCCGAACCAAGGCTTCCAGCCATCAAGCAGGTTGTCGAAACCCGCGTTTTTGAGAAGGTTTTCAGGGCCCGCGCAAAGCGCCATGTTCTGCACGACCGGTTGTTCTTCCGCCAGTCCATTGCCCAGACTCATCATCAGACCTCCAATAACACTCGCGACATGTGGCACGTATTCGAACTTCACCGCGTCGGCCACCACATTGCCGTCAGCATTGTTGCTGATCTCCACGTAACCGGCGGCGCCGGCCGTGAACGGATGGATGCCGAGATCACGCCAGTTCTCAGTGGCGCCCTGCTGGTCTACTTTGTACTCTTTCTTGCCGCCCTTGTAGTGGACAGTGAAGGGCGCATTCGACGCGTGATCCGAGTTCGGGTCGTCGCCAAACCAGACCGAGACACGGTAGTTCCCCGACACCGGCAGGTCCGGGCGCCAGCTGAGTTTTGCCTCACCCTTGCCCGGCGATGCCCAGAGCGTGTCTTGCTGCCAATCGCCGCCGCCCTCGCCCCATCGCCAGTCGCCTTCCTTGGCGATCCGGTTGGTATGCGCCTGACTGTCCAAGATGATCGGCGCGATTGCGGCCTTGGATTCCCCGGCTTTCCGCACGCTCGTGCAGCCCGAGAGCAGCGCCACGGCAAAACTGCAAGCCATCAATACGAAACTCGTCCTCATTCCTGTTTCTCCTTTTCGGGTTCGCGTGCTCCACTTCTGCTGAGGCGGAGGATTTGGTAATGGGTGAACGGGGGAACGCGGAGCGTGACGCGGCCCGCGGCCCGCGCCACGACACTGCCGGGGAGCGCTTGCCGCCGGGTGTTGTGCGGCGCGGTTTCGTCGTACCGAATGGCCTCGGCGCTGAGTTCGCCGGACGAAAACGAGGCCGGGAGACGCAGGGCGACAGTGAAGTCGGTAGCGGTAACGGGCGTGATCCGGTCGTCGGCGAGATCGTAGGCATGGTTGACGAGGTCGAGGGTCAGGACGCCGGGGCGGGCCTTGGATTGGCTCAGGTAGACGGCCACGTGCTCAGGGGCGTTGGCGACGGTGAGGACGGGCGGATGCTCGCCCGCTTGCCGCAGCAGGTCGCGAACCGGTGCGGAGTTCGCAGGGGCGAGGTGGTATGCCAGGCCGGGTTTGGCCTCGGTTATGGTGACGCGATCCGGGTAGCGGCGTTTCAGTCCGGCGGCGAGATTTCGCGCCCGCGGCATGAGGAGCACCTCGGGGCCGAAGAAGGTCCCGGTTTCGCCGGTGACAAGCAGCCGCCCGCCTTGCTTGAGGTAGGTTTCCAGCGCTGCAAACTGGTCGGCGGTGACAACAAGAACGCTGGGGAGAACGACGAGCTTGAAGCGCGCCAGGTCCTCGGGCGTGACGTCGTCGAACGGCAGTACGTCCCACTGCGGGAAGTCGCGCGCGGACATGAGATACTGCGACCAGCCGACAAACTCGGCGAAGTGGCGTTTCGAGGTCTCGTCGAACCAGCCCGCGAACGGCGTGGCCGCGGCGATGCGGCTCCACGAACTGGAGGCCAGGCCGATGTCGGCGATGTAATGGCGCTGCGAGAGGATCGGCGCGACTTGGTTGACGAAGGTGTGCAGTTGTCCCGCGGAATGGATGGAGCCAGGCGAGTAGCCGCCGTCCCAGGTCAGGGCGAAGGCGGGGATGCCGCGATTGGCGAGGAGGTCGAAGGTGATGACCTTGTGGAGGGTCTCGTACTGGCGCTTGGTGAATCCCTGGCCGTCCCAGCCGCAGTATTGCTTCTCGACGTAGGGGGCGACCATGGCGTGGCCGGTGACGCCGATCTTTGCGGCCATGCGCGGGCCGAGGCCGAGGCGCGCGTCGGGGTAGTATCCGAACGGCTTGGGGAAGGAGTTGTAGTTCTTGTAGCAGGGCCACTCGAAGCTTGCCATGTCGACGCAGTCGCGCTGGAGGTAGAGGCAGCTGAGCGTGGGGATGATGTTGGCCACCATGGGGATCTCGCGGCCAAGCGTCTCGCGGCTGTGTTGTTTGAACAGGCGGTAGGTCTCCTGCATGCTCGCGAGCCGGTTCTCGATGCAGGCGATCTGGAACGCGCGCCAGATCTTGTTGCTGAGCCAGCGTGGATCGCGGGCGGCCCACCAGAAAGGGGCTTCCGGGTTTATCCGTCCTCGGTCCTCGAATTCCGCCAGCCAGGGCGGAGATCGCAGGTGGCGGTAGAGGTCGAAGGCGGCGACATCGTCCTTCTCGAACCCCAGCGCCCGGCAGTCGTCCTCGTTGAAACGGCGCTGCATGAAGTCGCGAAACGCCGCCACATGAATGGCCGACTTTGCATGGTCCGTGCCCGGCGAACGCAGGTCCCAGTCGTCGTAGTGAATCATGTCGGGGGCGAGGGCCGCCATCGCGCGCTGCGCCTTGGCGGCCTGGTAGGGCGCGAACTGCGCATCGTAGAGCATGCGTCCGCCGTATTCCACCAGCCACTCGCCGTCTTTGTTGCGCGTGGTGACGGACGCGAGGTCGAGCAGCTCGGCGTCGGCCTCAGTCAAGCGCACGTACTTGCCTCCGGGACCGGCGGAACGGGTGTGCCAGAAGTCGCCTTCGTCCGTGATAACCGCGCCCGTGAGCGGGTGCGTGAACGGCGGCAGTCCCAACTCCGCCGCGCCGGGAAGCGCATGGCCGAGACTCGATTTGAGCGGGTGCGACTGCATGAACTGCCAGTCGCCGAACCAGACCGTGCGGCCATCGGGCTGGATGCGACGGAGGGCGTCGTCGCGTCGCGCCGGGTCGTTCAGCCAAAGGAGCATGTGATGGGTCAGGACGATCCGCCCGTCGGCATCGGCCCGGCAGAGGACACGGGATGCGCTCGCCCCCTCGATGTAGACGAGCCGCTTCGTGCGGGGCTGCTCGTCGAACGCGACCAGGTGTCGGCGCATCCACCCGGCGTCCCGGTTCAGGTCGGCGTCCCAGACGCCGTGGTACCCCGCCGGGCCCAGACTGGCGGCGGCAGCGTGCAGGGCGTCCAAGTGCGGCGCGACAAAGTTGCCGTGGCCGTCGAAGGCGAGGGAGAAGACCTGCTGCCACCACGGGCTCTCGAAGTTGCCGGCGGGAGCGTGGGCGCTGTTCGAGGCGAAAGGCCGCTCGCCCAGCGCGCCGTGGGTGAGCAGCGCCAGGGCGCATGCACTCAGAAGGTGTCTCAAGAGCCTGAGCCGAGCGGTCATTGCGGTTGGCGGTTGACTGGGCATGTCATGCATGTAGCGTGCGATTCAGTATCGCGATCTGGATGTCTTTTGGCAGGGCGACGTAGCGGGATGTCCAGCCGCCGACCCGGACGACAAGATTCTCGTGCTTCTCCGGGTGGTCGAGGGCGTCCTGCAAGTCGGCCTGATTGATGCAGGTGATCATGATCTGGGCGCCGCCAGCGCCAAAGTAGGTGCGCAGCAGGGCTTCCAGCTTTGGCTGGGTCTCGGTAGAGAACATGGTGGGTGCGAGCTTCAGGTTCTGGACGAAGCCGCCGTGCATATTGAGCGGCTTGGCCATGGAGTTGAGCAGCGCGGTCGGTCCGCTGGTGTCCCGGCCCTGGGTGGGGGCGTTGCCGATCGGCATGGGGTCGCCCTTGCGCCGACCGTCCGCCGAGGCGGCGGTGATCCGGCTGAACTGGAAGCCGCCGGGGTTCATGCTGCAGATGGTGAAGTAGTTCAGCCCCGCTTCCGCGGCGTGACTGAGCACGTCGCGACAGATGAATGCGCCGAGCTGTACGAGCAGGTCGTCCACTTCGGCGACGTCATTGCCATACTTGGGGAGGCGCAGCATGCGCTGGCGCTCGCTCTCGAAGCCCGCAAAATCGTGGTCCAGCACACGCACCAATTTGCGCAGGCTCATCTCCTTTGTCTCATAGACCAGGGTCTTGATCGCAGTGAGGCTGTCCGCGAGGCTGGTCAGGCCATAGGTCTCGATCATGCCCCCCAGGTAATCGATGCCGCCATCGAGAATGGATTTGCCTCTGGCGATGCAGGCGCCGTTCAATATGCTCATGAACAGGAATGGCGCGTCTTTGCGCTCGGCCCGGATTTCGAAGCCGTGTCGGAGCGCCAACAGACGATGGGTGTGGCTGATCTGCCGTTTCACCGCCCCGACCAGGCTGTCGAAGTCGGGGAAGTCATCGGGGCCACCGAGCGCCAGGCCTGCTTGGGCCCCCGTCGAAATGTCCCTCCCGTTGTGGAGCACCAGGTCGAGGGCTGCGAGGTAGCTCATCTGGCCGTTGGGCGAATTGAGGCTTTTCGCCTCCAGGCAGAATTCGCCACAGCCAACCGGCAGGTATTGTTCCGCGTCTTCGCGGCTGGCTCCGTAGGTCTTCTGCAGGGCGGGGACGTTTACGGCATCGTTGTAGAGGGCTGGGTGAATGCAGCCTTCGCCGATCATCTCCAGGGCCTTGGTCATCAGCGCGGGGGTCTGCCCTTCGCAGAAGCGCAGCGTGGTGTTCGGCTCGGTGACTCTCATCCGCCTGCTGACTTCCAGGGCGGCAAGGGCGAAGCGGTCGGCATTTTCCTCATTCCTCCGACCAGCCCCACCGACGACGATCCTGCCCTGCGCCGCAGCGCCGAGCTTGCCCTCATCGGCCAGGTCTGCGATCAACTGCCAAAGCGCTGTGATCAACCTGCTGGCTTCTTCTTCCGTCAGCACTCCCTCGTCAATGTCCCTGGCGTAGAAATCGCCCAGGTAGACATCCATGCGCCCATAGTTGTCCATGTAGCTGACCAGGCAGTAGACCCACATGAGCTGCATGGCCTCGCGCAGGTTCGCCGGGGGCCGCTCCGTGATGTTCTTGAGGGCCGTGGCCATGGCCTGCAGGTCTTTCTGCCTCTGCGGAGTCCGCACCGTCCGGGCTTTTCTGCGGGCCTCGGCTTCGTAGTGCAGGCAGACGTCTTTGACTACGTCCAGAGCCATCAACATGGCGGTATAGAACGGCTCGTCCCGGCCATCCCTTTTGGCGGAGCTGCGATGCGCCGAGATCTCGCTGGCGAGTCCGGGAATGCCGAGTCTGAGGAGCTTGTCGAAATCGAGGGACGCGCAGGCCAAGCGGTTGAACGTATCGGCATAGCCGAAGCCAACCTGCGCAGGCCCGAGGCCTTGCAGCACTTCATCGGTCACAAACTCCCTCAGATGCGAGGTCGTTTCCCGATCCTCCCAGAACGTGGCAAGGTCCAGCAGGCGAGCCTTCAGGTCTGAGTCGTCGGGCAGTTGCTCCACCGCCTTCATCAGGCCGATGTGGTTGTGGTAATAGCCGCCGACAAACAGGCTCTTGGCCTGAAAGTCCATCAACTCCTCAGGCGTAATGGCGTCGCCGGCACGGTACTTGGCCAGGAGCGTGTGTTTGGTGGTACTCGTGGAGAGCGCCATGACGCTGAAGCCGGCATAGGGGTGGTGGTCTTTCCTGCCGGCAATCAGATCCTGATCGTGGATGCCGGTGCAGAGCGCGGGAAAGAGAGCAGCGAGACACCTGGCCTCGCGGATTGCCATGTGATCGTCTTCATGCCTGGCATACGTCTCGGTGAAGGCCTCGGCAACCGCCAGTTTGCCTGTGATCTCACTGACCTCGTCCCGGCGCGAAACGGCGTTCTGGACGCGGGGCCTGGCCGGCCTTCTCACAACCGACTGACGCTTGGCGACTCCTGCTCTGCTTGCTGCCATGGATATATCTCCTCACGGTTATTCTGTTGTCTTCTCGTCCGGCGCCGGACCGGTGGACTCGCGCTCGACGAGAACAGGGGGAAAACGCCCTTTCACTGCTCGCGCATCCGCCGCTTTGCCCAGGCCAGCGATGAGGTGCTCGGTGGCGTCACGCCCCATGTCTTCCAGCGGATGCCGGATTGAGGTCAAGCTGGGCGAAGTGAACTCGCAGATCGTGGAATCGTCCACACCGATGACGCTTATCTGTCCCGGCACGTGGAGTCCAAGCTTGCGCAATTCCCGACACGCAATCGCCGCAGCGATGTCGTTGAGGGCGATCAGGGCCGTTGGCCGGCAGTGCGCGGGTGCGCCCATGACGTCGCTGAACGCGGGCTGCAGGAGGTCCCCATGGTCCAGGACCCATTCCGGATTCGCCGGCAGCCCCGTTTGCTCGATGGCCGACCGGAAGCCCTGCTCGCGCTCCAGGCAGTCTGCCAGGGGGTCGTGGAGTTGACCCACGAACGCGATGCGACGGTGACCCAGCGCCCTCAAGTGTGCCACCGTAAGCGCCATGGCCGCGTGGTTGTCAAACGCGAAGCGCGGCGCTACGGAAGCTGGCATGCCCGCCCCCAGGAACACCACCCGGCCCGATAGTTCCGCCATCGGATACTTCGTCCGCAGATTCCGCCCGGGATCCATCACAATAATGCCATCGACTCGGCCCTGACGGATGAGCCGAACACAGACCTCAGGATCTCGTTCGACGGACATGTTCACGATCAGCAGGTCGTACTCGTTGGCCACGCAAGCTTGTTCGATGCCATGGAGCATCCGGTCCTCAAACGAGCCCGCACCCAAGCCCCCTCCGGGCCGCGGCGCCACGTACAGCCCCAGGGTCCTCGTGCTCTGTCGCTTCAGGGCGCTCGCCGCGAAGTTGCCAGCGTATCCCAGCTTCTCAGCAGCCCGTTCCACCCGGCGCCGCATGGCCGCCGACACCCCGATGTTCCCCTGGGACTGGTTCAACACAACCGATGCGACCCCGACCGAACACCCGGCCTCCTGCGCGATCTGTTTCAGTGTAGCCATACAATTCCTCGTGTTAACCCGCCACTATAAATCGTTTTATAGCGGAAGTCAAGCATAGGGCTGGCTGGAGATGATCCTCGCCCTATCCCCAGAGCTCAGTAGTTTACGCTCGAACGTGTCGAGGGACAGTCCCCCGGCAAACCTGGAAACCAGTTCCCGTTCCCGCTTCCAGGTCAGGCTGTGTCGTGTCTCGCTCACGCGAACCGTTCCCGCATCTTCTCGCAGTAGTACTTGATGTTGTCCCACTCCGCACCCGGCGGGAGGCGGTGGTCGGGACATGGGATGAAGCCGCCCAGCTCGACAAGCTCTACCAGGCGCTCGATCTCGGCATCCACGGCGGCTCTGTCCCGGGCGAAGACGTTCTTGTTCATCCCGCCCACGCCAAGCAACCGTTTGCCGTACGTTTCGCGCCAAGGCGCGATGCTCGCGTCCCATGTGCCGACTTCGATAGGGAACATGGTGTTGACGCCGTTCTCGATCCAGGTGGGAACGAGGGCGTCGATCATGCCGTCGCAGTCCAGCGAGACGATGTCGATCCCGTATTCCGCGAGCAGATCGGTGATGCGCCCGTAGTGGGGCCCAACCAGCTCTTCGAATACGCTGGGGATGACCAACGGCCCGTTCTTGAAGCAGATGTCCTCCCAGAAGTGGCCGAAGTCGAACGTCGCTCCCGTCTCGAGCGCGTATCTGGTGTTCCGGTAGCACACCTCGGCGTTGGTGTCGATGATCTCCTTGTAGAGCTCCATGTCGTCGCAGTACATGTAGCTGCTGCCCTCGACGCCGATGATGTTGCGGATGTTGCCGAACAGGCTGCCGCAGTGCAGGCCGTAGAGGTAGTCGCGCTTGTCGTCGCGCAGGAAGTCGAGCCCGCCGTCGTCGAAGCGCGTCACTGTGTCGTCGGTCAAGACGCCGACCTTGGTGACCCGGTCCTCGCTCCAGGCATAACGGAACTTGTAGTGCTCCTCCCAACTCGCGCGGTCGGTGAGGGTGTGACTGATCTCGGCGGGAATGCTGACGGCGCCCGGTTGCTGCAGCAGGATGACACCGTCACCGTTCATGATGTGTTGTGAGCCGTCGTCGAAGGTTTTGATGACCTTCGTCTCGAATCTCGGCACCAGGCCCGGGTTGGGGTAGAACATGCACTGCCAGTTGAAGTCCCAGCCAAGCAGCTCGTTCAGCTCGTAGTCGGCCGGATTGCCGTCGCCGACGGCCCTGCTCAGGGCTTCGCTGATGTGTCCCTCGGCGGCCCACTTCTGCAAGGTCTGCCCCCAGTAGCCGAAATGGACGATCGGCAGTCTGTCATAGGATTCGTAGCGGAGCACGGCCAGGGCCCGCTCGCGGTTCGTCATCGGAGTCATCTCACTTGTCCTTTGCCTGTTCCTTTGCGTGCTTGATCACAAAATCAACGAGATTCTGGAACGTGCCTGGGAGATCTTTAGAAATCTCCTGCCTGACGGTCCAAAGTTGAATATTAATGTTATTCACTGGCATACAGGGGACCGAGCCCAACCAATGTCCATCAAAATCATAATTGCTTTCATGTTCTACTCCTGCAAAAAGGCGTCAGTTTTTTTGCGGTGCCTGTAACGATGATCTGGCAAATGTAATTTCCAGTCCTGCGATCTCTTCGTTCTCCTTAAAAGAGACGGAAATTTCCTCTGGAGCTTCACAATAGACATTTAAACTATTGCCCTCTTTTTTCCAGCTAGTTTTCAGTTTCCCTTTGGCGGTGATAATGGTTCCCGAGGCTTCGCTGAGGTCCCCGGGACGGGGACTGATGGCGTAGGCTTCGCCGCCCGCCTTTTCTATCGTCACCCCGAGGATGATACGGGTGAAAAAGTAAACAGGAACGGATGACCAGGCGTGGGCATGACTGCGGGTCGGAAATCCTTTGGGTCCGTAAGGTGTACCGGGGAACACTTCCCAGACGGTAGTGGCTCCGCTCTCTACCATTTGCCGGTAGGAGCTTGTGATATGAGATATGATCTTTTGATAATCGCCCGCCTTTTCATAAGCTTCATAGAGGTAGAGCAGTGAAAAGGGGCTGCCTATTTCAGTGAGTGTTTTAAGTGTCTCCTCAGAAAAGTCTTTTTTGTCTAAGAAGCCGTGCAGATAGGCGACCGCCAGAGTTATCTGCGAACCGCTGTTGAGGTTATCGGTATTATCCGGATAGGCGCCGTTTTTAAAATATTTGTTAACGGCAGTGATAAGAGATGCCTTGTATTCGCAGCACTCTTGGGCAAACTCCTGGTCTTCGGTTACTTCACAAAGTTCAATGCAGCTATCCAGAGCACCGCCGAGCATAATAGAATTAAATAATACTACGCGGCGACCCATCCAGTCTATTTCGCCCCAGTCAAACATATTCCAGAAGGGGGCATCAAAGAGCCCCTCTTCATTAATATATGTTTTGGTATTATTAATATTTGTTTTACAGGCCGCCCAGTTCTCCAGAACAGCGTCAGACTCTCCGCTGTAGAGGTAAAACTCTTTAAGGGCCACAACCCATAAAAAACTCCAGATCGGTATGATTTCGGTAAAGTAGCGGGGAGCACAGCAGACAATGAGATCCTGATGATCCAGACTCTCCGCAGCCAGTTTCAGACTCCGTTTAGTAAGGTCATAGCCCCCAAATACATTGTAGGCAAAAAGCGCTTCATTACGCATATCCCCCACCCAAAAGTTTTGTTCATAAAGAGGACAGTCCGTATAGGTATCCTCCATACAAAGCTCAAGAGTTCTAGCAGAGATCTCCCAGAGTTTATTCAGGTAGCTGTCACTACACTCAAAGGAGCCACGCGCTTTGATCGGGTAGACAGACTCCTCCATTTCAATTCCGGCAATTTTGGTTTCACCTTTGACTGAAACCACAACGTATCTGCCGGACCTTCTCTTCATGCTTCTAAATTTTGTTGTACCGGCAGGAACTTTAAGGCCAAAACCGTTGCGGTAGTAGGTGTTGCCTTGAATGGTATGCTGACGAATACCCTCTTCGGTAATATACTCTATCATGTAGAGTACGACTTCAGCTGATGACTCTGCCTCTATTTCCAGAGAGATATAACCAATACTCTGGGTCCCCAGATCATACATATATTCTGTAGCGTCTGAATCTGCCGCGTCAAATATGGCCGGGATATGGGGGTCAATGGTTGGTGAAAAGGACGAGGTAAAGCTGTATTCGGCACTCGCCTCTAACTCTTTTAAGTCAACCGGCCGAGCTAGACGTCGGAGTTTTGTAAGCCCCTCCATGATTCTGGTTTGTAGCTCCTCATCACGTGGTGGGTGATTTGGCATGTTGCGGGTCTCTTCAGATGCTTTGGGATGAATGAAACAGAACATCCCTTCGCTGCCGGAAGGATTTCTATATTTAAGTTCAGCTGCCCGCACATCTTCCAGCAGGAACCAGGGATCATCTGCTTGAAAACCGTTGGGTCTGGGGGAGATAAAAGATACAAAGTTGTCCCCTTTGTTTAGTTTAAACGTGGACTCCATTTTTATGCCGTTTATGTAGATCTCCAGTATAAAGGAACGGTAGCTAATCTCCATATCGGTCGGGGCGACAATAGTGGTAAAGGCCGCACCGCCACTGGGAAGGATTTTGGCGCCGACATTGGGTACCTTGTGGATGAGGCGGGTGAAGGGGAAGGAATAACAATACGCCCGCTTCGGGAGTTTCCGCGTTTGTACTAGTTTGAGCTCGCGGCTATCTGCTGTGAGAAAAGGACAATCCCGCGGAGTCAGATCCTGCCACGGACCCTCATGAGCGGCAAATAATTCTACTGCCTGCTGCCAGCTCTCTTCGCCTTTTTCGGCGTTATAGTACTCATATGGCCCTAGACTAAATGAGCTGTAGGGGGTGTTTGTTTCCCAGTTGCCGTTTCTCACCCGCCAGGAGCGGTCAGTGAAGGCAGAGATCTCATTGTCGACGATTATTTCGGCAATCAGACCCGCGTGTACCGGAATCCTGGTGGTCGCTTTACAGCCCCAATAATTGGCAATAATTTTGATGTTGTTATCACCCGCGCGCAGAGACTTTGTAATATCCAGCCGGTCAAAACGGACATGTTCGGGATAAAAACGAACAGGACCGTCGCAGATCCGTTCGCCGTTGATGAATAACCTGTAGGTTGTGTCCGCACATACGAGTATATGGGCCTGCATAAAACCATCAGATAAGTTAAACTCTTTTTGTGCTTCCACCCAGCGGTTGTACAAGGTGTATTCGGGTTGCTGTGCCCAAATCCATTTTGCTTGAGTAAAATTATTTGTTTGTCGAGTTGGCATAGTACTTCGTTTGCAGGTTCCGCCCAGGGTCCATCACGATGATGCCATCGACGCGGCGCTGGCGGATGAGCCGGACACAGACCTCGGGATCGCGCTCGACGGACATGTTCACGATCAGCAGGTCGTACTCGTTGGCCACGCAAGCTTGTTCGATGCCATGGAGCATCCGGTCCTCAAACGAGCCCGCACCCAATCCCCCACCCGACCGTGGCGCTACGTATAGCCCCAGGGTTCTCGTGCTTTGTCGTTTCAGGGCGCTCGCCGCGAAGTTGCCTTCGTATCCCAGCGTGGCCGCGGCCTGCTCCACCCGGCGCCGCATGGCTGCCGACACCCCGATGTTCCCCCGGGCCCGATTCAGCACCACCGATGCGACCCCGACCGAACACCCGGCCTCTTGCGCGATCTGTTTCAGCGTCGCCATACAATTCCTCGTGTTAACCCGCCACTATAAATCGTTTTATAGCGGAAGTCAAGCATAGGGCTGGCTGGAGATGATCCTCGTCCTGATCTTCCCAGTCAGCTTGACATACCGAGTCCTATTTCGTATGGTTGGGACGGATTTTCAGGATCTCGCCGTAGTCGACAATGCCGCAGCGCTGCTGCCAGGTTTCGCAGGCTCTGCTGAGTTGCTGGACCATTTCGGGATTCTGCTTGGCCAGGTCCTTGACCTCAGCGGGGTCTTTTTCCAAGTCGTACAGCTCGTACGCAATGCCCGGTTTCTTGTTCGTCTGGATGTACCATCCCGGCTCGATGAGCAGTTTCCAGCGGCCCTTGTAGATGACGCCCTGCTGGCCTTTGTCGTTGCTGAACAGGTACTCCGGCGGGGCTCGATCTTCCCCCTTCAGCACCGGCAACAGGCTGCGCCCGTCGAGCGCTTCGGTTGATTTGCCGCGGAACTTGGCCGGATAGATCGCGCCGGCGATGTCGAGGCAGGTCGGCAGGAAATCGCCGACCCAGCCCATGCTCTCGGTAATGGCGCCGGGCTTGATGGCCCTGGGCCAATAAGCAATGCAGTGGGTCTTGGTGCCGCCCTCCCACATCAGCGCCTTGCAGCCGTGGTAAGGCACATTCATCAGGTCGCCCAGATGCGAAGCGGCGCCGTTGTCGGACAGGTAGAGGATCAGCGTGTTGTCCAGCTCGCCGCTTCTCTCCAGGGCCTTGAGGACGTTGCCGACATTTTCGTCGATCTTCTCCATCATCGCCGCATGGATCGCCGCGCGGAGTTGGTAATCCTTCTTCTTGGCCGCCGGCATTTTTCGGTAGGGGCCGAAGTACTTGCGATAGTCCCGGCCCTTATCCCACAATCCCTCGCGCACCAGCCCGGCAACGCGGTCGGCCTGCACCTTTTCCAGGTCGGCATAGCGCGGCAGATACTTGTCCACCAGCTCCTGCGGCGCTTGGATCGGCAGGTGAGGCGCGCGGTAGGCCATGTAGAGAAAGAAGGGCTGCGGCTTTGCCGAAGCAGCTTCGATCATCTCAACGGCGCGGTCGGTCATGCCGTCGGTGCCATAGAACGCCTTAGCGGTTTTCCCGTGGTTGGGCGTGTAGGGGTAGCGGTTCTTGTTCGTGTAATAACAGTGCATGTTGTACGCGCGGTCGATCTTGAGCTTGGCGCGCTGATTGCCCTCGAGATAGTCATGCTTGTCGTCAGCCGTGAAGAACTGATGCGTTTCGCCTCCGATCAGGCCGAAGAACTCATCGAAACCGCGCTGCGCCGGCAGCGCGTTGAAATCGGCCTCGATTTCCTCATCCGTCAGTTCCCAACCCGGGTGCGAACGCTTCCACCCCGCCTGGCGGGCCGGCTGAGTCTTCATATGACTGCCGCCGAGATGCCATTTGCCGGTCATCATGGTCCGGTAGCCGGCAGTTTTCATCAGCTCCGCGATGGTCGGCAGATCGTAGGGCAGGCGGGCGCGATAGGCGGGCTGCTTCATCTCGCGGTTCCAACCGCCGAGGGTCCCGGCGCCGAACCCGGCATGCGCCGAATCGCGCCCGGTCAGCAGCGACGCGCGCGTCGGGCTGCAGCGCCCGTTGTTGTAGAAATTGCGGAAGCGCAGACCGCTTCTGGCCATGCGATCGAGGTTCGGCGTGTCGATCTCGCCGCCATAGCAACCGAGGTCGGAATAGCCCGAGTCGTCGGTCATCATGATGATGATATTGGGGCGCCCAGCCGCAGCGCAGATTGATGCGACCACGAAAGCCACAAAACAGAAGTATCTCATCTTGGTCATACTCACTCCTTCAGCATTCCGCGCCTTCCGTGGTTGCATCCCCGCCATCCCCGGCGATGAGGTTGGTGAGCATGGCCGCAATGACGTCTTTCTCGGCGGGCTTGCTTTCGGCGATCATGAGGGTCATGGCGACGAGGGCGTTGTCGGCGATGCGCTTGCCGCCCTGCTCGTCGTAGAGGAGGTCGTTCTTTTCGGCGAAGCGCAGGAAGACAACGGCAGCGATGCGTTTGTTGCCATCCACAAAGCTGTGGTTCTTGACCAGGAAGTACAGCAAGTGGGCCGCTTTCTCTTCGACCGACGGGTAGACGTCCTGACCGCCGAAGCTCTGCATGACGGCGCTCAGCGAGCTGTGCAGGCTGTCGTCTTTCTCCACGCCGAAGACCGCGGAATCGCCGAAGGCGCTTCGCATCTGGTCGATGAGCGCCAGCGCTTCTGCGTAGTCCACCCGCACGGCTTCGCGCACAGACTTGCGGCGGACAGCTACGCGTTGGTGATCGTAGTCGTCGAGGAGACCCAAGGCATAGGCGTAGTCGGAGACGGTCTGCAGGAGGGCGGATGCTTCGTCGCCGGAGAGTTGTTTGCGGCGCGTGATGTCCGATGCCAGTTTGAGGCTCTGGCCCAGGGCAACGAGACGCTGTTCGTGGACGCTGTAGCCCTGCACGAGGTGCTGCCGGAGCACATTGGTGGCCCAAATCCGAAATGCGGTGCCGCGCTTGGAGTTGACGCGGTAGCCGACCGAGATGATGGCGTCCAGGTTGTAGTAATCGAGTTTCCTGGTGACCGAGCGAGCTCCCTCTTCTTGAACCGTTGCATTTTCTGCAACAGTTGCCTCGCGCTGGAGCTCACCAGTGCTGTAGATGCTCCGCAGATGCCGGGATATGACGGATTTGTCTCGACCGAAGAGCTCAGCAAGCTGATTCAGTGTGAGCCAGATGGTTTCATTCTCAAGCCGCACATCAAGCTGCACACCGCCGTCCTCGGTCTCATACACGACGATGTCGCCTCGGTCTCTCTGTACTCCATTTGTCATGCTGTTCTCTTGCCCCCTTCTTACCGTGTCATTCCGTGTCATCCGTGGTTCCTATTCCATCCCCGCAGTGATCCCCAACGCCCTCATTGAGATTCGCCCGGGCTCTCCGCAATCTGCTCTCCGGGGCCGCGACAGCGCTGAACAGGACCACGATGGTGTTTTCAGCCTCACCCATCTCCTCCAAGGACTTCATCAGGCGGCCCAGGGACGCATCCATCTGCGTGATGCTGCCCCAGCAGTCGGAGAGAAGATCGGAGAGTAGCCTTTGTCCTTGTATATCTTCCTATACTCCGGTGCGGCCTCCCACGGGGCATGGGGGATGATGAAGGACAGGTCGCACCACCACGGCTTGCCTCTGTTCTTCCGAATAAACCTGATCGTATCATCCACATTGATGTCGCAGGTATAGCCCTTCTTGTTGACCACTACCTGCTTCTCTTCGTCAGCCACGACTTCCTTCTCAAACATCCGCGGATCCTTGTGGTCGTAGCCCCATACGACACTCGACTCGTCGACATCCAGATGCCATGGCCGTTGCTCCCGGCGCTGCACGCTGTCGCCTTTCCCGAAGAGTGCGGTCGCGTAGCCGGCCTGCTTGAAGAACTGCGGCATGAAGACTTCATCATCCAGAATGTTGCACGCCGGTCCCACGCCCCAGACGCCGGTCTTGAAATGGTTGCGCCCCATCATCAGCGACGAGCGCGTCGGCGAACAGGCCGGGGCAACGATAAAGTTGCTGAAGACAGCCGATTGCTTTGCCAGCTTGTCCATGTTCGGGGTCAGCACATTCTCGTTGCCGGTGAAGCCGAATTCCCCGTAGCCTTGATCGTCGGTGATAATCAAGAGTACATTGGGTCTTCGCCCCCCGGTTTCCGCGGTCGTCTCCGCGGTCAGGCGGCCGCCCATGCAGGCGAACAGGGCCAAGGCCGTGATGGCCTTGGTCATGCCGTGCGCTTTCATTCGAGTGGCCTTCGCCACCTTTGCTGTCGCTTCTATCTGAGGAGAGAAGCTTCGCCGCCCACTACTCGACAGTCGGCGAAGTTTCAGGCGAGAATGGCTGGCTTCTGTCGACCTCGTCCGTAGCCTTCCCGTCGTTCCGTTGAACAATGCCTTTCCCTGTGGTTCCTTCACGTCCCTCCTTGGTGCGCCTCCCCCTCAAAGGGGGTGATTGACGCTCTTGTCCGTGTCTACGATGTCTCGGCCGAGCCTACCGGAGGTATGACTGGCTGATCTTCTCACATTCCTGCGGAGTGTACTCGCCCTTACGGATGACGAGGCGGTAGGTCACGTCCAGGGGTTCCTCGGCCGTAATTCCAGCGACGAAGTAGGAGCCGAAGCGGCCGTAGTTCCTCTCACTGAAACGGGCGGGTTTGGGGTTGGTTGGGCGATCCAGGTAGAGAACCGAGTAACGGGCGTCACCGAGCTGATAGCTCATGGCTTTCCAGGGCAGGTCGCGCGTGGCTTCCGTGTCGTTCTTCCCGCTCCAGTTGATCGTGGCACCCGGGGCGGCTTTTCCGGTCTTGGGCCGAATGTAGTAGGTCTGCCCGGAGTACTTTTCACTCACGTCGTTGTGAGCGCGGTATTGAAAGCCCGCGTGCTGCGGATCGCCGTCCACGACGAAGTCGGCGACCTTGGGGGTGAGCCTGGAGTTGAAATCGACGACCAGGTCGTCCCCGGCGTAGGAGAAGGCCAGCCGCCGCTCCTCGATGGCGATCACCGAACCGTCAACGCCGTGCCAATCGATCCGGACGGTCTGCACGGCCTCTGTCATCGAGGCCCTCTGTTGCAGTACTTCCTCGTGGCTTTGGTAGGCCCTGCCACCGCAGTGCCAGGTGTCCGCAACTCGGGCTTTGCCGTCGACATCCTTGTACTTCGTCTTGGAGAAGCCGTAATAGATGCCGCGATGGTGGGTAAACTTCCCGCCCACACCCTTGGTGATGACGTCCCTGCCCTCCCAGTCGTAGACCATGTGGAAAGGCTTGTAGGTGGCCTGGCGACTTTTCTTGGAGCTTCCGTCAAGGGTCGGGTGCATGTAGCGAATCGCTCTGCGCCCATTGAAAAAGAGGTCAGTATGGTCGGCCTCAGCCTCAGCCCACTCGAAGCCTTTGGGGATCGCCCCTTCCTGCTGCGCCCAACTCACGCCCGTAAGCCCGATGGCGCACGCGGTGATGGCGACCCACTTTCTTGCCTTCTTCATCGTGTATGTCCTTTCGTTTCCCACGCGCCGGCGCCGGGCAGTCGCCCGGAGGGGATTGCCGCCCGGCTTCAGTTCCCGTACTTCTCGCTGAGTGCTCTGAAAGCTCTGGCCAGTTCCGGCTGACTCTCGCTGGTTGCGTTGAACGTCGCCTTCTGCCATTTGAAGTGCCACGCCCAGAAGCACATGAGCGAGACGCCGCTCCTGTCGAACATCTTCATCATGTCCAGCACATCCTGGGGATCAGTGTCTTTCCCGTCCTCGTAGTTCTTGCCGAACTCGCCGATGAAAACCGGGCGCCCGGAGTCGTGCATGGCCGTGATGGTCTTCTCGAACAGCTCCATGTTGTTCGCACACCCCATCTGCTTGACCTCGCCTTTGCCGCCGACGCCATAGGGCCCGTACATGTGAAGCGAGTAGACGTCCAGTGGTGCCGGCTGAGAGTTGATGTTGTTCGCTATCCACTCGTCCAGCGTATCGGTCCTGTACGTGAAGTCCGGGAAGGTCTCGCGCCTGCTGGTGCATTCCGGGCGGACACGGCTGTCGCCGCTTGTTACCAGGTGGTTCTTGTCGATGCTCTTAATGAACGCGGTCATCTCCTTGTAGATTCTGACGATCTGATCGTAGCTCAGCGAGTCCTCGATGGTCTTCTTCGCGCGGGGCGCTTTTCCTTCTGTAAAGACCCCGGGATTGACACCTTTTCCTGCCATGTTCACATCTGCGTGAAGCATCAGTTCGTTCTGAATCTCCCACATGAGAATGGTCGGGTCATCCCTATAGCGCGTTACGAATTCCTCTATGTATCCGTATGATCCCTTGTGTCCCTTTGAGTTTGGATCAAGTACGGCCTGTGCGGGCTCACCATGGTACCCGCTGAATGTACTGACTACGCCGAAGCTGGGGACCAGCTTCAAGTCCCGCTTCCGGCACTCCTCCACCACCGCGTCCATGTTCTCCCAGTAGGCGTCTTTGTCCTTGAGATAGAACAGATCCATGGTCTTCGGGTAGCCGGGGCCCGCAAAGAAGCGGACATACCTGAAACCGTGCTTCTGCGCATCGTCGAGCCCGTTGAGCATCATTTCCCGGGGATCTTCGCCGTCTCTTCTGTAGATGCCGTCGTGGAACCACTTCCTCGCGTAGGACAAATGCAGATTGATCGTGTTCACGCCCAAAGCACGGTATTCCTTGCCCTTGTACCAGAGCTTATTGCCTCTCTGGGTCACGAAGTCACTCAGGTCAGGGCCGGTCAGATGCGTCTGGGCGCTGCCGTCTTGCGTCCGGCACCCAACCAATGCAATCGGGATGGCCGCAGCAGTGACCAGAGACGCTGCTCGGAGAAGACTCGTTCTCATGGTACTCATTCCTTTCTCTATCAGTCCCGTGCAGAAAGCGTTCCGGCTTCGTAGGCTTCCATCTCGGCCAGCCAGTTGGCCCCGGTCGGCACGCTCGCCTTGGCGCAGAGCCGGTTCCAAACCGCGCTGAACGGCATCGACTTGAACTCCTCCATCAAGGCCAGTCGCTGCGCGTTCCGTCCCTCGGTTTCGTAGGCCTGGAGCGTCGAGCTCGGGTCGAGCAGCGCGTACAGAATGCCTTTGCGGGTAGCGCGGGTACCGATGACGTAAGCCCCGACGCGGTTGATGGAGGCGTCGAAGAAGTCGAGCGCCACGACCACGTTGTCCCACGCATTGCCGCGCTGGATTTCGAGGAAGACGTTCTTCAGGTCGTCGTTGAAGATGACCACGTGATCTGAGTCCCAGCGGATCGGGCGGCTGACGTGCAGCAGCAGCTTCTGCTGGCCCATGAGCTGACAGGAGATCTTGTCGTGGATCGTCTCGGTGGGGTGATAGTGCCCCATGTCCATGGTGAGGCCCTTGTTGCGCGTCAGCGCGTAGACCGTGTAGAAGTCGTGCGAGCCGACCACATACTCCTCGCTGCCGATGCCGAACAGCTTGCTCTCCACAAAGTCGAGGCATTTGCTTTCGTCAATGGTCGTGTCTGCGAAGATCGCATCGTAGGACTCGGCGAGCCGTTGTCGCGGCGTCCAGCGGTCGGCAACCAGGTCTTTGGCGCCGTCCGGCACCCAGAAGTTCAGGTTGCACGGCGTGCCCTGCGCGTCAGCCATCGCTTCGGCGATCTTGCGGGCGCGTTTTCCGTGTTCGATCCAGAAGTTCCGTATCGCTGCGTCGGCGTGCGAAAGGGTGAAACCGTCGTCCGCTTTCGGGTGCGCGTGAAAACTGGGATTGAAATCGAGGCCGATACCCAGTTGTTGCGCCCAGTCCATCCATTTCCGAAAATGCTTCGGCTCAAGCCGATCGCGGTCGACAAAACCGTCCTCGAACTCCGCGTAGTAGGCATGCACATTTACCCGCGAGACGCCCGGGATGAGTGAAATGGACTTGGCCAGATCCTGCCGGACTTCGTCGACAGTGCGGGCGCGTCCAGGATAATTTCCCGTCGCCATGATTCCGCCACCGCTGACCCCGTCCTGCCCCTCAAAGCCGATGTTGTCGTCCGCCTGCCAACAGTGCAGGGAGATCGGGATCGCCAGTGCTCGTTCAATCGCCGCGTCCGTGTCAACCCCAAAGGCAGCATACTGCTCCTTCGCCAGCGGGTAGCTGTTGTCATTCATGTGCTGTCTTTTCCTTAGAAGTAGAGTTCCACAAGCGATTCATAGACGCCGGGCGCACCGAACATGGGGCAGTTGCGTTGCTTCATGACATTGTCCAGCCCCTCGATGGCCTCGCGTGACAGCTCTTTGAGCTCCCGTCTGGCCGCCAGGGCCTTCAGAATGGAACACGCGGACGCCTCCAGCAATTCGACATTCATCATGGTGTAGTCGATTCCCTCCGAACTCATGGTCACCAGTCCGTGATTCTCCATGATGAAGCTGTTGTACTTCCGGATGAACGGCTCGAAGTTGTCCGCCAACTGTTGGGTCAGCGGCTCGGCGTAGGGCACGACCGGGACCGGACCGACTTCGTGCGACGTCTCGGGGAAGAACGGGCGCATCAGCAGGTTCTCGCCCTCCATGATCGCGAAAGCGCCCACGTTCGGCGCGTGACAGTGGATGACCGACCGGATGTCCGGACGGTCATTGAAGAACTTGATGTACATCGGCCGTTCGCCGGTGGGGCGACGCGTGCCCTCGACCGTGTCCCCGGCCATGTTGATGAAGACGACGTCAGTGCTGGTGATCTCGCCCTTGTTCAGCATCGTCGGGGTGATCATGATGAGGTCGTCTTCGAGCTTCCACGCGGCATTCCCGCCGTAACCGGTGACGTACCCGTTGGCGGCCAACCGCCCGGTCACTCTCGTGAACTGTGCAATCTCGTCAGCATATTTCTCAGATAGGGACATGGGGAACTCCTTACGGTTTGATGGTCACTTTGAGCGCACCGGGTGCAAGGCTGCCCTGCGTTTCGACCACTTCATCACCTGCGTGCGGCGGCCCCGAGCTCCTGCTGCAGTCGCCGGTTCGCATCGACGATGCACTTGAGTAACTCGGGATTGCGTTCGCGGGTGAGGTCGAAACGCTGCGGGTTGTTCTGGTCCATCGCGCGGTCGGACTGGTAACACCACCAGTAGGAGAGCTGGACGCCTGCGTCGATGACGTCGTTCAGGCATTTCTCTACCCAAGGCTTAGCCGCCGCGGCATCCGCATAGCTCTCGAAGTAGTCCGGCGTCGCATCCCAGACCTTCTTATCGGTCTTCGGCCGGGCATGCAGGCCGAGTTCCCCGATCATCAGCGGCTTGCCAATGCGCTGAGCGATCTTCATCCAGCCGCGGTTGTCGAGGAAGGCCTCGCCGCCCTCGCCGTCGGAGATGACGTAGCCAGGGTGGTTGTTCATGTAGGAATGAACGTCGATGACGTCGACTGCGGAGTTCGCGTAGAGCAAGTTGAAACACTTGAACTGCTCCTCGAATGTGTCCTTCTTCCATGACCTGTTTGTGTAGAGGTTCCATTGGCTCTCGCGCATGTGCGAGCCGCCGCTGTTGACGAGCCGCAGCGGGTCGGCGGCTTTGATGCGTCTGGCCACGTCATCGAAAAAGCCAGCCACATCCTCGAGCGTGGGCATGCGCTCGCCGTTGAAGACCCGGTCGTTGCTGCCGATGTCCGCCGAAAGCGTTGTCTCGTTGCCGATTTCCCACATCAGCACGGCTCGGCGGTGCTTGTAGCGCGCCACCGTTTCGTCGATGTAGCGATACAGCAGTTGCCGCCCACGTGACGCCGGGTTCGACATCAGTTCGCGTTTCTGCTCCTCGCCGTGGACCCAGCCTTTGTCCGGGACCAGCTTGGTGTCGGTAAACGTGCCCGCGGCCAGGGACCAAACGACGCGGATGTCGTGCTTGTCGCAGAGCTCGAACGCCTTGTCGAGGGCCTCGTAGAGTAGCTTGCGCTTGTCCGGATCGGCGTACGATTCCGGGCCCCGCGGCCCCCAGGGCAACGCGAAGATACGAATCGTGCGGAACCCCATCTCGTGCAATTCCCGCAACGCGTTGTCCTGGGCCTGCAGCATCGGGTTGCCGGCGTTCAGGGCCTTGCCTGACGAGAGTTGGTCGTACAATTGCCAAAGCAGGTCGAACTTATTGAAGCTGATCTCCGCGAATGGCCGACCGTCCAGGTAAAAGCGTCCGTCACGAATTGAGAGGACGTCGTCCTTGGTCAAAGCCATCTGTGTGTCTCCCTTCGTCGCGACGCTGAAGTGTTGGCAACCGCTTGCCAGGACGGCCGTGACGACGGCGATGGCGGCTGTTTTGGGTAGGTTCATGTTCGTTCTCACTCCTTGTTCTTCTTCCGCCGCTCCAGATAGGGTTTCAGCGGCAGGTAGTGCCCGACCTCGAAGTCGTCGGTGCGGAAGGGCGAGGCGGGCAGCCCCTCGCTGTTGAACAGGTTGCAGTCCGGGAATGGCTCCCAGGCGTAACGCACGGCCACGGGTTCGGGGACTTTCGGAGAGCTGACGCGGATCGTGTCGGCGCCCGTGATCTCGGGTGCGGCCGGATGGAAGACCTTGTCGGCGCCACAGAAGGTGAACGTGCGCAGCGCCCCGTTCCGGGCTTGCAGCCCTTTGCCGACATACTGGAACTGCACCCACATCGCGCCGTCCTTGATCTCGTGCCGCTCGGGCACGGGCCCGCACGGCACGAGTTTCTCGCCGTAGATCAGGTTGCGCGCCAGGCGGGCCATTCGCTCACCGACGGGGCGTTTGTTCTTCGGATGCACATCCTTGGCCTCGCCTTCGTCCATCAGTGTAACGAGGCCGCAGTTCGGTTGCTCCAGGCTCACGCGCATCTGCGCTTCACGGACGAGGGGATAACTGGCCCATGGATGGTCGTAGTCGTAGCGCGGGAGTTGCACGATGAAGAACGGCAAATTGCCCTGCGCGAAGCCGGCGCGCCAGGTTCGCACGAGCGTTGTCAACAGCTTGTGGTAATGCTCCGCGAGGTGAATCTGCCCATTTCCTTCGCCCTGGTACCAGACCATGCCGCGCAGGGCAAAGGGCATGAGCGGGGCGACCCGGCCATTGTAGAGCGCATTGGGACGACGCGTGTGCTTCGGCCCCATCGGACCGTTCTTGACGAAGTAAGAGGGCTTGGGCGGCGGCTTCCCCGCTGCCTTGGCCTCGGCGACCTTCTTCTCATGCTTCGCTTTCTCGGCGTCCCAGCGTTTCTGTTCCTCGGGCAGCTTGGCGAGGGCCGCTTCGTACTTGTCCAGGCAGTAACGGAACTCCGGATCGGCGTCCATCGCGGCACGGCTGACCCAATTCTCGCCCCAGGTCGCGGCGATCGCGGTCTGAATCAATGCAATCGGGACATCGTGGACCCCATGCAGTGCCTCCGCGAAGAAGAAGCCAACGCCGGAGAAGCGCCCGGCCACCTCAGGCGTGCAGACTTGCCACGTGGCGCCTTTGCTGACGTCGGTCGCCAGTTCGTCGGTGCACTGCCACCCGGGATCGAAGTGCCGCAGCCACGGGTAGTCCGCGCGCTTGATCGCTTCCTCGCCGCCCGTCGAACTCGACAGCCACCAACTCATATTCGACTGGCCGGCGAGCAGGAAGACGTCGCCGACGAGGATGTCCTTGATTGCCGATTGCCGATTGCTGATTTTCGATTGCCGATCGCGGAGGGAAGATGTGCATATCATGGCTTGAGGGTCGGCATTGGCCGGCATGGGGTCGAGGGTGACTTGCCATTTACCTGCCGCGTCGACCGTGACGGTCTTCGTTTGGCCGGCGAACTGAACGGTCACCTGGTCGCCGGGCGTCGCCCAACCCCAAACCGGTACGGGCTTCTTCCGCTGCAGGACCATGTGGTCACTGAAGACACCGGAGAGCTTCAGATCCGCAGCGTGCAGTCCGGCCAGGAATAGCGTCAGAAAAGGAACGGCGGCAAGCTTGGCGATGTGGTTCATCCTCTTGCGTCCTTCCTTTCACTCATCTCTGATTGGGCTCATCCCGCATTGGCCCATCCGCAACTATGCTCTCGGCGTGCTTCACATCGGTGCGTTAGCGCCGATCGGCACCGCGTCGCGGACCGGGCTTGGCGCAGCGTGCCAAG
>JABHEG010000333.1 GCA_018676675.1 Lentisphaerota bacterium
CAGCCGTCTCCCGAAAGAAAGTCGCGCTTCTTTCACAACAACGTGAAATCGGGCTTGACCTCACCCCCGTGAACGGCTACTATAAATGTTCCGCTTTCGGGGCCCTCCAACGATAGCGGAGACCGAAAGGTTTATAAGCTTCGGGACCTACCCAATCCCCATGACAGCCACGGAACCGTGCCGGGTAGGAACGAAGCAACCCAACCCGCTCTTGGCGGGGATCGCGAACGTTGAAGAGATGGTCCGCCGCCTCAGGGACCGGGTGCGGAGGTTTGTGTATCAGGTTGTGCTTCTGCAGAAACCGTGCCCTAACTGCGGCGCTGCTTCGCTGAAGATGATGCGGGACAGCTGGTGTCGTTGCGATGCGTGCGGTCACGAATGTGACCCGACGCTCGAGTTTCAGCGTTGTCCGGACTGTGACGGCGCCCTCGCACGAAGGCGCTACCACTACTGGTGCCCGGCGTGCCGAACGGCAGTCGTGTCCCGTTTCACATTTGACACGACCGTCTTCGACCCGGCTTATTTCCGTGAGAAGATGCGTGAATCGCGTGAGCGGAAGCGTCGAGAACGCGAAATCATGCGAACGGAGCTCGCGGGAGCACGGTCGTCTCCATACGTCCACAGCGAAGCGCCGGACCTCGAGGCCGCACCAGGCCTCCTGAATGACCTGGACCGCATCATCGGCATTCCCATGGCGAGCCCGTTCCTGGACGTGCAAGGGCGACCACGTTTTGATCTGAACCGGTACCGTCAACACATCCGGGAGCTGATTCACGGCTGCATCGTCCACTTCGACGGGATTGACGCACTCACCAGCAATCGCCGCCTTGATCGCATCTACCGCTTCATCACAGTTATCTTCATGGAACACGACGGCGAGGTCACAATCGACCAGAGGCCTGATGGAGCGATCGTGCTGACGGGGATATGATCTGGTGGCTCTGCCCCCACGTGCTATGCACTCCGCAGTCCCTGGCTCTGGCCAGGGTCGCTCAGGGACTCGCTCCGCATCCACCCGCCGGGGCGTCGTTGACTCGCCGAACCCCTCATCACGGCGGGATGGAACGTTGCGGGGCTCCGCGTCGCTACCGTTCCGTCCCGCGGTAGCCGACACGCTGACGCGTATGGGAAGAACTACCGTCGGCGTAACGGCGCCAGGGCTGCCGTTTGGGCGTGGGGGAGCTGACGCCACGGGCGTCGGCGCGCACGCACAAACAGGAACGGGTGTCCAGAGGGCACGAGTGCCCTTTGGCGGAGGTGTCGGAGGCAGAGCCTCTGACGGCAATCAGGATGAGACTATCACAGAAAGACAAGGAATTCTTGGAACGTTTGAAGGAGTTGCTCGACCGCGGGGTCGTCTGGGTGGACAGCACGCACGAAGTCGTCAGCCGGTTTGTGTTGAGAGGCAACTACGGCGATCGCGTGGAGAGCAAGTTCGGCCTTACCCGCCAGGGGGTACGCTGGCGCTTCTTCCGGCTGTTCAACGAGATCTACGTGTCGGCCTACACCACCATTCTATTCATTGAGAAGCACCTCGGCACCAGGTTCCGGCAGGATGCGTTGCGGATTGCCCAGGAGCGATTCGTGGCGCGTCAACAGGCGTTGGAGAACGTGTCATTCAAGGAGGCGAACGCCTATCGCGGCAAGAACCAAGATTGAGCTAAATCCCGCGCTCGTGCGACGGATATCGGGCCTCGACGACTTGGCCAGGATTTTCTTCCCAGACAACCGCAATCATCGGCGTGCGTTCATCGCGATCTGGGTCGAGACCAAGTACGCCGAGCGCCAGTTTCTACCGGACATGAAGGGGATCGAGTCAGAATACGGCCTCTCCCGCCGCACCATCGAGAACGTCCGCGCCAAGATGAAGAAACTCGGCCTGATCAAACGAATCAGCCACTTCAACCCTGAGTTCGGCTACCGCGCCGGCTGGACCTTCTCGGGACGTTTTCGCCAGGCACTGGGAGCGTTGGCGGGAACGCTTAAGGCGGGGGAAACGGTGAAGAACGTACGGGGCCTTCAGGAAAGAAAGGACCGAGACGCCATTCTATATGTGTAGTTACTGCGCGCACGCAAGCAGAGACTCCCCGCGACCGAGACGTCTTTCTCTCGACATTCCTGAGTAGGCTGTATTATGATTCTCCCCTTACCCACTGATGTTGCCTATTGAACTCCAGAACCCGGACGACAGCCTGACCTCTGGCGGACAAGACGGTGCTGGGTCTGGAGTCACACATCGACCTTCCAGAGAATCGCTTCCCCGACACCTTCTGAGGCCAATCCGCAGGAGATGAACGAGGTCTCATCCTGCAGGAATGCCAATCCCCAGACAGCCCCGCTGTGAGCGGACGTGTTCCATACGTCCTTGTTGCGGGTCACGCTTGTCAGTAGGAGTTCTCCCCGGTCGGAGCCGGTTAGAAGGCGTTTTCCCGACGGACTCAGCTGGGCGCAGCAGATTCTCCCGTTCGTCGCATTCGCCCCAGCAAGCCATCTCGGGCTGTCGCCGAACCCCTTGACTCGATAGACCCAGACCTCCTTCCGCTTGTCGAGCGCGACTGTCCGGCCGTCGTGAGACCAACTCACCATGCCGAAACTGTCGCGATTGGCGGCGGACAATCCGCCTTTCTGCGTCTTGGCCGAAGACATATTCCACTCCTTCGACGACAGCCAGTAGAGCTCGCGGCGTTCGCGTTCCTCCTCTGTCCAGACTGCTCGGCTATGCCCCCGGAAGGACGCGACTGGCGTAGAGGGCTGTCCGCGTTTCTGAGGATGCCTTTTGCATGGTGCCCTGGCAGCCTCCTCCCATTTCTTCGTGTCCCAGAGGATGATGGAGGACTCCCCTGGTACGAGTAAACGACTGCCATCTTCAGAGACGGTCAGTTGGATGTTGATCGGTGGGGCGTCCGACTCGCTGTCACGCTCTGCGGAATGGAGCGTTCTGCCGCTGAACGCATCCCAGGCCATGATGGAGTGAGTGTCAGAGCCGAAGATCCGGCCACCATCCGGCGAGAACACAACTGATCGGATGCTCCCGCCTCCTCCTCCCGATCTGGGCAACTCGTGCACCGCCTCGCCTTTGGCGGTCTCGAAGACGCGGGCGCCTGTGCTGGTGCACACCACGAGACGATCGCCCTCGGGTGAGGCTGCCACTGAATAGAACTCCCCGTCGAAGGCTCCCACACGTGCCCCACCGTCCAGAGGTCTCGCCTTCGGTAGTGGTACTGCTTTGCCGTTGTGTTTGGCACCATGCGATCCCATGGACTTGCTCCACACATCCTCAATCCGCTGCTGTTCAAGAGTTCTCATCGTGTCTCACCATCCATTCTCTCTCGCTCTTGTACTCAGAATATGCGTCTTCCCGACGGACAGAAGCGACCTGTGATCAGCCGCAGCTGGCTGAAAGCCAGTCCCGCAATTGTAAAGGAAATTGCCCTCCTAGCCGGGCTCCAGAGGGATCTGCCAACTGCCGTCGAAATTCCAATCGTCCGGGCACGCTGAACCGGCGAAGTCGCCGTCTTGTGCGCCATATCGGCCACTTCACCCGGTTTCCGGTGGGTGGTGACCGAACGGGACTTGGACTCGCGGAGTTTTAACACGGCCGTGCCCACGATCTTCCCATTCTGGTCCCCGATTGGCATTGTCAGACTGCCCTTCATTCGGTTCACTGCTTGCTCCCTCAGAGTCCCAGGATCTGCTGAGTCTCCGGTCGGATGCCCATCACGTCCCGGATACTGTCCTTCCACCTGATCAGGCGGTTGTCAGCCAATCGTGAGTGAAGCTCGCGTATCCGGTCATCGGTCTGCGTGGCGAGGAGTTCGTCTCCTCTTCCCATGGTCTCGGCATCGGCGCCGTTGATGCGGAGTCGTTGACGGAGCTGATTCGCTTTGCCGATCCAGATGGAGTCGCTTACGTACTTGGTGACGGCATCCACGACATCCTTAACGCGGTCGTCAAGCATCGGCTCGCACGAGACACTGGTTTCGAAGCCCATCCAGAAGGCGAACTGCAGACAGGCCAAACGTTCCTCGAAGGTCGGCGCGTGCGGCTCCCAGAACTCGAGTGTGTCGTTCCTCGCCGAGCCGATCGTGAAGCGGAACGTGATCCTGTCTCTGGCCCCCAGGAACTCCTGACAGGTCGTGTCAATGCAGCTGAAATGCGGCTTTGAGACAATCAGAAGCTCATGGCCGTGAGCCAGCAGCCTTCTGATGGCCCCCAAGCACGTGAGCAACACGCTCGGCGTGATATCGTGAGTAGACGGGAACATGACGCGGGTCGGCTTCCCTTTGCAAGCCGCGTCGATCTGGTGCAACACTGGCTCCTCATCCCGCCAACTCTCCGACGTCTTGCGCTTGAAGCGAATGGCCATGCTCTTCGCGTAGCAGTACCGGCAGTCGTGCGCACATCCGCGGATGCAGTTTGCAGTCTTGGGCGCCCATTCCCGGGTTCCTGATATTCTCCGTGTTCTGCTCGCCATGTCGTTCCTCCGGATCGGTGATGCTGGTCAGCTGACCGTCAGTCGTACGCTCGGCTTCACGTGTCTATTCCGCGGGGAGATCGATGGCGTTACCAGACAAGCGAGATTTCTTTCGGCGACTGGGATGAGTTGCGGGAGGGGAACGGAGCGGCCATCACGTGGGCCGCAGGCATCGGGCTGGGCGGATTCCCTTGTTGCTCGGGTTGACGGTGGGAATTGCCGCGTTATCATGTCTTTAGTTCTGCTATACTTTCTTGGACAAGGGAACCTGCATCGCGCCTGGGGGTGCCTCGACGTGTCGCCCGATTGCGTGGACCAGTTCCTATCTGAAACTGGGACAAACACGAGTGACGGGAATTCGATCGCCCAAGCGCACCGGCAACGTTGGGCTAGCATCCCTGAGACAGCGAGGATAGCTCCGGAATGGACCTGCCGATCAACATCGACGATCTCCTCCATGCCCGTTCAGTCGAGTCCGAACGGCTGGAGTTCAAGAAGGGCTGGAACCCGCTTGCCGTGCTGCACACGCTGTGCGCGTTCGCCAACGACTTCCACAACTGGGGCGGCGGCTACATCCTGATCGGCGTGGAGGAGAAGGATGGACGGCCCGTGCTACCGCCTGCCGGATTGGAGCCGGGGGAGATCGACCGAATCCAGAAGGAGGTGCTGCGCCTGGGACACCGCATCGTCCCCGACTACCACCCGATCATGGCGCCCTGCGAGGTGCAGAGGCGACAGCTTCTCGTGCTGTGGGTAGGCGGAGGACAGACGCGTCCCTACAAGGCGCCGGTCGCCCTGAGCAGGGACTGCCGGGAGTACGCCTACTACATCCGCAAGGGCTCGGCCACGGTGCGGGCTCGGACACATGACGAAGCGGAGTTGGTCGGTCTGGCCGCGACCGTACCGTTCGACGATCGTATCCATCACGCCGCCAAACTCGACGACCTGGATCTAGGCCTGATTCGCAGTTACCTGCAGCGAATCGGCAGCGACCTGTTCGCGGAGGCCCACAAGCTGGACTTCCTACATCTGTGCCGTCGAATGAACATCGTCGATGGCCCCGATGAGTTCGTGCGTCCGAAAAACGCCGGGTTGATGTTCTTCAACGAACACCCGGAGGCGTTCTTCCCTCAGACCCAGATCGATGTGGTTCACTTCCCCGACGGTCCCGGCGCCGACACCTTCACCGAGACCATTTTCACAGGGCCCGTCGATCACATCCTGCGTGAGGCCTTGCGGCACATAGAGAGCAGTGTGGCTATGGAGAAAGTGATCAAGCATCCTGACCGGCCTGAAGCCACGCGTTGCTTCAACTACCCGATGGCGGCCATCGAGGAATGCCTCTGCAACGCGATCTATCACCGCAGCTACGAGATCCGGGAACCGGTCGAAGTCCGCATCTTGCCCGACAGCCTGACCATCGGCAGTTTCCCCGGTCCTGACCGCTCGATCAGCGACGAGGACCTGAAGGCCTTCCGCTTCCTGAGCCGGCGCTACCGGAACCGGCGCATCGGCGAGTTCCTGAAAGAGCTGGACATGACTGAGGGACGAGGCACAGGAATCCCCAAGGTCCTGCATGCCATCCGAGCGAACAGTTCCCCGGAGCCAGTCTTCCACACTGACCCCGACCGGACTTTCTTCCTGGCCGAGTTACCGATCCATCCCGCGTTCGGGGGGGAAAGCGTGGCAGCCGATGAGAGAGGGCGTGCCGCCGAAGTCGAGGCCCACGAGGCCCATGATGAGGCCCATGACCAGGCCCATGAGCCCATGAGCGACACGGGAAGGACAATCCTGGAAAGCTGCCTGACCGGCCCGGCAAGCACACCTCAGCTGCTCAGCGCTCTGGGCTACAAGACCCGGACCGGGAACTTCAAGCAGGCCATCGCTCACCTGCTCGCCAGTGGTCATGTCGAGATGACTCTCCCAGGCAGTCCGAGAAGCAAGAACCAGAAGTACCGCCTGACCGCGAAGGGACGGCAGTTCCTGGCGCCCCGCAGCGACACGTCGCCGGAGGCAGGAACATGATCAGAACCACATCACACTGGGGGGCTTCGGCACATCATCTGATCACGTGGACCGTTGGCTATAGGAGAAGCCCATGAATGCGAGCCCAACAGACCGATGGCTCTCAGTCGAGGAGATCGCGGCCCACCTCGGCGTGAAGCCAACATCGATCTACAAGTGGATCACGCGGAAGGGCATGCCCGCGCACAAGCTCGGCCGGCTGTGGAAGTTCAAGGTCGAGGAGGTGGACGAGTGGATCCGGAGCGGGAAGGCGGCTCAGTCTCCCGATGCGAAGTCGGAAAAGCCGGCACCAGAAGGGGTGCCGTGATGGCGGAACCGATTGCTCAGAGATTGGCCAAGGCAGCAGGTCATGTGGACGGTATATACAACCGGCTTGTGCTGCTGGTTGCCCCGTCGGGTCTCGGCAAGACCCAGGCTCTCCGCGAATTCTGTGAGGCAAGCGGCGCGCCGCTGGTGAATGTCAATCTCGAGCTGTCGCTCAGGATGCTTGAGATGACCACGCGCCAACGCACATTGCGCCTACCGGTACTGTTTTCCGAGGTGCTGCGTGAGCACGATGGGGACGTCATAGGCCTGGACAACCTGGAGATTGTGTTCGACCGAGGTCTGCAGCAGGACCCGCTTAGACTGCTGCAAAGCGCGTCCCGGAACCGGACGCTGGTGGCGACGTGGAATGGCCAGGTGTCGGGAGGGAAGCTCACGTATGCCGACATCGGACACCCCGAGTATCGGAGCTACGAACTCGACGGGGTGCAGGTCGTGAGCATGGCCGGAGATGAAGTTCATCACGCGGACGCGACAATATAGGGCAGGAGAAGCATGAAATACGGACAACTCATCCATTTCGATCCGATTGAATCGGTCGTGCAGCTGCGCGACGCCGAAGTCGCCAGTGCAGCCCACCGACTCGTCAGCACCTACGTCATCTCCGACGAAATGGCGGAGCGACTTGTCGAGCTGGTCATCCCGCAGCTTCAGTTCGTGAAGCCGCAGGACAACAAGGGCATGCTTATCGTGGGGAACTACGGCACCGGTAAGTCGCACCTGATGTCCGTGATCTCCAGCATCGCCGCCGATGCCACCTGTCTGGATGAAGTCCGTCATCCGGCCGTCCAGGAAGCCGGAAAACAGATCGCCGGACGCTTCCAAGTCCTGCGCACGGTGATCGGCGCATCCGAGAAGTCCCTGCGGAATCTCCTGGTCGATGAACTGGTCGAATATCTGGCTTCCATCGGGGTGGAATACGAGTTCCCGCCCGCCGACCAGCTCGCAAACCACACCCGTGCGTTCGAAGACATGATGGCGGCCTTCCATGCCGTATATCCAGACCAGGGCCTTCTGGTCGTGGTAGATGAACTGCTGGACTATCTTCGGGCCCGCACCGAAAAGGGCGAGGCGATTATCCTCGACCTCAACTTCCTGCGTGAAGTTGGGGAAGTGTGCAAGAACCTGAACTTCCGCTTCATTGCCGGTGTGCAGGAAGCGATCTTTGACAGTTACCGTTTTCAGCACGTCGCGGATGCGCTTCGTCGCGTGAAGGATCGGTTTGAACAGCTCCTGATTGCCCGCAACGATGTGAAGTTCGTCGTGGCCGAGCGTCTCCTGCACAAGACGGCGGACCAGATGGCGCAGATTCGCGATCACCTGACCCCGTATGCCAAGTTCTACGGCAACATGAACGAGCGAATGGATGAGTTTGTGCGCCTGTTCCCCGTTCACCCGGACTACATCGACACCTTCGAGCGGGTCACAGTGGCCGAGAAGCGCGAGGTCCTGCGCACGCTGTCCGCCAGCATGAAAGCCCTACTTGACAGAGACGTGCCGGAGGCCGACCCGGGACTGGTCGCGTTCGACAGCTATTGGGCCACTTTGCGGCAGAATCCGTCGTTCCGGGCGGTTCCCGAAATCCGGGCCGTGATCGACTGCAGCCAGGTGCTGGAATCGCGCATAGAGAGCGCGATCACCCGTAAGCAGTACAAGCCGATGGCCATCCGGCTGATCCACGGCCTGTCCGTCCACCGCCTGACCACCGGCGACATCTACGCCCCGATGGGAGCGTCGGCTGCAGAGCTGCGTGACCGCCTGGGCCTGTTTGAGCCGATGATCGCTGAACTGGGCGGCGACGAGCCGGAGAGCGATCTGCAGACGCACGTTGAGACGGTGCTCCGGGAAATCCACAAGACGGTCAGCGGCCAGTTCATTTCCTTCAACCAGGACAACGGCCAGTTCTATCTTGACCTCAAGAAGACGGACGACTTCGACGCCCTGATCGACAAGCGGGCGGAGAGCTTCAGTGACGCCCAGCTCGACCGCTTCTACTACGATGCACTCCGGCGGGTGATGGAATTCCAGGACGCCACGTACGTCACGGGCTACAAGATCTGGCAGCACGAGCTGGTCTGGCAGGAACGCAAGGCCGCGCGCACCGGCTATCTCTTCTTCGGAGCGCCCAACGAGCGCTCCACGGCCGTACCCCAGCGCGACTTCTACCTCTATTTCATCCAGCCCTTCGATCCGCCGCGCTTCAAGGACGAGAAGCGCAGCGACGAGGTGTTCTTTCAGCTGAAGGGGACCGATGACGAGTTCCTCGAAGCCCTGAAACGATACGCCGCCGCCCTCGAACTTGGTGCCACCGCCTCCGGGCACGCCAAAAGCACCTACGAGTCCAAGGCCAACGGATTCCTGCGGGGTTTGGTCCAGTGGCTGCAGAAACACATGAGCGACGCGTTCGAGGTCACCTACCAGGGGCGCGCCAAGGCCATGGTGGAATGGGCAAAAACGGGAGGCGGGAACATTCGCGCCGCCTCCGGGATCGGTGCGCATGAAACCATCAACTTCCGTGACCTGATCAACACCATTGGCGGCATCTGCCTTGCCACGCACTTCGCCGAACAGGCCCCGGAGTATCCGACCTTCTCGGTCCTGATCACCGGTGCCAACCGGGCCCAGGCCGCCCAGGACGCACTCCGCGCCATCGCCGGGCAGAGCCGGACCAAGCAGGCCACCGCAGTCCTCGATGCATTGGGCCTGCTCGATCTGGGCAGCGGCGATGCAAAGGTCGATCCCTATCAATCCAATTACGCCAAGTTCGTCATCGAGACGCTGCAGTCCAAGGGGCACGGACAGGTCGTCAACCGCAACGAACTGGTCCTCGACCGGCACGGCGTCGAATACATGGCTCCGAGCGAAGCGCGCCTGGAGCCCGAATGGGGCACTGTCATCCTCGCGTCGCTGGTATATTCCGGCGATCTCGTGCTCGCGATTCCGGGCAAGAAGTTCGATGCCACCGGTGTCGGCCAGCTTGCCGGTACCGGCATGGAGGAATTACTGCGCTTCAAGCACATCGAGCCGCCCAAGGACTGGAATCTCCCCGCCCTGAAGGCGTTGTTCCAGACCCTTGGCATGACCCCGGGCATGGCCCAGCTTGTCACCCAGGGCAAGGACGAACCCGTCCAGGACCTGCAGCAGGCCGTCGGGAAGGTCGTCAAGCGCATCGTCGTCACGCAGCAGGCCATCCGGGAGGGTACCTCCTTTTGGGGTGTGGACCTGTTGGCGGCATCGGGGCTGGCGGCACAGGCAACGACGCTTGAGGAGGCAAAGACCTTCTTCGAAGGCCTTCAAGCCTACTCGTCGCCAGGCAAGCTGAAGAATCTGCGCTGCACCGCCCCGGAAGTGGAACGTCACGGCAAGGCGCTGGGCACCCTCGACGGGATCGACGCCATGCGCGAGTTCGTCATGGACCATGGCCCGGTCGCGTCCTGGCTGAGCACCGCTGAAGGTGTCCTGTCGGAAAGCCATGACTGGGTCGACCGCATGCGAGCGGCGCGCACCGACATCATTGAGGCACTCAAGAAGACAGATGCAGCCAATCTGGCAAGCCAGTCCCAGAACGTCGGCAACAAGCTGTGGGGATTGAAGCGCGACTACATCGTGGTCTATGTCGGTTTGCATTCGAAAGCCAGGTTGGGCGTGAACGAGGACAAGCGGAAGGCGTCGCTTCTCAATGATGCGCGCCTGCAGACGCTGCTGAAACTCGCAGGTATCGACCTGATGCCTCGCCAGCAGCTCACGGATTTCCAGAACCGGTTGGCCGGGCTTCGGAGTTGTTTCGAACTGTCCGAGCAGGATCTCGATTCCACACCCGTCTGTCCGCATTGCGGATTCCGTCCATCAGTGGAGACGGCCGTCGCGGCCGGGGCCCAGGTCATCGACCACATGGACGAGCAGTTGGATGAGATGCTGGCCGGATGGACCGGCACCCTCGTCACGAACCTGGAGGACCCGATTACCCAGGCCAATCTGAACCTGCTCAAGGACGACGACCGTCAGATGATCGAGTCCTTCATTAGTTCCCGCGAACTCCCGACGCCGCTTGACAACAACGTCGTGCATGCGCTCCGAGAGGTGCTGTCCGGCCTAGTGAAAGTCAGCGTCACGACGCAGGATCTTCAGGACGCACTGCGCGCTGTGGACGGTCCCGCCAGCCCGGTGGAGATGAAGCGGCGCTTCGACGAGTACATCGACAGCCTGACCAAGGGCAACGACCCCGCCAAGGTCCGAATCGTGATGGAGGGGTAGATGACACAAGACGAGCTGATTCAGAGACTGCAAGGATACGAATGGAACGACGTTGAGTTCAAAAAGGCTCAACGGGGGGTGCCCGAGGACGCCTACAAGACAGTGTCCGCATTCTCCAACACGGCAGGCGGCTGGCTGGTTTTCGGGGTCAAGGAAGGTGATGGGAACTACGAAGTCGTGGGCGTCCTGGAAGTCGATAAGGTGCAGAACGACTTCCTGAGTGTACTGCGTAGCGCACAGAAGCTCAACCGACGGGTTGTGGTAACCGAAAGCATGTTGACGCACGACGAGAAGACCCTCCTCGTCTTCCACATCCCGGAGATGGCTCGTACGGAAAAGCCGGTCTACATGGGACGGGACATTCGCGAGTCCTACATCAGACGCGGAGCAGGTGACGAGAAGTGCACGCCAACAGAGATTGAGCGGTTTCTCCGGGATGCATCGACGGATCGATACGACGGCTTCACCGTTGACTGCGACCTGCAGAACTGCTTCGACGACACGGCTATTGCCTGGTACCGGAACGTTTACGAGCGCAAGCCGGGCAATCGTTCCTACGCCGATAAGAGCGACATCGACTTCCTGTTCGAACTCGGTCTTCTCCGCGACACGCAAGGGGGCCGCAAGCCGTCGCGTGCCGCCATCTTGATGTTCGGTCAGGACGGCTATTTCCGCGATCTCCTTCCGAGACCTGTCGCGGACTGCCAACGGTACACCACGGCCTTCGGGGAGTATGTGCCAGGGATGCGTTGGGCTGATAGAGCCGTTTTCGACTTCAACCTGGTGAGGTGCTGGCAGGCGCTCCTCGACTGGTATCAGAAGATTACGGCAACGCCCTTCAATGTCGATCCGACCTCCCTGCAGCGCACGGACATGCCGCCCGACTACATTGCCTTCCGCGAGACGGTCGTGAACGTTCTTATCCATCAGGATTACGCTGACCACAGCCGCAAGGCCGAGATCCGCCACTTCACCGACCAGACCATGTTCTGGAATCCGGGAGATGCGTTCGCTTCGCTGGCTGACCTGCTCGACCCCGGTGAGAAGGAAGTTCGCAATCCGCGGATCGTGACGGTGTTCCGGCGTATCGGTCTGAGCGAAAACGCGGGGTGGGGCCTGCGCGATGTCTTCACGAACTGGCAGCAACTCGGGAACGTTCCGCCCGTCATTACCAACGACAAGTCCAGAAAGACCTTCGAACTCGTACTGCGCCGAGAAACGCTCCTTTCCGAAGAACAGATCCTCTTCCAGGCCCAGATCGGCGTCCACCTCGACGAGGAATCGGCCCGGCTGTTTGCCTACGTCTGTCGCGAACAAGAGATCACCATCGCCGATGCCAAAGCGGTCCTGGCTCTCTCCACCGAACAATCCCTGGAGAAGGTCCGGCACTTGGTCACGCAGGGACTGGTCCGGGAAATCGAGACCGAAAGCGCCTTTTCTCTGGCTGAGCACTTGGTCAATCAGGTCGGGACTGACCAAGCTCAGGAGGAGTTGGTCACACCGCCGACTGACCAAGTCGAGCCGGGCCCGGACGACGACTTGTCCGCTGAGACTGCACAAGTCGCGCGCCGCCATCCCGACGACTTGTCCACTGGCAAGCCTGGACTTGTGCACTTGACGGATGTTCAGCGCAAGATCCTGCCCTCGTGCGAGGTGCCGCAGGCACTCTCCGACCTCCAGGATGAGGCTGGATTCGGCAATCGCGGCTACTTCAAGAGCAATGTCATCGACCCCTTGCTCGCCGCGAACCTGCTCCGAATGACCATCCCGAACAAGCCCACCAGCAGCAAGCAGAAGTACGTGCTGACCGACGACGGCCTTCGACTTGTGCAGTCCTGGAGGAAGTCCGAGTGAGTAAGCCAAGGGACATAACTCGGCGACTTGTCCACAATCCCAGTGACCAAGTCAGCCGGATGCACATTTCGCAAGACACGGGCAACCCGATTTCGAGGATATGAATATGGCAGACAAAAAAGACCCGCGACTGTTCAACGAGAGTATTGTCCCCGCGAAAGCCGGATCGGACCGGCTTTTCGACGTGAGCTACGAGGGGGGCGGCGGGCCCGTCGAGTGCCTGGGCATGACCTTCGCCAGCGACGACGAGCGACGCGAGCACTTCCTCGGACTACTCCGCGAGAAGCTCCAGGACCCGGAGTTCCGTAAGATCGAGGGTTTCCCTATCGGCTCCGACGAGGACATCCTCGCGCTTTCCGACCCGCCCTATTACACGGCTTGCCCTAATCCTTTCCTTGCCGAGTTTATTGAACGTCACGGTCAGCCCTATTCTGCGGCTGAATCATACGACCGCAAGCCGCTAGCTACGGACATAACTGAAGGGAAGCGCGATGCCATCTATAATGCCCATCCCTACCATACAAAGGTGCCTCCAAAGGCACTTGTGCGACTACTTCTGCACTACACCAACCCCGGCGACGTTGTGCTTGATGCCTTCGCTGGGTCGGGCATGCTAGGGGTGGCTGCCTCACTTTGTGCAGACCCTGCCAGCCACTTGGGCTCATTTAGCGGCGAAGCGGGCACACGATACGCTATCCTCTCAGACATTTCCCCTTTGGCCACCTCAATCGCCAATGTCAATGCGAGGCCATCTGCCTCTCCAAATGAATTCTCAGCGTGTGCATCAGGAGTGCGGAACAAGGTCAAACGGGAGTATGCTTGGATGTACAAGACCAAGCATCGAAGAGACGGCAAGGCCACAGCCGAGGGGGACATCCTATACTGTATATGGAGCGAGTTCTACGAATGTAGCAACTGCAGTAGTGCCATAAGGGCCTGGGACGCAATCGTTGACCGGAAAAACAGCAGACTCCGAAAATCGTTCAACTGTCCGTTCTGCAGCACCATGCTCGAAAAGGACTCCCTGCGAAGAGTCACCGAAACCTACTATGATTCTCTGCTTGGGAAGGCGAGCGAGCGCAACAAAAGCGAACTGGTGTGGATTCACTACAAAGTCGGATCTTCACGATTCGAGAAAGCTCCTGACGCGGACGATCTGGCATTGCTTAGACGAATCGACGACTTGCCATCGCCGCCAGGCATTCGTCCTGTCAAAATGAACTTCCGTGATCCTCCATGGGGAGATCTCTATCGTTCAGGGTACCACGCTGGGGTCACCCACGCCCACCATTTCTTCACCAAACGCAACTTGACTACGCTCGGCGCACTGCGGGAAGCCGCTTTGCAGACCCCGATGCCTCAAGCAATGCTCTTTGTACTAACTGGCTTTGTGGACAACCATGCATCGAAACGCAATCGCTACTTGATCGATAGGCATCACTCAGCAGGAACAACTTGTGGCCCTCTCTCTAACTCTCTATATATCCCTGAACTCCAATGCGAGGTAAACCCTTTCAATACATGGGACAAGACAGCGAAGAAGCAGAAGTCCTCCTTCGCGATAGCGCGCCCTTCGGCATCAGCGATCACCACAGAAGCGTCTCGGCTCAGCCATGTGCCTGACAAGAGCATTGACTACGTTTTCATCGATCCCCCATTCGGCCAGAACATATTCTATGCCGAAAGTAGCTTCTGCTGGGAGTACTTCCTCGGCGTCTTCACCAACTCCGGGAATGAAGCGATAATCAGTAAGTACAGCGGCAAGGGAATAGATGAATATCGAAAACTCATCTGTCAGGTCTTTGCTGAATGTCACCGTGTCTTGAAGCCTGGGCGGTGGATGACTGTCGAGTTTTCGAACCGAAGCAACGCGGTGTGGAATGCGCTTAGTGAGGCTATCCAGGTCGCGGGTTTTGTGATTGCAGATGTTCGTGTATTTGACAAGAAGCAGGGCACCATAAGGCAGGACATGGGGCAGAGCATTAGGAAGGACTTGATCATCTCTGCATATAGACCGAGCGGAGTTCTTGAAGAACGTTTTGCAGGAGAGGCGGGTACTGAGGAAGGTGTCTGGGATTTCGTCCGAACGCATCTCCGTCAGCTTCCCGTAGCGGTTGTGGATGATAGCGGCAAGAGTGAAATGGTAGCCGAGCGATTTCGTCCTCTCCTCTTTGACAGAATGATAGCATTCCATGTACAGCGCAGTGTCACTGTTCCGCTTTCCGCTGGTGAGTTCCAGGCGGGTCTTGCCCAACGCTTTGCGGAACGTGACGGGATGTACTTCCTACCGGATCAGGTCGTGGAATACGATAGGAGACGCGTCACTGCCAGCGAGATTAGGCAACTTGAGCTGTTTGTTACCGACGAGACGTCTGCCATTCAGTGGTTGCGGCAACAGCTTACGCTGAAGCCACAGACTTTCCAGGAGCTGCACCCGCAGTTCCTGCAGGAGATTGGAGGCTGGGACAAACATGAAGAGCCTCTGGAACTTTCCGCCTTGCTCGAGGAGAATTTCCTTCGGTACGATGGCCAAGGAGATGTTCCAAACCAGATACACAGCCATCTCTCAACGAACTTTAAAGAGCTGCGAAACCGGCAGAAGGACGATCCGGCTCTGCGGGCCAAGGCAAAGGACCGGTATTATGTGCCCGACCCCAACAAAGCTGGAGACCTTGAGAAGCTGCGCGAGCGCGGATTACTCCGCGAGTTTGAGCAATACAAACAGCGGACGAAGAAGTTTGGTCGTAGCGAGCGCTTCCGTATGGAGGCCGTCCGGGCTGGCTTCAAGAAGGCGTGGCAGGACCGCGACTACGGAACCATCATCGGCGTCGCCGAGCTGATTCCCGATAGCATCCTCCAGGAAGATCCGAAGCTCCTGATGTGGTACGACCAGGCTGTGACGCGGAGGGGTGACTGAGCATGCGCCTGAGCAAGATCACAATCGATAACTTCCGCGGCATTGAGCATGCGGAGATCGAGCTTGACCGCGACGTTACGGTCCTTGTCGGCGAGAACAACACGGGGAAGACAAGTGTTCTGGAGGCCCTTCGCTTGTGCCTCGACACGGTGAGGTCCGACAAGACCTGTAACTTCTCGGAATTCGACTTCCACCGGAATGAGACGCGGAGCGATCTCCCGTCGTGCGAACCGATCAGCATCACTCTCAGCTTCCTCGAGTCCGAAGAGCATCCATGGCCCGAGCACATCACGCAGGGACTCAACGACGTGATTGTCGGCAGTGACTACTCCGCGATCAAGTTCCGGGTAACGGCGAGATATGACGCGGACGCGGGGGAGCCTGTCCAAAGCTGGAGTTTCCTCGATGATGCCGACAACGAGATGGTCGGCAGGGCGGGGATGACAAAGGAACTTCGGCGACTTAGGCCGTTTTTCTTCCAGACAGCTCTGCGTGCGGCCAAAGACCAGTTCCACGGGCAGTCGACGTATTGGGCGTCCTTCCTGAAGAACAAGGACATCGACGATGCTACGCGGCAGGCGCTTGAGGCGGAGCTTCACCAGGTCAACCAGAAGATTGTGAATGCCCATGCGAGCTTCAAGGATGTCACCGATGAGGTCAAACGCATCTCCGACCTGGTGGCCGTTGGGCAGGCTGACGCCGTAACCGTCGATCCGGCCCCAGCCGATGTCTACAAGGCGCTTAGGTATACGGAAGTGAACCTGCTGACGGCGTCCAACGCCAAGATCCCAATCCGCAGCCATGGCGAGGGGACCCAGAGCCTGTCCGTTTTGCTCCTGTTCAGTGCCTATCTCAAGACACGCCTTCAAGCCGATGTCGATAGACATGCCGAACCGATCATCGCCATCGAGGAACCGGAGGCGCACCTGCACCCGAACGCCGTCCGAGCAGTGTGGCACCTGCTGCGTGATCTGCCGGGGCAGAAGATTGTGGCGACACACTCGGGCGACATCCTGTCTGAGGTCCCCGTACCGAAACTCCGAAGGATGAACCGCAATGGCAGTGCCACCGAGTGCAAGGCCATCCCTGACGGGTTGTTGACTGATGACGAGCTACGCAAGTTCAATCACCATGTCCGGCGGAATCGGGGCGAACTGCTGTTTGCCCGGTGCTGGCTACTCGTAGAGGGTGAGACAGATGTCTCGGTGTTCGCCGAATGTGCAGAAATGCTGGGTGTCGATCTTCACGGGAAGGGCGTCCGCATCGTGGAGTGCAGCCAGGCTGGAGGCCCAGGCATCTTCGTCAAGGTGGCTGACGCACTGGGTATCCACTGGCATTTGGTCGCAGACAGCGATCCTGGGGGCCAGAAGTACATCGAGGATGCGAGGGCACTGCTCAACGGCAGACCTGAAACGGATCACATCTCCCCTCTCACACACTCCAATATCGATATTCTCCTCTGCTGCTGTGGCTATGGACAACCATACCGTGACGGAGTTGGCCCAAAGAAAGAGGCCGACCTTGCAGGGCTGACCATCGGCAGCCCCGAATATTGGGAGAAGGTGTACAAGATCGTCAACAAGGCGAGGAGGTTCTCCAAACCGGAAGCCGCTCTCAAGTCCATCCTGGACATGAAGACGGCGGGGACCGGTGGCGTTCCCAGCGAACTAAAGGACATTCTCGACCGAACCACTGCCTTGGGGGACGCGACTCCATGACTATCACCATTGACATGTTGAACGCGAATCAGCGACAGGCCGTTGAATGGGACGGGGGGCCGTTGCTGGTCTTGGCAGGGCCCGGCTCAGGCAAGACGGCTGTTCTGACTTTGCGCATCGCCAATCTGATCACGAACAGCCCGGATGAGAGCTTCCGAATACTGGGACTCACGTTCACGGTCAAGGCGGCGAACGAGATGCAGAACCGCATCCGGGAACTCACGGGCGAAGAGTCGCGACGCATAAAGCTCTGTACCTTCCACTCGTTCTGCACGGACTTGCTCCGTCAGCACGGAAGCCAGCTGGGGCTGAGACCGGACTTCTCCGTGATTACCGACGACAAGGATCGCCTCGCGATTCTCGGCGAGATGCGGGACAGCAGTGAACTGGAAATCGACGATCCCGAGGATTCCCTGAAGAAGATCGACACCATGTTTACGCATGGGATCACAGCCGATGAACTGCCTGAGCATTTCGATGCCGGGCAGGAAGGCACGTGTCGCACCTTGCAGGATGTCTTCAGAGGCTACCTAGCCAGACTCGTCAAAGAGAACCAGCTCGACTTCGGCTCAATGCTCCACTTCACCCGAGAACTACTCGCGTCGAAGCCGCGCATCGCGAGACAGGTCAGGACGGTCTACCGATACGTGTGTGTAGATGAATTCCAGGACACAAACCTCGCACAGTACAGAGTGCTGCGATTGGTTGCCCCTGACTCGTCCTCCAATCTCTTCGTGGTGGCGGATGATGACCAGATCATCTTTCAGTGGAACGGCGCAGACCCGAAGCGACTGGAAGAACTGAAGCGCGACTACGATCCCCAGATCATCCAGTTGCCGGAGAACTACCGTTGCCCGGTGGAGGTCGTTGAGATAGCGAACCGGTTGATTGCGCACAACCCCGGCAGGGCATCAGCCAAGCTTGATGGCGTCTCGCAGAACCAAGTGGAAGGCACCGTCAAGCTGGAAGCATTCGCTGACTTCAACGACGAGATCGCCGGACTGATCTCAGAGATTGAGCCCATTCCAAAGAATCACCGGGAAACCTGCCTGGTCATCGCCCGCAGCAACAAGCTGCTGGCGCAGGTCCAGGCTGCCATGCATGAGGAAGGGCTGAACGCGGAGATTGTCAGCAGGCACCAGGACTTCGCCAGCCCCCTGGTGCAGTTGATGTACTTCGCTCTGAAGGTAGCCAACGCACCCGACTCTCGCAGCCTGCTCAACAAGCTCTGCTCGGCAGCGACGTTGGTGAACGACATCACTGTCTCTGCGGAGGATGTTTCGGCCAAGGCAAAGGTGGAGGACCTCACGCCGCTTCGCGCGTTCTTCTCCCTTGCGGCGACGAGTGAAACCCTTGAGCCCTTTGCTGACAAGGGGCAAGAGCTGTTGTGTGATTCGCTTGAGTATCCCAAGTTCGTGGAGGCGTGCTTCGAGCTGCTTGACGAACTGAACATGACCGACGGGGACGAGGAAGCCTACCCCGACTACTCGGACGACAGGCAGAACTGGCAGCGCATCGCGCAGGATATCCGCCGTTCACATGGTGAAAGCGTCAGCCTCCACATCTTCTTGCAGGAGATGGACCTATCTCCGAAGGCGAAAGCCCTATCAAGGGACTGCGTGCGACTCCAGACTGTTCATACGGCCAAGGGCGCAGAGTTTGATAATGTATTCGTGATCGGGCTCGCGGAGGACCAGTTCCCTACGTACTTTGCGATCAAGAAGGGGGAGACGGCGATTCGAGAGGAACGCCGGAACTGCTTCGTGGCAATCACACGGTCTTCGCAGAACCTGTACCTGAGTTACGCCCGACGCTACTTCGGATGGAGCAAGCGCCCTTCAAGATTCCTGAACGAGATGGGGTTGCTCGATGGGTGACGCCTGGCAATACAGCGTGACGCATGATGCGCCCTGTCGGGTCATCGAGGAGGAGACCCTGTGGGGGCAGCAGGTCTGCCGGGTCTGGCTTCCCACACGGGACGCAGTGGTGCGCGTGCCGCGTTCCGCACTGCGGGCCTTGAGCGGCAGCGTCAACCCCGAAACCGAAGCCCATCGCATCGCCTACACGGCGGCGGCCGCCAAGGTGGCGGATGTGCTGGAGGGGCAGAGCGCCGCATCCGACAGTCACGTGCTGTTGGCCCCGATGGAGTCGAACGTCATCCCGTTGCCTCACCAGATCAAGGCGTTGTCTCGCGCTGTTTCCGACGACTGCGTCCGGTACCTGCTGGCGGATGAGGTGGGGCTCGGCAAGACCATCGAGGCCGGGCTGGTGATGCGGGAATTGAAACTGCGCGGCCTGGTCCGCAGGACGCTGATAGTTACGCCCAAGGGGCTGGCGGCCCAGTGGGCGGCAGAGATGCAGACCCATTTCAACGAGGGGTTCCAGGTGATCCTCGGCGAAGACATTAGCGCGCTGCAGCGTCTCTCGCCCAACATGGACCACCGAGCGTCACCGTGGTCGATGTTCGACCAGGTCATTGTCACGCTGGACTCCGTCAAGCCCATCGACGGCCGTCGCGGCTGGTCGGCGGAACGCGTAGCTGCCCACAACCGCACTCGCTTCGAGGATCTGGTGACCGCCGGGTGGGACCTGGTGATCGTCGATGAAGCACACCGACTGGGCGGCAGCACGGATCAGGTCGCCCGCTTCAAGCTGGGTCAGGGCCTGGCGGAAGCCGCGCCGTACGTTCTGCTGTTGTCGGCAACGCCGCACCAGGGCAAGAGCGACGCATTCCACCGGGTCATGTACCTGCTAGACTCCCAGGCGTTCCCCGATCCCACAAGCGTGTCCCGCGACCGGGTTGCGCCCTACGTCATCCGCACCGAGAAACGGAAAGCCATCGACGCGGACGGTAAGCCGCTCTTCAAGCCCCGCCGGACGCAGATGATCGGTGTCACCTGGGAATCCCGGCACAATCTGCAGCAGCTCCTCTATGAGTCCGTGACCGACTACGTGCGGGAAGGCTACAACCGGGCCATGCGTGAGAAAAAGGGGCACATCGGCTTCCTTATGATCTTGATGCAGCGCCTCGTGGTGTCCAGCACCCGGGCGATCCGGGTGACGCTGCAACGTCGCCTGGATGCCATCGCGGAAGGACAGCGGGCCACGAGCGAGAAGATCGAGGGCATGGAGAACGGCACGATGTCCGCTGAGTCGCTTGAGGAACTCTACGACCTCGACGGACAGGAACTGCTCGAGCAGTTGCTGAAATCGCACGTGGCGGCAATGGAGTATGAAGCCAAGCATGTCGAGGTGCTGTTGGATGCAGCCAGGAGGTGCGAGCAAACCGGGCCGGATGCCAAGGCGGAAGCGCTGATCGAGTGGATATACCAGCTCCAGTCCGATGAGAACGAGCCGGACCTGAAGATCCTGATCTTCACCGAGTTCGTGCCGACCCAGGCGATGCTGAAGGAGTTTCTGGAAGCGCGGGGCATCTCGGTAACAACGCTGAACGGTTCGATGGATCTGGATGAACGCAGGCGGGCGCAGAGGATCTTTCGCGACGAGGCCCGCGTGCTGGTTTCCACCGATGCAGGCGGGGAAGGTCTCAACCTGCAATTCTGCCACGTCGTCTTCAACTACGACATCCCGTGGAACCCGATGCGTCTCGAGCAGCGGATCGGCCGCGTGGACCGTATCGGCCAGCCCAAGGTTGTGCGCGCCATCAACTTCATCTTCGAGGATTCCGTGGAGTTCCGGGTCCGCGAGGTCCTCGAAGAGAAGCTATCGGTGATTCTTGAGGAGTTCGGGATCGATAAGACCGGCGACGTGCTGGACTCGGCACAGGCCGGACAGATGTTCGAGAACGTATTCGCATCCGCGTTGCTCGATCCCGACGGCATCGCTGCGTCCGTGGACGAGACCATGGCGCGGATGCGCGAGGAAATCCGGGAGTTGCGTGAGGCGTCGGCGGTTTATGGGATCTCCAGCACGCCAGATGCCCAGGACGCCGAACACCTGCGCTCGCACCCGCTACCGCACTGGGTTGAGCGCATGACGGTGTCGTATCTGCGTCACCGGGGCGGCGAGGCGGTCAACAAGCGGGACGGCTGGCACCTGGTTTGGCCGGATGGCCAGCGGATCGA
>JABHEG010000061.1 GCA_018676675.1 Lentisphaerota bacterium
AAGGACTCACCGAACGCCGGCCTGGACGCAGCTTTCCGAGGAAAAAAACACCAACGAAGCACCGTCACGTCATGAACCGCAAAAGGATCTGAGGCCGTCGCGCCGCCCGGACGCTTAGGTTGACGGCATTGCCCCCGGCCCCCCATCTGAGGCGGCTGTGTACGGAAGGCGCCAGAGCCCGCCGGCCGTACACAGCCCCGTTGCCTCCGCTCGCGCGACGGGCGACGTGGCAGCCAGCCAGTACAGATGCGTTGTCGTTTGCCCGGCGCACAAGCCTGCCAGGAAAGGCACTACGCACCACATTGGCGGGGGTCCATAGCCTGCGGATTCCCTGATTGACCTTCATGCGCATGGCGGTCACCTGACCAGCAGGATCTTGAGGGCGTGCTTGTCGAGCTCGAATGTGCAGGTTCTTGCCGCAGTCATTTCTACAGGCTCCCCGGTCTCGAAGTCGCTGGCTTCGGGGGTTACTCCGAGCTTCAGGGCTTTCCGGTCCAGCGTGACCTGGGCTTTCCCCCCATCGCCGTAGTCGGTGACCACAACCACGGTTGCTCCCGGCTTGCTGATGGTGAGAGTTCTGGCGTCAACGCCGTCGATCCGGATCGGCTGAGGCGTGTCCCAGTAGTTGTAGACCGCGCAATCCGGTCCACCATAGCCGAACTCGAACAGTTTCCGGTAGAGTTCGTAGTCGCTCTTTGGGCGGTAGTCAAAGTTCTGAATTTCGTGGACGAGGCAGACACCCAAACGGGTCCGCCACATGCGCGGTGTCCGCGGGTCATCGACCTTGGGGTGTCCTCCGGCGAGGATCGTCGGCCAGGCTCCCACCTGGCGCCCGATCGTTTCGGCCACGGCCAGGTCCGGCGAGAAGCGATCCTGGAAGTCGCTGTACCCGTAGCGCCATTCCCAGTCCATGTTGCAGTTTCCGTACGACAGAATGGGCACGATCATGGTGTTGGTCATATGGGACAATTGGATGAGGGGCAGTCGACTGGCGGGGAGCTTCTTGCCCTCCTGCCAGTGCATAATGGCGGTCCGTTTGACCAGTTCACGCAGGTGGAACAGTCCCATGCCGGGGTGGACCGCGCCGGCATCATCGATCCAGGCATTGCCCACCACGGGGTCGTAGTGGGCTGAAAGGAACATGTTGTCCCAGTAGACGCCATCCGTCCAGGTCAGCATTTTGCGGTAGTACCAGACAGCACAATCGACGAAGCTCCGAGAGGGGCTTACATCGTACCCCACCCCGCTGCGATCGCTCCAGTCCCGATTGAACCAGCCGTAACGCAGCCATTCATCCTGGAAGGTTGCGAACTCGGGAGCCTGGAAGCCGATGCCCCGGGCATTGGTGTACCCGAACAGTCTGCTTCCATCCTTCCATTGACAGCTCTTGGCGCGGTGGAAGCCGGCATTCATATGGAGCCGCATGAATTCGTAGCCGTGCGCTGAATACCCCTTCCCGTCGTTTGGGTGTCGGGTCTCGATCAGTGCCATCCAGCGTTTTTTGAAATCCTCGTTGATCGTGCCGGTCTCCCGGGATTTTTTGAGCTCGTCGTAGAACTCAAACGTCTTCTTGTAGGGATAGAGATCGTGGTTGACACCACCCCAGTAGTAGCAAGACCCCAACCAGCCGACGGAGCGTCCCCCAGGGACAGACTTGTTTCCGGTCCAGCGTCGCCAGCCCTCGGGCATGGGCTTCGTCGGGGTCACCTGCAGGCCGAAGACGATGCGGCGTTCGCTGGTCAGACGGGTTGGTTTGGTGACGAGATTGACCCGCATCGTGAGGGTGTCTCCCTGGCGGATGAGCTCAATGGTTGGTGTTTCGGCGTCCAGCGCCCAGCCACGATCCGTGTCGGCAAACCAGCAGACTCCTCGTTCTGCTCCGCCAACCCATAGATAGGGGAAGAAGGTGTTCTGGATGTCAATCTTGTTGCCCTTTGAGCTGTCCCAGATCGGGCCGTCACCTTCCGGCACGAAGCCCGCGTAGTTGTGGCGGAGACTGTCGCCCACGGCGTGCATGTAGCGAGCCAGGGCGTTGCGGATGGGAATGGCTAGGGAAAGGCGGTCGAGCGTGGCCCTTTCCGTGGGAGGAAGCGTGAGTGTGGTCAGCATCATGCCGTCGACATCGTACTCCGTCTCCACCCTTGCGGAGATCGCCCCGGCGCGCCAACTCGATTTGCCGGCGACCTGATTGGCTCGTCGGGAAACCACAGCCCATCCGCGCCCCGCCACACTCTGAGACGCGGGAGTCTGCTTGCCTGTGTGCGTGGTGACTTCCCAGCGCATCGGGCCACTCAGCAGTTGCTGTCCTCGTGTCTCAACCGAGTCCCAAAGGCCGGTCGAACCGTGTTGGTGTGTGCGGAGTACACAGGCGACATTGGCTCCCTCGACCGTCAGAGGCTCAAATGGGGGCATCACCTCGTCGGTGATCCCGAGCTGATTGCCCTCCCACTCGAACCGCTTCCGGACAAAGGGCTGTACCACGGGAGTTGAGGGAACGGTCTTGTCGCCGGCCAGGAGCACCGACACCTCATAGTCCCCATCCGGGAGGTCCGGGATGGCGTGTATGTCTTCGACCATGTGGTCGGCGAATGCGAGTTTGGTTTCCCAGATAGGCGGGCTCGCGTCGTTGCGTGGGGCTCGGAAGATGCCGGCTGTGCCCCCGGTGACCTGGGTGCGGGAGGCAAGGGCCGTCAGGTCCACGCGGAGCCTGATCTTGTTGTGATACGGGTAGTATTTGAAGAGCAAGTTGACCGAGCGTTTCTGTTCCTTCCCGATCGACCACACGGCGTCCGGACGGTGGAATGTCCAACGGACATCGCGGGCGAAGTAGACCGTGTCATCCAGAGGCGATGTCACGCGCAGGACGGTGTGGTGGAGGCCGGCATCGCCGGCGTCACCACTGATCATCTCCACGACCTCCGCACCACCTGCGGGGATGTCGTGTATTTGGTCAATCGTGGTTGCCGGGTTGCGGTGCCAGGCATCGGAGAGTACCACCCGGGCCTTGATCGGCTTCGGGTGCGGATTGCGCACCTCCACCCGGATAATGGCGTTGCGTCCGTCCTCATCCCCGGTCATGTCCAGCACGCGCGTGATTGGTGCTGCAGGCAGCCAGCGGACAACCGGCATGCTCGGCTGGTCCAGGTAGCTCACTCCCCCGCCCGACCACTGAGACTGTGCGCCGGGGCGTCGCCAGTTCCGTGCAACCCGGATCCCCCAAGGCGTCGCCAGATCGCGTTCATTGGCCCCGAGAGACTCCAGTGGAAATGCCATCTCGACATGCCACCACCCATCGCTGACACCGCTCCTGAACGACCACTTGGGCAGACGCCATGAAAAATCGGCTGGGTTTCGGGAGTCGTCGGGGTCGTTGGCGTGGTCGTATAGGGCGCCGCGGGCGTTGGAGATGAGGTGATAGAACGCCCGCTCGCCGTCCTCACGCCCGCGTTTGGGGTCGAGGACCAGTTCGAGTGAATCATCGAGGAAGGCGGCCTTGACATCGTTCTTGGGATGAGGCACAGCGCGGGTCAGCACCGAATTGTCCGGCGGGGTCTGGGACCTGACGGCTATGAACAGCTGCTTCCCGTCGCAGCCGAGCCAGAAGACCCCGTTTCGGGGCGTGATCGTTCCACCACGGTGGGCCGCGAATCCCACGATCCGGGCAGCGTCTTGCCACTCCCGTTCATTGATCACACCGTCGCAGGTTGGGGCTGTTCGCATCAGCGGTAGTGCCACGCGGGGGACGTTGTCCGCAGGCACGACCATCTCGCGTGCGGACGCCGCAAAAGGGAAGACAGTCAGAACGCACAGCCGGAACGGAAGCCGGATGTCCTTCAAGATCTTGTGCGATCTGGGAGCACAGCGGTTCGAGGGCCTCTTCAGCGGTAGCGGCGGGGTCATGGTGTTTCGTTCTCCCTCCGACAGATCCATCGCGTTGCCGAACACAATGGGAGGGACAGTACCCTGACTGATGGGACAGGTCAACGGGCACGTGTTGTGGGAACGTAACCTCTCAGTTACGTGAGGCGGCTCGACGGAGTCTCTCCCTCCATCGGACACAGATGGCCAGAGAATCCCTGGAGGGAGAGACTCCGTCGAGCCATCTTGGAGTTCTCCCCCCACGTAACTGAGGCATGTGTGGGAACCGTGGCAATCGACAGTCATCTCGCGACACTCCCTCGGAATGGCGTTAGATTGAGAGGAAGGGAAGATATGGGGAAGGGAGTGGCATGGGAGCAGAGGCAGCTCGTGGGTGAAAAGATACGGCCCCACGGCGCAAGACCGTGGCAGCCCGGGGGCACAGCTCGCGGAGCGCCTTTCAGGTCCGGCCCGGTTTGGCCAGAGGCTGCCAACTGAAAGGTATCACTGCATTGGATTTCGACCGTTACCTCGAGGCGTTTCGCGCTCGTTTCAATCCTATCCTGGCTGCCTTTCTGGAGTCACTCAGAGGGCGTCCGTCCAGAGTTGGCGGGGCGGCTCCCGCGGTCTTCTCTGAGATCGAGCGGTTCACTCTGCAGGGCGGCAAGCGCACTCGCCCCCTCCTCGTCTCCCTTGGGCACGAGGCCTACGGCGGACAGCCTGACGGGGCCATTCTCCGAGCCGCCTGCTCCATTGAGCTGATGCAGACGTTTCTCCTGATCCACGACGACATCATGGACCACGCCGACGATCGTCGCGGAGCGGCTACAGCCCATCGCCAGCTTTCCGTGAGCGCTCCCGTATGGGGTGTCACGAATGCCGAACACCATGGCGTGACACTGGCTATTCTGGCCGGCGATATCGCTGCCGCTTACGGGATGATGGCCATCGGGACGTCCGGCTTTGCGCCGGAACGCAGCGCGCGGGCTCAGCAGCTTTACGCGGAGGTCGTTGCGGATGAGGGGTACGGTCAGGTTCTCGATTCGACGGCCATGGTCAGCAGCGGCTGCACGGCGGAAGACGTCGCGAACACGGCCTACTACAAGACCGCCCGGTACACGACCGAAGGGCCGCTGCATCTTGGAGCCGTCCTGGCTGGAGTGGGCGATGGCGAACTTGACTGCCTCTCGGCGTATGCCCGTCCCCTCGGCTACGCGTTCCAACTGCAGGATGACATTCTGGACCTGACCGGGGATCCGCTCAAGACCAACAAGACCCGGGGAAAGGACATTCTGGAGGGGAAACGTACGCTCCCGATCCTGATGGGGTTGGAGCGGGCTGGCCCTCGTGGCAGAGAACAGATAGAAGCAGCCCTTGGCAAAGCAGAGCCGCCGGACAGGGAGGTCGTGGCCATCGTCGATTTGCTCTCTTCTCTGGGCATCTTTGTCGATGCTGCGAAGCGCGTGGAGAGCTTGGCTGACGAAGCGAAGGCGGCCCTCTCTGCCTGTGCCGTTCCTGAAGAGACGCGCGAGCGCCTTGCGGAGTTCGCGGATTACCTGGTCCGGCGCAATTCGTGATGGGAGCGGCCGTTCTCGACCGTTTGGCCCTGTGGAGAGCGTTCGTCCTCGACCGTTTGGCCCTGTGGAGAGCGTTCGTCCTCGACCGTTTGGCGTGCGCGCTGCAACGGCGGGGGACCGCCGCTCTCCAGGGGGACGTCGTGCTCTCGACAGTGGCGTGCCACACAGCTCATTGACAGGAACTCATGGCAGATCCACCCCCCAATTTGGTTGTAGTTGTCGGCGCCACCGCAGTGGGGAAGACGCGGACGGCCCTCGATATGGCCACTGCCTTCAGGGGGGAGATTGTCAATGGCGACGCGACGGCGATGTATCGTCTGCTGGACGTAGGCTCGGCCAAACCCACCGCGTGCGAGCGAGCTGAGGTCCCCCATCACCTCGTGGACGTGGCCGATCCGGATGAATTGATCGCCGTGTCCGACTACCAGGAGATGGCCTACGCGGCCATTGATGAGATCGCTACCCGTGGCGGGACGCCGTTTCTAGTTGGGGGCTCCGGTCTGTTCATGCGTTCGGTGATGGAAGGGTATTGCTTCCCCCCCACGGCTCCTGACGCAGCCCTCCGGGAGCGCCTGGAGACGGAAGCGGGCGCACGCGGAGGCCAGTGGCTGCACGCGAGACTGTCCGAGATCGACCCCGTCGCGGCGGGTCGGATCCACCCAAACAACATCAGGCGCATGGTTAGGGCACTCGAGGTCTTCGAGGACACCGGCAAACCGATATCGCACTTCTGGGAGACTCGGGAACCGCGCTACACATGTGTCACCGTAGGACTCATGCGTGACCGTGAGGAGCTTTGGGATCGAGTCGATCAGCGGGTAGATGCGATGTTTTTAGCTGGTCTTGCCGACGAGGTGAGAGGCATTCTTGAGCGTGGCTACGCGGCGACATGCCCCGCTCTTCGCGCCATCGGGTACCGCCAGGTTGTTCCCTATGTACGCGGAGAGATCGGTGAGGAGGAAGCGCGGGACGCGGTCAAAAGCGCGACGCGGCGTCTCGCTCGCCAGCAGCTCACCAGTTGGTTCCGGGCTGACGATCCCGGGATCCGGTGGTTCGCGGCCGGTGCAGACGACCTTCGGGAGCAGGTGCATGCGTTCCTGGCAGCGCGGGGCGTCTGATCCGAAGCTCCGTCCTGATCACACCACCAGATCCACGCCCTTTCACGACCCAACGGGCACCACCACCAGGAGATCGGCGAACATGCAGCGCATCAGCACCGAAACCTTGTACTTCGAGACGGGGGCGGGCAACACCGTCACGCATACTGTTCAGCCCGGCGAGCTGTTTGAGGTCCAGACCCAGATTAACCGAGGACCGTGGATTGACCGCCTGCCGGAAGCAGAGCAAACGTACTGGCGCGAGCGATTGCGCGACGGGAACCCGACGAGTGGCTGCATTCGGGTCGAAGGAGTTCGCCCCGGGGATATGCTGAGTGTCGACGTCGGCGAGATCCAGGTCGACCCGATTGCCTACACCAGTTTTGGCGGGAACAATGGGGCCATGCCCGGCTGGCTGGACATCGGCGCCCATGCCAAGGTCGTCGAGGTTCGTGACGGTTTGATTCATTGGAGCGATGAGCTGAAGCTCACAGCCAGACCGATGTTGGGGTTCGTGGGGGTAGCCCCCGAGAAGGAGACGCTCCACAACGGCTGGGGTGGAGAATGGGGGGGGAATCTCGATGCGCCGGAAGTCACGACCGGAGCAGCCCTGCATCTCCGCGTCCACCATGAGGGTGCTTTGCTCCACGTCGGCGATATGCACGCACTGCAAGGCGATGGGGAGATCTGCGGGGCCGGCGGGATTGAGTGCGGAGGCCGCGTCCAGCTCACCTGCCGGATTGCAGGAGCGGCTCCGGAAGCACTGCGCTTCCCTCGCATTGAGACCGACACCCACATCGCTGTTGCCGCCAATGCCGTCCCCGCCGAGGACGCCTTTCGTATTGCCCTGGTCGACCTCCTGAACTGGCTGAAGGAGGACTACGGCATGGCCTACGGTGATGCCTATCTGCTCCTTGGCCAGGTCCTGGAAGCCCGGGTCACTCAGTTCGTGAATCCCTCGTTCACCTACATTGCCAAAGTGGCAAAGAAGTACCTGCCGTAGCGCCGACGTCTGCCGGCATCTGCAGCAGCTGCTGAAAGAGGTCGTCCCATGGACAAGTACATCCTCTGGGCTGTTGTGATTGGGGGGCTCAGTGCGGCGTCTTTGCCGCTCGGGGCGGCCGTGGGGTTGGCGTTTCGCCCGGGCAAACGGCTCACCGGGGTTGCGGCTGCCTTTGGTGCGGGGGCTCTCATTGCCGCTCTCTCCGTTGAGCTCGTGGCACCAACGGTTGCCCACCTGCACGAACCCGGGCACGCTCTCGAGTTCTACCTGCTGCTCCCGGGGCTGGCGATCGGCGGAATCCTCTTCGTTGTGCTGGATCAGATCGTGAATGCCAATGGGGGGTTTCTGCGTAAGTCGGCCACAACGATCGCTTACTTCACCACCCGACGACGGGAACGGAATCATCGTCTGCTGCATGGGCTCGGGAAGATTGCCCTTCTGCGGACGGTTCCGCCTGAACAGGTCCGCGCGCTTGTCGATCTGGTTCAGCCTGTTACGTACGAACCCGGGGAAGTGATTTTTCGAGAAGGTGAGCCGGGACACTGTCTGCTGTTCATCCAGGATGGCGAGGTGGCATTGAGTAAGGGAGAGGGCTATTTCAAATCGTTGAGCGCTGGGGACGTGCTGGGCGAGATCGCGTTGCTCACCGGGGCGCCACGCACGGCCGGCGCAACGGCAACCGAGCGGGTTCGCGCTCTGGTGTTGGGGAAACCCGACTTCGACAAGCTCAGACTGCACTGTAGTGAGCTTGACTCGGTCGCGCGGGAACTGGCTTCCGAACGGCTGGACGAGCTGCGCAGTCACCAGGCATCACTGGTTGAGGAAGAGGACCGGTGGGCGCGCCAAGCCATCAAAGCGCTGCATACAGGCGCGCGTGTCCCGACCGCCGATGAGATACGCCAGATCGGCGAGGAGCATTCGGGGGCGCCGTTGGCCATTTGGCTCGGGATCCTGCTGGACGGTATCCCTGAGAGCTTGGTGATTGGGGCGGGGTTCGCAGGGCTGCTCGCCCAGCGGATCGCGGCGACGGGACAAGCGAGTTTCGCCGGCTCTGTGCCGTATGCGCTGATCGCGGGGCTGTTCTTGTCCAACTTCCCGGAAGCGATGTCGAGCTCGGTGGGGATGCGTGTGCAGGGGCGATCCCCTCCGACCATCCTTCTCATGTGGACGTCACTGATGGTCATCACGGCAGCCGGTGCAGGCTTGGGATATGTGGTGGGGGAATCGCTTCCGGAAGCCGTCGTCGTCTGCGTGGAAGGCGTAGCTGCCGGAGCGATGCTGACGATGATCGCGTCCACGATGATCCCCGAGGCCGTGCACCTGGTTGCGGCTCCGGCAGTCGGTTTCAGTACACTGCTTGGGTTCCTCGCCGCGGTTGCTTTCAAGGTCTTTGAGTGATCTACTCCACGAATCGGAATGAGAACACGTCTGCATCCTTCAGCTCGAAGTGCAGCTTCATGGGGCGTCCAGCCAATTTGCCCACACTGGCGCCGTCGTTCCACGAGACAGGGCGATCGAGCTGATCGCCGTAGATTGGGGCCATGTCATCAAGAGCGTAGCCGGGGATGGCGCTACCATCGGCGTTCTGAAGCTCGATCCGAACCGCGCCCACCGCGGATGTGGAGACATTGATCTTCAGTTCGGATCCGTCGAACGTCAGGGGCTTGGTGACCACTCCTCCGCCTTGCCAACCGGCGTTGATACTGGCGAATCCCCACGGTCTCAGACTCAGACGGCGCAGGCGGTTGTCGGGCCAGCCGTAGTGCTCGCTGACGTACATCGACCATTCTGTTTCGCACAGTGGCAGGATGCCGATTGCCGGGCACGTGTTGCGGTGCGTCCAGTTGCGATCATCGAGGCCTGCACGAACCCAGGCCTCGGGGAAGGGACGATTCCAGTGGACACCATCCCGGCTGGACATCATCACGCCGTCGGTCATTCCGGCCATCCCCGGCGCCCCTGTGCCGGGGTAATCCATCTCACTGATGTCATCGAGTGGTGTGGTACGTTCGGCGACGTAACGCATGGGGAAGGACAGCAGGATGTGTTCCGCGCCTGGCACGGTAACGGTCGCATTGGTGTAGAATTGCTCAACCGGCACGCCTTCATCGTATTGGTGCGGTACCGGTGTCGTCCAGTGAATGAAGTCATCCGATGTACAGCTCTGGATCGCGCGCCCTCGTTCCTTCTCGAAGAAGCGGCTGAACAGACGGTACTTGCCGATGCCGGCGTCCCATAGGGGGACGTTCGCGCTGTCGAATGCGCCGGAGACTTCCAGGGGGGCATCTTGTGCCAGGCGCCAGTGTATTCCGTCGGGCGAGTAGAGAGCATACAGGTTGTTCGTGCCCGTGCCTCCGACGGCTTTGAAGCGTTCGTCGGGTGTACAGGCTGGGTTCGTGTCGCGGAACGCCACCAGGTTGTGTGCCTGAATGCCCTGCCATACGGCGTTGTTACGCCTACCGTCGCCCAGGTCGAGGATGTCGAGTTCGGGGCGTTCGAAACGGATGCCATCCTCGCTGATCGCGACGTTGGAGGTCTGCTGGTGCGAGGAGTCCCCGCCTTTGTTCTCGATCGGGTAGTGACCCCGGTAGTAGAGCAGGTACCTGCCGTCATGTTCAACCAGCACGTTGTAGACACCGCTGCATGCGTTCTCCAGCGGCCCGTCGACCTGGAATACGATCTCTTCCCGTTTGGGAGGGTGCAGTTTCAGGCGGGCATCACCGTCGAAGCCGTCGATCAGGCGTTGGTCTACAAACAACTCCCGGCGAGATGCGATGTCGATTACACTCATGATGCCCTCTCTTGATTCCTGACACGGTCTTCGCATGCCAGCTCTTCTCTCTCACTGGTGTCCGGCCATAGAGAAACACAGATCAGCCATGGGAAATCGCTCTGCAGCGATGGGGAGATGATACCGCGGCAAGGCTGAGCGTGCAACAGTCCCTGGCGGGATCACGCAACTCCGGAAGCCTACGTTGCTCACTACGAACGCGTTTCAGTGCCAGCACAGGGGCGTTCGTAGTCAGGCACTTAGCACAGCGGCGTGCCGTTCCCCTCTTTCCTCCTGACGGTCTTCAAGCGCAGGGCAGGGCACCCGGCAGGAGAGGAAGTAGATTAGCGCGCGTCCTGGTCGTGTTCCGGATGCGGCAATCGACGACTTGTCACAGGAGATCTCCACCATGCTTTGCCACTGTATGCGTCGTTCCATCGGCGCACTGCTTGCCTCTTCTTTTCTCACATCTCTCGTTTGTTGTGCAGAGATGCCGAAGCTGCTTCAGGACGCGGGGATCCGGCAGGGCGTCTGTCTGCATTTGGCGTGTGTGGGCGGCGATGGCGCGGGGCTGACGGCAGAGATCGCGGGCACCAGTGATCTTCTGGTGCACGGACTCGCTTTAGATGTTGAGGCATGTCGCGACGTGCGCGACGTGATTACAGCGCGGGGCTTGCAGGGCAAAGCAATGGTCGAGCTGCTTCGAGGTGGTGTCCTGCCTTACGTCTCCGGGCTGGCTGACCTGGTAGTGGTCGGGGACGCCGCCGCGCTTGTGAAACGAGGCGTGGACAAGGTTGAGATTGCCCGCGTCTTGGCATTGGGCGGGGTAATCATGACGAAGACGAGTGAGGGATGGCGTCGTGAGACGAAGGCGCGCCCACAGGATGCCCAAGCCTGGACACACCCGTTCCGGGGCCCGGACGGCAATCGCGTCGTGCCGGATGCCGTCTCCTGGCCGGTTGGGTTGCGTTGGCAGGACGGGCTCCCGATCAACATCGGGCACTGGGCCTCTACCCGGTCGTGGGTTGCGGCCGAGGGGCGAGTCTTCAGCATTACCATGACCGAAGCGGCCAATATCCGGACCGGTCCCGGCCAGGCAATTGACAAGAAACAGTGGCTGGTCGCCCGGAATGCGGCGAACGGATTGCCGTTGTGGAAGATCCCGTTGGGAACCAGTGACCCCAAATCTGATCTGACTCCGCTGAACACGCTCCCGCTGGCGACGAACGGGAAACTTGTCCTTGCCCGAAAGGAGAACAGCCTGGTCGCGGTTGATGCAGCTTCGGGGGAAATCGTGCGGACGTTCCCTGTCGCACACCCGCCTGCACGGTTACTCCTGATTGACCGGACGGTTGTCGTGGTCGGATGGGAGACGCTGGGACGCGTGAAGATGTGGGACTCTGCCGCCAACGCGGGCAGCAGCTTGTGGGACGTGCGTGTGCCCAAGACGGGGGTGGGGATGGTGGAGGCGTTTGATGTCGATTCCGGCAAATGTCTGTGGCAGGACCCCGTTCCAGCGCAGACGATTCTGGCATCCGGAGGGGCTGCTGTGTATCTCGTTCAGGGCCTCTCACCCGTCACGGAGCAGGTTGTCGTCGCCCGTGATGTGGCGACCGGGAAGGAGAGGTGGCGGACGCCGCATTCTCAGCTTGGGGAAGGCGCGAATTTCTTCCTGGCCGGCGTCGGCAGTGGCGTTGCAGTGCTTGCGCGACACAAACCAGGGACGGTGAATTTCAGGACGCGCTGTCGTGAAGCGGTCGTTCTGTCTCTGAAGGACGGCGCGAAGCTGTGGGAGTCCGAGGCAGACGGCGATGCGCACGTATTGTTTGTTGAGGATGAACTCTGGTACGGCTCGACGCGTTATCGGCCCGCCACGGGTGAGGCTTTGGGCAAGAGCCCCTTCAGAGTGGACCGTGGCATGTGTCTTCCGCCGGTTCTTCTTGGGAGCGTGGGTGGGTCGCCTCGCGGCGGCAGGTGGACGGACGTCGGGACGCGCCAGGCGCTCACATCCGGAGGCGTCCGCGCGGCCTGCATTCAGGGCGTCGCGGTTGCCGATCGTCGCATCTATATCGCCCAAAACTGGTGCCGCTGTGCCCCGGCGCAGGTGCCGGGGTTCCTGGCCCTGGGGGCGGAAACGCCACCCTTGGCCGCGGAGTTCGCCGCTGTCAGGCCGGTCGAACGGTCGAAGGTCACCCGCCCGAGCACTGACCGGGCGGGGCCTGCTGCCTGGCCCACATTCCGCGGCAACCCTGCACGTTCGGGAGCCATTGGTGGGACCTTGGGAACTGCGCTGGACGTGCGCTGGACTCAGCCCGTTTCCCCTGCAGTTCGGCATGCCATTGGGCGCGTCTGGACTGATGCACTGCAACCGCGCCTGAGTGCCCCAGTTGCCGATGCGACCACGGTTTACGTCGCGGCTTGCAGCCAGGGGGAGGTCATTGCCATCGATCTTGCGAGTGGCCGGGAAAAGTGGCGAGCCCAGACCGGGGCTCGGGTGGATGCGCCGCCTACTCTTCACTTGGGACTGTGCCTCGTGGGCAGCCACGATGGGTGGCTGTACGCGCTCCGTTCAGACGATGGTGAGGAAGTTTGGCGCACGCGCATTGCCCCACAGGAACGACGAATTGTCGCGTTTGGGCAAGTCGAGTCGTCATGGCCGGTTGTTGGAGCGCCCTTGGTCGTGGATGGCGTCGGCTACGCGATTGCCGGCCGGTCCACCGAAATGGATGGGGGCTGCGCGTTGGTTGCGTTTGATCCGCGGTCGGGGGAGACGCGCTGGGCGGCAAGGGTGACCGGGGTTGGGCGTCGCGCTGATGTACTCGCCTGGCGTCGAGGCAGGATCGCGATGCAATACGCCGAGTTTGACCCGCAGAACGGGAAGCGGATGAAGGAAGATCCAGCTGAAAAGTGGCGCAGAAAGGGGAACCTGGATGGCATAATCGAGGCCAGCTGGACTCGAGTGGGGACACGCCGCTCAGGCAACCTCGCGGCTGGGAATGTCGCCGGCGATGTCCTCGTCTGGGATGACGGCTCTTGGTTCGGCTTCACGAGCAAGAAGCAGTGTTACGGGTGCTTCGCGATCGAGCGCGAAGCCGCGCTTGCTGCCAACCCAAAGACCCCGCAGACGGCCACGTACCGCTGGCAATGGAAGACGCCCCGTGAGCGTCAGGTTGAGGGACTCGTGTTGACTGCGGAGTCTCTCGTAGCGGCGGGTCGAATCAAGGACACGGATGCGGCGAAGGTGCGGGGCTTCCTGGCCCTGTTGAGTCGTGAGACCGGCGTCGTTCAGGCGGAGTTGGGCCTCCCCAGTCCACCCGTTCTGCACGGCGTCTGCGTGGTCTCGGGCAAGACCATCGTCTGCCTTGAAAACGGCAGTGTGGTCTGTCTCGGCGCGCCGTAGATGCAAAGGGGACAGTCTCCCAGGTGTGTGTCCTCGTTGGGGCGTTACCCCTCGTGTGGCTGGCGTGTCTCGTGCCGTGGACTACGTTTGTTTGCTTGCTTTGGGAATGCCGGGACATCAAAGACCAGGAGAAAGTGCTGTGTTAAGGCGTATCTCGATTCTGAACGGCGTGGTGTCTGTGCTGGCGCTCTCATTCGTGGCTTCCGCGGCGGATGTGTTTGTGTCACCTGCAGGCGATGACGGTCATTTGGGCACACTGGCGAGGCCTTTCCGGACGATTCAACGGGGTGTTTCGTCCCTGCAGCCGGGAGACACCTGCTTCGTGAGAGGCGGGCGTTACCGCGAGCCCGTGATTCTCGACAGGAGTGGCCTGCCTGGCAAACCCCTGCGTATCAGTGCCTACCCGGGAGAAACGGTTGTTCTCGACGGCACCGTACCGGTCACCGGGACGCTTCACCGAGGAGAGGGTGGCGTTCTGACCACGACGACTGACCTCTCCTTCGAGCAGCTCTTTACGGGCGAGACCATGCTCATGGAAGCACGCTGGCCCAATTGCGCCATGGATCAGATCTTCACCCGTGACGGGTGGGCTACGGCCGGGCCAAAGAGCGAGTACAAGCTCCTGCGTGATCCTGAACTGGCTGAAACCGGGATCGACTGGAACGGGGCAACTGCCATCCTCAATGTCGCCCACCAGTTCTGGTCCTGGAGCCGGACTGTGGGAGGTTACACGCCCGGCAGCGATACGCTTCCCTACCACATCACCATGAACGAATACCACACCAAGGGTCGCAACTGGTGGCACGACGACTTTTACTACCTGATGGGCAAACGGGATGCCCTGGACGCGCCCGGGGAGTGGCACCTCGCATCCGACGGGACACTGAGCGTCATCGCTCCGGCGGGGATGGCGTCTGACGGCCTGAATCTGCGAGCCAAACAGCGTGACTATGGTCTCCAGGGCAGCGGCCTGAAGCATGTCCAGATCTCCGGGTTCCGCTTCTTCGGATGTTCATTCCGGCTACTTGACTGTGAAGACTGTGTGGTCGAGTACTGCAACCTGCTGTATCCATCTTACGCTCGGGGCGTGCCGAACGCGGAGGAGAAGGGCAAGCGTAAGCCTTGTCCGGGAACGACAGTCAGGGGCAAACGGAACACGGTTCGATCCTGCTCGTTCGAGTACTGTCCGAACTTCGGGGTGATCCTGCAGGGAGAGAAGAACGTCATTGAGAACTGCCTCGTTCGCGATGTGAACTGGGCCGGGACGCTCCATTACACCGCGGTGGCTCTACGTGGCATCAAGGGAGTGGAGCAACCCGCCAACGTGGCGCGACACAACACGCTCTACAATGTCGGCAACACGATTCTCGGGTGCAGCGGCCCGTTCAGCGTGGTGGAGTACAACCATGTGCACCACGGCGGACTTATCAGTGCGGACGTATCCCTGATCTACACGTCAATGCCGTCGGCCAACGGCATTGAGTTCCGCTACAATTGGGTGCACGACTCTCTCTCCCCGAACCATTCCCTCGGGATCCGGGGCGATGACAAGACGCGGGGCATGCGGGTCCACCACAATGTCATCTGGAACGTGGCCAAGAATGGGATCGTGGCAAAAGGCGGGAAGAACCGCGTCTACAACAACACGGGCTTCGCGAACGGCGCTTCGGACATTTACTTCAACAGCGGCCCCGAGCGGGACAAGTGGTGGCAGCAGCACGTCAAAGCCTACGAGAACCAAAATGAGGACAGCCTGCTCATCAACAACTGCGCACCGGCGATCGTCTCCACCGGGCGGCCGTCGCAACCGCCACTGCCCGGGGACAATTCGAACAACTTCAGCAAGGGGGGGCCGAAGTTGGTGGACCCGGCAGGCTTTGACTTTCGTCCACGGGGAGATTCGCCGTTGGTCGATGCCGGCCGGGCGGTGGAGGGCATTACCGCACCGTTTGAGGGCAAGGCACCCGACATCGGAGCCTACGAGCACGGAGGCGACCACTGGCTGCCCGGACATCGCAACGGCGTCTGTTTGAGTCGTTCGGACGTAGGCCTCCAGATCCGTCTGCTCCTGCCCGTTCTGGAGGAGATCAAGGTCCGGGCTGAGGCTGTAGGGACCAAGCCGACGGCATTGAGTTTCACACCCGGGAACTGGCACGTGCCCCGAGCCCTGTCTCGTGCGATCTCCGCAGGGACGACAGCGACGTTCACGACGGCCGAGTGGGGTGCGGCTTCGGTGTCGGATCTGACTGCTGTCTCCGGGGCTGCTGCGTCCCGGGCACTGTTCGCGCGACCTGATCTCGCTTCGGCCAGACACGCTGATTCCCGGCCGAAGTTCGACTACGAGCACAGTTACACGGCCGATCCGGCGGCGTTGCCTTCATTCCGGGCTTACTACACGTCAACGGCGCCGACAATCGACGGGGACATTGCCGAGGGGGAGTGGCCGGGATGGGAGGCCACTCGCTCGGTCCCGATGGCGCCTCTTACTAAGATCGAGGAAGGTCTTCCGCTGGGGGGAGAGGGCTTGATCCTCTTCGACGGCGCGCATTTGCTCTTCGGTGTCCGTGTCAGCGCCGGTGGCGACGCGCCTCGTGCGGAAGGCGGACTGTGGGGGCCGCAGGGAACGGGTGGCGTGGAATTCGATTTTGCCCCGTTTTCACGGCGCCGGGTCGGCAAGGCGTTTGTGTTGCACGGCTATCCTTCAGGGAAGCTCGAGAGTGTGACTGACGGCGGGGTCGATGCGGTGTCCGCAGGACGTTTTTCCAAGGCGGCAGACTATGCGGCACAGATCCATGACGACGGTTCGTGGACTTGCGAACTCCGCATCCCGGTCGATGCGTTCGGCGTGGATGTCAGCGACATCAAGCACTTGCGCTTCAACCTTGGGCTCCGCAAGAACGGCGCCCCCAATGGTCCGTGGTTTGCCGCAGTCAGAACCGGTGGCACGAATTATGATCTGGATGGCGGGGCGGCGCTGCACTTCGCAAAGAGCGTCCCGATGGCGTCTCCGAACCTACTCACAGGAGGAGATTTCGAGGCTGAGGACAGCACCCCTTGGCGCATGTCGACTAACGCCCGAGAGCCCGTGCCTGAAGGCACATTCCAGCGCGTTCAGCAGGGACGGCGCGGAGACTGGTGCATGCAGATTCAGGCTGATGATGCAGAGACGATGAAGAAGCGCGTCTTCAAGTGGACACATCCGATCGCTGATGTTGTTCAGGCTCCGGGCAAGTACGCTTTGTCCTACGAGGTCCGGGTGGTCGGCAAGAAGCTCTCCGCGAAGGACACGATGGGCAGCTTCAACAGCTACGTGCATGTGCAGCGCAACGGCAAATCCGGTGGGAACGTCGGGCAGCGACCGTCGATGATAACCAGTAGCGGCGACCGCTGGCTACGGCGGGAATTCGTGATCGACATCCCGCCCGGTGGTTCGCCAACAATGGTGTCTCTGCAACTCCACCGTGCGACCGGGACAGTACTCATCGACAACGTCTGTCTCGTGCGCTGTAAGGAATAGTCAGCGGGGCGGGACCTCCCTGGCCTTTCTGGAGGGCGATGTCCTCAGCGGCCGGCACCAGGAAATCCCCGACAGTCACTGCATGGCATAGGAGAGAATCATGGCTGAAATACATGCTGAGTTTGAGGATTCATCCCGTTCGTATGTCTTTGTCACAGGTATCCTGATATGTCTCGTGACGTTCATCGGCATCCTCTTCATCCCAATCTGGATTCTCGGTCTGGGGCAATGGTATTCGGCAGAATCGCTGAGGAGGAAGGTCTGCATATTGACCGACAAGGCTTTGCGGATCAAGAAAGGGATATTCTTCCAGACCGACAAGAACATTCCGTTGGAGAAAATCACTGACATCACCATCGCTCAAGGCCCGCTCTTGCGTTACTTCGGCTTGTTCCTCCTGAAGATCGAGACCGCCGGACAGAGCGCCCCGGGGCAAGCCAATGAGGGCCTCCTGCTCGGGATAAAGAACGCGAGGGAGTTCCGGAATCAGGTGCTTGCATACAGAGATAAGACTTCCTTGACCCAACCGGAGGAATCCCCAGCTCCAGCACCTGGAAACCAACTTGATGTCTTGCAGGAGATACTGGGGACACTGAAGCGCATTGAGGAGCACGTCGCCACGACGTCTCGATGATCAACCGGGCCACAACCACGCCCCACAGGCGTCCCGGGCCGTATTTGTACGGCGGGCGGCCCTCCGACCGCCACTCCCAGATGCCGCCCGGGGGGCCGTGCGGCGTACTAGCGGAATGATGCCGGCCGGGGGGGCGTGCGGCGTACTAGCGGAATGATGCCGCCCGGAGACCGGGCGGCGCACATCCGGAGCCGATGACAACCGGACCATGCTCAGATCGGAGCAGGTGCAGACGAGAAGTGGGTGGATTGTATGACAAGGTCGAGAGCACTGGCGTTGGGTATCTGGTCGGTCGCGGTGTACCTCGTCTCTGCCCCAGGCATCCGTGCCCAGGGTGTCGAGACGTGGTCGATCGGGAACAGCCTGATCCGGCGCGAGGTGACGCTGGCCGGTGACGCGGTTCGTCCCAGGGCGCTGGCCAATCCCCTGACGCGTGTCACCGTGCCTGTGGCCGGTGAGGAGTTCATCCTGTACCTGACGGATGATGCTGTGGTCCCGGCCAGCGAGTTCCGACTCGTGGCCAAGTCGGTCCGACGTGATGGCAAAACGCAGCATTTTAGCCTCCGCCTGGCCCATCCTCATCGTCCCATTGATGCTGAATTGCTTTACACCGTGAGCGACGACGATTGGTTCATGCGCAAGACGGTCACCTTGCGGGCCCGGGGCAAGCCCTTCCTTCTACGCGACGTCGACGTGGACAGCTTGACGGTCGCTGATGTCACCACTGATCTCGGGGGCCGTGGGCAGCCGGTCTATCTCGCTGACAGCTTCTTCCTGGGACTCGAGTATCCCGCTGGGTTCAATCTGATCGAGGGTGGATGTGTTTCACTGCGGCATCACCCTGGGAAGCAGGTCACGCCAGCAGGCTGGATCAGCAAGTCCGCGGTCCTCGGCACGGGGGAGAGTGGGCAGGCAGCCGGTACGTTCACGCGCTATGTGGAGCGGATTCGCATCCCGTCCCGGTCGTACCTGCTCTACAACAGTTGGTATGACCTGCGCAAGAAAGAGATGACGATCGAGCGGCTGACCGAGACCTACGAGGCGATCCGTCAGGGGTTGGCGCCCTACGGAGTCAAACTCGCCACGTTCGTCCCGGACGATGGCTGGCAGAACCCGCAATCGATCTGGGAGGCCGATCTCAGCTTCCTGCCCCAAGGGTATACCCCGTTAGCCGATGCGGTCGAGGAGGGCGGTACACGCCTGGGCCTGTGGATGCCGTTCATGGGGACCAATCTCGACATCGCCTGGGGTAAGGAGCACGGTTACGAAGTCGCAACTGGCGAGAGGTACTACTGCCTGACCGGGCCCAAGTACAACAAACGTCTGCGGGAGGTCGTGAAGCGGCACATGCGCGACTGGCGAGTCGGTTACTTCAAGCACGATTTCAACATGTTCAACTGTCGGGAGCCGGGGCACGGACACTTGCCGGAAGCGCGCTACGGCTTCGAGTCCAACGTCGATGCCGAGATCGAGATGCTGCGGTACGAACAGAGCCTGTTGCCGGACGTGTATCTGAACGTGACCTCGTGCATGTGGCTGAGCCCGTGGTGGCTGCCCTACGCCGACGCGATCTGGATGGGGTGTTCCGACTTTGGCCGCATCAAGACCGTCCCGGCGACTGAGCCGCGCGATTGGGCCATCACGTACCGTGATCATCATCTGTGGCGCCGCTTTCGCAAGGAGCGTGCGCAGTTCCCTATGTCCGCGGTCATGACACACGGGGTTATCTACGGACGACGCCTCATGCTCGGCGGGAAGAACGAGCCGCTGGATACATGGTCCGACAATGTGGCGTGGTTCTTCCTGCGCGGGATGCAGATGAAGGAGCTCTATATCACGCCATCGCTTTTGAACGACGTGCAGTGGGACATTCTCGGCCGAGCCTGCCGTTGGGCCGAGGATCATACGGAAACTCTGCGGACCGCGCAGCTCATCCTGGGTGACCCGGGAGCCGGGGAGGTCTATGGCTTCTCCTCGAGGGCCCGGGGCCTGGCGTTCTTCGGCTTCCGGAATCCCAGTCTGGAGCCGCAGGTTGCGGAGATCGCAGCCCGGGAACTGATCGGCCAAGGGGGAGCGACGGTAGGCCAGATCTACCCGTTTCGGGCTAAGATCGGCACGCTCACGTCTGGAACCGTCTTCCGGCAGGCCCTTGGGCCAAATGAGATCCGCATCTACAGAGCCGATCTGGCGCCCAACGTGTCTGAGACGGCTCTGAAGGCGGCCGTGGTGGGGCCCAATCCAGTACCCGTTTCGGTCACGGAAATCACCGCCTCCGGCGAACCGTTCGGGCTTGCCGCAAGGGTGGACATCACGCGTGACGACGTGACGTCCCTTCGCCTTGTTGTCGTGCTGGAAAGGGCGTTCGATGTTGATGTCCGGAAAGCGTTTCGGGTTGAGTGTGACGGCACACCTGTCAAGAGCATGGTCACGAAACTCGACGGACTTCAGATCCTGGAGGCGACGCTTCCCCGTCGCCCACTGGAACTCCGCCTGACCGCACTCCCGACTGCTCTCGACGTCCCCTTCCAGCCGTCTCTTGGTCTGCGCACGTGGCTCATTGCTGATTGGAGCGGAACGCCGGGACCAGCTCCGGACGCCGTTGTTGAGTTGGCTTGTCCCTACGCGGCCCGGCGTCGTGGCGCCGTTCCCCTGGGCGAGCCAGCCGAGGTGGATGCGAGCCCTCGCCGTGGACGAGAACTTGGTGAGACCGATCTGCGCACGGTGCGCGCTGGCAAGCTCCATCTCTTCGTGTTTGGCTCCAACGGCGACAAGTACGCCGGCAAGGCCATCACTCTCAATGGCGAACGGATTGGCGATGTGCCGACCAATCCGAGGCCACTCGACCGTTGGAAGCGTTGTGTTGTTGATATCCCGCAGGACAAGCTGGCGAGTCTGCGTCTCCGCAACCAGGTCCGTTTTGGCAACAGCTCAGGGGACAGCTACAAGTTGCGGGACGTTGCTCTGGCGGTGCAGTTGGCCGACGGGGCGTGGGTGGAGACGCCGTTCGCCGAGGGGATCCACTGCAGTACCCTCGGCTGGCTCCATGCCGAAGGTAAGCCCTTCAAAAACGACCAATCGCAGCCCATTGCCGTTCAGTTCCAGGAGAAGTGAGTCCAGTGTGCCGTCTCTGAAGTAATGGTGCACGAACGTCGGCCATTCTGGTCGCTTCAGGTGCATCTCCGGGCGTAAGTCGATGCTGAGCCATCGTCGTCGCCCGGCGATGTCGACTGAGCGCCAGAAGGGTCACGCCCCAAAGTGGTTGCGCGCTCTTGGCGCAGGCGACATCCCGCCGGGGTCGGGAGTTATCCTCTGGATAGCCCCGCTCCCCCGGTGGAGCGCCTCTGCATCCAAGACAGCTGCAATTCGTGCTTCATCACTTGCGAGACGGCACACTAACACCGCGGCTTTGAGGCGCTGACGACACCCCACTGGGGCGTTGCTGGCTTGATCTGTCCTTCGGGCCGCCTGTCAACAGCCAGACGGCAAAGCGAGGCGTCATGACAGATCGATCGCGCAGCGTCAATGTTGCCTCTGCTATCGTCATATCGCGACGTGGACCGCGTGCTCTGGTTGGACAAGATGGCTTTCGCTCCTTACGACTGGTGCGGCAAGACGGAGGGAAAGCGTAGATGAACCTGATTCCTGCCACACGCCGTCTGCTTACTGCCGTGCTCAGCACGGCGTTGTTGGTCACAGCTGGCGACGCGACCGAGCCGATCCTCAAGCTCATCATCAATCCGTCAGACACACAGATGATCGATGACGCGCTGGAGCACGGTTTCAACGTGTTGGAGTTTCAGGCAGCCCACCCGACCCCGGACGATCCGTCAGGCGGCAGAGACATCAAGGGCTTTGTGCAGTACGTGCATGACAGGGGATACCACGTCTCGGGCAAGCGCCCGGCCTGGTTCACGGTGCGCCACAGTCAGGGCCGCGTCAACTGTCAGAACGAGGATGGTGAGCCGTGGGGGCATCGGAAGGGGTACGCAGTCATGCCTTGCACTGCCTCTGAGTTCACGGCTGAGGCATACAGGCGGGGGACGGTCAACGCTCTTGGCTACCTGGAACTCGACCACATGCGGCTGTTCGACGAGGCTACCTCAACCGCCTGCCACCATCACAGCAAGACGGCCTTTCCTGCATACTTGGCCGGGAAGGGATACGCGCCGGGGGACTTCAGCCGAGCCTGGGCCGAGTGGGCAGACGTGCCTGTGCCGACGGTCGCGTCAGTCGACGCGAATCCTGCCTTGGGTATGCGGAAGCTCGAGTACGAGTATCGGCTGTGGAAGGAGGATAACTTTCTGCGCGCTATGGGCGGTGCGTGTGCCGCCGCCAAAACGGAGTTCCCTGAGGCCCGGATGAACATCGGCATCATCAGCCCTCTTGCCCTCTACACTGGCTCCGACGCCTGTATCCCTCTCCACCGTTTTCGCGAGGTCAAAGGCGCGGACTACATCGAGATTGACTTCTATGATTCGACCTACGGCGGCGGTCTGCTGGGCCCGGAGAGCTTCTACATCGTGGAAGCCGCGAACCAGATGGCCACTGATATTTCGGGCCTGCCGCTGCTCGTTACCCGGAACGCCCGGTCGCCCGGGAGAGGGGGTAAACGAAGCGAGGGCTACTTCCGCATCCTTCACCTTGCGACGATGTTGCTGAATGACAACGTACTCGGCACGAATTGCTACGCCTGGGGTATACGGATCGCCGACGAAGAGCACTGCTTCCGCAAAGGCGCGCCACGGCTCACATGGTTCGCTGATGCCATGCGTCGTATCAAGCAAGCCTATCCCCTACTGCAGGAGTTCGACGAGAGGAATCGCATACTCATTGTGATGGACGACTGGATTCACTCCGGTCGAGGCATCATGAAGCATCGAGGCACGGCAACTTACTGGCGACGGATGCCGCGGATGCCGAGAGCGCTACGGCCATACAAGATGGTGGCCCGTATACACCGCGACGCGGACTTCGCTACTCCGCGAACACTCAGTCGTGTTGACCATAATGACTATGACATTGTGTTCGTCAATGCACACCATTGCCCCGAAACCGAGTTCCGCCGCCTGGTCAGTTGGGCCAAACGAGGCGGTACGCTGCTTCTCTACACGGAGCGTGCTTTCGCTCTGGACGAGCTCAGGACAGAGAGGCGCCCGCAGAGGCTGAAGACCTTGGAGAGTCTCTCCTCGGCCATGCCGTTGCCCACCGAGGTAGAGAGATTCCAGGAACTCGTCGAGGGCCGGCTTGGTGCAAAGCTGTTCACACCTGACACGCTCTTCGCCAATGTCGACATCGACGCCCAGACGAATCCCAAGGGCGAACGACTCTTTGTGCTCACCAACTACAACACGGTGAGTCAGGACATCTCGTTCACGTTCGACGCGCCCTGGTCAGTGTGTCAGCAAATCTTCGACAGCGCCGACGTCGGGACCAGTCGAGACGGCGCGATCACTCACGTCCGCGTCCACCTGCCCGCTCAGGATGCGGAAATCGTGATTTTCCGGCGATGAGGGAGGTCGGGGGAGGGCAATGCGATTGAGTTCCTCGAGACTTCGCATCGTCCGAAGAGTCGCCGGGTGGCACCGCCTCCCACATTGTGCGCTCCCACAGTGCGGGAGGGGCGCACATGTCTGTGAAGGCAACCATGCCCTGCGCTACTGCATGGCGTCGGGGTGGAACCAGCGGTCGGCACTGGTGGCCAGAACGCTCGGTAGACGTGGATCAAGTGTGAAACCCAGGCTACGGCCCGGGAGCGTGACCTGCCAGAGTTTGCCGCGCTGTTCGGGGGGGACTTCCAGAGCTGCTGTCACGTGCTTGGGGCCGTCGTCGTCGACCCCGCAGTACTGATGTCGCCAGACGACACGTCCGCTGGCGTCCAGGACCGAGATCCGATTGAGCCGCGCCCATGATTTGGCTGCCCGGCCCGAGGGCAATGGGAAATAGATCGTTAACGTGTCCAGCTCTGCTGACGTGCGGAACCAGTACTGGCTCTTCCAGTATCCGCGCCCCACGGTGTCGCCTGCGGGAATCTCCAGCACTTCCGGCGTGTCGGGAGGGGAAACCGGCAGCCAAAGCCCCGGTAACTGGCGTTCGAAGGTGATCTTTGACGACGATGTCGGCGTGAAACTGAGCCGATTGCTGACCCGCAACCGGTAGGTTCCCGCCGGTATCTCCGGCGGGACACGAATCTCCACCGGTTCGCCTGGCTGCACAGTGCCTTGGGACACCGTGTCTCCATCTGGGCCGGAAAGCGCATAGCCAAATGGCTGTTTTGCGTATTTGCACCGGTTCAGACGTACGGTCACTCTCAGCTCGCGAGCCGCAGCTTTCAGGAGCGCGACGGTTGGCATCTGCCAGTCATACTCCTTCGTTCCGGGGATCTTGCTGACGGTTGCGGGCAGTTGGTGGAAGGCGCTGGGCAAGGCAGGGGGACGGTGCCCGGCGCGTTCGAGTGCGAACAGGGCCTCGGGGAACTGGCGAAGGTAGTATGCCGTGTAGGATGGACCACAGCCCGGGTTGTAGTCTCGGACCAGGAACCCGTGCATGAACGCTGGGGCGCCGTCGTAGGTGGCAGCCCGGGTGTAGTCGAGCCAGCCCACCACTCGACGGAGAAAGGGGATCTCTTTGGTGAGCAGGTAGGCATGCGCTGCACTCTCGATCTGCGGACAGACCGCCGCCCAGGCACCGGTCGTGAACACGTCCTGTTGTGTGGAGAACGAGCGAGCGTACTTGTCAATGTACCAGCGGGTGAAGTCAGGATCGCCGGAGAACCGCTGGAAGTCGCGCGGACCGGGCTTCCAGAAGTGACGCAAGTGTGTACGGTCCGGGCCCCGCGCGACTTGATGGGCCGCGGCGAGAAACCACGGGTCGAATGTCTCCTGGTACATGTCCACGTACGTTTTCAGCATGTTGGTGTTTTTGCGCCCGGTGGATGTGCCGGGCTGCAGGACGAGATGCCCCGTGCTGAGCGTCTCCTTCTTGACCAGGTGCGCCCAATCCTGAATAACGTCCAGCGCTCGCTTGTAGCCGGTCAGGTGGTAGCAGCGCCACAGGTACTCCACCTCGTTCGAGTACCCGCGCAGGACGGGCACGAATGGGCGCCCCGGGCGGCCACGGTTGCTGCCCACCCACGGCATGCCTCCCCGGTACCATTGTCCGCGCATGCGGTTGTCGGTTTTCGCGTCGCTGTAGTGGGAGTAGCAGACGTCCGTCATCGTGCGGGTGGCGGCCTCGGCGAATGCGAGGAAGCGGGCGTCTCCGCTGCGTGCGTATGGGATCCAGGTGTAAGGCCAGCCCTGGTGGGCTTTGCGGAAGGCGCGGTAGAGGCCGCCTCCTCCGGTGAATATGTTTGGCGTCCACAGCATGTTGCCCCAGACCCACTTGCCGTAGATCTGCGACCGTTCGGCCCAGATCATTGGTGCCAACGCGTGCAGTTCGTAGACTCGTTCATCTTCCGGGTATTTGGCGAGGTCGCGGTGATGGATCGCGCCAAAGGCTCCAGTAGCCGCCAGCCAGGCAGGGTCGACCACCGCCTGCAGTGTCCCCCGATTCAGGCCCTCGTGGGCTCGGCTCGCAGCTTGGGGCGACACTTCCGCATCCAGGGACACGACCCAGATCTCGCTGGTCTTGGAAATCCCCTGCGCATTGATATCCTCGGGGGTGTTTTTGCGCCAGTACGTCTCATGTCGCAATCCGGTGACTATCGGTGCTTGCGTGTACACATCCGGCAAACGGAAGTCGAGCAACTCCCCTTCATGGCAGAACCACAGGCGCAGCTTGTTCGTGTTATCGATTGCGTGCCCCTGCGGCTTGCCGTGCCGTGGCCATTCGTGGAAGACCATCGTGTCCCCATCGAACTCGAGCTCGCGCGGGTAGTTCTGCCAGAAGTGTTTGATGCCGACCAAGACGGTCGCATCTCCGGTGCGAGAAGCGACTGCCCCGGGCGCCCGTTCCCCAACTGTTGCCCCTGCGTCGCCGGTTATCTCGAACTCACTGTGATCATACTGCACCAGGTGTTGGCCTTTTGCCCACCGCGCGTTTGCTCCGGAGCCGGTAAGGAAGCCGCGTGGCTCCCCAGCGTTGACCAAAGGGAACCGCCAACCCATGTCGCGGATGCGTTCAGAATTTCCGTCGCCAGTGAAGATCCAAGTGTGGAAGATCCGGAGCACCGGGCTGTCGCGAAACACTACGTATCGGGTGACAAAGCGGCAGAACGTCTCGCCGTCGGTGGATTCATACCAGCCCTGAGAGGACAGCAGGCGCTTACACGGTCCGTCCTCGTCGATGCTGAGCCCGTCTCCCTCAGGCGTCATGCTGAAGCGCTTCCCCCCCTCGCCCTCGATAAACGCACCTCGTTGCGCCTCCGGAGTCAGATGGCGAAGGAATGGTCCGACTGCAGCCGGTCCGGATGGTGGCTGCTCCAACTGGGCGGTGGGCGCGATGTCGTTCCCACTCGTACGCGGATCCGTTCCGTATACGAGCCAAAGCGTCACCGGGTTGCCCACAACGTCGCAGGCGAAGTCACACTGCAGCCAGCGGATGCTGCCAAACCGGGACCACTTTCCTGTGACCCGAGCCTGCAGTGGCACTGCTTGTCCAGAACCATCGGCCAATCGAACGTGCGCGGCATCCCACAGCGCACCACGCGGAAAGGGCACACCGACCGTGCACGGAATCCCTCTCAACGTCGCCTTCGTATCATTGGGGATGCGCAAACGCACGCGTCCGGAGCGTGGAACAGTGGCGGCTGGGCGCACTCGGAAATTCGCTGTCGCCATGCCTTTGACCTTCCCGGCGGATGTCCATGAGACGCTCAGCGAGCCGCCTTTGCCCGCCAGTTTGGCCGGGAAGCGCATCGACAGGAAGATCTGAGGCCCTGGGATTGGTCGGATGTCCTCCCGGGCCAGCTGCTTTCCGGTCGTGTCGCATAGCGTCACCTGCAGCGAGTGGGCGGGGCGACCAACGCCCTCGCCGTTGATCTGGACGATCGCGTCGATGTGTCTGTCTTCGGCGGGATAGCTGCTGCGCGAGAGCAGGAGCGCCACGGGGGCTTCCCCAAAGGCGTAGTGCAGCGGCTCCGTGATCGGCTGCACGCCCATCAGGCAAGGGGCACGCGTGACGGGTGACTGGGCGCCGCATGTCAGGCCAAGCCAGAACATCAGTGCCATGGCCCGACACAGCACCGAAGGCGCGCGGCGATGAACGGAGACAGCCATGGAGTCGCCTTTCCTTTTACGGACCGGTTTGATCCCGGAGTGTCGAATGCCACCAAGACCAGCAGGAAGAACGGCACTCCGTTGTTCTACGTGCCTTACTACAAACGGCGCGCTGCTGGCGACACAATGCGTTCGTAGTTAGCGACGTAGACTTCTCCGGAGTCGCGTTCGTCCGGTGAGAACACCGGACTCTTCAGTCCTTACCTTAGTGCCTGCACGAAAACCGCGTCGAACTGCACGTTGATCGCGGTGAAAAAGTGCTGTTGGCACTCAGTGTCTCCGAGACATGCCGGTGCGAGTTCGACGACCGTGACGGGGCACGCGGTCGGACCTTCAGGGGCTCTGCTATCGACGAGCCGGGCAGATGCCACCCCGAAGGTACCGTGTAGACATATCATGCCAACGGTCTATTTCCATTGGCCAGCCGGCCCCCCGTCTTGTCTGCAAAGACCAGCAGCGACTGTGAGCCTGTTGCCGGGCAGGACTTGAAAGTCCGCCTTCCCGGAGGCATATCTCATTGGAAACGATGGACTGTCTGAGCACGCTTCAAAGGAGGATGATTCGATGTCCCGAACTAGCGTTGTCACCACCTTGTTCCTCAGCGCACTGTCTTTCCTCCCACACACATATGCCGCCGCGAACCTGGTTGGGAACGCTGGTTTCGAGGGAGCCGTAGCCGAGGGCGGAATGGCCGAGGGTTGGTACTTCTTCAAGGAAGCCGAGAGTGCCTACACCGCGACCATTGTCGACGGTGGGCGCAAGCCGGGCAAGTGCTTGAAGATCAGTGGCGACGGAGAATGGGCTGGGGCGGCCTGCGCACGACGCCCCCGGGACCGCACGAAGCGTTGCATGGGAGCGGGCTGGCTGCGGGTCAAAGGCGAAGGCACAGCGACCGTGAAGTTCGACTATTTTGATGCCGAAGGAGCGTTTCTCGGTTCCACTTTCTCCAGCCATGTCCGAGACGCCCGCGATTGGCAGATCTGCATCGTCGTGAGCGGGGCCGCAGACTACCCGGCAGCGACACAAGTCAGTGTGGCGGCCGTGCTCAACGGAAGTGGTACGGCCTGGTTCGATGATTTCGCCCTCATTCAGCGTGACCCGCTGGCGAATGAAGGCGCAACCAATCTGCTGGTCAATGGCAGCATTGAGGCCGGGGCCGGAAGCAAGCCGGCCGAGTTCTTCACCTCTACCAACGATGGAGCCGACGTGACCATGGCGTGGTCACGGACCAAACCGCATTCGGGATTGCGTTGCCTGCACATCAAAGGGCAGGCCGATTATGCGGTGTTCGCACACAAGAACGTGGCCTTTGACCGCGGGAAGACCTACGTGGCCTCCGGTTGGGCCAGGATTGGAGGAGGGCGAGCTGCTCTGAAGATCGACTTCTTCAAGGACGGTCAATGGCTCGGCGAAGGCGACCCGGTTGTGTTCGAGGGCGAGCAGTGGGGGCGGCAGGAATTGACCGTTGATCCCACCAAGTACCCCGAAGCAAACCGCATTGGCGTAGGGGTTGTCTTCAACGGGGACGGCGAAGCCTGGTTCGATGACCTGATGCTTGAAGTGAAGTAGAGGGCGTCTCCGTGCGAAGACGGGCTACCGTCCCGGACTCAGACGCACCAGGCGGAATTCCTCGAAGCCGATGGGGACGGTGAGGGTTCCGTTGGTGAAGGGGACGCTTTGGAGAGTGAGGGGATTCACGGCCGATCTCGCTCCCTTGATCCCCACCTTGACCCGAGCCTCGATGCGTTCCGGTTCGCGCCCGAAGTACGTCACGACGAGGAGATATTCATCGTCGTCCGGTCGGTGCCAGGCCGAGATGAGGACGTCGGGATTGGGGCTGGTGAAGGGGCTGGGCCTGTAGTAGGGGAGCCAGGTGCAGTCTGGGCCGCGGAATGGCTCGAACACTCGTCGGATCTGGGCGGTCTTGCGCTGCATGTCATTCCGAGCTTGAGCACCAGCCGGTCGCACACGGGCATCGTGGATCAGCATGTACGCCCAGTAGCGGGGGTGGAAGAACACGTGGTTTGGGGTGCTTCCCAGCACCTCGACGGGGATGCCCCAGGCCCGGCGGCCATAGCGCACGCGGACTTCGTCGATGCGTCCCGGGTTGAACGGTTCGTGTTCACCGGTGTAGATCACATCGCAGAATGAGGTCGTCGGGATGCACAGACAGAAGGACTCATGCACATCCACGATGCCGTCGGGTTTGTTGGTGTGCGTGACCGCATACAGTCGCTTGAGCATCTCGCGCGTGGTAAAGATGGGATAGGTCCCGCGCCAGTTTCCGTCCTCGTCTTGGTAGCCACATCCATGGTTGCGGTTGGTGCAGAGCATGGGTTTCGTACTGCCGTCGAGGTAGATACCGTCAAGGTTGTATTCCTTCAGTGTCTTCTCGTAGGCGGCCACGAAGTAGTCGTTGTAGGGGCTGTTGGAGCACGCGCTGTCGCCGTCGTAGTTCCGAGCGTCGGTTTGGGCGGTGGGGTTGAGCCAACGGATCCGCGGCAGTGCGCCCCATTCATGGAAGTACTCGTCGTAGTCCAGATGGGCTGGGGGCAGGCACTTGTAGGTGTAGACATAGTACTGGAGGCCGGCATCGTGGGCCGATTGGACTCTGGCACGGTAGGCTTCCGGTTCCAGGCGCAGGTCCCAGCGTCCCATGTATTTGTGCCAGGCCCAGTCGAGGGCGTGGGTCAGGCCGACATCGTTGCTGGCGATATCCACCCAGTCGCGTGGCGGCTGGACGACTGCGCGGACGCCAGTCCCGTTAGTCATCGGGATGAAGGCGCAGCCGACCGTTGGCACGCCACCTGAGTCCCGTCCTGCGCAGACGTCCGGCTGCGTTCGACCAATCTCCCCGTCAGGGCGGAACGACTCGCTGAAATGGTCGAGCAGGACGGTTGCCGCGTCCTTGATTGGTCGGGCCTGTGTGAGTTCGCTGACCGTGCGTGGTCTGCCGGATACGCGGAGTTCATCAAACAGGAAGGCGGTGCGACCGACCCAGTGATCCTGAGCTCCGATGATGAGTACTTGATCCTGGAGTGTGGCAGCTGTCTCTCCCGGGACGAGTCCCGGACGAGCCTTCCCGGCGATCTGCTTCCCGTCGATGGCGAGAGTTAGTTCCTCTCCCCACGTCAGGGCAACGTGGTAGGCGTGTCCCGGCTCCAGGACGACATTGAGGGCGCTGAGAAGGCCGGTCGTCTGCTTCTTGCGGCGTTTGGTCTTGGGATCGGTGACCACTGCTGTGTGAGTCATGGTGAACTGCTGTTTGTGTGGTCCGTAAAAGAGGCCCAGATGCGACTTCCCCGGGAATGGTCCGTACTCGATCCCCGCGACTTGCTGCCAGACGGCTTCCGGGGCACTTCCTGCGGCTGGTGTCGGCCACGCTGGTGTGAGCCAGAGCTCGACCGATCCGTGACGGTTGTCGAACTGGCCTGCGGCAGGATAGGTCACGCGTTCCGACATGACGACGTTCTCGATCGTCCGGCGCCCGATGCCCGTTGCCAACCGCCAGTCGCGCACGTGTTCCGGAAGGGGACGTACAGGCGTTGGCATGAGCCCGAACGTGTATCGGAGTGGCGCTTTGAGCGCAGTCTGTTCGCGAATCAGCTTCAGGCGAAGGAACCGGGTCTCGCCTTCTTTGGCGATCTCGATCGCTCCCGCTGTGTTCGGCTTCCAGTACTGTGCGGACTCCGCAAACCAGCAGAGACCACGATCGTCGTCTCCGAGCCAGATTGTGGGGGTGAACACCATCTGTCGAGGAGTGTCTCCGGTCTGTCCGGCCCAGCCTCGTGAGCCGTTGCTGTCGTGCATGAGAATCGAGTGCTCAGCACGCAGCGGGATCTCGAGTGTCATCGTGTCGACCTGAGTGTTCGTGGGGCCGGAGATGGCGATGTCGAACCGGAACATGCCGTCGTATTCGGCATGGATGTCCGCACTCAGTTCGAGTCCGTTCGCCGTGGACGACCCGTTCATGTTGACTTCGTGGCCGGCGGCCCTGGAAACACGACATTGTCCAGCGCCGAGCTCCGAACTGCGCCCATCGCTGGTGACCTTCAGGCGCATGGGCCCGGTCAGAAGATCCTTCCCCTGGCTCGTGATCTGTTCCGGGAGCACGGACTGGCCAAACGTGATCTCACGGCCCCAGCATCCGATGGTCGTCCCGGTGACCGTCATTGGCGTCCAGGGCGGCAGGACCTGGTCGATGATGCCGGCCTGGGAACCATGCCACCACGGTCGCTCTCTCTTGGTCCAGGAGAGCATCTTGCTATGCACGGTTTTGCCGTCCTGCCCCAGGAGTTCTCCCCGGACGTGCCACTCACCGGGTTTGATCGTTCCTGTTGTCAGGGGGACGACAAACTGCGCCTCGGCCCCAAGGGCTTTGGTTTCGTTGGAGACGAGAGTCTTCCCCGCGGCGTTTAGGATGGCGGCGCGAGCTACGGCACCCGCCGGCAGTCCACGCATGCCGCGTACGTCCACAATCACATTCAGAGTGTCGAATGACGGGAGCCTGTGCAAGTGGACGTCGAATGGCGGGAGTAGAGCAAATGGGAGCGTCCCGGAGGTCAGGACATCGCCCTCATCGTCGTTGAGTACATAGGACATCAGGTACTGCCCGGCTGCGCTCCCACCATCGTTTTGAAGCTCGACCGGGGCGACCGTCCGGTCAACGGCATTGCTGGTCCGAGCCAGCACGGTTTGACCGTCCGAGAGGGCGAGTTGGGCCTGCCCTGGCACAGTGGTCGCGGAGAGCATCGAGATCTGACCACGTTCGAGCCCCTCGATGGCCAGCACTCGGGCTGCTGCGCCATCCGCCGAGAACACCGCCTTGCCGAAGCGATCGGGCTGGCCGTAGGAGCGATGGATCAGGGCCCATGACGCAATCTCGCTCATCTTCGGCAATTCCCGGCAGAAGTTGACCGTCCAGGTATCGCCGTCGGCCGGAGCGTCCTGCCTGAGTTCTGCCCACTCAATCGCGATCTCGCCGCTCCAGAAGCGGTCCGAATGGTGCGTCTTGAACTCCCAGTTCCCGTTCCATTCGTTTTTGCCGTTGAAACCGTCGTAGATTGTCCCGAAGCTGTTTCCTATGAACTGGTAGTGTGGTCCCTGCCCACCGGGGCGCAAGTAGATCTCTATGGCGTCATCGAGGTACACGGCGCCGTCACGAACGTGGCAGGCGGAGTCGATGAGCTGGGCATTTCTGCGGAAGGCCTGGATGCCGATGTAGAGGCGCTGAGCGTCGTAGCCCAGGAAGAACACGGTCTGCTCGGACATGGCCATCATCGTCTGGACGTTGACCAGACCGGTCACGGCCGCTGCGCTCTGCCACTCGGTCTCGCCCACTGTCCCGTCGATCTCAGGGGGGCGTTTGAGTTTTGGTATCGTGACCACGGCAGGAGTGAGGGGCACGCCGAGCTCACCGTCTCCGGCGAGGACATCCCCAAGCTGCGGGGCAGGGGGGAAGAAGGTGACGCGTTTGGCCAGGAAGTCTGACCGTGTGTGGGCCCACATTTTGATCGAGCCGACGAGAAGGTAGGAGTTCTTCGGCTCGGTTTGGCCCCATGGCCCCGTCAGGCCGAGCCACGGTTTGGAGACGATGGTCTCACCGTCGACGGTCAGAGTCAGGAAGCGCCCCCAACCGATTCGGAGTGTGTGTGTGTCGCCTTCTTTCCAGTCGGCCGGGACGGACTCGACAATCAAGTGACGGCGCGTGGCTCGGTCCCAGGCGACGAGCCCGATGGTGCGTTGGAGGCGACTGTACCAGACCGAAATCCGGTTGCCCTTGTCCACAATGAAGGTGAGGAAGGTATGCTCAGCCTTCGACGTCCCGGCCACGTCTTCGAGCTTGAGTGTCTCTTCCGCTGGGAAACGCAGCACGGCCTCGAGTTCTACTGCCCCTTCGGACATGTCAAGGTGGTCCTTGAGCCAGTAACGCACGAGTTCCATCTCGCGCAGCTCTTTGTTGAGCTCAATGGTCTCAGGCTGGGCGGCTCGTGTCGGGAAGGTGAGAAGAGCGAGTAGTGGGACCACCCGGAGGAGAGTCTGGTGAGTGCGTGTCATGGCTGGAACTCCTCGTGTGTAGGTTCAGTGCGAATCGGGGCCTGGGCTGGCCGTCTGTTCAGGCACCGGGCACCCGCACGTTACACTCTCCGATATGACTGGCGGACTCGCGCCAGAGGCCCCGGTCGTGTACCCACGGCGCAGAACGTCGCTTGGTTCGATTGACAGAGCGGTCACTTCTCGAGCTCAATGAAGCCGGCCCTGTCGACATCGTAGGAGTGCCCACGCGTTCCTTCCCACATGAGCCACAGGTTGTCGACGACTTTGCGGACGGCGAGGCTAAAGGCGAAGCGGGTGTCCTTGGCCGGGTTGAAGTCCACCATAGCGAAGGGAATTGCGAACTCCGCAACCCAGCGGTCCTTGGCTGGTCGAGTGGCCTTGAAGATGATCGTGGCGGGTTCCATCGCACCAGGATCGTCGTCTCCATCAGGGGTGGTGCCGTAGCGCAGGTAGCCGTTGCCGAAGCCGCGCAGAACGTGGATCGGCAACCCTTTGGCGCCCTTTTTTACCGGCCTGAGACTCACCTCAACCGCATCGTCGGTTCCCCATGTGTTGCCGTCGAACTTGGTACTTGGAGAGATGGTGTTGTCGATCGCGATGTAGAGCACGTTTCCATCGTGGGCGAGCCAGGCCTTGCTGGTACGCCTGGCTGGGCTGCCGCCGTAGTCCATGGCCAGCGGCATCGCCTTTGCGGGGGCCGCACCAAACCACTCCTTGGCCTCAATGGTGCCGTCGATGGTGACAGGCGTGGTGACCTTGGCCACCTTGAAGACAGGAGCCTTCCTCTTGCGTGCCCTCATGGTTGCCTTCTTCCGTTTGGCGAGCGGGGGCAAGGGCTTGGGTGGGGCATAGGGCCAGGACTCTCTCACCGGGTTCGGGCGCAGGTCACTGGCAACCAACCCCATCTTCTCGAGGGGGACAGGCTTGAAGCCAGGCAGTTTGGTGAACACTTTGGAATCGGGGCGCAGGCGAAAGTCACCGTTGGCAGGATCGATGAACCCGGGGTCTTTGGCGGTGATGAGGTTCTCTTTCTCATCGACCTGCCAGTTGCCGCTCTTCACGTCGGCTCCCATCACAATGAGATTGCGGACGGCGGTGCTGACTCGCTTCTCCCCCTTCTTCGGTTCCATGAAGCCAACCAGACGGGGATAGTGTGTCGTGAACGGCGGTTGGGTGATGTCGATGTCCTTGAGCAGGCGTTCCTGCCACAGCTTGGCGTTGATGTAGCTCTTCCACCGCTTGTCATTCCAAGGCGCTGAGCCAAGGGCGCGTTTGCACTCGACGAAGATATTGTTCTCCGCCAGGATATCGTGTCCGCCGTGCGAGAAGACGGTTCCGAAGCTGCCCTTACCCGGGTTGCCGCAGCGGAAGAAGACGTTCCCGAGCACGGTTTCGCCGCCGTCGCCGTCATCGAAGTAAACAGCGGCATTGCCGTGGCCCATGGGGCTACCGATGTTGTGCCAGAAGTTGTAGCGCACGATGTTTCCCCGGCAGGAGGGGTTGCGGCCCTTGTAGAACGCTCCGCAATCATCGGTTTCCGTGCAGATGTGATGCACGACGTTGTACTCGAAGAGGTGATCGTTGCCGCTGACTCCGACACCTTGGTGCGGCGCGTCGTGGATCAGGTTATGCGCGGCCCGGTTGCCCACCCCGGACAGCATGATTCCGTTCGCGTAGGTGAGCTGATGACGACTGAATTGCCAGATGTGGTTGTTGATGGCCTGGTGTCCGGCGGGGGTGAGTGTCTTGCGGTTGCCACCGGTCAGCCTGAGTCCGCCAGTGCCGGTCTCGTGGATGTCGCAGGCTTCGACCCGGTGCCCCGTTCCGCCCGAAATGATCACGCCTCCCTTGCGGATGTTGCGGACGTCGCAGGCTTCGATGCTATCCGAGAATCCCCCGTTGACCACGATGCCATTGCCTTGGGTCGCCTCAATGGTGAAGCCGCGCACTGTCACATGGGACGCCTCGGTCAGTGAGAGCACCGGATCCTTGAGCAGTGAGATGGAAATCCGCGCTCCCTCGAGCTTGGAGGGAGGCCAGAGGTACAGCAGGTTTGCCTTGACGTCAACGTAATACTCACCAGGCTGGTCAAGCTCTTCGAGCAGGTTCAAGGCGCAGTAGCGGCGCGGGGATGGGTTGCCTTGACGTACGCTGTAGTGGTGCGGCTTCTTGAAGGTCATTTGGCGGGTCTTGGTGTCGATGGCGCCGACTTGCAGGACTTCCTCATACCAGTCGAAACACCAGTAGCCCAGCAGCCAGACTCCCCGTTCGACGCTCCAGCGTTTGGGGCGGTCGCCGCTGTACTCGATGATGCCTGGCTCACCCGTGTTGTCGCCCTTGCGTGGGCAGGAGCCGGTATCAATGATCTTGGCAACGGTTGCCCAGCCCTCTTTGGGCCAGCGGGCCAGACTCATGCGCTGATCGTTGACGAATACCTCCGGGACGGGGACTGGACCGCGGAACTTGTCGGGGCAGGGGGGGGAGGCAGGGACACCGAGGGCGCCGAGATCGGCGACGACGACGTTGCCGTTCGCTTCCGGAGACATCGTGCCAAGCACGGTGGGGTCTGAGACCGGGCGGAAGGCATCGGCGGCCAGCATGCGCCCACCGACCAAGCGGACCTCCTCACCCGGCGTGGCTCGGTAGACGATCGGCGCGGTCTCTGTGCCCGAGTCTTCCGTGGTCAGGGCAAAGCCGGTCTTGCGTTCGTACGTCCCTCCGCGGACCGTCACCTCTGCCCCGCCCTCTGGGAGTGAGCCCGCAGTCTTGAGGGCGCGGATGGCATCGCGGGCTTGTTCGAGAGTCGCAAAAGGGGCAGCGGCTGTTCCGGGGTTGGGGTCTTTGCCATCGGTCGCGACGGTGAAGTGAACGGCAGGTTGGGCCACGGCAGCGGCCATTCCGAGCGTGGCGGCAATGCAGGTCGTGCGAACGCAGAACATCGGAGACTCCCGTGGTGCTTGTCTTAGAGGGCCTTGTCGTCGATCTGAGCAGAGACCGGCAGGAGGCGGAACCTAGCTCTCGGCACGGCGCCATACAAGGGCCTGCCTCCGCCTTGACGCCACGCGTGCCATCGACTTGTCTCAGCGTCTACTTTGATCTGCTTGGCCCCCCATCATTCTCACCGTTTCGTTTCTTCGCGTTTGAAGTAGCCGCCTCAATCCCTAAGTTCTTGTCGGACCAGGAGCCTGTCGGCGCTGTGCCCGGGGGGCATTCTCCGGGCGTGAAGGCTGCGACTCGTGACGATTGCGGTGTGGCCACGGGGAGTGTGTTGTGTTACGACCTAGTCTGCATTCTTGGGAGTCCGGTAGTCGCCTCGGGTTGGCGACTATCTGTGTCGTCCTGTTCGCGGGGGCTCTCAAGATGCCCGCCATGGAAGGCGACAAGCCGTGTCTCCGCGGCGATGGGAAGCACGCTCCCGACGTCCGCGAAGCGACTGCCTCACCAGTCAATGTTGCCCAGAAGGACCACGCAGAACCATCATCCACCGATGCCGAAGCGTCAGGCCTGGTTCCCTCACTCAGGGCCTTGTTCAGGCGCCTCCTGGCCCCCCCTCCTGTTGGTAATTCCAAGGCCGCCAAGCTCATAGGGTACCAAATCCGATTGGACCTCTACTACGGGGCGGATGACTTCTTCGGCCAGAGTCGGGATATCGAGTACGCAGAAGCCGTGTGCAGTTTGACGGGGGGGG
>JABHEG010000273.1 GCA_018676675.1 Lentisphaerota bacterium
TCCGGGCTGGCCATGGTTGTGTTCATGGCCGCCACTATAACGGCGAGGTGTGTTAGATCCCAGCCGTCTCCCGAAAGAAAGTCGCGCTTCTTTCACAACAACGTGAAATCGGGCTTGACCTCACCCCCGTGAACGGCTACGATAATCTCGGGCCAGCCGGCCGCGTGGCTGTGCGTGACGATCGCCTTGATGATTTGCCGGTAACAGGAGGCGAAACGATCGCTCTGCAGTGGCCCCTGACTGAGGCAAAATGTGAGGATGTCTCTTCCCATAAGCCAGAGGACCGGTTTTGGGAAACCGGCTTCGCAGTAGAGTGCCATCGCCTGCTCCAAAGCACTCGTCCCGTCGAGCCCCACACGAACGGTGTCACCGTCCATGGTGAGCGTTCCACCGAAGCCGGTGCACAATCCCACGGTCGTCATTCCGTGACGCCGCATGTCCGCGAAAGCCTGCCGCTGCCAGTCACGTTCAGGGCGAGCTCGGGCGTACATGCCGAAGTAGATATCAGGAGGCGACTCAAGGCGGTAGGGCAAGACGTCGAGTGTGAGGGCGAGCTGCTGTCGGATCCCCGCTTGGGGAATCACGGCGACGGTCCCTCGGTACCGCCCGGCCCGGGCGTCCGACGGCACATCCACGGTGATCCATACGTGCCGGGTGGTGTCAGTTGGAACGTGCGTTTCATCGGTCTCCTCGACGATAACCGGGACCAGCAGATCCCGGGCCGCCCAGGGCCCCCAACGGGACTGGCCACGCTGCACGCGACACCTGACGGGGTTGACGCGAACGGCACCGGCGGGAATCGCACCATCTCTTGAGACGAGTCCCTCGGGGATCAGCTTGACCGTCCCCAAATCCCGGAAGGAGCGGAGGGCGAACGCAACCGCCTCGGTTTCCCCGGGAGCCGCGAACAGTTCGAGGGCATCCGTGATTTCTTCACGCCGTGGGATAGTCGTCGGAAAGACCATCTCGAGGCAACTCTTGCGGAACAGCACGAAGCCGGATTCCCGGGCCCGTTCGGGCAGTTCGGGCAGTGGCGTGTCATCGACGAATCGCATAGGAGGCAGTTCGGTCAGATCGGTGGCACACATTTCGACGTCATCGAACCAGGCCGTTCCCGTTCCGCTGTAGCCCATATTGAGCCAGAGCCGGATGCGCACGGCAAGGGTGCCTTTCGGAGGCTCGAAGTAGCCGACATGCAGTTCCCAGCCCTCAGACTCCGAGACAGAAACAACCCCGTAGTTGGCCCCGAGCCACTTGTTGTCTTTCCCCAGCGCCACACAGCCTATCTTTGCTTCCGTGTTGACGAGGTCGGCAGTTTTGATCCACGCACGGACAAGGTAGACACGCGTACCAGGAACCGGCACGATGCTCTCCTGGGTCCAAACGCCATCGTCAAGCGCGCGTTTGACACCTACCCGAAGGCTCTGTGCGCCGGAGTGTCGCTCCCGGCTGTCCCATCCCCAGTCCGGTTCCTGCTTCTCGATGCCCCGGGCACCATCGTTGTGGTGCGTGGCTTTCCACGAGAAGCTCCAGTCGGCAGGAGCCCCATTCCCTGCCTCCATGGCGGAATTGGCAATCAGGTTGTCGCCGATGGTCACCCCGGCAGCGCTGCAACCTGAGAAAGCCACGATAGCGGCGGCAGCCATAGGGTGCCGTGCACCTTTGGCGGAGATGTTGCGCAACGTCTGACCAAACCGCTTCATCTGCGGACCTTCCGTTTTTCCATCAGTGGGCGTGCCTATGAGAGCTCTCTGTGACCACGAATATCGCGGCGAACGATACCACTCGGCCGGTGTGCCCCAGCCGTGCTCAGATGCGCTGTGGCTGCACACGCAGGATACGCCGGCGACACAGCAAGTCAAGCACATTCACCGGGCTTCACGGGAGCGCCTTTCCTGATGTCCTGTTGTGTGTCTCCGGCGACTGTATATTCCTTTGGACTCGGGGCACCGGGCTCGGGTGTGTCTGCACAGAGAACCAGGGCGAGTTGACGACGCATGAATTCAGCGAAACAACTGCGCGGGGAGTATGAGGGCTGGGCGTTCGACTCTCAGTTCGAGAAAGGGAAGGCACCGGGACGTATCGAGGTAAGTGGCGATCGCCTCTGCTTCACGGCCGAGCTTGGGGGGAACGAACTCCCGCTAAGAGGACTCAAGGTGACCTGCGGCGGCGCCCGGAATCGACTCGTTTTCTTCCGACACGCCAGCGTTCCTGACACCAGCATATATACGAGTGACCGCGGCATCCTGAAGGATCCACGCCTTGCATCCCGGCACGAGTTGGCGATGCAACTCCGGAAGGCACGCGGCTCGCGACTTCATTTGTGGTTGGTCGAGGGCGTCGTGGTTGCCATGCTTGCTCTCGCGGTCGCGGGGCTGATCGGTATGCGCAGGCCTCTTTCAAGAAACGTTGTTGCACGCATTCCTGCCGATTGGGAGAAGACGCTGGGGGAAGCCGTCTACAGCCAGTACGCGGCCATGAGGAACGAAGTAAAGGCGCCCGTAGTCCAAGCGGATCTCGACCGGCTGGTCCTGCCCCTCGTCAATGCCATTCCCGAACGCCCCTATGAGTTCGAGTTCCACATCATTGAGGATCCCCAGGTGAATGCCTTTGCCCTGCCAGGGGGACCGGTGGTCATCAACACCGGGTTGCTGATGCTCGCCGAGACTCCCGAGGAAGTGGCGGGGGTCATTGCCCACGAACTCGCTCACGTGATGCGCCGGCATGGGCTTCGCCAGATGGTTGGCACGGCCGGCCTGTTCATGGTCGTTCAGGCCGTCCTGGGGGACATATCCGGCCTTCTTGCCGTTCTCGCTCGCGACGGGGCATTCCTGGTCAACCTCCGATACTCACGCGATTTCGAACGGGAAGCCGACAGCGGAGCTTGGGAAACGATGCTGAAAGCCAGCGTCGATCCACGACATCTGTGCCGTTTCCTCGAGCGCATGAGGAAGCGCCAGGAGGACAGGGCGGGGGGCGGCCTCGTAGCCGACGTTGAAGAGGCGATGAGTATTCTCAGTACGCACCCGGGTACGGCTGAGCGCGTGGCCACACTGGAGGAGAAGGCCGCGTCCATCTCCCCAGGAACATCCTTCCGCGGGTATGATTTGCATTACGCCGTGATGAAACGTAACCTTAATCATTCAGTCGGGAAACCATCACCTGAGAAACGTGCGGGAACTGAGGATGCAAAGCACAATTAACGGCGGTCCGGCGTTCTCCTATATTGACGTTGATCTTGAGCCTGGCGAGAGTGTCATCGCTGAGTCTGACGCCATGTCGAGCATGGCCGCCGACCTCGACATGACCGCTCGCTTCAACGGTGGCTTTTTCTCAGGTCTCCTGAAAAAGTTCTTTGGGGGCGAGTCGCTCTTCGTCAACGAGTTCACGAATCAGACAAACGCCGTGCGCCGCGTCACCCTGGTTCAGAACACACCAGGCGAAGTACGCGAGGTGCAGCTCAATGGAGACTCGATCTGCCTGCAGCCCGGGGCGTACATCTGCTCGACACCAGGGCTGGAGCTTGGCGTGAGATGGGCGGGGCTGGTGTCATGGATTGCAAGAGAGGGGATGTTCAAGCTGGTCGTGTCCGGCAAAGGCACGCTCTGGTATGGGGCCTATGGCGGTCTGCTCGAGAAAGAGATTGACGGGGAGTATGTCGTTGACACCGGGCACCTGGTAGCCTATGAACCGCAGATGAAGCTCAAACTACAGCTGGCCGGAGGCCTCTTTTCCAGCTTCTTTGGTGGTGAAGGGCTCGTGACGCGGGTGGAGGGCAAAGGGAAGGTCATTCTCCAAACCCGGAGTCTGAGTGGGCTTGTTGGTTGGCTGAACCCCAAACTGCGGTAAGTACACCATGAACGCGAACATCATACATGGTCCGGGAAACGCGGCGGCCCAGGTGAGGCTGGAGCCGGGAGAGAGCTGCACTGCTGAAGGGGGGGCCATGATTGCCATGAGCGCCGACGTGCAGGTTGAAACAACAACGCACAAGCGTGGTTCCGGCAGTGTCCTCCGAGCCGTCAAGCGGCTTCTCGCCGGTGAATCGTTTTTCCTCAACCATTACACGGCGTCGGGCGCCGGCGGCGATGTGTGGTTGGCCGCAACACTCTCCGGTGACATGATGACCTACGACCTGCAACAGGAGAACCTCATTGTGCAGGCGGGGTCGTTCGTGGCATGTGATGATTCGGTGAACGTTGACATGAACTGGCAAGGGCTGAAATCCGTGTTCTCAGGGGAAAGGCTGTTCTGGCTCAATCTGAGTGGAGCGGGAGGGGTGGTGCTCAGCTCATTCGGCGCCATCTACTCGGTTGAGGTCGACGGTGAGTACATTGTGGATACGGGACACATCGTGGCTTTCAACGAAACACTGGATTTCAAGATTTCCAAAGCGGGCGCGAGTTGGGTGTCCTCGATTCTCGGAGGAGAGGGCTTTGTGTGTCGCTTCCAGGGGCAGGGCACGGTGTGGTGCCAATCCCATAATGGCCCTGGATTCGGGAAAGCACTGGGGCCAAAGCTTCGCCCCCGTAGCGCCTGATATTGCAGACGAGCCTGGCCTTCGCCAGCATTTCTGTCGCTCATATCTGAACAGCGTAACTTCGGCGCCCACTGTCCCGATAGTCGGTGGAGTTACACACTAGTGTGATAGGGTACGGACGTTCCAAGCCCTGGGAGTAGCGAGATGCCGTTAACCGACCAAAGCGATGTGGAATACCGAATCGACTGTCGCCCCGATTTCGGCTTTCTCACGGTCCAGATCCCCGGTGGTGAGACGTTGAAGGTGGAAGCGTCAGCCATGGCGACAATGGACACGAACCTGAAGATGAAGACGAAGCTGCGAGGCGGCCTGGGGAGGATGCTGACGGGCGAATCCATCTTCGTGAACGAGTTCACGGCGGAGAACGGACCTGCAGAGATCGGCATTGCCCCCCCCGCACCCGGATCATTGGAGCACGTGTACCTTGACGATGGGGTCATCTTCCTGCAGAATTCCGCATTCGTGGCTGCCGGCATGGACGTCAATATCGAGTCAAAATGGCAAGGCTTCATCAAAGGTTTTTTCTCGGGTGAGTCCCTTTTTCTTATCCGCTGTTCCGGGAAGGGCGACCTGTGGTTCAACACATACGGAGCGATTGTCGAGATTGATGTAAACGGCGGCTATGTGGTTGATACGGGACACATTGTCGCGTTCACAGAGGGTCTGGAATATGACGTCTCCCGCATTGGCGGGTACAAGTCGCTGTTCTTCTCGGGGGAGGGGTTTGTGTGCCGGTTCTCCGGGCAGGGAAAAGTCTGGATCCAGACCAGAAAAGTCCCGGCTCTCGCCTCCTGGGTCCGCCCCTACCGCCGTGTACAGAAGAAGAACTGACCGGCGCGAATGCCCGATTCTTGCCAACTGCTAACCCGTTTCGTGGCCGCTTTCCATCAGGCGATTACCCGCGAGATGGCCGCGATGCGGGATCGACTTGGCTCCTTCGAAGTTCCCCTTGATAACGGCCGTTCTCTGGAACATGGATCCGTGGGGGACTCCTGCCGCTACGACTTCCGCCTCCTTGCTGCGAGTGACAAGCTGGTCCAGCACGGCGAATGCACCCTCGCCGGGAAGGCTGACGAATGGCTGGTCAGCGTCGATGAAATCAGGGAGCAGCGCGTCACGGTGCTTTCCCCAGTCGCCATTCCACTTGGGGACGGTCCCTTCCGCCTGGTGATATACCCCTGGTTCCTCTACGAACGTCTGTGCCGTGTGCTGGAAGAGCTCTCCACGTCCGGCACTCACTTCGTCGGGTCCGCCCTCGCGGCGTTTGGCAAGCTCCCTCCGCACACCGACGACGGTGCTGCCGCGCTGAGCCACCCAGGGCTGAATGTCAGTCAGGAGAGGGCGGTGGAGCTCTGCAACCGTCAGAGCCCGGCGTTTGTCTGGGGGCCGCCCGGTACGGGCAAGACCACGACGCTCGCGCACATCGTGGCTGAGTTCCACGCGAGAGGACTGCGCACGCTGCTTACGTCAACGACCAATGCAGCCGTGGACCAGGCTCTCGGGAAGCTTGCCCTCGTTCCCTCCCTTGCAGAGGCAATGTCAGACAACCAGATCGTCAGAATAGGACAGACGCCGCAGGGGCAACCGGCCTCCTTCAGCACCGTGGTTGCCCGTCTTTCACAAGACCTCCACAGGAAGATCGAGGATCTGAAGGCCAGGCGAGACACCGGGAGGCGTGATCACCTGAAGTGCATGGAAATGCAAGGCAAGCTGGAAGCCGCGGCGTCTTCCAGGCAGCTGGATCTGTTCGAATCGAGCGCAACCCCGGGGGTGAGCCCCGCCGAACTGGCCGGTGTGTTCACGACAGTCCGAGCTCACCAGCTGTCCGCAATGCCCGACGAAAGACTGCGTGGAATTCTCGAACGCCGGTGCGATCGACTTAGCCGCCTGGATGAGCTCATAGGCGCGCAAATCCGTCAGTGCGTTCGTGAGAGACATGCCATTGAGAGAAGTGTGATCCGTAAGGCCCGGGTCGTGTTGGCAACGATGACCAACGCCTACATCAATCGCTTGCTCACGGACGAGAGATACGATGTCGTGATCGTTGAAGAAGCCGGCATGGCCATCCTCCCTTCGCTGTTCTACTGTGCTACGCTGGCCCGCAAGCGTGTGGTGCTGATCGGAGATCCCCGACAGCTCCCTCCAATCACGACTTCGCACGAGCCCTACGTCAGGAAAGCCATGGGCCGCAGCATTTTCGAAGTTACCGTTCCGGAACCTCGCCTCTCGGGCAGTGTCGTCATGCTGGACACTCAGTACCGAATGCATCCCGTCATCGGCGATTTGGTCAGTTCCCTGTCCTACGAGGGACGATTGCTGCACGCAGCTGTCACGGGGGAACGGCAGCAGATCGCGAGTCGAGCTCCGTTCCCCGAAGCCCCTCTTGTCGTTGTCGACACGCAAGGGCAGGGCGTCTGTACCGTGGCCCAGGGGACGCGATCTTTGAGCGCAGAATTCGGTTGGATCAAGCGGTGTTCTTGAGGATGTGCAGCGCGATCTCGATTGGAGCCGGTCTTTTGCGCAGGGCAGCGCGTGTCTTTCGAGACAGTCCACTGCCCGCTTTCCGAGCATGCTCGA
>JABHEG010000068.1 GCA_018676675.1 Lentisphaerota bacterium
AGACTAACCAGCTTCACGCGGAGCTGCGTCTCGTAGAAAACCCAGGCCCCAACCCCAATCAGCACCAGTGGGACCAGGCAACCCAATACCTTACTCTTGGCTCCCTTCGCCGGTTTGGGTGTCATCTCTTCCATGTGTAACATGCCCTTCTGCGGACGACGATAGGAGGTCCGCCAGCAAGGGGCTGGTTCTGTTCCGGTTTCTTCCTGGTCAATCTGGTGCGGGGGCCGCATTCGCACAACCACGACGTGTAGATCGGGTGACACGTCACTGGAGGCAGCTCATCCCTGAGCGCTCCGTCCCGAACGGCACGTTCCAGGGAACCCGGTTTGGGAAAACCGGCCTCCAGGTATCCGTCCGGCATCGGACCGTTCCCGGGCGGGTCTGTGTCCAGGTCCCGTTCATCCGGGCATCATTTGTCCTGACAGAACATGCAGATCACGGGACGGCGCTTCGACGGTCACGTGCATCTGGCTCGTTCTCCGTGTCTTTCGTCTTCTGCGCCAACGGCGCTCCGCATACCAGCCTGGGGCACTCGCCCCAGGTTACGCGCCCCCGTACGGCATGCCCTGAAGGGGCTCTGCATAGTCCTGGGACAAAACGTGGCGCATGGTGCTCGCCCTATGCGGCGCCCCTTCAGGGCACGATCCCGCTGGTCTTATCCCCAGGGCGTCGCTTCGCTGTGCCCTGGGCTGGTATGCAACCGCACCTTCAGTGCTCAGGAAGCCGATCATCGTCTTCTGGAGAACTCTGATTCTCCAACGCGACTGGTTTGCCGGACCGGGCACATTTTCTCAAAGCTGCCAAGAAATGCAGTCAGCATCGGCCCTTGCGTCGGAGTCCCTGGTACATCCCTTATGCCCGTACCTAGTACACTGACATCAGGGCGGTGTCAAAGGTCCCGGTCCGCGGTCGCCGGTTGACGGGTTTGCCCGGAATTCTCTGCTTCCGCGTCTGATGGAGAAGTTCCGGAAATCGGTCTGATCTGAAGACCGGACGGACGCAACCAGCGGCACGCGACGCGGGCAACAGGGCGGTCCCGGGCGATCTCAGGGGCTCGCGAACTCCGCGAGTAAGGCTTCGAGGCGGTCGAGGAAGGCGGGGGCCTGGTCAGGACTGCGAAAGATCCTGTTGAAAGGAGGAGTTCCACGGCCACGGCCGCGCGTTGAGAGGCGCTGAGATCGCGACGGTGTTGGTTCGCCGAGAGGACGTACACGAGGGCCCGTTGCTCAGAACCGAGGAACTCGAATGCGGGAAGAAGGGCTCCGAGCTCGTGACAGGCCCTGGCGCGGTTACGTCCGTCGAGGATTTTGCCCTGATAGAGGACGATCGGGTTCTGCAGGCCGTCGAGTTCAATGGACTCCTTGAGTTGCGAGAACTGGCTGTCACGCATGCAAGGCAGGAGGTCCGCGTAGGGATGCGATTCCAGGCTTCCCGGGTCGACCATTCCTCCGGGGATGGGGTGCAGCTGAATGGGCTCCAGCGTGTCGTCCTCGGGATATGGAGATGATGCCTCTTCCTCCAAGGCCATTGCGTCTGCCATCGCCTGTTCCCGCATCATCATCTCTTGTTCGGACATGCTCCCCGAGGACTCCGCGACTGTGGCCGGCTCCGGACTACTCCGGGCTTCCGCAGCCATTGCGGCCTGCTCCATGGACATCATCTCTTCGGGTGAAGGCATCGCCTCTGCGGATTCTGCAGAAATGCCCGGTGCGGCTGCGTCGACAGATCCTGGCGATGAAGCTGTTTCCTCGATCCCCGGTTCTTCTGCCATTGTGTCTCCCTTCTTCCATGCCCTGACCAACGTCTTCACACGGTGAACGATACCCCCATGTTGGGAACGCGCCTCTCATCTGCGCAGGGCGCACTCACGGCGTCGCGATGCAATAGAGCGACTTCTTCCCCCGCAGGTAGAGCTCGTCACCGACGATCGCCGGCGATGCATCGAATTTGTCATCCAGTCGATTGACGGCGAGCACCTTGAAAGTTGTGCCGTTCCCAAGCACGGCTACAGCCCCTTGCCGACCGGCGACGTAGATCCGCCCCGACGCGCCAACCGGTGATGCATAGACAGCCTTCATCCCCTCGATGTTCTGAGCCGCGAACTGCACGGCACCCGTCTTCGCGTTCACGCAAGTGAGTTTGGGTTTGTAGCCGGCAAACATGTGGATCTGCTCACCGTAGAGCAGCGGAGACGGGACGTACGGGGCGTTCTTTTTGACCTCCCAGGCAACCGCATCCGTCCCGGTAAGATCCCCTGTGCGCCCAAGATGAATGGCCTGCAGCATGTTGCCGCGGAACCCGCTCGAGCAATACACCATGCCGAATGCAGCTGAAGGTGCGGGAATGACATTGGCCGTCTGCCCACCACACTCCCAAATGATCTCGCCGGTTGCGGGAGCATAGCTGTACGTCCGTGTGGTCCCGCTGACGATAATCTGTTCCACCCCGTCGTGCACAACGACCAGAGGCGTCGTCCAGGACGTTGTCTCGTTACGCGCCTTCTCCCAGAGGGTTTCGCCGGTCAGCCGGTCAAGGGCCACAATTGACGAGTCACCCTCGTGATCGAGGAGAGCAATGACAGCCTTACGCGTAAGCGCCGGCGAGCTGGCTTCCCCGAATCGCGCCCGGGTGAGCATCTTCCCAAGCTCGCGGCTCCAGATGATGTTCCCCTCCAGATCGAGGCAATGCATGCCCCGGGATCCGAAGAAACACCAAATGTGTGTGCCGTCGGTCACCGGGGATCCGGAAGCGAAACCATGATCGCGGTGGTGTCCTTCGTGCGGCGTCTCGCGGCGCACAGTCTTCTGCCACCGTACAGCGCCGTCCGCACGGCTAAGGCACAGCACTTGGAAGTCGTACGCGAACTCGGGAGTCGTGATGCCGAAACGCTTGGCCACGGATGCCATCCGCTCATTCATTTCCGGAGACAGGTTGGTCTTCATGCTCTCTACCGGTTGTCCCGGAGGCAGCTTCTGATCTGTCTTGGATGCGGCCAAAAGGAAGATCTTGTCGCCCCAGATCACCGGTGTGGAGTCGCCCTTTCCCGGAAGCTCGACCTTCCACTTGATGTTCTCCTGTTCAGAGAATGTCACTGGTGGTTTTCCTGGCGCGAGCGCCCGCATGCCGGGGCCTCGCCAGGTGGGCCACGTCTGCCCTGCTTCGTCTGCCCCGGTAATCAGAGTGGCGAACGAGAGTATTCCGAACCACGCACAGCGTCGAATCCGTCTCTGCATATCCATCCCAGACTCCTTAGTCATCGCTACTCTCGCCACAACTCCCGGACTGCCATCGATCGCGATCACGCCTCAGGCAGTCCCACGTGGTACGCCCCCGAAGGGATCCCTGTGCTCAGAGCAACGTACTCGCCCGGAAGCTCAAGGTCGAATCGGTCTGCTGCAACCCCTCAGTTACGTGAGGCGGCTCGACGGAGTCTCTCCCTCCATCGGACACAGATGCCCCAGAGAATCCCTGGAGCGGCTCGACGGAGTCTCTCCCTCCATCGGACACAGATGCCCCAGAGAATCCCTGGAGGGAGAGACTCCGTCGAGCCATCTTGGAGTTCTCCGACACACGTAACTCAGCCTTTGCAGTCTGCCTCAGATGCGCTTTCCTCGCGCCCTCGCCGGTACGTGCTAACTTGACCCTGTTTAGATGAGGGCATTACGGCCGCGCGTGGGGTCGTTTCGCGGCTTGAGTCAACGCCATCCGGTGCTTGAGTAGCCCCGCGTCCCCACGGGAAAGGTAACCGATGATACGTTCCGCAAGTCTTGCTTTCGTGCTCGTGACCACGCTGGTCCTGGTCGCTTCAACCAAACCGGCGCGCGCGGCAGACGTTCCTCTCCCTCCCATCACTAACGGCAGTTTTGAGCAGGCAAACGAGGAAGGCGTCCCAGTGGATTGGGAAACCCTCGGTGGCAGGATCACAGACGATGTGGTCCGCACAGGGAAACACAGCTTCGCCCTGATCCATACGGCTGAACGCAAGACAAGCCACCTGAACCGTTACTGGGAGGCCCGCAGCGGGAAACAGGAGGCCATGCTGCCTGTTCTGAGCGGCAGCGTTTCGTTCTGGTACCAGGTCCTCAGCGCATCCAACGCCCGAATCTGGTTCGGTGTCATTCCCATGTCTGCCGAGCCGTGGGAGAACACGGGCCAAAGCCGAACCGGCGTGACCGTGCCCCACGAACACATGGGCGACGGCCGCTGGCACCAGGCTGTGATCGACTATGACTACCCCGCCGACGGCACGGCCAAGTGGGTCCACACCTCCTGTTTCGTGAGCGGCGCCGCCGTGGACCTGCGCATCGATGACGTTGAGTGGGCCCGGGCAGAAATCACAATCACGCGGTTGGAGCTTACGCGCGGCGTTGATGGTACGTGGGAGGCAAGCACTGTGCTTGAAAACACTGGCAATCTGCCCCACAAAGGGGTCGCTGTAGGAATCGTCTGTCCGGAGTCTCTCGCTCTTGCCGCAGGAGAACAGGCCGAGAAGATAATGTACGCGCATTTACTTCCCGGAGAAGGTGATGAACGCGACGTCCGATGGCGGCTCACCGGCACACCCCGCGAAGGAGACCGGCTCTCTGTTTCGGTGAAATCGGGCAGAAGCGCAGCCGCCACGTCCCGAAAGCTCTCCACAGAGGGATGCGTAGGCGAGCTGGCGGCCGTGCCGCCGGAATCGATCACCCCAATCTCTGTCCACCGTCCTGTATCCGAATCGGCCCCACCGGTCCCGGAATGGTTCAGGAACGTCACTCGGGTCGCTTACACCGACCAATCGAATACCTCCCGGCACAGTGACTGGCCAGACAAGGTCATCGAGGACCTGGGCAAGGCAGGGGTCGAGGTGTTCTTCTCCCGGGCCCACTCAGGAGAGTCCTGGCCCGGCGTAGGGTGGCGCAGTGCGTTGAGCGAGACGGCGCTGGGACGATCAATGCCTGAAGACTGGACCGGTTCGGCATCCACGCTAACCAACGAAGACGCGTACTCCGGGGAATACGCGCTGCGGATCGAGCACACAGCCGGCCGCAGAGAGAGCTTCCTCATTCGACGCTGGACCGGCAGGAGCAAACGCCAGGGAGCAATGCTCGACGTGCTCCAGGGCACGGCGTCCTTTCGCTACAAGGCCCTGACCGGGGAAGGTGCACGGATCTGGCTCGGAGTGCTCCCAATGTCAGCTGAGCCCTGGGAGAATACCGGGCACGGTCGAACCGGGACCATTGTGCCGGCGGAACATGTGGGCGACGGCCAGTGGCACCAGGCGAAGGTACCGTTCGACTATCTCGGGAAGGATCGCGTAAAGTGGATCCACGTCGGCTGCTTTGTGACTGGCTCCTCAGCCGAAATTCTGCTGGATGACATCGAGCTCCTCGGCATGGAGCCTCAGCCCGTCACCAACGGGGACTTCGAGAACCAGAGCACCGCGAGCGACAGAACGCGGGACGTCGCAGATCTCTGCCACAGGCATGGGATGCGCTACCTGGCCTACTTCTGGGGTATGCGGGAGCCACCGGATGTGTGGCGCGACCATCCGGAATGGAAGTGCCGAGACAACAGGAGGCAACCAACCACACGCTTCTGTCCCAACAACCCGGGCTACCGCCAGTTCATGAAAGACCGGTTCGCCGAGATCATCTCCGTCTGTGGCGTGGACGGCATCTTCATCGACATGCATAACGCCAACTTGGACGAAGGCTACTGCAAGCACTGCGTCCGCCTGTTCCGCGCCGCCACAGGCGAAGAGCCACCCGTGCAGGAAGACTTCGGAAGCCCCTTGTGGCAGGCTTGGATTCGCTTCAAATACGACACGATCGACAACGCGATGCTGGACTACAACCGCGCCATCAAAGCCGCCAATCCGGAGGCCGTGTTGGTATCCAACAGCTGGAATGCCTGGACCTACCGCCGCGGAACCGGCAGGCGCTCGTCCATAGGCAACTCAATCCGCCTGGCCGAGACAGTCGACGGGATGCTTGAAGAGCTCGGCTGGTATGACCTCGACGGATCACTTTTCGCGTTTCCTGCCCGGTTCAACTTCATGAGTTGGCACTTGGCCGGCCTGAGCAAGCGCGCCCCAGCCCTCGCCTGGGGACACCCGACGGAGTGGGCCGGCGGGGGAACGACGCAGAGCGCTGAAGCCCGAATCCGGGTCCTAACCATGATCACAAACGGCGCTGTCGCTGCCCATTCCGTCCCGTCCCGCCCGGTGATGACCGAGTACATGGACGACATCGCCCAGCGCGAACAGTTCCTCCGTGGTTCCCGCCTGTTCCCCTGGTGCGGCCTGGTCGTCTCGGAAAAGACCGAGCAGTGGTACGGCAGGCAGTCCCCAGTGGATCAGTACATCAAAAGCGTCTATGGCGCATTCCAGATGATGCTCGAGAACCACCTCCCCATGTCACTGGTGACGGATCGCGAACTCGAGCTCGGAACTCTCGAGGACTACCGCGTTCTCTTTATGCCCAACTGCGCGGCCATGTCGAACGCGGAACTGGCGACCGTTCGTGAGTTTGTTCGCAATGGCGGAGGGCTCGTGGCGACCTATGAGACATCACGCTACGACGAACACGCGTGGCCCAGAAAGAACGCAGGACTGGGGAATGTCCTGGGATTAGCGGCAACACACGGGATCTTCGACAATCGCCTGGCTCATTGGCTGCGTCCTCCTTCCGGGAAGGGAGCCGTTCTCGACTTGGGCCCGGGCCACCGCTGGAGTCGCGACCCGATTCTGCGCGAGCGAATGACCCGAGGAAGCGCCACCACGACCGCGGGAAGCATAAGCCATAGCTTGCCTCTTCAATGCCAACTCCTGCAGGTGGAGTCTGATCAGGCAACGGCAAACATCCGGACACAAGTATGGCACCCGCGCAAGACAGCGTCCTCCACCAACCTGACCTCATCCCAACTCAGGAAGCTGCCACAGGAGATACAGAGCTCCACACATCCGGGGATCATCGAGACGACCTTCGGCAAGGGAAAAGTGATCTACATTCCAGCCGACATTTCGTGGGCATTCTTCCGCTATGGACACGCGTTTCTTGGGCGGATCATGGAGCTGGCCGTTCGAGATGCCGCCTCTGCTCCACCCCCGGCCGAAGTAACGGCCCCGCGCATCGTGCAGACGATGACGCACCAGCAGGGCACACGCCTGGTCGTTCATCTGCTCAACGATGTCTCTTCCTTTGGACGTTCCGCCAATGTACTGGGCGAATCCATGTACATCCGTCGCGAGATCCTCCCCATTCATGACATCCGAGTGACGTTCAGAGACCGGGAACTCACCCGCTTCCGGTTGGTCCCAGGTGGAGAGTCACTGGAAGCAACACCAACTGAACAAGGCGTGACCGTGACGGTACCCAAGCTCGACATACACGCGATGGTCGTAGCTGAGAAGGCGAACGCACCCCAATGATGGAACGACTCACCCCAATACGCTTCTTCCTCCTCTTCGTTGCGGCTATGGGCATGCACGCCCAGGCCGATGCACAATTGGCTGACGTCGCCCCGGGCCCTCTGCGCGTTGGCATCGCGACGGCGGACATCACCCCGCGCGAGCCGGTCTGGATGGCGGGTTTCGCCGCACGGAAGGAACTCTCCAAAGGCGTCTACAGACCGTTGACTGCCACGTGCCTTCTGTTCGACAACGGAGTCACCCGAATTGCCTTCCTGGCCGTTGATCTGTGCAAGATCTACGAGACTCAGCTCAAGGACCTGCGAGAGGCCGCGGGAAGCGTGGGCATCCCGCCACAGAATGTCATGATCAACGCGTCCCACTCCCACTACGGTCCGCGGCTCAACCACAAGAAGAACACGGCTTACACTGCCCTGTTCAAGAAGCGGACCGACTCCCTCTTCAAAGCCGCTGAAGCCGCCCTTCAGCCGGCGCTCCTCGACTACACGGTTGGCTGGTGCACCATGGGTATCAACCGGCGCCAGATGAACGCAGCCGGACGGCCCACCGGCATGTGCCCTGATCCGCGCAAGCCGATCGATCCAGACGTGCCCGTGTTGCGCGTATTGTCGCAGGAAGGTCACGTCCGCGCCGTGGTCTTTGGCTATGCCTGCCACCCAACCACGGTGAGCGCTCTGCACTACCAGATCGGCACGGACTACCCCGGGTTCGCGCGCGACTGGATCGAGGCCGCCTACCCCGGCGCCCAAGCCATGTTCCTGCAGGGCTGTGGCGGGGAGATCAAACCGCGTTACACCAAGCCGGGCAAAGGAGGCTACGGTCGTTTCGGCTACGTGCTTCTCGACGAACTCCAAATTGTGGCCGAGCTTGGGCACGAACTTGGGCGTGCCGTGGTCGCGGCTCTCACTGTGCCCCCGGCTCCGGTCCCCGCTCGAACCCCGACAGACCAACCGCCTGAAGCAACACCCCCAGTCCACCTGGGCGGCATCGTGGAGAAGGTAGCGCTGCCCGACAAGAAGGACCCCGAAGGCAAGTCACACCGGGTCTACATGGGGGCGTGGCGCATCGGCGACCTCTTCGTCTTCGGCAGCCAATGCGAAGTCTTCTCGACGATCGGGGCCAGGATCAAACGCGAGCTTGTCGGCACACGCGTGTGGACCAACGGTTACACGCACTGGGGCGGCGGGTATATCCCGGATGCCGCTGCGTATGCCGAAGGCGGATATGAGGTAAAATCGAGTACGTTGAGTCCCGCGACCGAGGAGATGGTCGTCAACCACGCTCGGCGCTACATCGAAGCACTCCGCCAAGGGAAGACAGGCAAGGGCGCGATCCCTGAGCCTTAAGCCACTCGGAGGGCTTCCAGTGCCGCGAGCGGCCCTTCTGTCCAGCAGGGCAAGCCCTCCGATCGCCAGTCTTCTGGAGACCGGTTTTCCCAAACCGGTGCCTTCGACACAATCCGAGAGGAAGCCGGTCAGAGATGACCGGAGCTCCAACATTCTGCTTGTCTCCCCGCGATCGTCGCCGTCTTGGAAGAACGGCACTCCGCTGCTCTACGTGCCTCACTACGAACGCCGCTGTTCTGGTAACGAAATTCGTTCGTAGTCAGCAACGCAGGGCTTGCCGGAGTTGCGTTGCTTCGGTGGAATCACCAGATGCCGCCTCGACTCCTATGCAGCGGATGGCCTCCGATCGCCGGCTCTTCTGGAGGCCGGTTTTCCCAAACCGGTGCCTTCGAC
>JABHEG010000308.1 GCA_018676675.1 Lentisphaerota bacterium
GGGGGGGGGGGGGGCGTCGGTCCGAGCCGCGGGATAGGTAACCTCCACGCTACTCCGGGACGGGATATGCCAGGAAGAGGGCACGGCACACTTCGCTGGTGACGTCGGTCTGGAGAACCGTGCCGTAGGACGACCTGTACGCCGCCGTGAGCTCGACCAGAATGCCGTAACGATCCCGGGCCGAGGTGTTCATCAAGTACGGGCTGTTGGAGCTGACGGAAACGCGGTCAATCAGGTATGGTGAGCAGCTCTCCTCCCGGTTCTGCTGCAGGATGTAGCGTCCTCGCAGGCGCTCGTTCACGATATGCTGAAGATCACAGCCGCGCACCTGATTGTCGGGCCTGGCGGTGCAGGCCAGCACGCCGACCTTGTTGGCGGTGGCTGTGGGGTTACCATGGAAGTCGAGCACGCAGTGCAGGTTTGGGGCTTCGCAGATTCGACGATAAACGATCGCCTCGGGCTCAGTGAATGGCCCCTTGCCCTTCCACCGGGCGTTGTCCTCACCATACTCTCCGCCCTCTGTTCGGGGAGCAGCCGAGTAGCTGTCCCAGGCATGATCCCCCTGGCGGTTGAGGTCGACACCATTTGCGTTCTTGCGCCTGAAACGGTCGTAGCCGGACGGGTTGAGAATGGGCAGGATCTTGATCGAGACGGCCCTCAGGTCGATCACGTCGTCGAGCTTCCCTGCGGCCACCTGTCGGGCAAATGTCAGAAGCCCATAGGCGGGCTCCCATTCACTGCCATGGCACGCCCCATACAGGAAGTACATCGGCTTCCCCGCCGTTCCCAGATTCAGGCTGAGCATGGGTTGCCCATCGCATGCCTCCCCCTCCTTGGCCAACCGGACTGTGTCTGAACGGGCGGCCGTTTCCTCAACAAGTTCTGCGAACTCCGCATAGCGATAGCGCTTCAGGTAGTACTCCCCAAAACAAACGCCATTGGTCAGCGTATTGACCACTGGTAGATACTTGTAGAAGGCTGGGACATTGGCGTAGAATGGCTCGCCGAGCGAAAGCACATCTACGGCCACGACCAAGCCCTTGCGGACCAGAGCTGCCTGGCCAGTGGCAGTCTCGGCCAGCGTCTCGATGCCGGCCGATGCCGGGACCTCATTCAGGGCCAGAAAGCTCCCTCCGGTACCGCACCACGGGATCGTCTGTCCAGGCAGAAATCCGCGTGTGACAGGACTTTCGGCAACCACGCGCAACCCGAACTGCATCCGGTCATGCGCCTTCGGCAGACTCGAAGCCCGAATCCCTTTCGCAAACATCAGGGCGGGAGACTCCACCTTCACGTTCTTCCCGAGGACCATATCTTCGGCCTGAACGGTAAAGGGATTCCCACCATGCGGGCGAACGTCAATCCGGTCCAACCGACACATTTCACCACGATCCGGGAGTAGCTCAAACGCCAGGCGATCCCCCCGCAAGAGCTTCACCGCAGGTACGCTGATGGTCTTGGCCACGTCGGACGCGTCTGCCGGGGTAGTGTCGAGAACCCACGTCTTGAGTAGGTTCCCATTGTGCAGAAGCCGCATCTTCCCGGCACCGTCAAACTCATCCGCATAGGTGACGGTGAGATCGACATCCATATCCGCACCCTCGTGGATCCAGTACGCGACGTTGTCCGCACTGGCCGCGGCAACCGGAATGGTCGTCAGTCCTGCCCAGGCAGAAAACACGCGGATGTCCATAAAGACAGGCTTCTGAGCCGCTTGGAGACCTTCCAGCGCCTTTTCGGCCCACGGAGGCAAGTCAGCGGACGCAAAGGCGAACAGCGCACCGACGCAGTCCGCATAGTCGACGCTGGAGAGCTCCGGCGTTGCCGGGACGAATCCATCTCCGAACAGCGACTTCAGGTTGGTCAGACATGGGTCTTCCTCGGACAGATCACTGAAGACGGCTACCTTAACTTGGGGCGTCCGCGCTCGCGGCTCACGTACGACACGCAGAACCACATCGTCAAAGAACACCTTCCCAACGCCATCCTTGATCTGCAAGTACGGCATGCAATAGCGGGTTCGCTCAGGAATCTGGGCGAGCAACTCCACGTACGTCCAGTCACAGGGGGCGGAGATCGGCTTGGCCGTCGGTTGCCCCGTGATCTTCCCTTCCTCGCCAATGCTGTACAGCTGGACAATGGCTCTGCCGCCTTCCGGGAGTTCGGACTTGACCCAAACACTGAGCTTCACCAAGCTGCCGGGAACGATGGTAATCGCTCTGTCCGCCCCCTGGCGCATACGTGTGTAGGCGTCTTCCACATTCTCAAGCAGCAGGCAGTGGTCGCCCGTTCTTCCCGGAGAGACTCGGACCAAACGCCGTTTTGCGTCCTCAGGCGTCCGTTTGTGCCACGCCGGCTCCATTGCCTCCTCGAAGCCAGGATTCCGGACCAAATTCGGCTGGGCAGCGAACAACGCGTCGCCCCCGCCGGCGATGCAGGCGGCGATGGTGGCCAAGGCCACTGTCTGCACGCGTGCCATGATCAGCTTCAGCAAACAATCCCGCATGTCGCACAATCCTCTTCTGGGAACTCGTGCCGAACGTCCTCTGCTTACCGTAGTGGCTTCTCCGGCAAAGCCTACAGAACGGCGGTAAGTTGCGTGGCTTGCATCGATGCCCTGCCCCCCAGAAGAGGATGACGCGCCGTGAACGTCCTGATACTGATGACCGACCAACATCGCTTCGACGCGTTGAGCTGTGCAGGCAGTGCAGCTGTCCACACTCCCAACCTGGATGCCCTCGCCGCGGAAGGGACACGCTTCTCAGAGGCATGCTGTCCGACGCCCGTGTGCATCGCGAGTCGGCACAGCTTCATGACCGGGCGTCGAGCTCGGGACCATCGCTGGGTCGCCAACAACGCCCTGCCCGGTCCACGGCCCGAACTGCCGACCATCATGACACTGCTGCATCAGCAAGGCTACCACACGCACGGGGTCGGCAAGATGCACTTCCACGGACGTCACCACGGCCTTGAAGTCCACGAACGTATGGAAGAGTGCTGCCCGAGCCGGATCGATGACGACTACTTGATGTACCTCGAGGGGCAAGGCGTTCGGACCCGCTATCCTCAGGGCCTGCGCGATTTGCTTTACTACCAGCCCCAAACCTGTGGTATACCCGAACGACACAGCCAAAACGCCTGGGTTGCCCGTCGAGCCATCGAGTGCCTCCGGCAACACCAACGCTACCGCGGAGATCAGCCGTTGTTCCTCTGGGCATCCTGGATCGCCCCGCACCCGCCGTTTGCTCCTTGTGAACCGTATGACTCGCTGTACGATCCTGACGACATGCCGGCCCCGATCTACCCCGGACGCCCCCTGGCTACGTTGCCATCCGTCACCTGGGGACACCGCGCCCGGCTCGATGGCGCACATATGGACCCGGACCGCATCAAGCGCATCCGCGCACTCTACCACGGACAGATCGCCCATGTGGACAACGCCATCGGCCGCGTTCTTGCCGCTCTCGAGCAACTGGGGATGGCCGAAGACACCGCCGTGCTCTTCACCAGTGACCACGGCGACATGCTCGGAGACCACGGGCTGTCACAGAAGAACGTGCCCTATGAGCCATCAATCCGGGTGCCGATGATCCTGCGCTGGCCAGGCCGCACGACCCCCGGCACTGTGTGCGACGATCTGGTTGGTCTCACCGATGTCCTCCCAACCCTGATTGACGAACTGGCTGTCCCCTACCCCACTGATCTCCCCCCTCTGCCCGGTGCAAGCCTCCTCGGGCGAGACGGAGGCGGGTTGGGCCGGAAACGAACTGGATACATGATTGATTACGGAGATCGACGCAACCGCTGGATTTGCTCCAGAAGCAAGACACACAAGTACGTACTTTGGGCCGACGGTGGTGCCGAGGAACTCTACGATCTGACCAACGACCCGCACGAACTCACCAACATCGCGGCCGAAAAAGCCGGCCTCGTTCCAGGCCTCCGGGAGCGCGTCCTGGCCTGGGAACGCACCCAAGGTCTGCTCCAGTCCTTTGACGGCAGTGCATTCCGCACCTTCCCGGCACCACCGCTTCCGGACGGCGATCCGAAGGGAGTGAATCTCAACGAAAGTAAATGGCCGGACCAGTTGCCGGTGGAGGAACGGCATACCGTGGAGACGTTCGCAGAGGCGTTCTCACGCGCCGTGGCAAAGGAAACAGCGCTCTCCCCAGACAAACTCAGTCTATCCGACTACAAGCGTAAGAGGGGGGCACCCTTGAAGGAAACGCCGTGGCAGGAAGCGTGGGAGAAAGCCTGAGGGAGGGCTAGAATGTAGGTGGGCGGCCCTTCCGAGCCGCGCACAACGTAAGTGGTCTGCCTTGCCGGGGAACCCCTCCCGGTGGTCAGGGCTCTGACAGAGCCGAGCCGCGACTAACAAGAGCGGTCTGCCTTACCGGGGCCCCCTCCCGATGGTCAGGGCTCTGACGGAACCGAGCCGCGCACAACGTAAGCGGTCTTCCTGCGGGAAAGAAGCCGACATGCCGGACCAGGAAGGGCGAACCAGCCCTTCACCCATCGATGTTCTCGCTCCAGGGCTCGAGGCCCATGTCGGCCAGCCGTTGAGCGTAGGCCTCCTGCGACTCTCCGGGGCTCGGCCAGACCTCACTCGGCCTGTGAGACTCCTCGAAGATATCCTCCACCCGACCGACGACTTCAGGGCGCTGTCCCGCGAGATCCATGGCCTGATCCGGATCCTGCAGAATGTCGTAAAGCTCTGTCGTCCCGCCCGAAGGACGTCGGGCATACCAGTTGTCCATGCGCACAGCTTGTGCCTGACCGTACTCCCAGTAGAGGAACTCGTGCTGTTGCTGGTCTCCATCTTGACCAAGGAGCGTCGGGAGAATGGAAAGTCCGTCCACAGCGTCGGGTGTGCCTCCTCCCCCGAGGTCTGCCGCGGTTGGCAGGAAATCCCAGAATGCCCAGATCAGATCGGAGACCTGTCCCGGCTGGATTTGCCCCGGCCATCGAGCCATACAGGGAACGCGGAACGAGCCATCGTCGCTTCCTCCTTTGCGCCCCTTGGTCGGCCCCATGTTGTCGAAAAACTCCTCGAAGCTCGGCCCATCAGCGTCGCGGTCGTACCCGTACGCGCTATAGCCATTGTCGGAGGCAAAGAAGATGATCGTGTCGTCATCCAGCCCCAGTTCGGTGATCAGATCCAGGATGTTGCCGACCTCATCGTCCATCCGCGTGATCATTGCCGCCCACTCCCGGTGTCGGAGGCTTGGCCAGTCCATGTCTGCGTAAGCGGCCAGGTTCGGTGCAATCAACGCACCGTGCGGAATCGTGTAGGCCAGATACAGGAAGAACGGCTCATCCCGGTGCTCACGCACGAAGTCCAACGATGCCTCGGTGTAGTAATCGAACGAATAGACGGCCTTCGCTGGGTCCTTCATCCCCAGCGGCATGACCTGGCCGTCATCGTCGTAGGGGCTCTGTTCGCGGTACCGGAAGCCCTCGTGTTGCGGGAAGCGCACACGCTCTTCGTTGTGCCACAGGAAAGGCGGGTAGTAGTTGTGGGCCTTCCTTTGGTTGAGATAGCCACGGAACTCGTCGAATCCCTTCCTTCGGGGGATTCCCGGCTGATCCGACAGGGCCAACCCCCATTTGCCGAACAAGCCAGTCGCATACCCGGCCTCCTTGAGGACTTCAGCAACAGTTGCATCCTCAAGCTGCAAGGCATGGCGATACCCCTTGTAGGCATTCCCCCGAACGCGAGCGTGGCCCGGATGGAGCCCCTCCATGAGGCATGAACGGGACGGCGCACAGACGGAGTTCCCTGCGTAGCACTGAGTGAATCGGATCCCCTCATCGGCCAACCGGTCGATGTTGGGCGTCTGGATCTTGGTCTGCCCGTAGCAACCCAAATCACCCCAGCTCAAGTCATCCGACAAGATGAAGACGATATTCGGTTTGCGCCCGGTCCCTGTACACTCAGAAGTCATGGGGCCCATTCTCAACTCCTTACCAAAGGTCCTGTATTGCGCTCCCTCTCTTCGAACCCGATTCAACATACCGAGGCCTTCGACGTCGACAAGCGCTTCCGTTCGGAGCTTAGGACGTGGTGGACACCCGGACTCACATGCTCCCGCCCTATTCCGGACTTCGCATAATGTAGAGCGTTCGCTCGAAGTCATGCCGTCGAACGGGGATGGCGCGCTCGACGGTGTAGCCAAGCTCGGTCACCAGCGGCGCCAGATCCATCGCGGTGATGACGGTCACTCGCGGGGCAGCCGAACGGAAGCTGGCGAGCATCCCAGGAACGGTGCTCTCATTTGTTGGGCAGTAGAGGTCGTAAGGCGGATTGGTAATGATGCAGTCAGACTGATAGTCGGTTGCCCGCGCATCGGCGTGCCCAATGGTCACCGGGCAGCCGAAGTGGGCCAGATTCTCCCGCGCCATGGCCACGGCGGGCCAACTTCGATCTGTCCCATAGGCCCGACGCCCCATGGTCCAGGCCAGGAACGGTATCGTCCCTGAACCGCAGCATGGATCGTGAACACGGTCCCCAGGCTGGGTACTCAAGCCAATCGCTGCACGAACCAGCCGTAGCGGTGCCGCATTACAGAACGGTCGGGGGCGACGGTCGAACTCCCGCCAGCGATCGCATCCCTTTGGGATCAGACGCCCGAACCAGAAGCCGCCCGAGGAGACGACCAGAAGAAATTCCTCGGTGGGATTGCGGAGGTCAGCGGGGCCTTCGATGCACGCAGCCACTGCTCTGATCGCCCGATGGTCGCCCCCGACCGTACGGGGTATGGGCTCGGCGACAATCCGATAGCGGTCCGCCGACAAGCCTCGCTCTCGGATGCACCCAACCAGCTTCTCCAGGGTCCTGCCACGCGCCAAGAGCTCTGCCCCGGCTCTCATGAACCCAGTTTCCGCACAGGCGATGCGCGCCTTCCCTTCCACAACGCCGTGCCCAACGACCTCGCCATCCGCCAGCACGCAGGCTTCAGCCTCGGCAACGGCGAGCGTATCTTCGTTCCGGTCATAGATGTAAAAGAAAGGTCTCATTCTACCCGCGGCGCTCGTCTGTAACTTCACCGTCTTGAGCACAAAACTGTTGGTCGCTGACACACCATTGGAGGCGCCGCATCTCCGCATGCGGCCAGGCCGGTTACTATAGGAGAACCGGCTCCTCCATGCGCCTTGGCGCAAGTTACGACCTCCGATATGAGCGATAGAACAACTGGCGAAGGCCAGGCTCGTGTGTAGCTTCGACACAGATCACCTTCTGGCCTGACCTGGCCGTCAGAGCCGCGACCTACGGAAGCGGTCTTGCTCGGCACTGCCCAGGACACCGCTTCCGTAGGTCGCGGCTCTGTTCGGGCATCAGGAAACCGCGAGTCATACCCTCTGATACGACCGGCAAACCGAGTACTGTAACACATCCAGCAGTGATTCAGAGCCCCTTTTCCGGCAGAGCCCCGTGCAGGACTTCGGAGGCAGGATGCGTTAGAGTATGCGTTCACTTGTATTGTCCTGTACCCGCTCTCGCTCGGAGGCCCCAACATGTCACCCCGTTTCCTCATCGCTCCTCTTGTCTCCATCTCGCTTGCTGCCAGCGCCGCTCCCACCTTCCACGTGTCGCCCTCAGGCGATGACGGCAATCCGGGCAACCGAACCAAGCCCTTTGCGACCCTCCACCGAGCCAGGGACGCGGCACGTGCAGCGACGGGCCCGGTCACGGTCCACCTGGCAGGCGGACTCTATGAAATGCGGACTCCCCTGGTGCTCGAACGTGGAGACAGCGGTGTGTCTTTTGTGGCCCTTCCGGGAGAAACCCCGATCCTCAGCGGAGGCCGGCGCGTCACCGGCTGGCGCAGGGGGCCGGGCACGCTCTGGCAAGCCGACATCCCCGGAACCAAGGGAGGCACGTGGTACCCGCATCAGCTCTTCATCCGCAAGCGGGGACAGGCGTGGTTCGAGCGCCGCTATCGTCCTTCCCGAGGTCTGCTCATCATCGCGGGCCTGACCGACGCCCCGCACAAGCACAACGGCAGGATCAACCACCGCAACCCCCAAGACGAATTCTACTTCGCCAAAGGCGACATCATTCCATTCGAGAACCTGGATGACGTGGAACTGGTCGCCATGCACGACTGGAGCTCGGGCCGGCTTCACATCCGGGAGATCAACCAAGCCGAGCGCATCGTGAGACTCAAGAGCTTCCCGCACTACAGGATTGGACACTGGTATGAGGGTGGACGCAATCCCTATCTGCTCGAGAACGTGAAGGAAGACCTGGGCAAGCCAGGCCAGTGGTACCTGGATAGACCGACCGGCGTCCTCTCCTATACGCCACTGCCGGGGGAAGACCTGAGTCGATGCGACGTCGTGTTGCCACGCCTCGAGCATCTGGTGACCGTCACCGGCCGCCCCGATGGCCCGGAGTATGTCCAGGATATCACGTTCAGAGGCATCACGTTTGCGCACTCCGCATGGTTCCGTGCCCCTCACAAGTATGCGGAAGACTACAAACGCGGCTGCCGCCAGGGCTTTGTGGACATGCCGTCAGCCGTCGAACTAAAGTGGACGAAGGGCTGCCGTTTCGAGCGCTGCGACTTCGTCAATCTGGGGTCACACGGGCTGGATTTCGGGCTCGGTTGCCACGAGAATGGTGTGGTGGGTGGGCGTTTCCTGGACCTTGGGGCCGGGGGAGTAAAGATCGGGACTGTCAACCGGGCTGCGACCTTCCCCGAAGTGCCCACCGGGAACATCATCGACAACAACATCGTCCGCGATATCGGCTTGGTCCATTACTCGGCCCATGGCATCTGGGGAGGCATCTGCGCCAAGACGTCGATCCGTCACAATGACGTCTCGCGCACGCTCTACTCGAGCATCGCGGTCGGGTGGTCTCACGGCAAGAAAGCCGGAGCCTGCCGTGAGAACTACATTGAGTGGAACCACGTCCATGATGTGTTGCTGCTGCTGGATCACGGAGGCGCCGTTTACACGCTGGGGAATCAGCCCGGAACGATCATCCGCGGCAACCATATCCACGGCACACACTGGACCAAACTACACGGCAAGTTCAAACGTCCGGACTGGGCTGGGGGTGGTCTGGCATTCGACGACGGGTCTTCCGGCTTCACGGTCTGCGAGAACATCATGTACGACATCGCTCCCCCAACCGACAGGGCTTTGACGGCGGGACGTTCCGGCGATATGTCCGCTGTCCGAGACAACGTATGCGACATTCGGCCCGGCGAGCCGGGATTCCCGAAAGAAACGGCAGCGAAAGCGGGACTCGAGCCGGCCTACCGGGGTCTCCTCAGCAAGCCCTTCAACGTCGTTCCGCCGCCGGTGTTGGCAATGACTGTTCCGGACAACGTTCGCCCCGGCCCCATCAAGGCGAGCTTCGACCGCGCGGCCGTCGGCAGAGCTCCGAACCAGGGGTGGGCACGAATCGAAGACAGGGGGCCAGGAAAGGGAACCGACGCGATTGTAGTCACCGACGAAACCGCGGCAGACGGCGCACGGTCACTGAAGATTCTGGATGCCCCCGGCCTTTCTCAGGACTGGGTACCTTACTTCGCGTACGCCCCAAGATACGAGAGTGGCGTAGGAGTGGTGGAATTCGCCCTTCGGATTGAGCAAGAAACACTCCTCGAACACGTCTGGCGGGGAAGCCACCCAAAGAAGGAGTTCAGTGTTGGGCCGAACTTCAGGATCGCCAAGGGCGTGCTGTCGGTTGAGGGCAAGGAGCTTCTTGATCTTCCTCGGGATCAATGGATCCGCTTTGAGCTCTCAGCCAAGCTGGGAGCGCTCGATCCGGGCATAGGGAAAGCCGGCAACGCAGGGCACGGGGTCTGGAGCCTGGCCGTAACGCTCCCCAACGGCAAACGGCACGAGTTTGCCGGTCTGAAGATCCCACAACCTGAATTCACCGCCCTCAATCAGGTGATGTTCATCAGTGTCGCCACGGAAAAGACAGCCCTCTACCTGGACAGTATCTCAATCCGCAACGATTAGCGGATCCTCGACGCAGGAAATACCAAAACGATGACTGGAACAGATCTGGCTGAGATGGAAGCCATCCTCACCGCCAAGTCTTGGGGATGCCTTGGGCTGGCCGACGGCGAGGGAATTTATGTACTTCCTGTGTTGCCGGTTGCCTGGCCATCGAGATCACCATCGAGCGCATGACCGGTCGGCAGGAGATCAACCGCACATGCACCACTCGGGAACACACGTTCACCGCGCCCTGAACACCCCGCAAACCGCCTTTGCTGCCACACACCAGCCCAAACGGGAAGCCCATGAAACTGGTACACGCTGACGTTGAAGCATTCATCACTCAGGAAATTCAGCCCAAAGTCCGGGTCGATGGAGGCAACGTCGAGCTCGAGAGAATCGTGGGTACAGACGTGCACATCGGAGCTCACTCCGAGTGCTCAACCTGTTCCGCGATGGCAGGCTGCATGAAGGGATGGCTTGAGACCCGGATGAAGCGCGTATTTGGAGATGAGTGCCGCGTCATTATGCATAGCCGTCGTCCGTACTACAAACGCTGCCCCCCTCACACGCCCGCGTTACCATTATGGCCCACCAAAACGTCGTCCGTCGAAGCCTGTCTGTGAAACAATGGAGTCGCCTCCACGTTCGAGCGTATCGATGAGCTCGTCGTGCGTTCACGCACACCGGTCGAAGGCTGGGAGATGCGCCTGGGGCAGTACCTGCCGGACGGGTATGAGTGGGACCACGACTTTGTCCCGATCCAGGAAGGTGACCTATGGGGACGCCCCGACGGCACAGCCCAATTCCGGACCCGCATGGCCATCCCTGCGGAACTTGATGGGCAAGCCGTTCACCTCGAATTCCTGACCGGGGCTGAAGTCATCGTCTATCGGGACGGCAAGCCACTGGACGGTATCGACCCCAACCGTACGTCAATGCTCCTAGCCCCGCAGGCTCAAGGTGGCGAGACCATGGACCTGCTGTTCGAGGCCTACACCCGCTCAGTCCCGGATGATATGCGCAATCCCCTCACCAGAGCCTTCCGCGGATGCGTGCAGCACTTCCGTTCCCCGGCCCTCCTTACCGTGGACGAGGATGCTCTCGCCCTCAAGTATGATCTCGAGGTCCTGACCAGCATGGCATTTGGGGCTTCGGTCGACGAGGACTTGGCGACCTACCACCTGAAACGCCTCGAGCACGTACTCACCCTCTTCCCGCTCTACGACTGTCCGACAGATGAGCTAATGGAAGCGGTACCAGCGATCCGCGAGTACCTGAGAGACGAGCTGTTCGGGGCCGATTCTCCCTATGGCCCTCGTGATTGGTCAGAATTGCGGTCCGCATCGTCTGACGCGTTCCCTCCATGGGCGAGGATGGTCGCATGCCATCTGAGTTGGGCGGAGCGATTCAACACGCTACGGTCGCCTTTCCTCACTCTATCCTCGAATGCCGATGAGTGAAGTCCACAGCACGGGGCCAGGGCGGTGTCATTGAGCGAAAGCTCTCTCGTCCTGCTCGGTGTCGGCCGCAAGCACCGCCGAACGAAGATACAGCGTCCGAAAATCCCGATACACGTCCCCTCGCCAACCGACAAGAAACTTGATTTCCGCCTCAAAACGTGCTATCTTCCAGTGATCGGCGAACGCTCCGCGGGAGGAGTTCGAAACCAAGGACAGCGGCTCGACATTGGCGCCAGAGACGACGGTTTCGGCCAACCGGGCTCGCCCTTCCCGCACACCAGCCAACTGGCGAGCTGGCGGCACCCGATCCGGCCTTCCGGGACCGCACTCCCAGAGGAACCGACAACGCATCTCCTCGGACTCGCAGAGGCCCGCCCCAGGAGGAATCCACTAGGTGAACGTCAAAGAGATCGCAGAGACGAAACAGCAGTTCCGCGAATGCCTCGACGAGACCCAGCTCGTCGACTTGGTACGCACCTACGAACAGGTTCTGAACGCCCCCGTACACGTCGAGATCAGTATCTCAATTCTGGATGAAGAGAACCAACCCCGCCGCGGAGGGTTCCGCAGGAAAGGCTGGCACGACGGCCGGCCACTGCCGGTGGACAGCGAGTCCTACCACCTGGAATTTCCCCCCATACAACCCGAAGCGACGATCGTTCACGGCGACTATCGCGACAACCTGGAAGCTGGTCTCAGCCAGTGCTTCAACGACGAAAAGGCCCTGGCTCTGCTGTCACGCGTCGAAGATGGGAAACGCCCGGCGGAGCTTGAACTGCGGGCCTACTCACTGTTCCTCCTGGGCTCAGAAGATGCTCACAGTGCCAGTCCGGTAACCCTGGGGCGCATCCGCCTCGGACGAATCGACGCGCGGGGCATTACCGTGACCAGAACGGAAGAAGTAGGCAGCTTCAAGCAGGAAACAGAGATGCTCCAGGGCAAGTACGCCTCCGTGGCCGAACTCGACCGCGCCATCCTGGCGGGGAATGTGCTGTTCTCCGCCGTATCTGAGAGCACGGAAGCGGCAGATCTTCTGGGGGTGATTCGGGACGATCTGGGCCTTCTGCCGAAACAAGTTGAGTGGGTGAACCAGACCTCAGGAAAGGATGAGTTCTTCGCGCAATCTGGCGTTCCCCGTTTTCGGTCTTCTTCGCCGTCGGTCGAGAGGCGATGAAGGAGTAGAGTGTCTCTGGCAACTCAACTGACGTCCCACGCTTTAGCCGGCCGGGA
>JABHEG010000335.1 GCA_018676675.1 Lentisphaerota bacterium
GAGCCGCGACCAACGGAAGCGGTCCTTCCCCCGTCCGGCAGAGCCGCGACCAACGGAAGCGGTCCTCTCCCCGTCCGGCAGAGCCGCGACCAACGGAAGCGGTCCTTCCCCCGTCCGGCAGAGCCGCGACCAACGGAAGCGGTCCTCCCCCAATGTGGGAGCGAGTGCCATCCCGCGATTCCGTGAATCTGGCTGGTGCACCCCGCCTTTCGGCTTCTGCGCCAATGGCGCTCCACATACCAGCCTGGGGCAATCGCCCCAGGTTACCCGTCCGCCGGGATCTTGCCCTGAGCCGACCAACGGGAGACGGGCTCGGAGCCTTGTGTAGAGCAGCGAAGCGGCAACGGGCCCAGCATAGGAACCACACGCCGAGGCCCTGTCCGCGGAGACTATGAAACGCCCCTACAGGGCAAGACCAATCTACCTGTCCATACCCAGGGCGTCGCTACGCTGTGCCCTGGGCTGGTATGTAGACGCACCTTCAGTGCTCAGGAGCCGACGGTCATTCCCGGTGAACGTTACCCATCACCCGCCGAACGGAGTGAGGTCGGCATGCATGGGATTGTCTCATAGTTATTCTACTCTACCCTCAGCCTGCAGGCTTGCCGTTGCGAGCTTCGAGAAGGCGATACCAGTCTTCTCTGCTGTACGGAATGTCTAAAGCCTGTTTCGCGGCTTTGATGCGCGATGGGGTTGTTGAGCCGATGATCGGGAGAATCATGGCAGGGTGTTTGAGCAGCCAGGCCAGCATGATAATCCCGTTCTCTGAATCGTATTCTTGGGACTGCAGATCGAATTCGGACTTGAGACGGACTTCATCTTCCTCTGAAAAGGTGTTACCCCAGGCCGGATAGGCTACTCCTGCGATTGGACACCAGGCTTGAGGTGTGATTTTCAGTTCCTGGCACTGATCGAGTGTTCCGTCTGAGAGCGCATCGATATTGTGGATGTTGATTTCCACCTGGTTCACCAGCAAGGGCATGGCGCAATACGATTGCAGCAGGGAGACCTGGGATGGACGGAAATTGCTGACGCCAAAATGCAAGACCTTGCCGGCATCGCGTAGCTCCTGAAAGGTCTCGGAGACCTCTTCCGCATCGCAGAGATAATCCGGACGATGGAGAAGCAGAAGATCCAGACAATCGACACCGAGTCGGGTCAACGACCCCTCGACGCTCTGGATGATGTGTTCTTTGGAGAAATCGTAACGACCAGGATCACCCTGATTGGGTTGATTCGTGCGTCTGATGCCACATTTGCTTGTGATGATGATGTTCTCACGTGCTCCTGGCATTTCCTTCAGAACTTCAGAAAACAGTGTTTCACATTGACCACCACCATATATGTCGGCGTGATCGAAGTGCGTAAAGCCCTCTTCAATGGCGGTCCGGATGGCATCTTTCCCTTTTTCGCGATCAGCATCTGAATTGTCCCCGACAATTCGCATGCAGCCATAAACAAGGCGGGATGATATGAGATTGCTTTTCCCAAGTTTTGATGTTTCCATTATTGAGCCCTTCACTGGTTGCAGACAGAACGGGGAGGTGTGCGGCGCGACGATAAGAGCGTCCACACCACCGTCATGTTAGGAGTCCATCGGTTGCGGCGGTGCCTTCCAGTATGTTACCCAACCATCGTTGTGCACAAGCGAGCTCGCCGGCACTTGCCTGACCAAACGCGCAAACGTGACAAAGTCGCCAGCGCAAACGGCAGTGTGAATGAGAAGCGCCAGAATCCCGACCAAGCGCCATTCGGATGGAGCGGAGAGGGCTACGAGAACGAGTAGCGACGAGAGCGCGATGAACGGAGCAGAGAGCATGACGAGAACACGATTTCGCGACACGGGAGAATCGTAGACTACGTAGCATAGTCCGCGGCGCATCCATGCGCCCATGACAAGGTGCTCGGAACCTAGGCCGCCGGGATACACTGAAGCATGGATCGCTTCATGCACTGGAATCATCAGGGCGAGGAAAGACACGTACGCGGAAATCGCCAGAGGTCGGGTGCGCAGACACCCCCGAAGCTCCGGCAAGATGGCGAACGCAGGGAGCAAGAATGGAAGGGACAGCAGAAGAACCTGCATGACGAACACACGTGATGTGGGCTCGCGCAATGGCGTCCAGCCTTCGTCCCCTGGGCTGAGCACGCGGCTTCGTGGTATCGGGCCGAGGACGAGTCTCATGTGTGTTCCCTGGCCTCCTAACGATGCGATGAGTGGGCTTGGTGGAGCGCCAGCGACACCAAATCCCTCTCCATCGGCCTTGTCCGAGTTTCTATTCTGTTTCCTGTGCCTCGGTCGATTGTCTCATCAGATTGAGGCCCACGGCGACAAGGACAGCGGCACACACGAAGGGAATGGCTGTTGCCGGGGTACTATCCGCTTTCAGGACGCGATCACCCCCCGAACCAAGCGCCCCGATCGCAGCAATCAGGCATGCGACGGCCCCGATTCGCCTTTGACGGCTGCGTGTCATCTTCGATCATACCTTCTTTGATCTCGAACATGCCCTTCTGCGGCCGACGATAGGAGGTCCGCCAGAAAGGGGCTGGTTCTGTTCCGTTTCCTTCCTGGCCAATTTGATGCGGGATTCGCATTCGCACAACCACGACGCGTGGATCGGGCGACACGTCACTGGAGGCAGCTCATCCCTGAGCGCTCCGCCCCGAACCGCACGTTCCAGGGACCCGGTTTGGGAAAACCGGCCTCCAGGTGTCCGTCCGGCAGCGGACCGTTCCCGGGCGGGGCTGTGTCCAGATCCCGATCGTCCGATCATCATTGTCTGACAGAACGACGGGATCTGGGGCGACTGGTTTGCCGGGCCGGGCACATTCTCTCAGAAGTGCCAAAAGGTGCAGTCAACATCGGCCCTTGCGTCGGAGTCCTTCTCGTATCCCCTGTACCCGTGCCTACATACACCCGTGGTATTGGGGGTGTCAAGCCCCTGTTCAACGGCCGCTCCATTGCCTATCTCGACCGCTTGTCTACCCGGAGTCCCGAGCCGAAAACGGGGCAGTCGAGCGGGGGATAGAGTACGGTCAATGCGCCATAGCGGCCCAGCGGGATGGCCTCCTCAACGAGAATTACATCGAGAGGGTCGTCCGGTTTGACGTAGGGGAACCACATCGACGCAAGCGTTCCTCCCCGAAAGAACCCGCCCTCGGGCGGTTCCTTCTGCGCAAGCGCCAATCGGGTGGGCGAATCGAGAGGATGCCTCCCCGGCGTCTTGTAGATACGCCTGAAACGGCCGCGCAGCATGGACCTGCTGAAGCACCTCCAGCCATGCCGTTTCCAGTTCCACTTGACGAAAGCGCACGGGAACGCATTGACACTGGCACAGCGGACAGCGCAGGACGTGATCGAGGTCCCGAAGCCGCGAGACAGGGCCAGAATACCTTCCAGACCTCGTGAAGCTCCCGCGACAGCCCGGCGGAAGCGACGCTCCGGCATGAGCAAGTTGGCCGCAAAGTGGTCAGTCTCTTCCTCGGCAAGCAGAGATGACTCGAAGTCGCAGAGCGATGGATGTGGCCCAACCCGCTGCGACACCAGGGCGTTGCGGTGTTCGTCAATGAAGTAATGCCCGAGTTCATGGGCCATCGTGAAGCGGGCCCGGGGGGAGTCCTCCGCCCCGAGACGGACGAGATTGCAGTAGATATGGAACCGTCCGCTGCGGTATTCGAGCATGCCGTCGAATGCGTCCCCATAGGCTCCAAAACTGTAGGTGATTCGCTTCGCATCCGCGATGAGTCGTGGATCGACCAGGCCCGTTGGGCAATGGGTCTGGCTGACCTCTTCGGCCAACGCGGCCAGATCTCGGCGGCGGCGCCTCCGGGCTTCAGCCCGGCTCGTTTTCCGGCGGCTGTCCCCAGCGGGTCTTCCGGATGGTGTATTGGTAGAATCACTCATTGTGATTTCCTACACAGCACGGTTTGCCGCTGGAGTCCCATTCGACAGACTTCGCTGCCTCAGTCCGTTGGGCTGTGATGTCCGCGGGCTTCGGCCGCGGCCCGGTCCTGATGCATGGCTTCTTCTACCTCAGGAGACAACTCGCCCCCCTCGCGTGCAGCACGAGCCAGGGTCTCTTCGACAAGGGTGAAATCCCGGTCGCCGGTATTGAGGGAGAGCCCCAGGTCACCATTGGTGGCCGCGATGTCCGCAAAATCGGGTGGTTCAGACTCATCCGGCCATGGGGCCATCTCCCAAAGGTGCTCCTCGGCGCTCGCCACTTGCTCCGGGGTGGTTGGCAAAATCCACCCCTCTGCTTTCAGCCCAAGATGAATCGCCTGGTCGAGTTCACGCTGCACCGCTGGATGGGATCGCCGTTTACTCATGTCCACTCTCCTGCGGGGACAGCCTCGGTAGGCCTGACCGGTTCCTTCAGATACCTGCGAATCCGCTCGAGGGCCCGGCGACGGATCTGTCGCAAGTTCTCGGGCGTTGTTCGCAATGTTGCCGCGAGGTCCTCAACCACAGCCTTTGGGAGTCTCTGGTGCTCGCGACCGGGACGGTACCACTGGAACGTGACCCGAATGACCAGCTGTTCACGCTCCGGAAGCCGCTGAAGGGCTTCCCGCACGCGCTCGATCTCAGGGCCTTCAGCAGAAACACTGGGTTCAGGTTGCGGGATCTGCTGCCAGACCTCCTGCTCGACGTGGATGACGTCCAGCCTCCCATGCCCACGCAGAATGTCCTGCAGCAGTCGTTGGGCAATCCGCCCGAGCCAGCCTCGAACACGACGCCGGATCTCATCCGGTCCGGATGCGTCCTCGCACGAGAACGTGCCGGCTCGGTCAAACGCGCGGCGGAACGTCTCCGCCACCAAATCGCCAACACTGGCATCACCGTGCAGCAAATCCGCGCAGGCCCGCCAGCACATCCCGTGAAGATACTCGACATGGCGCTCGTAGAACTCCGCCCACGCATCTCGTGCCGCCAGGGGATCATCGTCCTTGACGGACATGAAGACCAGCAACTCAGCATCATTCTCGGAGGAAAAATCCTGCACGTCAGCGACTCCGCCGCGAGTTTAGTAGGAGACTGGCCAGGAAGGGGGGCGCCGAGCCCAACCATAGAGATCCTACCTATTGAACGCAAATCCGTGACAACGTGCTCGAGTCCCATCACGACGGCATCAACTTCCCGAAAGCGGTACATGCCCTGACGGTATTGAGCGGAATAGTCCTACCCTCGGCAGCACTTCGGGCCAGTGCTGTCGTCCCTCCGTAGGCGCTCCCGGCCACCAGGAAATCCTCGCTGGACGCAGCCAGGGCGGTGATGCCTTGCAGCCCACTTCTGAGCATTGGGCCAAGGACGATTTCAAAATGCCGGTCATCGATCCTCACCCCTTGCGCGCGATAGACCTTCTGCAACTCGTCAAGCAAGTACGCAGCCGCAGCGGCAGGACCGTGCTCCTGGAGTAGCTGGACACACGCAGCACGTTCTGATCCGTCGCCGGCATTCCGCCCTTCCCAGGCTTCGAGCAGTTGACTCAACCTCGGCAGCCCTCCGAGGATGTCAGGGCGCACGCTCTTCTGAGTCGCCGCCACACACTTCGGCGGCATGGCGACGTGGAAGGTCCGCATCGTCAACTGGGTGGCCGGCTCCCCGATGGATTGGGCGGCCACGACACCAACCGTCTGGCCCGGACGCGGGGGCTGCCACGTCGCCAGGTCCACTCCCAAACAGGCGGCGCAGAGGCCGCCCACCGCGTTGCAGGTGACTGGCGAGCGAACGCTGATCTCCTCGACGCCCGCCCGGGCAATCCTCTCAAGATCCGGCTGTCGAATGGTCTCTCCTGCAGCAAGGATGGTCTTCCCGGTCCCCGGCGCAGTCACAGCCCTGCCCACAGCCCGGCCCAGAACGCGTTGGGCCAGCGGCAACCATTCACGAGTGTCATCTCGGCCGCTCGTCTTGAGCAGGCCGCCGGTGCACCCACAGTCGTCGCAAACAATCACCACGTCTTGCACGACCTTCATGATCCGTTTGAACAGGAACCCCGCCTCGTTGGTCTTCAGCGCCGTATCCGCCAACCCGCGACGCGCCCCAAAGGTAGAGGCGAAGTACTCGAGCGGGGTGTGTCCCCGCCAGAAACTGGTCGTGATCGGGCTACGCATGATCCGATTGTCGGGACGAGCCATCAGACCTCTCATGGCAACATGCTGTCGAGCCTGAGTCTGACTGCCGCGCGCACCGGAAGCCAACATCAGATGGAGACCGTTCAGCCCGTCCCGATCTGCGGCGAGCTCTCGCAATGCAGCGCCTGCCATGCCGCGTACGACCGCCATCCAGTGCGACGCCAACTTGGAGCAGGCGCTGTGATGGTCGGTAGCGCCTCCGGCTTCGGTGATGATCCCCTTCGCGCGATTCCAGGCAGCAGTCAGGCGCTTGTCGTAGCTGCTGACCTGCTTCAGCGTGTCCTTCCCTATCGAGAGACCGCTGAGCGTCGCCTGGTGGAAACCGAAACGCATCAGAGCGTCAGCCAATTGCGCCGCCGGAACAGCGCCCAGTTGATGCCAGGCCGTGGTCAGCAGCTGCCGGAGATCCTCCTTGGTGACTGCACCTTCGACCCATTCGAACTCCGGCGGGAGAAGATGGTTGAACAGAGCACTCCCCACCCGGGTCCTGCGTCCATTCAGCAGAATCGGGTCATGCGTACCAAGACTGCCGTTCTCATGGCCTTCCTCGACCTCCTCGATGGATCCGACAGCGCGGCACTCTTCCTCCTCAGGCGGAGGAGCACCATGGGTTGCGTAGTGGCAGCCAAGAACCATATCCTGCGACAGGCACGCAAGGTAGCTGCCGTTTGCCGGGCTGAGCTGACATTGAGACGAGGCAACCCGTTCGCGGGCCTCGCGCTGGGCGTCATCCCCCAACGGTAGGAACACATCCATTTCGTCGCCATCGAAGTCGGCGTTGAACGCGGTGGGGGTGAGCGGATGGATACGGATGACATCCTCGTCGGCAAGACGCGGACGGAATGCCTGAATACCCAGGCGATGCAGTGTGGGAGCTCGGTGGAGAAGGACATACTTGTTCTGGATCACGCGCCGGAGCGCGTCGAGTGCAGGCCGCGTCCTGAGAGCCAGCAGGTTCCTTGCTTCCTCAGGAGTGTCGGCAACTCGGGACCGAATGATCTCGCCGACAGCAAAGGGTTCAAAGAGCACGGCGGCAGTGGCAATGGGCAGCGAGCAGGTGTCATAGTCAAGTTCGGGGCCGGGGCAGACAACCGAACGGGCCGAGTAGTCCACGCTCTTGCCGGACATGGCCGTAGTGATCCAGCCCTTCTTTCCGTAAAGCAGCCGCGTCAGCCCGTTCAGCAGGCCATCAACAGCGCCCTGCAACGCTTCGGCCGTGCCGTCCGCACCGTTCTTCTCCCGGCATTCGCTGTTCGCCTCGAGGACCGCGGCATAAGCCGCATCGAGGCGCGCCCCTCCGCGAAGTTCCCGCGGAATGGTAGGCAGGCATGTCAGCTCACACGTATCGAGATCCGGTGCCAACGTGCGCCACGCATGGGCCACCGGGCTGGCCAACCGGATGTGCCCGTTACTTAGCTCATCCTCTTCAAGACTCGTCACTTCGTCCCCCGACCACGCCAGGATCCTGTCCGCGGAAGCAAACTGTAGCCGGGCAGTCATCACGCCACTGATGTGCGGATCGCCTCGCAGGATGTCGATGGCGTCCCCAGCGCTGTCGAGCAACTGAAGGTCCAGGCACAACCCACGCAACTGCTTCACCAGTCGCTTCACCGACTCACAGACAGTTGCCCGGGGCAAAGGTCCCCCGTTGACCAAGGCATCGTAGAGGGCCTCCTGGGCAGCCACGTCATCCGACTTGACCGTGAGCATCTCCCATAGGATGTGCGAGGCCCCGTGTCCCTGAAGTGCCCACGTCTCCATGATCCCAACCCGCTGGCCCCCGCCGTTGCGCCTCCCGCTCACAGGCTGGGATGTTCCCTGATCACGAGGTCCTACGGACCGCTCCTGGCGCTTGTCCTCGACCATTTGGTCCAAGCGAAGCACGTAGATATAGCCGACTGTGGTCTCCTGATCGAACGGACGTCCATTCCGTCCATCGCGAAGTCGATACATCCCGCTTTCCGGGCAGCCGGCTTCGCGGAGAAGCGTCTCGATGTCTCGCACTGACGCGCCGCAGAAACCAGGTGTCGTGACGGTGATCCCAAGTTCGTGAGCCGCCATACCGAGGTGTGTCTCAAGGAGCACACCGATGTTCATCCGGCTGGGCACTCCCAATGGATTCATCAGAACCTGAACGCGGCGTCCATCGGGAAGCATGGGCATGTCCTCAGTGGGAACCACTGTCGTGACCACGCCTTTGGCGCCATGTCGAGTGCAGAGCTTGTCGCCAACCCGCAGGGGGCGCTGAGCCTCAACCCGGACACGCACGAATTCACTCACCCCCGCAGCCAGCGGGGCTCCGTCCCGAGCACGGTGGTGCTCGACGCTCGTCACCGTGCCGGTCATCCCCCGCGGCAGACGTACCGACGTATCCTGTTCCTGTCCCGAAGCTCGTTGTTTGGTTCGGGCGATGAGCACATCGCCACCGGAGACTGCAGCCCCCGTTGCGACCAGCTCATCTTCCCTGAGCGATTCGCTCTTTCCTTCACGAATCGCCACGGTGTACTCCCTCACCTGCACAGTATCCAGCAGCCCATGGCGGACAACGTCCTCGCTCACCACGATGCCGTCCTCGAAGTTGTATCCCTCCCAGCACATGAAGGCCGTAAGCAGGTTCCGCCCCAACGCAAGGACACCGGCGTCAGAACATGATCCGGACGCTGGTGCCATGTCACGAATCACCTGAGCTTCAAGGCCGGTCTGAACCAGCGGTGCCTCCGGATCGCGAAGCGGCATGGCCTGCTTCTGCATGTTCGCTCCCATCAAAGCGCGATTCGCATCGTCGTGAGCAATGAACGGAATGAGCGCGGCTGACACGCCCAGGTGCTGTTGTGGGTGGACAGGTGTCAACTCAGGACTGTCAGACACGCGGTGCAGATCGTCCCCAACCCGTGCCAGTGTCCCCCCTCCATACCGGGACTGGACCTGGGAATCTGCCAGGTCTCCGATGATGTAGCTCGTGTCTTCTTCCGGAAGCAGCTGCGTGATCTGCTCCCCATCGGGAGAACGTGAGAACGGCGCAAGGAGTCTTCCCGATTCGTCAACATCGGCCAGAATCGCTGTGGCCAGATTGATGCCGATACGTCCTCCCTCCGGTGTCTCCAATAGTCCCAACCGGCCGAAGTGAGTCGGATGGGGACAGCGGGCCCGGTAGCCGGGACGCTTCTCTACCCCGGTCTGCATGACCAGGCGGAGCTGGGACGCGAGTGTCAGCGGGTTGCGTGTTTCCGCAATTCTGACAAAGGCACTACCCGCAAAGAACTCCCGAATTGTCCTCGCCAGGGCCGGAAACCCCGGACTCTCCTCCACCTGGAAGTTGGCAGCATCACTTGCGGCAGGCCCCGCAAGGGCCAAGCGGAGTTGCTCACCTACGAGCAGAAGTCTGCGCGTCGACAAGTCATTCTCCAGCGTGTCTTCCTGGGCCTGCAAACACCCCACAACCACCTTCTCGACACCATTGACGATGAATGTCCCACGTCCTGTCATCAACGGGATGCTGCCGGCATCCGCGAGGGCCTCTCCGTGTTCGCCGGAGGCAATCCGGACCTGCAACACCGCTGCATAGCTCCTGCCGAAACGCTGACACTCAGCCGGGGTTAAATCGCCGGGCACAAGTTCGTAGCCGAGGAAGTCAAAGGCCCCCTCTGCCGCAATAGACTGACGCAGGAGCTCTTCCAGCCCCTGGCTTGCCCGTTCATCAGAGGGAGTTTGGGCCTGTAGGAACCTCTCGAAGGACACCTTCTGCAGTCCCGCCAGATCCGGGACATCGGGAAGGTCAGCAGGTGCGAAATCACGAACTGCGCTCGGATTCTGGGCGACATGCGGCATAGGACGTCTCCTGGAGGTTCGCGTTGGCCATCGGCACGGCTGGAAACTGCGCCATCCATAGAGGAAACGCGAATCCGTGACAGGTAACATGCAGGTCCCCGCGACTTTCCTCGAAACCGCGAACGCCGGACGCGCACCAAAGCCCAGTTAATGTTGAGCTTGATGCTTTGTCAAGCAGACTTCCCCCTCAGCCGAGGCACGCTAGATGGAGTTCATGCTCTGGTATGTGCTTTGGTGCCACGTCACGCACTGACGGGTGCACTCCCCATACAAAGGCGTTCACTGTACGGCTCGACTGAGCTCTGCCCCCCCCCAGACGAGGACGAGCGTGCCATCCCCGCCGTGGCTTCTTCGCACCTCGGACCTGCTGTGCTGTAGGAACGTCTCTTGGCAGAATGCGTCCGTCTACGCCTGCAGCATGTATCCCTTAAGGCGGGCCGCCGTCTCGGTGAGAAGAGCTTCAGGGAGATCCTTCTTCTCGATGATCTCCAGTGACACGTACCCGTCGTAGCCGGCAGCTTTCATGCGCCTGGCGAGATCCAGAACAGCCGTGTTCTCGGGATCCAGAACATCGTTGTGGACGTGAAAATGCCGGATCCGGTCCTTTAAGACGGCGTAGGTTTCATCGTCCATATCCGCATGGTTCCAAAGGGCTCCGAAGTTCTCGACTGTTACCCGCTTGAGTATCTCTGCGGCTTCTGTCGCAGACTTGATGATGTCATGACCACATTCCAGCATCGGGCAGACGCCAGTTCCAGCCGCGTACTCCCCGACCTCATCAAAAGCGGCAGCGACCTGATCCGCAGCCTCGGGCGTCAGGCGGGGGATCCTCCCGCCCGCGAAGATCCGGACAACCGGGGCTCCCAAGTCCGCCGCCAAATCAAGATTGGCCTTGGTCGCAGCAACGTTGGCAGCGTGGTCGGCCGGGTCGGGACAGGCAAAGTGCCCTGATGTCGCGACGCATGGAATCTCCACTCCCTCGGCGGCGAACAACGCCTTCACCCGTTTGCGCTCAGCCGCGGAGCACTGCGAGGAAACACCGTGTGCATGCCCCGCATCAACACGGATCTCCACCCCGTCATAGTCAGTGTCCCGGGCGAACGCGACGGCTCGCTCGATTTCCCAAGTAGGGCAGACAAATGTCATAAAGCTCAATTTCATCTTCAATCGTCCTTCCACTAACCAACTACCCCACCTAAACCGGAACCGACATCCCAGCTTCTGACGACGCGTAGATGGCATCCGTAATGCGCTGCATGATCAGGGCCCGTTCCAGGTTTGTCTGGGGTTCCCGACCAGTCCGAATGGCTTCCGTGAAATCTCGAATGACATCCATCTCCGGCCCGCCCTGCCCTTGTTCCCAGATGGTCTCTCGGACGACGCCCTCGCCGGGAACGAACCGGTCGAGTATGACAGATTCAGGGCCGTCGGCCGGTTTTGACATCGTCATGTAGAGGGTGCCGTCTGTCCCGATGATCTGCCAGGCCTGATCGCTCCGGGCGCTACTGAACTCTGCCCGCTCCATGCTGAGCACGATGTCATCCTCACAGGTAACCATTGCCATGAAATGGGCATCCGCATCGGAACCCGGGGCCACGTAAGCGGACATCGCCGGGGCCACCGGCCACCATTTCGCCGCAAGGGTCTGGGGCTTGAGCTGCCAGTCGGTGATGCTCATCACGTAATCAAGATCGTAGCAACTCCAGTTCACCAGAATCCCACCACCGTTCTGGGCCATACTCTCGCGCCACGGCGGCGGAGCGGGATTGGGCTCAGCAGAGGCACCGAGAATCGCCCGGAACCGCACCATACGGATCTTACCCAATGCTCCGGATGCAACACAGGCCGCCGCGGCCTGAGCATGCCCGGTAAAGAACTTCCGCGGCGAACAACACCCCACGACGCGGTCGCCTTGAAGAGCCATCATCTTCCGCACGTCCTCAGCTTTCCCGGCGACCGGTTTCTCAAGCAGAAGGTGCCGCCCGCGCTCAAGAGTCTTGAAGGCTACCGGAGTGCGATCCTCAACCGGCATGGCGAGAACAACGGCCTCGATGCGGTCGTCAGCAAGCAATTCCTCGTCACTGCCATAGCGGCACGAGACCCCAAAACGCTCGCCGATCGCTTCGACTCGTTCCGGAATCAGGTCCGCAACCGCAATGACGTCTGCTGTGCTGCACGGTGCTGCGAGCTTCAGGTGGCTCGGCCCGATTACGCCACATCCTATCACTCCCAAACGCACTGGTTCCATCACGTCGTCTCCCTGTCAACTGTTACAGTTCGGCATTCCATGAGGCCCTACGGGCGACGGCCGCCAGCGCTCCCTGACGTCGCTGGAGGCGATCTCAACTCAACAACGTGCTCTCCCATGATCTGCGACAGCCCGGACCATCAGGCTTGCATCCGGCCTCGCCACAGACCATACTGCCTCTTGCGCCTTGAGAATAACCCCCATCACATATCCTTGCCACCAATCCACTCACGGTAGACAACACATACAATGAACACGGCTCTGCTCATCATTGGCACCGCTTCAGGCTTCGGCCACAGCGTCTACTCAGCCATCTCCAAGATCGTGCTGAAGGATCGGGTGCGGACACCCCTCCTCTTTCTCCTCTACATCAACATCTTCCAGGCGCTCGCCACAATGGTCCTCTGGGTGAAGGTTGACCCCATACTTCCCCCGAGGGAAGGTTGGGAGCCGTTGCTGGCAGCCGGATTGACCTGTCTCCTTGCCTATCTATTCCTCTACTCCTCATTGTCCTGTGGTGACGTATCGAGCGTCATGCCGATCATGGGCAGCAAAGTGATCTTCTCCGGCGTGCTGGCCCGGCTGATGCTCGGAGAAGGTCACAGCTGGCCCATCTATCTGGCCATCGTCCTGGTAGCAGTCTCGGTCGCGGTACTCAGTTACTCACCATCGCGGGAGCAACACACCCACTTCCGCATGCGTCCCATCGTGCTGATGCTGCTCTGCTGCGTCATCTTTTCGTTCACTGACATTTTCATCAAGCGATCTCTCGTCTATCTCGACTCCGCCAATTTCCTGGTCTATTACAACCTGATCGTGGGTACGGCTTCCCTGTTCATCATCCCGTACCTCAAACTCCGCGGCATTCCCCTGCGAATCCCGCAACGCGACATGCTGACCATTCTTCTCTCGGCCGTCTTCCTGATCGGCTCAACCCTGCTCTTTGTGCAGGCACTCAAGATTGCCGAAGGGGTCGTGATCCCCAATATTCTGATGGCAACGCGAGGCGTCTTCGTTGTCCTGATCAGCCTGGTCATGACACACCGGGGCAGTACCATGCTGGATGAGCAGAGCAAATCCGTCTATGCATTCCGGTTCGCCGCCTCCCTCCTGATCGTGCTCTCGATCGTCATCGCTCTCAAGAACTGAAGGAACTAGTGTCATGTCACGCTTGCTCTGTTAGATAGGGTATGGCATATTTACCTCTATACAAGGAGGTGCGCCATGCCCAAGGTCAAGTATCGGTTGTCCCTGACGCCGGAGGAGCGGAAGGAGCTTGAGGTCATTGTGGCGA
>JABHEG010000338.1 GCA_018676675.1 Lentisphaerota bacterium
CGCTGAGAAAGCGAATCCGCCCCCTCCACGTCCTCCTATGCGAATGCTGGTTCCGGGTGACCTAATCGTCAAGTACATCCATCTTGATACGTTCATTGACGTCGACCCAAAGACGGGTAGAGCTTCCCGCCAGCCGGTCTTTACGGCTCCCGCTGGGAAGTACCAAGTTTGGCTTGATTGCTGGATAAGGACAGGGGCGGGACGCCGCGTCCGCTTGACGTCCAACAAAATTTGGGTGGAGGTAACGCCTGTCTCGGTTCAAACCGAACCCGCCAAATAGGACGGAGAACATGTTGGTTCACTGGACCTCCTGAACGTCGGCCAGTGACCATGTCGTTCACCAAACCAGATGAAGCAGTACCGAGTAACAAAGTACGATCCCCACAGCCGAAATGGCGATGGAGCCTACGTGCCGGATGAATGGACAGGCTTTGACGACATCGGTCGAACTTTCGGCGGAACTGTGCTGACGCAAGCCGAGTACGACCGGGTTGAAGAGGCTTATGTCAGAACAGCACTCCAGATGTTAGAAGCCAATGGAGTTCATTCCGTCGTCTTGCGGGGCGTGGAGGACAACGCTGGCTTTGGCTCAGGCAAGCTGACTATCTCCGATGGACACAAGATCCGGGTACGAGACATGGTGCCTTACATGCGTGCGATTCTCCGGGAGCATTTCTGGGGACGCCTGGAGGGAGACCATGCTTTCGTGCACTTTGGTTGGGACTACTACATGTATGTGGGCGTTCCGGAGGCTTGCCCCGAGTTTGTGGTAGACGAGGCCCGGGGAAGGGGCGTCTTCATAGAGCCGTTTGTCTCCCCGTATCATCCAGAAGAACAGGAAGGTGAACCAGTCGGTCCAGCTGACGCTGTACCCCGCCGCCCGAAGACGGTCGTCGGGCCACAGCACAGCTGACCGTGTCGATATGTCAACGAACAAGAGACACATGCCAGGATCCGAGGATATCCGGAAGAAGATAGGTCGACGATTACGGCGACGATTAGGGTGGACGATTGGGTGTCCTGATTCCGGCATCGTGTGCCGCAGTCGTGAACCGTAATCGTCGCCCGTAATCGTGAACCGAAAAAGAACGGACCACATATCAAGTTGCTTCTGCGGACCTCGCAGAACTCGGCCGCAGAGCACGTCGTTGTGTGAGAACAGATGATGATGCTTCCGGCCAACGCAACAGACGAGCGGATGCTTGACCTCGTACGGGACTGGGTGGATGCCCTGGTCAAGGAGGACTACGAAGCCGCCTTTGCGATGACCGCTCACGACCCATACTACAAATGGACCCCGGTACTCATGCAGTCTGTCATCCACGGCTATGGCCTGCCGGAGCCACGGGGGGATGGGAAAGTATTCCGAGTCACCCCGATGGACTCCGCATCTGGTCAGCGACCGCGACATGAGGTCGAGTATTTCGATGAGCCGCGTCCGGTCACCGACACAGACCAAAGCGTGGTCGGGGAGGTGTGGTTCGATCTCCCGCTCAACGGGGAGTGGAGCGACCTCACCGCAACGTTTCAGGTCCGCCGCTCCACGAACTACACCGTCTTGGTTCTCAACGAGATACACGTCTTCTGACAGGATAGAAAACACACAACCAGTTGCTGCTCCTGACCGGAGAATCGCGCCGCTTCGCTCTGCGATCCCCGGCAGGAGAGCACGTCGTTCGATTGATGATGAATTCCTACACCGAACATCTGGAACCTGCTCCTGAAGAGATCAGGGCCTTTGCTTCCTCCGAGACGGGGGCAGATTGGGACGAAGGTTGGTATCAACAGATCGAGAGTCTCGTCCAGAAAGCGGCTGATGCCAGTGATGATGATGGGGCGGAACGCTACTTGGACATGCTCCTGTGGTGCATAGTGGACTCAGGTCCGCTTGGGAAGGGCTTCGCCCCATCCATTGACAAAGCCGCCGATGCGATGCAACGGAAACGCAAGCAGGCGTTCAAGAAGCAGAGAGAGTCAGACAGAAGAAGCCGGAATCGAACCAGTCGGTCCAGCTGACGCTGTACCCCGCCGCGCCCTTCGGTTGCTCTGGGGCACAGCACAGCTGACCGTGTCGTTGGGCTCAAGAAATGATGAAGCGATTCTCGATCATTGCCGTTCTTGCCGCGACCGCACTGTGCGCATGCGGGGCACCACCTAACCGACGCGATGACTTCGTTTCTGTGGTCGGGGCGGACGCAAACGGGTTCCCTATACAGCAGGTCGTCTGGCTGTACGACAAAGCGGACCTGAAGAAGCAACAATGCCCCATCTGGGCGGCATCTTCGGTCACAGTCGTCGCAGAGCAAGGCGATGCTGTGAAGGTCAAGGCCGACAGGACGGCCTTGCCCGACGTGGACAAATGGCACAGGTCGGTATCCAAAGGGAACATCGTTATCGGATGGATCGAGAGGAAGCTCCTGGTCCAGGTACCGGTCGAGGCGTGGAAGAAGAACAGGCCCGGAGCCCATCAAGCTCCTGCGGGCGACGTCCTAAAGGCCGCTGTGCGCAACCACCTCAAGCGAATTGTAGCACCCGTTACCCGTTCGGCCTCTGCTCTACTCGGCCTGACAGAAGCGGAAGTCTTGAAGAAAGAGGGGCTCGGCAGACTGAACCCCGAACGTGGCACGGCAAACAAGAAGTGGTTCTCTGGTGGCATCGTTCATTTTCCAAAGACTCCCGGAGATTCGTATGTGTGGGAACGATACCATATTCTGACGTTTGAAGACGACAGAGTGGTGAGACATGAGATGGTGGATCGACGTACGGCGCACGTGTCCATTCGCCCCCGAGAGGAATGAGGACAGCCCAACCAATGAGTTCACTTGACCTCGCATAACGCTCGGCAAATGACTCTGTCGTTCGGAAGCAGATAATGAATCTCGAAGGTATCTACGTCCATGACGGTATGCTGATCGCGGCCCATGAAGACTGCGGTACCCAGACTCTGGTGCTTGATGTCGATCTTCCAGCGGACGAATGGAGTGAAGACCTGGTCCCGAAGCGAATCACGCTCCGAGAAGTGTATGGGTACTGCACAAATGATGGTCCTTTCGAAGGCACACCGGCTATCCTCGAAATTGACAAGATCGAAGAGAAAGGCCGATGGACCAAGTACCATCTCGGCACGAATGCTGGCACGCGTGTGTTTTGGACCAGCGGGTTTTCAATAGAAGACAGGAAAAACTAATCCGAACATCAGGATGCTAGGGACGCTCATTCTTCGCGCCCCAGATCCAAGCGTTAGCCGGACAAGGATGAAGAAACCCTCCACAATCGAGTTCGGGGATTGGGGTCAGTCCTCCGATTTGCTTTTTTGCGAGCGTGTGGTAGTCTTGTCCTAGTACAGGAGGAGTTGTTCCATGGCCCGTCCGCTTCGTGTTGAGTTCTCGGGGGCCTGCTACCATGTTATCAACCGGGGTAACTTCCGCTTCCCGGTATTCGAGGAGGACCGGGATCGGGAGCTGATACTGGAGAAATTGGTCGAGTTCTCCGAGCGTTTCGGTGTGCGCGTTCGGGCGTACTGCGTGCAGATCAACCACTTCCACTTCTACGTTCAGACCGACGAAGCGAACTTGGGGCGGTTCATGCAGTCGTTCCTGACGTCGTTTTCGGTGAACTACAATCGTCGGCACGGGACGTCCGGCCACGTGTTCCAGGGGCGCTACAAGGCTTTCCTGGTGGAGGAGGCGAGCAACTACCGCGGCCAAGTGTCCCGGTACATTCACCTGAATCCGGCGTGCATTCCTTCATTGCGCGATGCCGAGGTGGCCGTTCGTCAACGCACGATTCGTGACTGCCCATGGAGCAGCTATGCAGCCGTCATCGGCCTGCGGCGCTGCCCGCGCTGGCTGGAACGCCGGGCCATTCTGGCAGGGCTCCCCGGACGGCTCCGGGAACGGCAACAGACGTATGCACGCTACGTCGAGCAAGGCCTGACCGAGGAGCTGTGGGATCCCTATGAAGCAGCTGCGGCCCAGGCTGTCATCGGCAGCGACAGCTTTGTGGATCGCGTGCGGCGGGGGCTCACCGATCTGGCCGAGAACGTCAACGTGCGACGGGAAAGCGTTCAGCAGCGTACTCTTCGAGCTTGGTGCAGTCTCGAACAGGTAGTCGAGGCCGTCGGGCATCGGTATGGATGCAGCGTCGAGGACCTGCTCAGGCGTCACAGCAAGAACAACGAGGCCCGTCAGGTCCTGCTCTATCTTGCCGCAACCTACTGCCGGGGTCAGTACAGTCTGAGCGACCTCGGAGAGCGTCTTGGGCCAATCACTGTCAGCGGCCTGGGAAGTGCCCGTCAAATCATGGCCCGTCGTCTGCGTGAATCTCGAACGTTACGTGACCAAGTGGAAGCGATCACGGCCACGATTGCTACCGCAAACAGCAACTCGGAGGACTGACACTTGTCTCCTCAAGGAGCTGGGGAACTGATGTGCGCCGGCACTCTCAGAAAACGCCTCGGCACGCAGGCCAAGCAAAGCAGCCCCGCGCAGACCATGGCTCTCGTCCCACACGCAATGGTCTTCTGCGCTTGGATGGGAAGGCCGGTGGACCGTCTTCACAGCCGCTAGTCGCTCGTCCCGTCAGGAATGTCCTTCACCAGTCCCGCGGCCAAGAGCTCGTCCGCGGCGGGATCGGTGATCTCGAAGGCGCAGCAATCCGCCCGGTCCCGAGCCTTCTCTTTGGCTATTCGCAGCGCCTCTTCCACAGACTCCACCGAGACCAACAGGCCCCATGCTTCCTTCGGAGGCTTGCTCAAATCCCGGAGCCTCAACACATAACTCGCCATCTACTTGTTCCTCATCGATCCTTACCGAAGAAGTCCTTCTGCCGCAGATCTCATTCCCGTCAGCACTCCTCGCCGGCAGCCTTACCCAGGCCCGCCCTCGTTCAGAAATGCCGCTTCCCAAGCTTAGCAAGAGATGTGCCAGAAGACTTTCCACAGCTTGACGCCTCTGTTCCGCCGGTCTATTCTCGTTTGCGTCAGTTTGTGTTCGCAACTGTGCGAATCTCCGCCTCAACCAGTAGAGCTGGGAACGACCACCGCCAAGGACAGAGAAGGGAGAAGGGAAAGATGGGGAGAATCAGACGTTCCTGGCCGGTCATCGTAGCATTGGCCATTCTGGCGATGGCCGGATGCAACATCGTGCCCAGGAGCACATGGGCCCCCGTGGTCACCGGGCCGACTCATTACTTCGAGTACGGCGAAAGCCATGGGTACTTCGTGTCAGTCCCCGCCTACGTCGGGTTTGCGGCAGGCCTTCCCGTGGGCGCGGCGACGGCTCCCGCAGGACTCGTCATGGAATCCCATGACGGTATGAGGAAGTATGTGGTCCTCACCTTCGCCTGCCTCGGACCAACGTTGGTCGGTGACGTCGTCGCCACCCCCTTCATCGTCATCAAGAGCCTGCTTTGGGATCTCCCTTTCGCGAGCTCGGTCCAAGCTGAGACCGCCGTTCCCCTCGACGACCTTCTGTCGTTCTGAGAAACAACAACGGCACGCCCACTTCCCGACTGCAAGGACCTCTACCTACTCCCCGTAGGCCGGAAGCTGATCGACGACGGCTTTGCTCACCGACAGTGTGACCAGATTGTCCGCAAGACGGGCCACCCAATCGACGGGAACGAGCTTGGGAACAGGGTAGACTACCCCTTCAGCCACAACCAGGTGCGTGATGCAGCCGTCATCATCCGTGATGACCTCCCTCACCCGCCCGATATGCTCGTCGTCCCGCGTTCCGACAGGGCTGTCGTGAACCAGGAGGACATCATCACCTGGGATGGCGATCTCCGGGGTCAGTTCCACCCGTCCAAGCCCGGGAGGAATCAAGGAAGGCACTACGCCCAAAGGTCGGGTCCAGTAGGACGCTGACAGGTCCCCCTCGAGAGCGTCTACCTCCTCAACATCAGCCGTGATGAAGTGCTCCTCCGCGTAATCTACTGACAGATCAGTGAGTTCAGCCTCACTGACGCTGAGAAGGACGGCCGTCTCGGAGGCACGTTCCACGTCCTCCGCCGAGACGATGCGATCGTTCTCAAACAGAAGTCCCTCCTGGACAACGATGTGGGTCACAGTCCGGGTCCTCGGATCGACGATCACTTCCTTGACCTGCCCGACATCCTTGCCGTCCCGTGTCGCAACCGAGGTGCCAAATAGAATCTTCATGGGCTTCCCTCTCCTTCCAAAGATAATGCGGCCCGCAAGTCCGTTTGCCCAGCTGCGCAGGGGTTGCTGTGGGCCAGCTGGCTGACCGCGATCCCGGCCACCAGCACTGTCTTACGGATACCACGCGAACCCGCTGGCCGCCAGTCCCCGTCAGCTTCCTCCGGATGCGGTATCCGCACGGAACACGCCCAGGATCTGCCGACGGCCAAGTGCAGCAGCAGCGCTCCCCTCCCCGGGCAACAAACTGACGCCCAGAAGAACGTCCAGGAAATCGCGCAACAATGGGGAGCAGCGGGAACGTCTCCATACCGGGAAGACTGTGGGTGATGTGGCCGACGACTGGGGCAGGGCGTCTACTCTTCGCCGAATCCCTCAGCCAGTAAGTCCCGGATGGCCGCCATGGCTTCTGCGGCATCAGCCCCGTCGGCAGTGATCTCCAGTGCCGTCCCCTGACCAGCACCGAGCATCAACAGGGCAAGAACACTTTTGCCGTCACTGACGTGGCCGTCGCGTGAGACGGCGATGGTTGCGTCAAACCGGCTGGCAGTCCGCACAAACAGCGAAGCAGGGCGGGCGTGCAGACCCAGCTTGTTGCTTACAACAAACTGCTGCGCAATTTTTGTGCTGCCACCCAAGAGACCCACTCCCACACGCGTACCCATCGCCCGAAAACCAACCGAAATGACCGCCTGCAATATAGCACAATTCGTACCTGACGCCAGAGGAACGTCGACTCGCCGAACACGCCGGCCGGCCCCTGATCCCCCCTGAAAGAAAAAGGCCGCCCCGCACATCGGCGGGGCGGCTGAAAGGTCCGAGATCCGTGAGAAGGAGTTACTTCTCCAGAATGTCCTGATGCCGATCGATCAGACTGAAATCATGGTTCATGATCACGTTGTAGTGCATCTCCAAAATCGGCAGCATGTCGAGGACATACCGCTCCACTAGACACTCGCGTGACTTGTCGTTGAGCGCATCACGCAGCATCAGATAGCTGACGTACACGATCGTCTCCATGTCACACAGGCGCCGTGCCATGAGATCACGGTAGTCTGAATCATCCTCGTGCGTGACGTGCTCAACAGCTCGGCGGAGCTTCTCCAACCCCATGTCGACGCTACTGGCAAGACGCCGTAGTTTGCCCTTGAAGCTCAGGTCACGCAGTTCCTCGATGAGCGGATCAACAACGCGCTGAACGACGCCCCCGATGGCTGCGACATGCTGCAGTTGGGTCGTGCCCTCGTAGATGTTGGTGATACGGGCATCCCGGTAGTACCGTTCGGCCGGGAAGTCCCGCATGAAGCCAGTCCCGCCATGGACCTGGATCCCATCATACGCAACGCGGTTTGCCACCTCAGTAGACAAGGCCTTTGTCAGCGGAGTGAGCTCAGCACAGAGCTTCACGTACATCTTCGCCTTAGCCCGGTCATCTGCGCTGAGCTGATCGCGAGGCGTATTGTCAACAAGCAACTCATAGCGGTCACGCAAATCGACGTACTTGGTCGTCTCGTAGAGCAGGGTCCGAGATGCAACGATTTGCACCTTCGAGGCCACAAGCATCTCGTAGACGGCAGGGAAGTTGTCGATCGTCTTACCGAATTGATCCCGTGCCCGGGCATAGTCCAGAGCGGCCCGGTAGGCCGCTTCCGCAACCCCAATGGCTTGACCGGAGATCGCCACCCGAGCCCCGTTCATAAGGGACATGATATAGCGCGTCAGGCCGCGACGCCGCTGACCAACAAGCTCTGCGGGAACGTCGTTGAACTGCAGTTCACACGTCGGGGAGCCATGGATGCCAAGTTTGTCCTCGATCCGGCGAACGACCAATTCCGGGCCCCTCTCACAGACGAACATTGACAGGCCGCGACCATCTTTGCTGCCTTCCTCGGAACGAGCAAGGACCAGGTGAATCTTGGCACACCCGTTCGTGATGAACCGCTTCATCCCGTTCAGGTACCATTTCCCAGTGTCCTCATCCTGCCATGCCTTCAACTGCACAGCCTGCAGATCGCTGCCGGCCTCAGGTTCGGTCAAAGACATGGCGCCATCTGCTTCACCGGAAGCCAGGCGCGGCAGGTAGCGCTGCTTCTGATCTTCGTCTCCGAAGAAATAGATTGTTTGGGCGATGTCCTGGAGTCCGAACAGGTTTTGAAGGCTGCAATCCGCTCTGGAGACCATTTCAGTCATCATGGTGTAGACTGTGCATGGCATGTTGAGGCCGCCGTACCGACGTGGCAGCATGACCCCCATAACCTGAGCCATCTGCAGGTCCCGAAGGTTCTCATCCGTGCCCGGAGCATAGCTGACGACGCCATTCTCCAACGTCGCCCCGGCATGGTCCACATCCTCAGCCCGGGGGGCAATCTTGTCACCACAGATCTCACCCACCATGGCCATTACTCGATCGTAGCTGTCAAGGGCATCCTCGAAGTCCTCGGGGGCCTCAGCGTAATCAGCGGTCTGCGCGTAGTCATCCTCAAACATCCGGACGACGTCGTCGAGCCCGATGCTGCTCAGATGGAACTTGATATCCGGGTTGTCAAGGTAGAAGTTCTCAGCCATCGTTATACTCTCGCCCTGTATGCCTTGATGAATTTCGGGATGACGTCGTGCAGGTCACCAACAATCCCATAGTCAGCGATCGCGAAAATCGGCGAATTGGCATCGCTGTTGATCGCGACGATCTTGGCGCTGTCGGACATCCCGGCCCGATGCTGCACCGAGCCGCTGATACCGCAGGCGATGTACAGACGTGGCCGGACGGTCACGCCGGTCTGTCCAACTTGGTGGTCGTGGTCAACCCATCCGGCATCCACTGCCGCACGTGAAGCTCCGACTCCAGCCCCAATCGTCTCGGCAAACTCAAGGACCAAGTCGAAGTTCTCCTTCGAACCGACGCCATAGCCGCCGGCCACGATGATCTGGGCCGCCTTCAAGTTCACCGAGCTCTCTGCTCTGAAGCGCTCAATGATCGACACGATCGTGTCCTCGTCGGAAAGCTCAACAGCAACCTCGGTGACCTCGCCCGTACGCCCCGGAGTCGGCTCGTCCAGACGCATCACGCCTTCACGCACTGTCACCATCTGGGGATCTTCCCAGGAGTTGACGATCGTAGCGATGATGTTCCCACCAAACGCGGGACGAATCTGCATGAGCTTCTGCTTCAGCACACGCTTGTTCGCTCGGTCCTCGAAATCATCAATCTGCAGGTCCGTGCAGTCAGCCGTGAGTCCGGCCAGGAGTTTCGAGGCAATCCGCGGGGCCAGCGAACGCCCGAGAGGTGTCGCACCAAACATCATAATGTTCGGACGCCGAGCCTTGACCAAATCCACGATCACCTTCGTGTATGGCAAGGCGGAAAAGAGGGCCAACCCCGGATCCTGGGCCAGGAAGACGTTGTCGCACCCGTACTCGTGCAAGGACGGGACGAGACCGGCAACGTCGCTCCCGAGGAACACACCCTCGGTTCTGACGCCCAACTCAGCCGCGAGTTCGCGTGCCTTTGACACGAGCTCCAGGCTGACGTCGGCGATCTTGCCGTCGTCCTGCTCAATGAAAACCCAAACGTTCCCTATCTGCTTGTCACTCATAGTCAGATCGGTTCCTATCTGAAACAGCGTTTGCAGTCAAACACCCCAACGAGGATGCTAACTGAGGATATGCTCGGAGATGAGCTCGTGGACCAGTTCGTTGATGCCCTCTTGAGTCGCCGGAACATCATGGAATTCCTGCCCTGACAGAACGACGCTCTCGATCTTCTTCACCTTAGTCGGGGATCCGGGCATGCCGACTCGCTCGCGGTCAGCCCCGATGTCCTCAACATGCCACTCATGGATCCACAGGCCCCGCTCGCGCAGCCGGTCTTCCTCGGCCGCCACCTGATTCGCGTCTTCGTAGTCGGCTCCGCCATGCTGAGCCTGAAGCTCTGAGCGGGTGACGGCCTTCTTGTAGGTCATCAAACGCCGGGCCCCAGCAGGCCGGGGGACGTTCGCACTCCCGACCACGGTCATCAGAACCGGCGTCGGGGATTCGACCACTTCGTATCCGCCCTCGATCAGTGCCTTTGCCCTGACTCGGCCTTCGGAGACATCCAGCACACCTTCAACAAACGTGATCTGAGGCACGTCCAGTTTCTCGGCCAACTGAGGACCAACCTGAGCGGTGTCTCCATCAATCGCCTGGTGACCACAGATCACAATGTCACACTCGCCGTACTTCTGGACAGCGCAAGCGAGCGTGTAGCTGGTGGCCAGAGTGTCGGCCCCGGCAAACGCCCGATCGGAAACGAGAATCGTCTCATCAGCTCCCATGTACAAAGCGTGACGCAGGACATCGGCGGCGGCCGGAGGCCCCATCGTGCACACGATCACCTTGCCACCATGCTCGTCACGGAGCTCAAGAGCCATCTCCAGGGCATTGAGATCTTCCGGGTTGAAAATGGCTGGCAACGCAGCACGGTTGACCGTACCGTCTTCTTTCATCGCCTGGCCCGTGATGTTCTTCGTATCCGGGACCTGTTTGACGCAGACGAATATCTTGAGACTCACTTAGTTGCCTCCTTGGCTTCGATGTTGGCCGGATGCACTCCAGAATAAGAACAGCAAGAAATTAGGGAACGTGGGGGGAAGACGTGCGCCACGCCACGAGATGCATCGGCTGCCTGCCCGAACGGACATGTCGTTCCGCAGCCCCGCGTGCACACCCGGCCAGACCACTTGGCCTCGCGGTGCACAACACCTGAACTCGCCGCCGCTGGCTCCCGGGCGGCCCCGTACTGCCGCCGCAACACGTCTTAACCCGTGCTCTGCACGATCGCACAGAACAGTTCCATAACATGGTCCCAACGCACACAAATTCAACCGGAAACAACGACAAGAGTGATGGCAACGAGGGAGTGAGGCCCCACGCGCCGTCCGTCACCGTCAACACAGGAAGCGAAGACCCTCCGGCAGTGGCTTGAAACAGACTGTCTGAACAACACGATGTCCTTCCCGGGACGGCGCTCGAAGGAAGCCGCCGGAACACAGAGCCGTTTGCCGACGACACCGTGGCACAGCCCCCGCGGCGTGTTATTCTTTCAGTGCACCAGAAAACGGCTGAACAAGGAAGGACTGAATGCATCCCGAAGACACCAACCAGGATATGCCTTCCGTGTGGACAGTGTCGGAGCTCAACCGCATTGTGCGAGACGTGTTGGAGCAGTCGCTGAGCCCCCTCTGGTTACGGGGAGAGATCAGTAACCTGACCATCCACCGGTCCGGGCACGTCTATTTCACCCTCAAGGACGCCCACAGTCAAGTGTCGGCCGTATTCTTCAGGGGATCCACCGAAGCCCGAGAGCTGGGCTTAAAGGTTGGCCTGGAGATCGAGGTGCAGGGACGCATCAGTGTCTACGAGCCCCGTGGGACCTACCAAGTCATCGTCTCCAAAGTTCGCACCAAAGGGCTCGGACAACTGCAGAAACTGTTCGACGAACTCAAACGTCGGCTCCGTGAGGAAGGCCTGTTCGACGAGGAACGCAAACGCCCCGTCCCGGTCCTCCCCAGGTGCGTCGGTGTCGTCACCTCCCCCGATGGGGCCGCCATCCGGGACTTCATGCAGATCCTGACGCGCAGATTCACCAACATGCACATCCGGATTGTCCCGGCAGCAGTTCAGGGCTCGGCCTCCGCTGCGGAAATCGCCGCGGGGATCAACTTCCTGAGCACAACGCAGGCGTGTGACGTAATCGTGGTTACTCGCGGCGGAGGAAGCCTGGAAGACCTGTGGAGTTTCAACGAAGAAATCGTTGCCCGGGCAGTGGCCGCCTCATCCATCCCGGTCATCAGTGCGGTCGGACATGAACGTGATTTCACCATCTGCGACTTCGCCGCCGATCTGAGGGTGCCGACGCCCTCAGCCGCAGCTGAACTCGTCATCGCCAGGAAGGAAGAGCTCCAGGAGGCAATTGCCAGTGGCCACAGGCGGCTGACCTCGGCCCTTGAATTGCGACTGAGTGAACTCACACGGCGCTTCGAGCGGGCTGCTCGGAGCCGCGTGTTCCGCGAACCGGAACATGCCGTCAGAGTCTACCAACAGCGGCTGGATGAACTGACATTGCGACTCCCACGGGCCCTGATCTACCGGCTGGAGAAAGCCAAGGAACGGATCGTGCGCATGGATGAACAACTCTGTGCGCTCAATCCGAAAGCCGTGCTGGGACGCGGTTATGCCATCTTGCTCAAGAAAAGGGGTGGTCAAGCCGTCCGCAAAAACAGTGATGTGGCACCAGGTGAAGGCTTGCGCGGCCTCATCGCCGAGGGAGAACTCGCCCTGACCGTACAAAGCAGAGCTCAAGCCGAGAGCAACACATAAGGATCCGGAACATGGAAGAACAGGGACCGCTTGCGTTTGAAGAAGCCTTAGCCAAGCTGGAGGCGATCGTCGCAGAAATGGAGGGAGGCCGCCTAACGCTCGAGCAGAGCATGGCACGCTTCGAGGAAGGCATGAAGCTGACTACCCACTGCGGAAAGCAACTGGGTGAGACTGAGAAGAAAATCGAGATCCTCCTCAAGAGCGCCCAAGGCACCCCCAAGTGGCAGGAAACATCTGCCGATGACGATGGCGAAAATGGCAGCGGCGAAGAAGGGATCCCCTTCTAAAGCCCAAGCCGTCGACGAGTCCGGACCTTGCGGATTTCCTTCTCGTCAGCCCACTCGAGAATTCCCGTGTCCAGGTTCTTCAGGTTCATCGTGAACTTGTAGTAGACATCCTTGACCCGCCCCTTTGTCCGGACGATCTCGGCCAAGTTGGACGTCAGCAGGAATTTGGCCCCGATCTGGCGCCCGAACTGGCGGGCCGTCTTCGGGTCAACCAGGCCGCTTTCAAGCTGGATCTTTATCTCCTCGATAACCTCGTCATCAGTTGTCCGATCAATGAAGCGGAACGTCCCGGAGCGGATCAGGCGGGTGCGGATGGTGTCCGTCAACGCCTCCGTGTCAATGTGCTGCATGGTCTTGTTCTTCACGCGGCCCACGAGCACAACAGGTCGGTCGGTCCGCGTTAGGGCGACCACCGCGGGGAACTCCAGTAATGAATCGACCATCGCCACGGCAATCTGCTGCAAGTCAGATGCCTCAAAGTCCGTCGTCATCGGGTCAACGCCCGTCGCGTCGCCATACGCCACATCCGGAGTTGATCGACAGCCACCCAGGAACGCAATCGAGGCTATCGCCAGGGCTGTAAAAGTCGTTTTCACGTTGTCCTCCACTGTTTTCATTTCGGTCTTGTCTCTTCGCTCTTCCCGGCCGACACGAGCGGTAGAGCAACCGGCAGCGATACCCACCACCGACTCGCCAGATCACTTCTCCCGGATGTGAATGCGGAACTCCTGTGCCGCACTCGAAGGCGCCACATCCTGTACCGTCTTGGTCTCGTTACCATAGAGCAACACGGGCTGCCATGGTTTGGCCCCGGGATCGATCTCGAAGCCCTCTGAATCAAACCACGAGAATCTGCAGAGCACCTGCTGAGTCTTTGCCGAGGTCGAGAGAATGCTGGCACTCGCCCGTATGAGCTTCGTTTCCGTCGTGGTCGTCTTCAGGTCCACAAGCGTGATCGTCTTTGCCAGCCCCCGGTTGTGGCAGATCACGTATTTGCTCACGTGCAGGCCAGGGGCTGCAACGGGCACGGAAGCTGCCCCTCCCTCAATGCCGGAGGTGACCTTCCTGCAGCCAAGTCCCACTCCACCAAGGGCAACACAGGCAAGCCCCACGGCAATGCCCCGACAACACCATACACCACGCACCAAGTTACTCATCGCCACTGTCCTTTCCTTCGGCACCTGCCGGCGCCAGGGGTCTTGGGAATGCACCGGGGATGACGGGTGCCGAAACACCCATAAGCCCGGTCCGATGCCGGTGAGTCACATCGACTCGGAATGTATCGCCCACCCGCGCCACGTAGACAAAAGTCGTTCCTCCTTCAGAGACCTCCACTTGGACCTGTCGCGTTGCGTTTCCATGCCCGAACCTCAAACTCTGTCTCCCCACAGGCACTCCAGACCGCAGCAACTGCGTCCAACCGGGCAGCGTCGTCCAACTGCGCAAGTCGGCCCGTTCCGTCAGCGTGTCCAGAATCCCCAACGCAACGCCGCCCGCCCACCCGTACCGGTCTTGGGCCGCTTTGGCAGCGACGCCCTTTGCGGTCGTCCGTAACACGTGTCGGACGATCCGGCGCGGCAGCTCCTCTCGGAGGGCTCGACCTGCAAGACCGCTCGCCGATCCCAAAGGCTCGGTCTCCCCAAGGTTAGTGCCATTGGCGATGACGAGTAATGGCTCAGATGGAGGGGGCATCTCCTGATAGGTTGGCAGGGAGACCATAAGCCACGTGTCTTCCCCCGGCAGGGGGATAGGAAGCGAAACCTCCTGTCGCACGGGCACGAAGTCCTCGTCGAACAGAACAACAAGCCACCCCTCTCCTTCCCCGCAAGTCAACACGTTCCTCTTGTCCTCGGCAGGCGCCCCGAGCCGGCTTCTCAGATCATCAACAACACCCAGCCGGTGAGCCAACCGAACTGCATCGCCCCGAGCAGTCGAACACCGAGGAGCAAGTGCCGCTGCTTTGGTGTAGTCAATATACGCATCACTGTCCTGCCCGAGGAGCTCGAATACGAGACCTGAAAGGTAGAACGTCGAGGCACTCATCCAGGACTGCTCTGTGCCTTGGGCTATGACATCGGTCCGTCGGTAGCGAACATCAAGGTCCGGTGAATGGTGTCCCTCTTCCTTCAGTCCCCCAAATCCACTCCCATTGACCGCGGCGACCTCCCGGTCGTGTCGCTTCTCGGCATCGCGCTGTTCAGCGCTCGCCCTCCGAGCCTCAACGCCAGCCCCCTCGAGATCGCCGCTCAACAAGAAGTTGAGCATCTGGAAGTGGGACCGCATGACGCGCTCGTAGCCGGCGGGGCGGTAAGGCAATGCATTGTCGTTGAGAACCACGACCGATGACTGAGCCGCCGCCCCCGTTGCGGTGAGAACAGGGCGCTCCTCCAGAAGGCGCGCCTCCTCCCAGACGTTGTCATAGTCCGTCATGCTCAGCGAACGCTCCCCTTGGATCTGGGCGATGCGCCCCCGTTCAAGGAGGTACAGGAGCCGATCACGCCCCACCAGTTCACGGGCATATAACCTCTCGAGGTCCAGTTCTTCTGTGGCACGAACGCGGCGGCGGATCCCATCAGCCTGTGACGAATAGGGGACAAACAGCGACGTCCTGGCACACCCCATAAGCAAGGCAAACCACACACTGACAAAGATGGCAACCCCTGCGCGTGCGACCGCGAGGACGCGGACATGCGATCCGCATTGTTGGCAGAATCTCGTATCGATAGCAGCCACCCGAAAACTGTCTGTTCGTGACGCTCTGCGACACGCACCCATGTGACAACCAATAGACGCTCATGTGCGCAGATCTATTCAGCCCAGGCGGGAAAACGGTGAGCGCGATCACGGTCGGTCGGCCATCGCCGTCGCGGGCACCGAAGAGCACGTGCGCACTCGGCGATGCCTCCGGAAGCCACACGCCTCGCCGTCGCCGGTCCCTCCTGTCAGACCAGCACCGGCAGAACGGAGGTACTGCACCACCACACGGCACTCCCATACCGTTGCTCCAGCGTCTCCCCGATCGTCTCCTGCCGGCCGGCCTCACACACACCGAAAACCGTGGGGCCACTTCCGCTCACATGCGCCGTCGCACAGCCATTCGAGCAAAGGAAATCTATGAGCATGTCCACGACTGGGAACTTGTCACGTACGGCAAACTCCAGAGCATTGTAGCAGGTTCCTGCCACGCCTGCCACGCTTCCCTGTGCCAACGCGGCCAGGCACTCGGAAACGGGAGGCGCGGCAGGCAACGAGTTCCGTTCCAGATGGCTGTAGGCCCAGGCAGCAGAAACCGGGAAGCCGGGATTGACGAGGATGATTTCCAGCTCAGCCCCTACCGGAATTGCCGTGAGCTCAGCCCCTGTCCCCTCAGCAAGCAACGGGCGGGGCTTCAGGAAGAACGCGACGTCTGCCCCGAGCCCCGCCGCGAGAACGTGGAGCTCCTCCTCAGCCAGCACAGACTCGTAATGCTCATTGAGGAGACGCAACGTCCCGGCGGCATCGGCGCTCCCGCCTCCCAGCCCGGCAGCCACGGGGATCCCCTTGGTGAGCTCAAAATGCCATCTCGGAGCGATCCGTGCAGCGGTGGCAAACGCAGTAGCTGCCCGACACACCAAGTTCGTCTGGTCCTGCGGCACGCGTGTGTCTCCACAGGAGACGGTGATTCCTGGGCCATGCGACTCGATGACTGAAAGCTCGTCCAGCGGAGGCGCCACCGGAACCATGGCGCTGCAGATGTCATGGTACCCGTCCGGACGACGCCCGAGAACGTCCAGGTAGAGGTTGATCTTAGCAGGTAGGGGAAGCGCTTGTATCATGGCTCGTCACCGGCCGACGGCAAGGCGATTGGCAAGCTCCTCCGGGAGCCCGGCCTGCCGAATACGCTGCTGGGCGGCGGGAATGTCATAGGCCACACGCAGAATCCGGATGGCGTCCTCGTGAGAATCATAGACCACACACGTCGTGCGCGGATCGCCATCGCGGGGTTGTCCGACCGATCCCACACCGATCAGTAGACGCTGCTTCCGCGGGAGAAACATGTTCCGCAGGAGTTCCAGCTGCGGGCGCTTCCCAGGCTGGTGCGAAACGCAGAGCGGAACATGGGAATGACCGTTGAAACTCAGTCGCGACTCCTGGAACAGAAAATTCTCCACCGCCGTGCGGTCGTTGATCACATAGGGCCACTCCGGCCACCAGACATGGGAGGAGTGCAGGATCTCGACCCCTTCGAACTCAACCACCCGAGGAAGAGCGGCCAGCCACTCGATGTACGTATCAGGAAGGACCTCCTGATTCCACTGGATCACAGTTCGCGCATCGGGCTGGATCAACCAGTCCTGACCAATCTGCGAGGTGTACTCGTCGTGATTCCCTTGGGCACAGGGAATCTCGAGCTCGCGGATGATATCGATGCACTCCCTCGGACAAGCCCCGTAACCAACGATGTCCCCGGTGCAGAGAATCGCATCGACACTAACACTGTCGAGCGCTTCAAGGACTGCCAGCAGGGCATCCAAGTTCCCGTGGATATCGCCAATGATGCCTATCTTCATCGCCGAACTCTGTCACTGGCTGTGGTTAGCGCGGACCGGGCCTGCCGGACAGGCCCCGCGACCGTGAGAGGGTGTCACACAACTATACAACTGCGGTCAGTAGCGATGACGCACGACGATGTCACGCGATTGGAGGCCGTGCCGTTTTCCAGTACCTCAGAAGCACGGCCACGCACCTGCCCCCAACCTCACAGTGTGGGCAATCAATCGCTCTCGAACGTCACTTACACGAGGCTCTTGCAAAACCCCTCGGACCGCCCGCTTCCAGCGGCCGCCCCGAGGGGCTTTGCAGCTAATTTCTGGGCCTTCGGACGGTTTCTGCCCCGGGGCGGCGCTTGGGATGGCAAGAACCGTCGTTTTTGGGCACAC
>JABHEG010000129.1 GCA_018676675.1 Lentisphaerota bacterium
AGCGGGCCCAGGCGCACCCCATCATTGTCCATGAGCAACTTCGACTCGCTGAACCAAACCGGTTGGTCTGCGCCCGGGCGAAACTCGCCGAGGGCGATATACGCGGGACGCCGGTTGTTGTTGGAGTCCGCGTAGTCACGTCCCTCGAGGCGCAGGTGATGGAGCAATACGTATCGACCATCCGCGAGCTGGTAGACCGGGCAGCAGTAAATGGGCTGCTCAATGACCTGGCCATGGTCGCGGCGCAGGAGGGGTCGCGGGTTGCCCCACGTTTCGCCACCGTCGCCTGAAACGCTGTACCAGATGTACCCGGTCATCGTGCGCATCACGCAGAACAGCCGCCCGTCGGGCAATGAGACGATGCTGGGTTCCTGAGCAACCGTGTTGAGCGGATCCAGATAGTAGGGAACCCGCAGCGCCTGGTCACCCCAGGCGAAGTAAGACACCGCCAACTGCTCGGGGTCAGGGTCATCATCCAGATTGTCAAAACGCATGAACTCAACCGCACAGTCGGTCGACCACCAGTCGCTCTTCCCGCGCTGATCCGCCACGACCGGCCGACGCACGGCGGGGCTGAACCAACGCGTGTAACCCACCAGATACGTGCCCCCGGAAAGGCGTTCCGGCTTCTGCCACACAATCCAGTTCCCAGGCATGTTCCCGTCCGGGTGATCATAGGGACTGTGCGGCATGGGCACAGTCTGGGGCAAAGACCAGGTCCGCCCCTCATCGTCGCTGTAACGACCGTCCATCGTCCCCGTAAACTGGTGATGGAAGTCGATAGGGCCCTGAAACTGGTTCCAGAGCACGTAGATACGCCCGGACGTCGACACCATCGGGAAGCCCCAGCTCGCCTGGCGTCCCTCGCCGGACGACGACGTGCCGGCAACCTGCAACGGCTCAGTCCAGCTCACCCCTGACCATCCGAAATGAGCTGACGAAACACCACCGCCCAAGCTCAGGCAGGGCCCGCACTCATTCTTACCACTCCGGCGTGCGAAGTACCTCTCTCAGATATTCCCGCCCCGATTCCCTGATGAACCCGCATTCCCTCACCAGCATCAGCCCGCCCTTCACCATCAAAGAAACTCCCTCAGTCTTCTGATGATCACGATAGCGGGGAGGATGAGGGGATGCAACCAAGACGGGAGCCCGCCGCTGATCACTGCAACAGTTGCAGTGGATTCCGGCCAGCGTGGCAGCATCGTTGAGGATCCCCTCGTGTAACGCGGTGTTCGTGTGACCGGGCTTCAGGGCCGTTGGCTCAAAGCTCAGCAGCTCTCCGGAATGGCTTTGGCCTGCGCTTGCTTGGTGGCGGGTGGGGTTGTTGGGGGAGGAGGGCATTCAGCGAATGCGGGGAATGTGGGTGTGAGGGCTGGGGAGAGGAGGCGGTCGGGGGTGCCGGTTTTGAGTGCGGATGTAGTTTTTGGTAGGGACAATTCAACCGCCGCCGCCGACCGCGACCAGTTTTCCCGGCGATGCTCCTCATGACACTCCTCGGAGAGATTCCTATCGTTCTCTTTCTTGTTGCCAGCGGCCCCACCCGCGCGGAACCAGTGTCCCGTCAGTTGCAGGGGCTCAGGCATCTTCAGCTCAGAACGCATACTCCAATGGTGGTCGCAAGGCCGTGCCTTGTTGACTCGAACGCTGAGCGACGACGGTTTCTGCATGCGCTCTGTCTGCCGGTGTGTTGACATTCGTCCAGGCGCACGTAAACGAAGCGGGGACGAGAGGGGTGGCCACTCTGGGCGAGTCGGCGATGTCCACGGGCTTGCACACGCCTTCGAGCATGGGAGCAGCGCGGAAATCGTAGTAAGCCAGCAATGGCTCCATCTTGTCACTCGAGTGCTCCAGTCTCGGCAGAACGGCCCAGACTCCCGGTTTGCGTGTGTCCAGGAGCCATTGCAGAGCTTCCGGGGAGACCAGAGGCTGGTCACAACCGAGGAAGACCCATGACGTCAGGGGGGACCAGCGCATGGCCGCGAGCATGCCGGCCAGGGGACCGCGAACGCCCTGCGCGTCCGGCAATCGAGGCACGTTCGAGAGAGAGCCTGGCACGTGCGCCTCACCAAGGAGGACCGTTTGGTCGACACAGGGCTTGACCGCATCGATGATCTGTTCCAGATACGTCCGCCCCTTGATTCTCAGGACGTGCTTCGGCTGTCCCATGCGCAGGCCTTCTCCGCCGATGAGTATTCCCGCGAACAATGGTGCACGCCGCCAGAGCGTCGGCAACCATTTGTCAATCATCTGCAAGAGGATCCCAACGCGGTCCTCATCGCGTCCGAGGACATGGCGGATGCCTGTCGCTTCGGGTGGGCACGTCTCCTCGCCCTCGGCGAGCAACCACACTTTGTTCGGCAGGGGCGTCGTCTTGTGGCCTTCGACCAAGATCAGATCGTAACGGGGACAGATCGTCTTGAGCAGGTGAACCAGCGGAGGATAGTCCGTCCGGTGACGGCGGGAGAAGGATTGCTCGGGGCCTCGGATCAGCACATCGGCACCCGCTTTGTAGAAGCGATCTGTGTCCTTGCCCTCGTGGTCGATGTTCAGACCGTGCACATCTTGTTTGACCACACCGACCGTCAAGCCGCGTCTGACAAGTCGTTGGATGACCTCTATCAATACTGTGGTCTTGCCCGAACCACTCCAGCCGCAGACGGCAAACACGGGGATGTGTTGAGGAAGAGTCATGGAATGGATGTCCCTGGTTCTTGCGCCCGATGGTCGCGTAGCTCTCGGCAGGCGTGTGCTATTGCGGGCAAGACGTTGTCCTGCTCCGCAAGGGCAGGTTCCCGCGCTTCGGTCAGGCTGACGATGAGCGTCGAGCCACGGATTCCTGAGCTCAGCAATGGTGGTTCCGACGCCGCGGGCGTGTGCCGGGCACGAACGCCGGCAATCGCGTGCTCGACATCGGGGGCGGTCCGTTCAACAGTCGCTGTCAGCACCTCCGTCACGGCCTCGGCGGACGAGGAACCGGAGGCGCTCGTGATGACCACGAGGTCAATGGAATGCCCATCGCAGTAATGCCGGAGCGCGCGTGTCATCTCGGCGTTGTCGCGAGACACCAGGCGCTTGGCATACACATGGCAGGGGAGTCGGCAGGACAATCGGGTTGCCACGGCTCCACAAACACCGGCCTCAACGTCGTCGTCCAAATCCCCTTCGCGGACGGCCAGGACCACGCACTGCAGAAGGTCCCTGGGCACGGCCTTGGAGACGACGACCCGGTCTCCCACAGAGATGTCGCCGCCTGCCAGGACACGTGCGAACAGACCGCGTCGAGGCATGATGCAATCGCCGGTCGTATAGAAGATCTGACAGCGCGTGTGACAGACTTTCCCTATCTGAGTGAGCGAGATCTCAACATCCGTGCCGATCCCGATGCGGCTACCCAGCCCCAAGGCGCCCAAGTCCAGCCGCGAAACGACGAGATTCTCCGCGAAATCGCCCGGACTCAGAGCCGAGAGCCCCTTTTCCCGCATCATCCGGATGTCCTCGGCTGCCAACAGACTCACCTGTCGGTGCCACTTCCCGGCGTGCGCGTCGCCTGTGATCCCGTGGTCCGTGCGCAGGGAAGCCGACCCCACAGCGGTCTTGCGCTCACCTTTGCACTCACTGAGGCAGACGGCGTCGATTGTTCCTGCATCATCCATTGTTCCTCGTCCTGGGTAACCAAGTACCCGGTGGCGTTTCCCACTCCGGTTTGCCGGGTTGCACTGTCCGGCTGTCACAGGGCAGGTCTCCCGGCGCTTCTACCCGCCGATCGAGGCCATGGCCGTATGTTGTGTGAACGTCAGGTCCGAGCGCTTCTCGCTGAAGGCCCGCCTGACGACACGCTCGATGGCTGCGGGGTCCGGGCTCTTGAGAAGCTCACGGACGCCATACCCGCTCTGCCGGGCAAGGCACCCAAGCAGACGCCCGTCCGCTGTAACGCGCAGTCTGGTGCAGTCGTGGCAGAAGGGGTTGCTACACGCTGAAATGAAACCTGCGCTACCCGTGCACGCGCCGGCGCCGCTTACGCGGTAACGCCGGGCCGAGGATCCGAGAGTGGTCTCCAGAGCGCTGAACTCGAACGTCTTCTCCAACTGCAGGCGGAGGGCTTCTGACGAGACGAAGCCAGTTTCAAACAGTCGCCTTCCCGGACCAATGGGCATAAGCTCGATGAAACGCAACTCACAGCCTCGTCGAAGGGCGAAATCCAGGAGTTCGCCCGCCTCCGCATCGTTGACTCCGCCGACCACCACCATGTTCAGCTTGACCGGCCGAAGATCGCACGCCAGCGCGGCATCAATTCCCTCTATAACCTGTCTCAGAGCGGCGCTGCCCGTGAGGGATCGGAACGTGTCCGGCGAAAGAGAATCGAGGCTGATGTTCACGCGTCGCAACCCAGCCTTCTTGAGCGTGCGAGCAAGTTGGGGCAAGCGGATTCCGTTCGTGGTCAGTGCGAGGTCGGGGATCCCCAGCGCCGACACCTCTCCAATCAGTCTCTCAAGCCCGGGACGCACCAGAGGCTCCCCACCGGTGATGCGTAGCTTGCGCAGGTCAAAGCGTTCCTGCAGGCACCGTACGAGGGTGACGATTTCTTCGTAGGTGAGGATGTTCGTCTGCCGACACATATCTCCGTCGAGGGACGGCACGCAGTAACGACAGCGCATCTGGCAATGGTCGGTGACGGAGAGACGGAGAGACAGCTCCTGGAGGAGCGTTTGGTGCCTGAAGGCGATCATGACACGGCCCTCCAGGGGTGGAACTGCACAAGCGTCCCTGCCTCTATCGCCCGCAGATCCACCGGGATGACAAACATTCCATCGGCGTGGGCCGCGGCCACGAGGTCGCCGGACCCGCAGCTTGGCACCGGCGCGACCTGTCCGCATTCTCCCCGCTCGGTCAAGCGTCCCAGCCGGTACTCCTGTCTCCCGCCTCGTGCCCTCACGGCTTCAGCCAATGGCAGGATCAGCGCGGGGCGGACACTGAGCTGGGGCCGGCCTGCCATAATGCGGAGGGCAGGCAACACAAACTCGTGGCAACCGTGCAGAGCACTGACCGGGTTGCCCGGTAAGCCCCAAAGCTGCTTTCCTGCAACCGATGACGCAAACAATATGGATCTACCAGGTTTCATCGCGATGTGGTGGAAATGGGTCGTCATGTGGAGGCTACTTACGACTGCCGGGACGTAGTCGTGAGCGCCGACAGAGACGCCGCCCGTCAGGACGACCACATCGCTTCTTGTCTCGGCTGCGGCGATGGCGCCGCGAATCTGGTCCGGCACATCGCCCACGCACTCGCAGGCGTCCACCCGGAAGCCATTCTCCCGGAGGGCCGTGGCAAGCATGGGACCGTTGGCGTCGCGTGTCTGGTGTGGCTGAACCGGCTCGCCGGCCTGCCTGATTTCTTCTCCGGTTGAGATGATCGTGGTCACTGGACGGCGGAAGACACTCACCGTCGTGCGGCCCATCAGTGCACACACGCCAAGGCGAGCCGGAGTCAACACGCAGTCGTGGGCCAGAGCCAAGCAACCCGCGCGCACGTTTTCGCCGCACCGACGGATGTTCTCGCCCGGCTTAGGCGGTTTGAGAACGGTCACAGTCTCAGTCTCAGCGCATCGACCGTTTCCCTCCGGGAGCGGATGCGCTGTGTCTTCTTGTCTGATCACGGCATCTGCTCCGGGAGGCACGACCCCGCCGGTGAAGATGCGCGCACACTGGCCGCTTGTGATGGGCGTCTCCGGGGGCGCAACCCCGGCCGGCAGCTCGGCGCATACGGCAAGCACGACGGGGGGAGACGCCACGTCGGCAAAGCGCACCGCGTAACCGTCCATGGCCGATCGGTCCGTGGGCGGATCATCCCTATCTCCGGTGATGTCCTCCGCGAGCACGCAGCCGAGCGCGTCGGCAAGAGGACGATCAGTAGGAGCAAGGCGAGCTGTTTGGCCAACCACAAGGCTCCACGCCTCATGCGGAGTCAACATCTCGGACCTCCTCTGCGCATAGGGAGAACACGGCGGCATCGGCAACAAACTGACGCGTCAGCCGCGCCAGGCAGCAGTAGAACGCAGTCTCCGCATGCTCCTCCATGCGCTGCGTGAACGCCGCAATCCAGCGCCCGAGATGATCAGCCAGGAACTGCTCTTCGCGCCCTAGGTAGTACGACGCTTTCTCGGCTTCGCCTGCATTCAGGGCTTCGGCCGCTTTGAGGGCGACGAAGTGCATGTACTCAAGTTCGATGATCACATGGTCCGGCGGCTCTGAGAGGGTGTTTTCCAGTCCATCCTCGCCGTACCAGACCGCAGCGTCGGCCGTCGAGTCGCCCATGAGGCGGGCTTGCGCCTCCAGATACACAGACCCGTAGGGTGGAGCAGCGGTCGTGAACGGCCCGACGAACAGCCGGGCATGATCGATTGCCAATCGCTCCATATCCGGAGGACTGCCGACACTATCCCTAAGCTGCTGCTGCAACGAGTCACAGGTCCCGTCCAGCCCGGCCAGTTTGTCCAGCAATCCCTGGCCGGGCTCTCGGAAGCAGTCGGAGAGCAACTGGTAGGTCGTCGCCCTCTGGTATTCACTCGTGATAACCATCAGACCTTTGTCACCTTCACTCTCACCACGCCGTAGAAGGCAGTCGCGCCACTGAGGCGATCGTAGTCGGCGGGAATGATGTCGTTGTTGTTGCCGCCGTTGGGAATCCGGCCGAACTCTTTGGCTGCCACTCGACCGTAGGTCCAGTGCCCCTGGCCGTAGCATTTGGCGACGGTTCCCGGACGGACGCCTTCCCAGAGCTTCGCCGCGCAGGTCAGGGATCCGGTGGGCGACGTCAGTTTGATCGTGTCGCCGTCTTTGATGCCGAGCCTCCGGCCATCGACAGGATTGAGCTTGGCCACATCGGACCACGCCTCGTCGCCGGGATCCAAGTCCTTGAACTCGTTGTACCAGTAGCAATTGGCGGAGCGTCCTTCGCGGTTGAGCCGCGACTTGTAATCGACGTGCACGAAGGGGTACTCCTTCTCGTCACCCCAGACAAAGGGCTCTTCATAGTGCGGCACAAAGGCGAGTTCACCGCGAGCGAGGTACTTGGTGGCCTCGAGAATGCCGTCAACCGTCGTCTCGTGTGCCTCGGCATGCTCCTCGAGGGCGTGCTTCAGCGTCTCGCTGTAGAACTCGAACTTGTGCGTCCTGGTCTTGAAAGCGCCCCAGCGTTTGCGGAACGGATAGGGGTCGGAATTCCACACGCCCTTGCGTCTGAAGTCCTCCCAGCCGCTGAACGTATCGCCGCCCGCGTGCTGCTCAGGATCCCAGAGCTTCTGCGTGGCGTGCTTCAGAGCGTAGAGAGCAAACTCCCCTGCATTCGTCGGCGCTTTGCCGGTCTCAGGATCTTTGTACTGCTTGTAGTGCTCGAGCAGGTTCGTGAATCCTCTCTCGGCGAGCTTTGTCGCAATCTCCCACGGGATCTCTGTTTCGTCCGTCTTCACGTCCCAAACGGGTTTGATGACCTGCTGGTTCATGGTCACGTGCCGGTAACCGTTCCCGTGCGACTTCACGTACCCCCATTTCTCGAATAGATGATGCGAGCACGGCAGCAGAATGTCCGAGAACCAGCTGAACTCCGACGCATGCGTAGTCAGGTGTGCGGTGAAGGGGATCTTGGCCATCGCCCGTTCCCACCTCTCGGCCTGCGGGCAGGAAAAGGTGAAGTTGTTGAAATAGCCGATCACAACCTTGATCTCGTTCGGATCCTCGTTCAGAATCCCCTCGGCGGCATTGTTCGTGACAACGCCGGTCCCAGGATGGCCTTTCTTCAGGGCGGGGAACTCCTTCGTCCCGCGCTGATCGATCTTCTTGTGGGCCTTACCGGCTTTGGCGATATCGTCCAGGAAGGGCCCCAGCGGAGTCTTCTTATCCTTCTTGTCCCCCGGGAACTTCCCGGTGTATTCCTTATTGGCCGCCATGGTACCGCCCACGTTGTCCGCCGAGCCGAGCAAGCCGTTGAGCGCGTGTGCCGCCATGCTGCTGTATCCGCCGCGCACCTGCATGACCGGGCCGCCGCCGACCCAAACCATGGCGCGAGGCGCTGCTTTGCCCAGTCCGATGGCTACCCTCGTGATCTGGTCGACCGGCAGTCCTGCACGCTCGGACGCCCATTGGGCTGTCTTGTCTCTGAGCTCCAGGTTCCACCACTCCACCAGGCCGTGAGTGTGATTCTCTTCGAACGTCGGGAGCTTCACAGACTTGCCATCGACTTCCGCGGTGAACTCAAGCGGGATTTCTGTCCCCGCCTCGAAGGCCTGCACCGGCGACTGCGGATGGAAGCCGCCCACAAACTCTCTGTTCCACAGCCCCTCGGTGAGGAGCACGTGCGCGATGGCGACGGCCAGTGCGCCGTCCTCGCCGGGTTTGATCGGCAACCACTCATCGGCTTTGGCAGCCGTAGCCGATAGCCGTGGATCCACCACTGCGATCGTGGCCCGCTCCATCACCTGGCCCCAAACGCTCGAGTAGTGCGAGACCTGGCGGTTGGCGGAAAGCGGATCCGCGCCCCACACCAACGCGTAGTTCGTGTTCAGCACGTCGTACTGACGGTAGTCCCACAGACCCTCGGTGTAGAACGGACCGAACTTCTCCGCCTCCGCGCAGATGGCGCTGTGCGAGATGTTGTTCGGTGAGCCGATGATCTTAGTCATGCGATCATAAATAATGTCGCGCATGTACGTATAGCGCCCACGCATGAGCATGTACTTGTGCGTCTCGTTGTTATCGCGGAGCTCCTTGATCTTGTCAGCGATCGTGTCTAACGCCTCGTCCCAGGAAATCGGGACAAACTTAGGATCCTCATTCCGCCCCTTCTTCGGGTTCGTCCGCTTCAGCGGGGTCCGAAGCCGGTCGGGGTCGTAGACTTGCTGCAGGGCCAGATGAGCCCGTACACAGCAGTTCCCATTGTTGACCTTCGAGTGCGGGTTGCCGCGAATCTTGATCGCTCTTTCATCCTGGACGTAGACCTGAACCGCACACCACGACGTGCATCCCTGGCAGGTTGTGGGCCGCCATTCGCCCTTGCCGGACGCGACCTTGCGCGCCGAACCCGAAGCGGCAGCCAACGCCTTCAGGGCGGGTACGAACATGGCGGCCCCAGCCAAGGCGACGCCCCCGGCTGCGAGTCCTTTCATGAATGTCTGCCGCGTCTGTTCCGGTTCCGGAGTTTGATCAGTTCTATTCATGAGTGATTCTCCCTGTGTCTGAATACCGCCCCGGGGGCCACCCGCTGCGACCGTCACGCACTGCCCTTTTTCGCCTTATTGGCCCCCGCATTGAAATCCCTGATGTAGAACACCTTGGGTTCGGTCCCAAGCTCCTCCTTCAGGCGCCAGGAACGGTACCTCGACAGGAGTTTTGACACGTCGCTGTTCGGATCATTCAAGTCCCCGAATATCCGCGCGTTGGCCGGGCATCCTTCCACGCAGTAAGGAAGCTCGCCCTTCGTCGTGCGGTGATCGCAGAACGTGCACTTCTCAGCGATGCCCTTGTAACGAAGGCCCGCGCCCTTACCCATGTCTTCCTTGGCGGGGTTGTAGTAGGGAATCACGTCGCTGTTAACCTGCGCCGCGACCTCCTGCCCGGAAGACGTCCCCCCGGCCATAAGCGCGCGTTTGTCCCTCCAGAATCTGTGGGGCTCGACAGCATTGGGGTGGATGACATCGTAGGGACACACGGCTTTGCACGTTTTGCAGCCAACGCACTTCTTGGGCGTGTGCTTGGTGATGTCCCCATGGCCTTTATGCATCGCGCCCGTGGGGCAACTTTTCACACAGGGAGCATTGGCGCAGTGGTTGCAAAGCGTCGGGATGTAGTCGTAACGGACATTCGGGAATGTGCCGACGGTCCGGCTGATCTTGTTGGACCAGGCTACCCCCAGTTGGACGTTGTTCTCGTTCTTGCAGGTCAGGATACAGCCGCCGCATCCGGTGCACCTCTGGAGATCAATGACCATCGCCAGCCGCTTACCTTTGGATGCGTCCGTTGCCGCCGACGCGGCAAGGGCGCCGGGCACGACCGCCAACCCCGTGCTGACACCACCTGCTTTCAGGAATAAGCGTCGGGAGCACGTCTTCTGTTCTGGTAGGTTTTGCTCTGTTGCGCCGGGTGTTGTCATGGCCAATCATGCCTCCTTCGAAGTTACCCAATGAGCTGTCCGCCAATGACAATGATGTGCCGCATGACATACACGCCGATCAGCAGTAGGATCGAGGCCAGGGCCTGCAGTCCGCCACTTGACTTGCCAGCGGCCAGGATTACGGCGGGGACGACTGCTCCGGCAAGAATCTGCGCCCCCCAGAACAATCCGCTGAACTGCCCCGTGAGCAACGCTCGGGATGCCTCGGCTGCCTTGACACCGCCTCCGGCGAGAATGATCACCTCGACGAATGTCATGACGAGCTCCAGCGCCACCAGAATGACGACGAAACGCCCAAGCTTTGCCAGCAGTTCCTTCTGCTGATTCCCCAGCGAAAGCAGGATGGTCGTCGCGATGCCGGAGATCAACCCGCCGTTGAGGAAGAGGATCGGCAGCAGCGTGCTGTGCCACAGAACCACCCCCGGAGCGCGATTCAGCAGGATGCCCGTGTACATCGCGACAGCCAAGGCACACGGCACCCCGACTATCGCCAGTCTACCCGTGCGCGACCTGCACCCCTCTCCTCCTTGCCAGCAGGAGAAGGCATTGGCCAGGGCGACCAGCATGAACAGGCCGAGGAAGATGCTCCCCCATGAAAGAAGGGAGGTGGGGTTGAAGTGGATTCCCATGAGCAACCCTCTGCTGAGAATCCCCAAGTCCAGCCAGAGGATGAACATTCCCAGAGCAAGACTGATAGGCGCCAGGATCGCCGCGTTCTTGGCCAGCGGCCTGAACGTCGGCGCCCAGTGGTTCGCCACGACCGAGAAGAGGTATGCCCCCGCCGACAGGCCGCCGAGAAAGAAGTACGCCACGACCATCCAGTTGTACGCCAGGTGCGGCTGCAACATGAACTCCGACATGAACTCCGACATGCTGTACCTCCTTCTGCAAAGCTGACACAGGGCTGCCAAGAGTCGGGCAGCGAACCAAAGCGATGGAGAGCAACTCCGGAAGGGCTGGGAGCGAGGGAGTGGGAAGTGGGAGTACTCTCTCGCAAGCCTGTCCGGGATAGCTAGAACTTGTACTTGATATCGAGCTGGTAGAGGTCCGTCTCTCTCTGGTCGTCCATGGCAATGGGCTTGAGGAAATCTGCCTCGAACCCCAGAGAGAGATGCTTGGCCATCTTGTAGCCAACTTCGAGAACGTGGCCCTTGATATCCGTGTCATAGCCCGTTCCGCTGGCGCCGAAATCAGCGTCTTTCAGGCCCCATACTGCTGAATCGGCTTCGACTCGGGCGTAGGCATAGCCGAGAGTCCACCGACCGCGCTGCACCTTCAGCCCCAAGACCCACCCGGTGTCTTCCGCGTCGGGATCAAGTCCGCCGGCGGCGGTTGGGGTCGGATCGCGTTGGCTCTGCTTGCCATCTGCTCCCAGATTGATGAACACATCGCCGTAGGCCGACAGCTTCATATCTCCCAGGCTGGTGCTCCCCTTCACGTACAGATCGACAATGTTGTAGTCGTAGTTGCCGGAGCTGAAATCGGCAACTCCCGACCCTTCATCCGCTTGAGACTCCACGACGTCTCCTTGGTAGTCGTAGTAGCCGAGGGCAATCTGCAGGGCTCCGGCTTTGCCTTTCAGTCCGCAGCCGATCTGTCCGGCGAAGAGCCCACCGACACTGTTCCCCCATTGGATGACGTCGTAAGCCCCACCAGTGGCGAAGAACTCGCCGCATTCCGCATGGAGAGTCGCACCAATGGGCCTCACGTCGCTGTCCCACAGCAACCAACTCGTGACGAAGGGATTTTTCTGCTGTCCGAGGGTGACGCTCACCCCGGAGTCACCGAGTGCATGCTTGGCGTAGGCGTAATCAAGGCGCAGGTCCCCCGTCTCGAACATCTCGCCGTTGGACCACGTTTCGTTCGTACTGGTGCCCGAGTCGCCACCTGTGGCCACACCGGCGCCGACCTGCCAGCTCTCGTCCGTGCTTGTCCACACCCCGCCGAGGCGGAAACGCGTGCGGAAGCGGTCCCGATCAGTGTTGCCTGTGCCGCCGGCGTTGTCGTTGTTGTGTTGCTCGTAACGGAGGCGCAAGTCCCCCTTGGCCTTCAGCCCTTCGAGGTGCTTGGCAAGCAGGAGGGGGGGGATGTCCTTCCCCTGCCTCAAGCCGCTGGCTTCGATTCTCTCGTCGATGGCCTTGGCGAGCTGCGCATCAAGTTCCGCCTTGCCCGTTCCGGGAGGCAACACTTCCGATGCCTTTCCGGCTCGCTGCAGCTCGCTTCGGAGAGCCTGTATCTCCCCTTGCTGCCTGAGAACGGTCTCTTCCAGCTTCTTGAGCCTGACCTCCGTCCCCGCGTCGTCTGCCTGCACGACCAACGCCAAGCTCATCACAACCGCCGTGATACCCACCAGCTTCCGCACACATTCCATCGTCTACTCCTCCTTAAAGTCTTCGCCCAACACAACTCCGACAGGACACCACCAGCTCCTAACTGGGGCGCTGCCTAGCAATCGTCACTCCAACCCTGGATGCACGATGTGTAAGTGTCTGCAGTGTAGGCGGGGGTGGAGTTGGCGGCGTGCCTCGGAGAAGGGCGATGCACGCGATAGGTGACGGAAACCCGTTAGCGTTGGCTCGCCACCACCGGGCTCACGGCATCCGGCCGAGCGTCCAAAATCATGGAAGCGGGGCGGTCTGGACAAATGCCGGAAACGGAAGGAGGGCGGAACTTAGCCGGCCAGATACGGGCGGATGGCAAGCTGCACGACAGGGGCTTCAGCGAGGGAGTGCCTGCTTCGGCATAGCCGCGCATGGGGCGCAGGTTTATCCGTCTTCGCCAAGAGGAAGCCGTGACACCGTCGGGCGAGCGTCCATTCCCGGGCGCTCAACGTCTGCAGCCGGATGAGCTCCGGGAGGCACTCAGGCAGAGACGCGCGTGGCAAAGGATGAACTGCCGAATATTCGGCACCCCGGGCCAAATCCTCGGCACACAGGTCCACTACCGCGAGAAGCCGTTCTCTGCCAGCTTGGAGAGTCGGTACTGGAAGGTCGAACGCGGCGTGTTAAGCAGATCGGCTGCTTGAGCGACGTTGCCGTCTGTGTTGGCCAACGCCCATTGGATGAAGCGTGCTTCGGTCGCTTGAAGAACCGCTGTCATGTCAATCTCCTCAATTCCTTCAAAGGACAAAGACACGATGCTGTCGGCATTCCGCGGGGACAGCAGTTCGGGCACGTCATCTTCGCTCAGTTCACCTGTCGGGCTGAGGGCAGCCATCCGCTCAACGACATGTTCCAGTTCGCGAACATTGCCTGGCCAATCGTGTGCTCGAAGCAGCGAGATAGCTCCGGGCGTAATCGAGAGCTGGTTCCGGTTCATACGCAAGGAGAACCGTCCGATAAAGTGCTGAATCAGCAAGGGGATGTCTTCCCGTCTGTCGCGCAGAGGCGGAACATGCAACGGGACTACGTTCAGACGATAGTACAGATCCTGCCGGAGCCCTCCTGACTCCACCAGTGGCGCCAACGGTTGCTTCGTTGCCGAGATCACGCGAACGTTGATCCGAATGGGCTGGCCGCCGCCTATCCTCTCGATCGTGCCTTCCTGGAGCACTCGCAGCAGCTTTACCTGTGCTTGGGCGGGGATGTCATCAACGTCGTCCAGAAAAATCGTCCCGCCTCGGGCAGATTCAAACCGTCCCAGCCGGCGCTTCGTGGCACCGGTGAAGGCGCCGGCTTCGTGCCCAAACAGTTCCGATTCGACGAGATCCTTGGGCAGCGCCGCGCACGAGACAGCGACAAAAGGGGCGGACGAACGGTGGGATGTCTCGTGTATTGAGCGTGCGACGAGTTCCTTGCCGGTGCCGGTTTCGCCTTGCACAAGCACCGTGGTGTCCAGGCCGGCGACAGCGTGGATGCGTTCGAAGACCTTGCGCATCGGTGCGCAACAGCCGATCAGTTTGGTCTCAAGACGGGGGCGTGACAGCTCGTCTCGCAGACAGCGATTCTCCGCGGCGAGTCGCCGGTATTCCTCCAAGCGCAGCAGCTTGAGCATCAGCTCCTGCGCGGAGAACGGCTTCTGCAGGTAATCGAAAGCGCCGATCTTCATGGCCTCAACAGCTGTGGCGACCGTGCCGTAAGCGGTCATGACGATCACCGCCTGTTCCGGGTTCGCTTCTTTCAGATCACGCAGGAAAGACAGACCATCCTGACCCGGCATGCGGAGATCGGACAGAACAACGTCGAAATTCGCCTTGCCGAGGATCGGCCTGGCCTCAATGGGACTGCCTGCAGTCTCCACTACGTAGCCGGCTTCACGCAGCCCCTCTTCCAAGACCAGCAGCTTCAAAGGCTGGTCGTCAACGATCAGAATGCTGAGGTGTTTCTTCGCTGGCATGTTACTCCGGGGCTCCATATGCCGGTCTCCGCGGAGGGGCGGAGGACAGGATCTTCGGGGCTCGGATGACGAACCGTGATCCGCCAAGCTCGCGGGCTTCGGGGGCCAGTTCCAGATCGCCTCCTGCTGCCCGAAGTCGCTCGCGTGAGACCGCCAGGCCCAGCCCGGTTCCCGTGCCCCTCGGCTTCGTGGTGAAAAACGGGTCGAAAATGCGCGCCCGGATGTCATCCGGAACACCGCCCCCGTTGTCTTCCACCGCGACGTAGACCCAGCGTTCATCACAGAAGGCGCTGACCCCCACTTCGGGCTCTTCGGCATCGCGGGCGGCTGCCTCGGTGGCGTTCAGGATCAGGTTCAAGCCGGCCTGGGCCAAGATGTCTGGGTCGCACAGGCAGACGCATGTCCCTGCTGCGTGCCAGGTCATCCGCACGCTACGTTCGCCGGGGTGCTTTGCCACAAGCACGGACAGTGAGTTGAGGATATCCGGGACTGGACACGGGGCGAGGGCGACCTCGCGCTCGGACGTGGCGAACCCAAGGAGCTCGCGCATCGTCTTCCGGATCCGCTGAAGCCCATTTCTCATCATGGGGTAGTACTTTGCCTCCTGCTCAGTTCGGTCGCTCTTTGCATCCAGATACTCGACGCACTCCAGCAAGCCGTCCAAGGGGTTATGGATCTCGTGGACCAGGCCGGCGGCAATCTCTCCGACGGCCGCAAGCCGCTCAGCGTGGACCATCCGTCGCACCGTCGCGGAACGTTCTTCTTCGAGATCCCGCATTCGACACGTCATCTCGGTGAATCGTGTTGCCAGTGAGGCCACCTCCGCGGTCAAGAATGACTCAGGACACGGTTGCTGGATGGAGATGGATGGGTAACGCGCCACTGCGGTTTCGAGCTCACGTAGCGGCCGGCTGACCGCACGGGCCAGCATTTTGGCCCCAGCTGCCAGGCAACACACGGCCAGGATGAGCCCGAGCGCCACGGAACGCAATGCCCGGCGTGCCGCTACGGCCGCGGCTGTCTTGCGCATGCCGACGTGCAGTGCTCCCAGCTCGTTGCCCCAGATCGGCACGTGAAGGTCCATCAATGTTCCTGCCTCACAGCGGAAAGACACGATTCCTCCCTCCTGATCGCGCCACAGAGTCGGGAGAGCCGCAGGGAAACCAGCGGGACCGAACGAGTGTGTTACCACCTCCCCGCGTGGATTCGCCAAGATCAGGTACGCAACATTCGCGTCCGTTTCCACGGGGCGCTGCAGCGCCTCACGGAGGCCGATCCGATCCTCCAGCAGCAGAGGCTCCACGACCTGGGAGGCCAGAGTCGTCCCCACGCTGCGTGCTCGTTCTGTGAGAAACTCATCGGCAGACGAGTAGGCGTGCGAGACAGAATAGACCCCGAGAGGCAGGAAGAAGCACAGCACGACCCCCAGGCCGATCCGCAGCACCAGCTGATCCAGTCTGGCCGTTTGCTTCATTGCTCCACCATTCAGCTCTGTCAGCCGTTCACCTTTGTCGGACTCGGGCAGCAAGCTCAGACGCCGACCGGTAGTCCTCCGGGCGGGGAGCCACGAACCGGATGATTCCCAACTCACGGAGAACGCGGCTCCCCTCAGCCGTCTCGTGCAGATGCAGAAGTGTTTCCTGCAGGGCGTGCTTCAGCGCTTGGTCGATGGTTGCCGGAGCCACGATGGGTGGCGGCCCAAATGAGGGGCTCTCCCACAACACGCGCAGGCGGTCCGCCAGTCGAGGGGCTTGAGCTGCCGTCGGGCACCAGACCAGTGAGTCCACCGCCACGGCATCTACGATTCCCAACGCCGCGGCCCGGATGGATCGGTCGTGGCTTCCGGTAAAAACCACCTTGCGGAAGAAGCGTTCCGGTGTTGTCTTCTGGTTCAGGATCAGGTCGGTTGGCACCAGACACCCGGTGTTGGACTCCGGATCCGTGAACCCCATCACCGTCCCCTCCAAGTCCGTGAACGAATGTGCCGGACTGGACCTCGGCACCAGCACAACTGACCGGTACAACAGACCATCGGCAAACTCGGGCTGTGCCAACAGAACCACGTGATCTGTGCAGAGAACATATGGGTCTTCCGGCAACTGCGTACGTGAATGGTTGAGTGAGTGGACAGGCCGCGCCATGTTAGTTCTTACCACAAGATCAACATGGAGGATGCGACCATGTCCACTCGTAGTGCACT
>JABHEG010000339.1 GCA_018676675.1 Lentisphaerota bacterium
CCCGGGTGGCACGATCTTGACCAACCAGAAACGGTTGACCGCCGGCATCACAGACGTGCATCGATTGCCGAAGCGATTGGAAGAGATGAAGTGCCCCGTCAGGGCACAAATGTGGATGTGGACACAGGCCCCCGGGCGATGCCCGGGGCTACGTTGGGGTCACCCGCTTCGGGGTGAGAAAGCCAAGACACCAGAGGTGAACCAGCCAGATTCACGGGACCGTCGAAGCGCCGGGCCCGTGATCTGCACGTTCAGATAACCGAGTCGTAGCGGTGGACGGGGGTGGGGCGACCGGGACTCAGGCTCTGGACGTGAGCGAGTTCTTCCTCAATCGAGTCGCCGCAAACCGCTGTGACCGTGTCCCTGACAATCTGCTCAAGGGCTTCCGGACTGATGTGCACTCGTGCATTAACGATCAGTGCCGCGTCCCGGCATGGCTCGGCGATGCTGCCGCGGAGCGAGGGCGCTTCTGCCGAATTTGTCACGTTGGCCGTGATGGAGCCGGACGGTGTGGTCAGGAGAGTCTTAAGGTGGGCAATCTCGGCTTCTCGGTCGCCGAGGGCGACCTTCAGGGCACCGATGAGTTCCTCTGTGAACGCGGTCCACACGGTTGGTTCGGGGGCATGCAACTGGACGGTGGCATTCAGCCAGCCAAGCACGGCTTCACCGTCGGCATAGCGGTCGTAGTCCACGTCCAGAATCCGCTTCCCGGCTTGTCCGCCGGCCTGGATCAACTCCAGCCATGGATCGACGCCGTCGCCGGTCAGCCCGGACATGGTCAGGATCGTGGCATCCGGATACGCTGTGCTCACATCGTTGCGCAGGGCGTCCAGCTCGGCGGGGCTCAGCAGGTCGACCTTGTTCATGACGATAACGTCGGCTTCATCCAGCTGTTTGCGGAAGATGTAGAGCACGTTGTCGGGGAAGCCGGAGTCATTGTCTTTCGAGAGCGCCTGCCGGAGCCGGTGCGGATCAGCGAGGACTGAGAACGGCGCCACCTCGAACCAATCTCCGTAGAGTTCCTTCATTGGCTGCAGAACCGTGGCCGAGATGTCTGTGCAACTGCCGACAGGTTCGCCGAGGAGCACGTCCGGCTTCAATTCTTCGAGGAGTTTTTCCGCTGCGTTCACCAGGTCGTCGAAGCGGCAGCAGAAACAGCCGCCAGCCACTTCTTTGACCTGTGATCCGGTTTGTTTCAGGAAGCCGGTGTCAACCAGGTCATCAGCCTGGTCGTTGGTGATCAGACCGACACGTTTGCCCTCGGAAGCGAGTTTCTTCGCGACCGTTCCGAGCAGCGTGGTTTTTCCGGCTCCGAGGAAGCCGCCGACGAAAATGAGTTTCACTTGATTCATTGCTATGTCACCTCGTGTTGAGGCATTGCCAGAGCGCATGCCGTTACTTAGCCACCAATATGAACAATGTCCCGTGTTTCCCATTAGGTCAGGTCCGCGAGTGTGAGTAAACTGTGAATTGTGACTGACTCGGTCCTGTTTCCGGTAGATCACTTGCCTTTGTTCAGATCTTGAGTGAGGCCAAAGCCGGGTTAGGTTGTGAGTTCGCCCTTGGCGGGCCAGCCCTGATCGCCGCGACGGAGTCATTCGAGCATGGCCAACCGTGCCCAGTCAAACAGATGTCCTCCGACATTCACGTGTCCGCATTGCGGGGCAGAGGTGCGTGCAGGAGCATTGGCGTGTCAGGCGTGTGGCTCGGATGCGGAAACCGGCTGGACCGTTCACGGTGATGTTGGCCCTTCCGGATACGCCGGTGACGCCGATTTCGACTACGATGACTTCGTTCGCCGAGAATTCGGTGGGGATGGGAAGCGGTGGTTAGGATATTCGCGACAGCAATGGCAGGCCATCATCGCCTCTTTGCTTGCGTTGGCATTCCTGTACCTTATGCTTCGCTGAGTGAGACGAAGAGAAGCAGACGCCAGTGGGTTGGTTGTACGGACGACGAAGCGTCGCCGCATACGCTGTGACAGACGACGATTAGTGGAGTGATCATCATGGGTATAACGAAGACAGGTTTCGGAACAGCTCCCGACGGGCAATCCGTCGAGCTCTACACATTGACCAATGACAATGGCGTCGTCCTGAGCGTCATGACCTACGGGGCAATTGTCACGACGCTTCAGGTCCCCGACCGCGATGGCGCCCTCGGCGATGTCGTTCTCGGGTTCGATTCGCTTGAGGATTACATCAGAGACACCCCCTACTTCGGGGCGGCCTGCGGGCGCTACGCAAACCGCATTGCCAAAGCGACATTCACTCTTGACGAGGTGACCTACAAGCTGGCGGCCAATGACGGAGACAACTCGTTGCACGGCGGGTTGATCGGCCTGGATAAGGTCGTCTGGCAGGCTGAAGAGACGGAGAGCGATGACAGTGTGGCGGTCAGTTTCCGCTACACGAGCCCAGACGGTGACGAAGGGTACCCCGGGAATCTGGACATCGAGATGGTCTATGAGTTGACCAACGACGACGGCTTCCGGATTACCTACACCGCGGCCACCGACCAAGCCACCCCAATCAATCTGACGAATCACAGTTACTTCAACCTGGCCGGGGCGGGCACGGGTGATATCCTCAGCCATGTGTTGAGGCTGACCGCGGACCGGTACACACCCGTTGACGACACCCTCATTCCCACCAGCGAGCTCCTTCCCGTGGCAGGGACGCCGCTCGACTTCACCACTCCCGCCGCGATTGGCGCCCGCATTGCCGATGTTCCCGGAGGCTATGATCACAACTTTGTGCTGCCGATGGTCGACGACGGTGAACTCGCACTGGTCGCGGAGGTCTCGGAAGCGACATCCGGGCGAGTCATGGAGGTCTTCACCACCGAGCCCGGCATCCAGCTCTACACCGGCAATTTCCTGGACGGAAGTCACCTTGGCAAAGTGGGGATCGCGTACCAACAGCACTACGGCTTCTGTCTTGAAACACAGCATTTCCCCGACTCCCCGAATCAGCCGACGTTTCCCTCAACGATTCTGCGTCCGGGTGAAGTCTACGAACAGGTCACAGAGTATCGCTTCGGTACAGTCTGAGGCCATTCCTCCCGGGAGCAGGGCAACGTGAGCACCGATGTACCGTGGCAGCACGTTCATTTCACGGGCATTGGCGGGGTCGGCATGTCCGGGCTTGCTCACATCCTGCTTGATTGGCAGGTTGAGGTGAGCGGGACGGATGTTGCCGACTCCGCAACGCTTCAGCATCTCTCGGTGCGCGGGGCGACGGTGTCGGTGCCGCACGATGCTGATGCGGTTGACGGGGCAGATCTACTGGTCCATTCCAGTGCCGTGCAACCCGACAATGCCGAGCTGATCCGTGCTCATGAGCTGGGGATTCGCACGATCAGGCGTGGCGCTTTTCTTGCCGACGTGACGTCCCGCTACCCAAAGGTGGTTGCTGTTGCCGGCTCTCATGGCAAGACCACGACGGCTGCTATGCTTGCCCATGTGCTCCAGTTGGCTGGCTTTGATCCCGGATTTCTGGTTGGCGGGGAGATCCTTGGCCAGTTGCGTCCGGCACGGGCGGGCCTGGGCGACATTCTCGTCACTGAGGTGGATGAGAGCGATGGAACTCAGGCATTGGTGCGGAGTTCGCACGCGGTTGTTCTGAACGTAGATGACGACCACTGCTGGAGTTTGGGAGGGGTGGATGCTCTCGAGCGTTGCTTCATCGAGTTCGCCCGCCGGGGTGATCAGCTGTTCGCCTGGGACTGTCCAGCTCTGCATGAGCTGCTTGGTGACCACCCGTGTGTGCAGTTTGTGAATGAGAGTGCCTCTCCCGCGGGGATGCGACTGCGCGTGCCGGGCGTTTACTACCGCCTCAATGCCGCGATGGTCTGCTCCGTGGCTGCCCGTTTGGGCGTCCCCTCATCGGTCAGTGCAGAAGCCCTGGCCAGCTTTCAGGGGGTAGGGCGTCGTCTCACCCGGCACATCGAGTCACCGGATGGACGATCTGTTTTGGTCGAAGACTACGCGCATCATCCTACGGAGCTGTCCTGCACGCTTCGATCACTTCGCGACACCTATCCAGGGCACGCACTCAGCGTTGTTTTCCAGCCGCATCGGTTTGAGCGGATCAAGCGCTACGCCGGAGCGTTTGGCGACGCATTGGGGGCAGCTGACGACGTGACGGTGGTCTCCCCGTTTGCCGCGTGGTGCGATGACAGTGAACTGGCGGATCCTCGGGAAGTGGCTGAAGCTGTGCGGGGGGGCGCGCACTTTTCAGGTGGATCTCTGGCGGACATGGTTGAGTCGGTCTGGGAACGTGTAATGAAAGCGGACAGACGTCATGTTCTGGCCGTGATCGGGGCAGGGGATGTCACCAGAGCCGTTCCCCTTTTCCGGGACCGGATTGTGAATGCCTGCCTCGAGCGTTTTCTGGAGGCGTTGCGCTACGCGCTTCCTCACGTCCGTGCAGATCGGCTCAGTGCATGGGCAGGTCTGACGACTCTTGGTGTGGGGGAAGGGCATCCTCTGGTCGTTCGTCCGACGACGAACGAGGGACTGCGGTCGGTCTTGCGTTTCTCCCACGAATGGAGCATGCCTGTTCGAGTGCTGGGCCGAGGAAGCAACCTGGTGGGCACCGACAGACCGGATCTGTGTCTGTGGTTACGGTTCGAACAAGGCGAGTACCAGTCTATCTCGCGTGGCTCGAGCGGGGCGTCTCTGGGAGCTGGAGTGACGTTGAGTCGGGGACTCGAGCAACTGGGGAACAGTGGTGACATCCCGGCCGGACTCATGCCCCTGGCATGCATTCCGGGGACGGTTGGCGGGGCGGTCAGAGTGAACGCAGGAGCCGATGGCGTCTGTATCGGCGAGCATGTCCTTTCTGTGCGGGGCCTGGGAGTGGATGGTCAGGCATGGGAACGGAGTGGGGCTGCCGTTTCCTGGGGCTACCGTTGCACCGACATTCCCGCTGATGTCGTGCTTACAGAGGTCGTCCTCCGCCGCGGGAGTGATGACTCCGGAACGTGCAGGAAACGGCTGAACGAAGCGCGTGAGGCCCGGTGTCGACGGCAGCCGGTCGGCCGCAGTGCGGGCTCGGTTTTCCGGAATCCCCCAGGGAATTCGGCAGGACAACTGATCGAGATGGCAGGCTGCAAAGGGCTGCGGGTTGGGGGATGCCAGGTGAGCGAGAAACACGCGAATTGGTTCCTGGCCGACAAGGGGGCGAGTGAGAGTGACGTCATTGAGCTTTTGCTGCGAGTGCAGCGTGAGGTGTTCCGTCGTTCCGTCGTCGTGCTGGCTCCCGAGGTGGAGTTTGCAGGCGACGAAGCCGGTCGAGTCGTCCGGCAGACCGCGTGGCTGCGTGAGGAATGTCAGGGAGAGCTGATCGATGAAAAAGAGTGATTCAGCGACGATCGTCAAACAGGCCTTGTCCTTCGAGGCCCCGGATCGACTGCCTGTCTTCGAGAGTTTCTGGGCCGAGTGGGAGCAGATCTGGCGCCGGGAGCGCGGCATCCCCAGTGATGTCTCTGCCAGCGACCACTTCGGCAACGACATCAGCATCTGCGTCGGTCAGGAGTCGCTGTTCTCGACTCAGGCCGGCGAGGTGAAGCAGCAGGATGGGTACGTGTACCGCAATGATGGCTGGGGGCGCGTCATTCGCACCCGCCCGGGGACCTATTTCTCGGAGACGGTGGAGCGTGTGCTGGAGGCCCCAGGTGACCTGGATGCCATCGTGTTTGACTCGCCGGCCCTGGACAGTCGTTACACATCACTGGGGCATCAAGTGTCTGCTGCCCGAACCAAAGGACAGGCCCCCTTCGTCAAGATTGGCGGCGTGTTCATCCGCACATCGTTCTTCCGTGGTGAGGCCGAGTTTCTGATGGATCTGGCCGCTGATGAGGTGTTTGCCCGGGAACTGGCCGAGCGGGTTGGGGACCATCTGCTGCAAATCGGGCTGGAATCTCTGCGTCGAGGCGACGTCTGCGATACGGGTGTATGGGTATGCGATGACATGTGCAACGCCCTGTCGCCCATGTTCTCACCGCGTATGTTCGAGCGCATCTTCCTGCCGATATACGAGCGCATGGTGGCGACACTCAAAGCGGCCGGGGCTCGCTGGGTCGTGTTGCATTGTGACGGGAACCTCGGGCCTCTGTTGCCGATGGTTGTCGATGCCGGTTTTGACGGCATCAATCCGGTCGAGCGCAGTGCCGGCCTGATTATTGAGGATCTGATCGAGGAGTACTTCGGGCGGCTGTTCCTGATCGGCGGCGTATGCAATATTCAGATTCTGCCACGTGGCGGACAGGAGGCCGTTCGCCGGCATATCGAAGCGATCGTCGATGCCGGTCGCAATGGAGGGTTGATTGTCGGCAGCCACTCTCTTGGACCGGACATTCCGGTCGAAGCGATCGAGCTGTACCGGAAGATCGTCTCTGAGCGAGGGGCATACCGGTCGGCGGGTTGAGCACATTGGACAAACCACACCACACGCGCGGACCAGGCCGTTTTTCCCAATGATCGGCCGATCTGTCCCGGTGCTCCGCTGGAGAAGGAGTGACGGGAGCTGAGGGCTGAGGGCGTGTTTGGAGACCAAACGGAAACGTCCGGACCCCATCGGGCCCGGCCGTTTGGTTGTCTGAGTTCTCTCGGCTCTTGTCGCCAGTCAGCTATATCTTGCAGCAGCCTGGGGCGCCCTTCTGGAGGCCGCATCCGCCACACTTCTTGGCACCGGGCTTGCAGCAGGCATCGGTGCCCTTAATCTGTCCGCACTTTGCGCACAGAGCCGCTGACTTGGCGCCCTTCTTGATCTTGCAGCATCCGGGGGAGCCCTTCTGCAGGCCGCATCCGCACTTCTTGGCGTCGGCCTTGCAACACGTCTCCTTGCCTTTGATCTCGCCGCACTTCGTACACAACGCAACGTCGGCCTTGGCTTTCTTGACTGCCGCTTTGGCCTTCTTGGCAGAACACCCGCAGCCGGCACAGGCCCAGGCGGAATCAGTCACGCACACCAGTGCCAGTACGGCACACGCTCCGACGATCCATCTGCTGTAGCTACTCAGTTTCATTGTCCTAACCCTCCATACCTTTCCGTTTTGTGACCTTTGGGGGCCACTCCCGCGCCCATGGTCTAAGCGCTACACGATTAACCTGTACGACATACTCAGCCATGCATCGGTTCCATGGACGCCGGCTTTTTCGCGTTGGGTCTGTGACTGCCCGCCTGAGCCGCGACTCGCGGGAGCTGAACGGCACTGACATAGAGGCAATCGGGGCATCGCAGCCCTTCGACCAGGCTCAGGGCCTTGAGCAAGTCCCACAGTCGTGGGACGCGTCGAAACGGCCCCTCCCACGTTGGCCGCACTTGACCTCAATGTGGGAGGCGGTGCCGTCCGGCGACCTCTCCGTGGATGCACTTCCCGCCGCCTATCTTAGCCTGCCGCCACTAGAGCCTGGCCGTTTCGCGCTCTAGGATCTCCCACATCTTGTTGATGTAGAAGCGGTAGTTTTCGAGTGGGGTGCCGTTCGGGATGCGGTGGTCGCAGCCGAGCATGCAGCCCCCGGTCTGAACCATGGGGGGTACCCTATACTCGAGCTCTGCGGCGATCTCCTCCTTGCTGCGTCGCAGAACGTGCTTATCAATGCCTCCGTAGAACGCCAGCGATGTTCCGTAGGTGTTGCGGACCTGGACGATGTCCATGTTGGCTGCTGGTTCCATGGGGTGCATGACATTGACGCCTGCGGCCATGAACGCCGGGATAACGGCGTTCATATCGCCATCCGAGTCCTGATCAAAGAGGCGTGCCCCGCGGTCCTGGAGCATGTCCCAGATGCGTCGGTAGTAAGGGGCGATGAACTCTGCGATCTGTTTCGGCCCTGCGAGCGGCCCGCTCTTGCCGGCCATGTCCTCGTGAACGCTGAGCTGGTCGATCTGCACGGTGGCGGAGACGCGATCCAAGACCTGTTCGGCCGTCGCACCGATCGTGTCGAGGATGTCGTGGACGAGTTCCGGCTGGTCGTAGAACGCGACGCAGATTCCTTCTTCTCCCATGAGCTGGCGCGGCTGATCAAATCCCCCCGGGATGCCGACCGTCACGACGCGTCCTTCCTCTCGGTGGCGTCGCGCAGCTGTTACCCAGTCCGCGGCAAGTCTGGCCTCCGCGAACTCGTAATGCGGCTTGAGGGCGAGCCAGTCATCCATGGTCTTGACAGGAAAATCGAGAGGGAGCGGGATGGTTGCGACTTTCTTGTTCAGTTGCATGGTTCGCCCCATGGCGTCCCGGGTGATGAGGACATCGTCAGTTTCACTGATGGTCTCGGTCTTGCTGCCTCCGGTCCAGCCGGTACTGACCGGGAGTCCACCGTTCGCCGGTGCTTGGTAGCGGAACGCGGAGAAATCCAGCTCTTCCGGGGTTGCGCCCTGGGCATGCCATTCTTCCTTGAGGCCGATGATGGGACCGAAGATTTCGGTGAAGAGCGGCCGCTCGTTGGCTTGGAAGGTCATGAAGTCGAGGAATTCTTCGCGCCGGACGGCCATACCGCGAGTGATCGCCAAGTCTCCATGTGTCGTCCACTTCAGAGGCCTACTCATGTGTGGCCTTTCCTACTTCTGAGGGGTGGGAGGCCAGATGGCCTGCACGCGCTTGAGCACGACGGGAACGGCCGGGGGGACTCGCGTGCTGCGTTTGGTGACGTTACGAATCATTGACAGGTGGTTTCCGTTCACCGTGACGTGGTCCCGGACCCCTTCCAGCCTGGTAGACGTCAGGGCGACAGCTCCGTCGCCGATTCCGCCGGTCAGCTTCAGCAGTTCGTCCTTGAGGTCGGTGACCATTGGTCGGCACGAGTCCGGAAGCGTTTTGGTCCACGTTCCTGCCATTTTGTCCAGTCGGTCATGGGTCAGTGGGCTGGCGATTCCGGCGAGGACTGTGAGGGAGATGCCTTTGGGGTGGGGGCGGGCATTGAGTTCAGTGAGGAACGGACTTCCGGGCAGAAGATCGTACTTGGCCTCACCGGCTCCGTCCGCGAGGCCATTGAGCAGATGTCCTTCCCCTTTGATGAACAGCCCCCACTGGTCTCGAAATTCAGCCATGAAACGGAAATGAGCCAGGGCTGAACCGTGGTTTGGTGTCCCCACCATGATGAGGGCTCGCACGACGGGCAATGAGGCGTCATTACGCCAACGTTCGTAGTCGAGTACAGGACTGGTGAGCATCTCCCGGCTCACGAGGCCGCCCATGCTGTGAGCCACGATGACGATTTCTTCAGTTCCTCTGGTCCGCAGTTCCTCGAGTGAGGTCATCAAGAACGCGGAAGAATCGCGAATGGGCTGGTCATTGGGGTAGCGGAATTCGCAGGCAGGAAAGCCGTTCCTGACCAGTTCCGGTGCCAGGCTCATCCAGCACTTTCCGGGCTCATCGACACCGTGGATGAGCACCACAGCCTTTGGCCCGAGCGAGTCGGGCAGGGCAACCCAATCGGTGCCTCCGTGGGAGCGCCACCCAAACCGCTCCTCTCCGAGGGTGAACGCCGCGGGGAACTGCTCGCGCACGAAGGCTCTGAACTTGGTGCGCCTGGCTTTGCCCTTGCTGCGGCGTTCCAGCGTCTTCGGGCTCGCCGCCCGGGCGGCAGTACGGATAATGGGTATGAGGAGGATGAGCAGGAGCAGAGGCCAGAGCTTGGCGCACCGTCGCAGCGTGCAGAGCGAGGCAACGATCACGCGATTTGAGCGAAGATCCACGTTCATTCTCTCCTCTGGAGATTGTCGGCTACAGGAAGCGCAGGACATGGCGGAGTTGGGAGATCAAAGCGATGATGGCGGGGCCGGCATAGCCGTACTGTCGGTAGCTGGCGCCGAGGACGAGTGCGTATGCGCCACTCACGATCAGAAGACCGGCGGCTAGAGTCACGGGTATTCCATCATTCAGCTGGAGCAGAAGCAGTCCCTGGTGTCCCAGGATGACGGCAGCCACGGCCGCCACGGGGCGTCGGGTCAAGCGGGCGGTGAAGGCGTAGCAGCCGACCACGAAGACCAGCGGTTGGAAGAGAGCTACCCATGGCAGGCCGCAGAAGAGGCGGCCGAGGGATTTGGGGAAATACTGCGGCAGGGCTCGGGCGAGCAATGGGTCGACGATCAGGATGCCCAGGACTGCGAGGCCGATACCGGCCAGGGCGAGGCGCAGATAGGTGGCGGAGGGGAGATCCTTGCGCAGCATGTCTCGTCCCTCTGCCAGAGGCGTCCAGGCCAGGCCGATCTGGAAAAGGATGATTGCGAGGGGGAACAGCATGGCAATGCGCAGGGCGCGCAGGGTGCCGGGTGGGGTCGTTGTGAGAAGAAAGGGAATGCATAGGGCAGACACGATAAAACCGGCGCTCAACGCGCCTGTGGCCGTTTTGCGTTTGAGCAGTTCCCTCATAGTATCTACGATCGTTGGCTATCCGTTGTCGGTAGTGTACCCTAGACTCCGACCGGTGCGTTGGCAACCAGCCGGTCAAGCCCTGATTCGAGTTGGTGGGGCCGGTCACTGTGGAACGGATGGGGAATTGGCAATGCCTGTTTCGAGGTACTTTCTGGATTGGCGCCGGCCACTCCTGGCGCGGGTGGTCGATTTCCTCCTACCCAAACGAAGCCGTGGGCCGGTAGACCTCGACGGTACTCTCGTACTCACCTCGACCCGGCAGGCGGGACGACGCCTGCGGGAGGCCTTTGCACGTGAGTGTGCCGCTTTGGGTACGGCCGCGGTTTCCGTTCGGGTCACCACGCCGAATCACTTCCTGGAGCCGCTGGTCGGGGTTGATGTGGCTGGCCAGGCTGCCGGCCTCAGGGCGCTTGCCGCTTTGTTACTTGATGCAGACCTGGGCGAGTTCCCCGGCTTCTTCCCCGTGCCTCCCCCTGAGCAGGATTACCCCTGGGCTGTGCGCACGGCAACGACTCTCCAGAACCTGCGGCGCGATCTGGCTGATGGCGGGATGCAGATCGAGGACGTGATCAACACGTGTGGCGAGTCACTTCCCGAGGCGGAGCGGTGGCACGACCTTGCCCGAATCGACGCGGCGTTTGTTCAGCGACTTCGCGACCACGGCCTCACGGATGCCTACGGGGCCGCTGTTCAGCGGTCGCGGGAGGCCGAGCTACCCGTCGGCACCCGGCGTCTTGTTCTCGCGGCCTTGCCTGATCCTCCGGTCCTCATGGTACGAGCCTTGGAGCGACTGCGGGCAACCTGCGACATTCAGGTGTTGATCCACGCCCCCGAGGACGCAGCCGATGCGTTTGATGACTGGGGCCGACCGTTGCCGGGCTACTGGTGCGAGCGCCAGCTCGATGTCCCCGAGCCGGAGGAACGCATCCTGGTGGCCGGCGGGCCGACGGATCAGGCTCGGGTCGTGATGGACCTGATCAGCTCATTCGATGGCGAGGAGATGAGCTCCGAAGAGGATTTCGGCCCGGCTGATGTTGCCGTCGGTGTGCCGGACCGGGACGTGGCTCCCCACTTGATTGCCCAGTTTCAGAACCATGGCATCTCAGCCTACGATCCGGCCGGGATCCCGCTGCCCGATCATCCGGTATTTGGCCTCGTACAGGCGTTCTTCCGGTTGGCCCGGTCTCGCAGTTACGCCGGTTTCGCCGATGTATTGAGGCACCCTGATGCCCTCAAGTGGATCTGTGAGACCACGCAGACGACGCCCTGGAATCTGCTGGGAGCCGTCGATCGCTTCCGAGGGGATTGCCTGCCTGAGAGTCTTGATGATGTAATGGGCCGGCTACCGGCCGATTCCCCGGAAGGAAGCGAGTTGGGGCGCCGCAGCCACCTCGCAGATCTGGCCTCAGCTGCCGCCGCAGTGGGACGCCTTCTGGACGCCTTCCTCGGAATGGAGCCCACCGAGGCCATCCGCCAACTTCTCGTGACGATCTACTCCGACTGCATGCTGGAACCTGCCCAGGAGAAGGACCGTCGGTTCAGCGTAGGGGCTCAGGCTTTGGTTGCGGCCCTGGAGGACTGTGAACGAGCTCATCGTGCGGGAATTCGGATGTCCGGTCCTGATGGACTCTCGTTCGTGGTTCACTTACTCGGGCAGCAGGTCTACTACGAGGAACGACACGAGGCACTGGTTGATCTGGACGGCTGGCTGGAGCTGCCGTGGAACGATGCCCGTATGCTGATCGTCACCGGGATGAACGAGGGAGCCGTGCCTGACGGGAAGACGGACGACTGGATTCTGCCTGATGCGTTCAGGCAGCGGATCGGGTTGCGTTGTGACCTGACCCGGCTGGCGCGGGATGCCTACATCATGCACTCTCTGATCGAAGCCCGTCGTGATGACGGGGTGACGGCTTTCGTGGTCGGGAAACGTTCTGGAAGCGGGGACCCCCTCAAGCCGTCGCGATTGCTGCTGCGTTGTCCCGATGGTGATCTTGCCGATCGAATGGAAAGCCTCTTCCGTGAGCCTGAGGACCGGCGATCGGGGGCTGCTCCAAGCATCACGTTCAAGCTCGACGTTCGTCCGCCGGAGGAGGCGCAACGGGCGTTCGATGCCCGGGAGCATCTGTCGGTCACGCGCTTCCGCGACTACCTGCAGTGCCCATTCCGGTTTTACCTCAAGCATGTGCTTGGGATGGATGCGATGGATTGCCAGAAGTCCGAGATGGATGCCAGCGATTTCGGCACGATCACTCACGCTGCCCTGGCAGCTCTCGGTCGGGACTCGACTATCCGTGCGTCGGTGAAGGAAGAGGAGGTCCGGGAGTTCCTTCTCGAGCAACTTGATGCGGTATTGACAGAGCGTTACGGCGCCGTCCATTCGCTGCCGATTGAGGTGCAGACCGTGGTGATGCGGCAACGGCTGGCGGCTGCAGCCCGGGTGCATGTCCTGGATGTCGCAGCCGGCTGGGAGGTGTGCGAGACGGAGTGGCCCTTTGATCTTCCTTTCCACAACGGCTGGAAAATCCGTGGGACGATCGACCGAATCGACCGCCATTCCGAGACCGGGCAGTGGCGTGTGCTCGATTACAAGACGTCTGAATCGGCCAAGGACCCGAAGAGCGAACACCTTGGGGCTCCACCGAAGGCAGAGGGAGAGCCCCCCCCGGAGTACCAGCTCATCGAGGTCGCCGACCGACGGGGCAAGATGGGGTTGCGGCGCTGGCGGGATCTGCAACTCCCGCTGTACTGCCTGGCGTGGCAGCAGACGGCAGGCAGCACGGCTCCGGTGGCGGCCGGCTACTTTGCTCTTCCGAGGACACCTGCTGACACGCAGATCTCCCCCTGGGATATCCATGTCGGGCTCCTGCGTGGCGCGGAGCGGTGCGCTCGCGGTGTTCTGGAGGATCTGACCACCAGGCGGTTCTGGCCACCGGCACAGCGGGTGGCATTCGACGATTTTGAGACGCTTTTCGTGGATGATGTGGAGGCGTGTGTTGACGTTGAGGCTTTCGTGGGAGCCTGTGAATCCTGGGCGGCCTCCGTGGGCAGTGAACCCGGGGGAGCGACACAGCTTGGTTTTGAGGCCATCCTGGGGGATTCACAATGAGCGGTTGGCAGCGCTTCCTCTCCATCGCCGCGTCGGCTGGATCCGGCAAGACGTTCCGGCTCGCGCACCGATACATCGCCCTCCTGGCCGCAGGGGTGGCTCCCGAACGAATCATCGCGGTCACCTTCTCCCGCAAAGCAGCAGGGGAGATCTTCGACGACATTGTCTCCTATCTCTGTGCGGCGGCGAGAGACCCGGAGCGTGCGGCGCAGACGGGTAGCCAAATCGGACGACCGGAAGCGACATGCCGCGAGTTCCAGGACTTGTTGCGGCACCTGGTGGACGCGATGAAGAAGCTGCGTATCCAGACTCTCGACAGCTTCACGGTCGGCATCGTTCGTTCGTTCCCGAACGAGTTGGGACTGTCGGGGGAGCTTGAGATCCTCGATGAGCAGGCCGGTGCTCGGCGTCGGGTTCGGGAGGATGTGTTCGGTGAGCTGTTCTCGACCCGGCGGGAGAATACGGCGGGGCGACAGGCGTTTATCTCGGCCTTCAGGCGGGCGACGGCCGGTGACGAAGGCAAGGGAATGGATCAGCGCCTTGATGACTTCATTGCGGCGTTCCACCGGGATTACTATCTGGTCGCTCCACGTGCGGAGCAGTGGGGCTGTGAACGGGGCATCTGGCCGGCAGGCGCCCTGTGGCAGGAAGGCGATGGTGATGATGCCTCGGAAGTGGCCGACGCCTTAGCCGCATCCATTACCGGTGAGCAGTTCACACGTAAGGACCTGCCGGAGAAGCTGCATGAGCTGGTAGTCGCGCTCTCTGAGCATGGTCTCTCGAGCAGATGGGAGGATCGACGATTCGGGAGCGTCCTTTTCCGCGACCTCTTTGCGCAGCTCCCGCAGCTACTCAAGGGGGGCGGGAGCATCACGTATTACCGCAAAGACTATGAGCTGACACCGGCCCAGGCCGAAGGCTTTGGTCAACTGCTCCTCCGCCTTTGTCATATCGAGATGCATCGTGCTCTCGACCGGACGGCAGGTATCCACGAGCTCATGGATCAGTATGAGGCCCTCTACGATCGTTTGGTGAGGCGCCGCGGTCGTCTCACGTTTACCGATGCTCAGTACCTGTTGGGCATGGGATGTGAGGCAGGTACGGGGCCGACGCGGAACCTTGATGAGCGTCTGTACATCGACTACAGGCTGGACTGTCGTCTGGATCACTGGTTGATCGATGAATTTCAGGACACCAGTGACCTCCAATGGCAGGTCATTGCCAACCTGATCGATGAAGTGCTGCTCGCCGGCGAGGCTGAGCGCAGCTTTTTCTACGTGGGTGATGTAAAACAGGCCATCTACGGTTGGCGTGGCGGAAATCCGAGGCTTTTCCATCTCCTGCGGGAGCACTACGCCGAGCGCCTGAACTGTGAGTCCCTGCCGGTCTGCCGGCGTTGCCCGCAGCCGGTTGTCGAGGCTGTGAACCTCGTATTCGACCGGTTACCCTCGGAAGAGCTGGCGAAGGAGGCGTCGCTGCCGTCCGGCGGCGTCGCTCGTTGGGAGAGCATTTGGGACGTGCATGAGTGGCTTGACGGGAACACGCACGGGTACGCCGCCCTGCTGGAACCCAAAGGCCCCAGTGAGGCCGAACGTGCAGGCGAAGGGGAGCGTTTCCAGGCGACGGCGCGACTCCTCGAGGAGATCGATCCACTGCGCCGTGGGTTGTCGGTAGCCGTCCTGGTCCGCAGCAATCGGGTCGGGTTGAGGGTCGTGAATTGCCTGCGGGAGGCGTGCCCCGGGTTGGCTGTGGCCTTTGAGGGCAAGGCTGCGTTGAAGGACAGCGTTCTTGTGGGAGCTCTGCTGGCTTTGATGCGGGTGGCTGCTCATCCAGGCGACCTGTTTGCTTGGCGGCAAGTCCAGATGAGCCCTCTCGGAGCGTTCCTGGGGCGGGCGGGAGTCGGGGCCAGCCATCTGCCCCTGCGTCTGTTGTCGGAACTGGAGGAGAATGGTTACGAGTGGTTTGTTCGCCATTGGGCCGGCCGCATCGAGGAGCAGAAAGCTCTGGATGCGTTTGGGCGCAAACGGCTTGGTGATTTGATCGAGGCGGCTGCCCGGTTCGACAGCGGGCGCGAGCGGCTGGTGGATGATTTCCTGGCATTCATCGATGACTTCGAGTTCACTGAACCAGCACAGATCGGGGCCGTCCGCGTGATGACGGTCCACCAGTCAAAGGGGTTGGGGTTCGATATCGTTATCCTTCCCGATCTTCAGCCGTCGCAGTCCCAGAATTTGGCGAAGGCTTCAGGCTTGAGCTTCGCCGTCAAGCGGGATCCCACGGTTGATCGCCCCGAGTGGATCCTCAAATTGCCGCCGCGGCTGATCGCCGAGGCGGATTCTGTTTTGGCCGCTCAGGTGTCCGTTCACGATGCTGCATCGTGTTTCGAGGAGTTGTGTGTCCTGTACGTCGCGATGACGCGCGCGCAACGGGCTCTCTACATGATCGTCACTCCTCCCGGGAAGTCGTCGACCAGCATCAAGCAGGCGACGCTGTTAACTCATCAGCTTGGGGGCTCGGCCCCGGGGGCATCGTGCCTGAACGGGAGCGCAGATGTGTTGTTCGCACGGGGTGACGAACAGTGGTTCGTCGCGCACCCGCTGGCCGCTCCGGTTGAGGAGTCTTCGCGCGCCCCGTTCCCAACAGACTTCGCAGGGAAGGCTTCTCTGCGTCGTCGGCTCATTCGTGTGTCGCCTTCTCAGGCTGGGAGTGAGCGCGTGTCGGCGGGCCGGCTTTTCGCCCAGACAGGGAGTGCGGCCCGGGATTTCGGCACCGCGCTCCATGGGTTCTTCGAGCAGGTCGAGTGGATTGACGAGATGGACTTGGCTCCTGCTTTGGATGCGTGGGAGACTTCATTCCGCGGTCGCCTCCAGGCCGAGACGGTTGCGCGAGTGGCGCAGACCGTGCGCGAACTGTGGGAGATCCCGGCGGTGCGTCAGGCTCTGAGCAGGCCGGCGTTTCCGGCTGAGCTCTGGCGTGAACGGAGTTTCGAGGCGGCTCTCGGACGGCAGTGGCTGACCGGGGTCTTTGATCGTGTTGTCATCCGGAATCGGGCTGATGGCACTCCACAGGCGGCAACCATCATTGACTTCAAGAGCGACGACCTGGGCTACGCGACGGTAGCGGAGCGTGTGCGGCATCACGATGCCCAGCTGAGAGCTTATGGTCGCGTTCTGGCCCAGATGCTGCAACTGCCTCCCACGGCGATTGAGCTCTGTCTGGTCTTCACCGACGGTGGACACGTGTCGCGTTGGCCACTTGTGAGCACTTAGTGTCGGAGGGGAGTGCATGGGTGTGTCGATTCTGCGAATTTGCGACACAATTGTGTTGCACACCACGATGAGACATGGTGTTGATTGCAGGTTGTCGTGCTTGGGGAGGGGGGAAACCGCTCCTGGCATGCTCTATGCTGTGCTTTGAGTCAACGTAACGAGTAATCCTCGTTCTGTGGTTGATCGTTTTCCTGTTTGGCTCAACGCAGTTCGAACTGACGTTGGGTTGATCAGGTCAGACCGTCCTCAGGTTACCTGGATACGGAGTCCGGCTCCGCCGCCCTTTTAGGACCGGACGTCTACCGGGACTCATGGCCTGAAGACATGCCGGGGTGGTAAACCCAATACCATCTCTGCTTCTCTCCCCCCTGCCCGGGGACTACCCTCCTCCAGTCCCCGGGCATCTTCCTTCCCCCTCCCTGAGCTGGCCAGCCTGCAGTGAAGACAGTACTGTCGTTCCGGGGCCGGTCAGGCCCTGGGCCGTTGCCCGGAGTTGTCAAGCACCAACGCCTTGAGGCACTATGAACACGATTCTGCACAGCGCGTTCCGAGGCAATCCCTGGCGTCGACGTATGGCGAGCTTCCTGGTGGTCGTGCTGCCTGTGCTCGGGTACGCCGCATCCAGTGACACGCTTCGTGAACTGGCACCCAATTCCGGGGTTGAGCTCAGCCGGGACGGCACGCGTCCAGACCACTGGGAACCCTCCAACCCGGGTTGCCGTTGGGCTGACGATTCTGTGCATTCGGGAGGACGTTCTCTCAAGATCAGTTCCACCGGTGGGGCGACTGTCAGTTGGACTTCAGCCCCAATTTCTGTCGCTGAACCGGGGACGCAGTTCATACTCTCGGTCTGGGCCCGACTCGAGGAAGTGACCGGGCAGAACGGGGCGTTCTTTGCTCTCTACCACCTGGACGAGGAACACGTACGGATTGGTCAGAGCGCCACCACGGGGATTGGGGGAGCGCAGGGGGAGGTGGCCTCCAAACCGTGGACAAGATACGCCGCAGTCAGTCAGCTTGGGCCCGAGGTCAAAGCGGTCCAGATCAATGTGCGGCTGTACGGCGCGGCCGGTACGGTTTGGTTTGATGACATCTCATTGCGGACGTTTGAGCACGTGGAACTGTTGGCGCCCCGTCCTCTGCGCCAGGGCCTAGCTCTCACGACGGGTGAGGTCGTCCTCTGTCCTGGGGAGGGAGAGGCCCTGAACGAAGCGGCCCTAGAGCTCCACGGACGCCTGCGGAAGCGTGGTGTCGCGGCCGTTCTTGTCGATCACGAGACCTATGATTCGCAGCACGACCCGCGCGACATTGTCGCTCTCGGGAACATGGTCACGAACCGTGTCTGCGAGAGCCTTTACCTCAACTACTACACCTACGAAGATCTCGCTTTCCCCGGCCGCGATGGCTTTGTCGTGCGCCCGTTGATTGATCCCTGGGGGACAGGGGCGAACGTTCTGGTTGTGGGTGTTTCCGGTGCCGGTGGGCTGACTTCGGCCGTTGCGGCCGTGGTTGATGCGCTTGGCAGCAGCGAGGGGGCTCTGTGCGTTCCCTTGACCGTCAAGCGCGGGCCACCGATCCCGTCAAACACGGTCCTGCGCCCAGCAGGACGTCGTGAGATGGGGCCGGCGGGAAGGTACCTGAAGAGTGGGAACGTGGCGGAAGCGCAGGCTTACCGCGAGAGGATTTTGGCAACGTGGTTTGCTCCTGATGAGACGCTCTTTTCGTCGGACACGAGCCTTCATCTCTACTACGTCACGCGGACACTCTCCTGGGAGCTCATGGAGGCCAGCGGCGTATTCAGCGATGACGAGCGCCTGCGTGTGACCAATCAGCTGCTGAAGATCATGCGGTCTTCACAGGGATACGGCTACAGTGGTATGAATCCGGGGTTGCGCTCGCGAGAGAACCATGCCACCCGGGCGGCTCGGGCGTTCTACTTCGGCTGGCGACACTTCGCCAAGTACTATACCGGGCATCTCGGGGTGGAGACCACGCTCTGGCGGGCTCGTCTGCGCGATTTCTGGCGCGCCCCACTGTCGAGTTCGCGTTCCTACGAGGACAGCCTAAGTCAGCACGCGTTCGGAGGCAGTCTTGACAACACGTTGGACATCGCGTTCATGGAACCGAGCTGGTCGGAACAGTTTCGAGAGCAATACGCCCGGCCGCTCGGGGACCGGTGCATCTCCGTGTGCAACAATCGTGGCGAGCTTGTGCTCCTGGGCGACACTGCCCCCGGTGGCTATCCCCTGAGCGCTTTCGCCAAGTTGGCGTATTGGCTCCGGGATGGTCGCTTCCAGTACATGATGGACAAGCGCGGTACTCGTGGCGCTTCCACTGACGAGCCGTTGCGTTCGTTTGCCATTGGCGTATCACCCCGAACGCCCGAGGACCATCTGGGATTGACCGTCGTTCCCGGGGATCGCCTTTACTTTCGGACGGGGCTCCGCAATGCCGGGAGCGTTCCGTTAGAGCGCTCATTTGATAAGCTCACCATCCGATCCGGGTTCGCTGAAACGGACGAGTATCTCATGCTTGACGGGGTGGCAGGGGGAAGCCATTCCTACGATGATGCGAACAGCATTGGGGAGTACTCTGCCAACGGTCGGCGCTGGCTCTGTGAAATTGACATCTTCAACGGGCCCACCATGAGCTTCCACAACGCTGTCACGGTGGCCAGGAAGGGAATCGGGAATCCTGTTGTGCCCCAGGCGGCAGAACTGATGGATTCTTTCGAGAGAACCTCCGCCGTGTATTCGGCAACCCGCCTTCCCGACTACAATGGGGCTGACTGGACGCGCCACATCCTCTGGTTGCAGGGGGCATTCACGTTTGTACTCGACGAGTTGGCGGCCGGGGAAGCCGATGACTATGGCTTCGTGTTGGGCTGGCGCGGCCTCGGTGATGTTACGTGCGCCCCGGGTCGGTGGACGCTGTCGCAAGACGGGGCGGCTTCATCATCAGGCCTATCCGGGAGTGATCTTGTGGCGGCTGTAACGTCATCGTCCGGTAAGCACCTTCGCTGCCTTGACGGGTATGAGGCCCTCTTCTATCGGGCGGACGCGGTTGAGGACTTCGTTGAGGTGTCGCTCCCAACCACGGAGAACGGGCCGCATGAGTTGACTGTTGCCGCCCTTGACTTCGACAAGCGCGCCATCGTGCGCGTCGATATTGACGGGCACCCCATTGGGAGTCCCATTGATCTCTGGGTGAGCGGGCAACCGCGCATGAGTCGGCACAGCTTCGGCCCTATCGATCTGGTTGCCGGGGCGCACCGGATCCGCTTCACGGCGGTTGGCACTCAACCCAAATCGGGTGGCTACACGATGGCCTTCACCGGTGTCGCTTTGCAGCCTGCGGGTAGAGCCGAGCCGGCATTGACCCCGACCGCCAACCGTTTCCATCTGGTCTTTCCCGCAGGTGTGTCAGCGACGTTTGATGAGGACCGTGAGAACCTCGGCAAAGATCTGCCGATGGATCCGCACTACGACCAAGTTCTGCGCATCTGTGAGCAGAGCATCAATCGAGTCATGGAGGGCGGGGACACGGCGGCGTTTCAGAATGCCTTCTATACCAGCACGGCAACGGCACCCCGGGAATGGTCTCTGAGGCGGCTGTCCGAGCATGGCTCACTCCTGCGGTCGGCCGACTCGACCGTCTTTGTGATGGCGTCGTCTACTGACACCGTGATCCGGATTGGGGGGCTTGTGTTGGCCGGGAGAGTCGCGTGCCTCGGCTTGGGCGATCCGGTCTTGCACCACGCTCGACTCGAGGTCGACGGCGCTCCTTTTGACGCGGGGAATGAGGAACACGTGGCCGAAATCCATGATGCGCTTACGGCTGCCTGGGAAAGGAGTGCGCCCTCGGGGTTGGCCTTGCAGCCCCAATGGGCTGAGGCCAAGCGGGTGGTGTCCACAGCTCAGATGCCCTTGCCTTCTTCGCCGCTGTCGTTGGCCATGGTGCCGGGAGACGGCGGGGATCGGCTTGTCACGGGCACGAGGTCGGGAAGCGTCCTTGTTTGGTCGGTGGATGGGGAGCGCGTTGGTGAGTTCACGGCTCAAGGAGCGGTGCATGCACTGTGCATGACGGATCTGGAACCTGATGGCGTGCCGGAGGTGCTGGTTGGGTCCGACGACGAGTATCTCTATGCTCTGTCCGGGGACGGTGACTTGCTCTGGAAGCGCCAGATCCCGTTCATGCTCGAGAAGCAAATCTGGATGTGGTGGACCCTGGGCAGCGCCAAGGTCCGTAAAATCCACACTGATGATCTGACTGGCGACGGTGTGCCGGAGATCCTGGTGGGGGCCGGCAACATGCATCTCCATTGTCTGGACAACTCGGGCAAGGAGAGGTGGAACTTCCGCATGGACCACGGAATCTGCACCACCATTGTGACGGCCAATCTCCTTGCTGACGGGAAACGGCACGTACTGGCAGGCAATGGATTGACTTCATCCAACGGTTACTGCAGAATCTTCGATGCGTCGGGCAGGGAACAGCGCAGGCTCTTCAACGGGAGTTGGTGTACGTCTCTCCCTGCCGTCGCGGTAGGCGACCTCGATGGTGATGGGATAGCGACCGTTTTCTGCGGAACGAACCGTGGCAATCTACGCGCTTATGACGTGCAGCAGAGCAAGGGAGAACAGCTCTGGATCCACAACACGACACGACCGATTCGGAGTCTCCTCACGTTTGCGCGTACGGCGGTGAGTTCTGGTCTCGTTGTTGCGGCTTCGGACAGCGGTTACGTGTGTGCATTCGACCAGGGAGGAACTCCGCTTTGGGCGACGCCCCTGAGCAGTGCAGTCGTCGAGATCGTGAAGGTGACATCTCCTGACGGTGTGTTGATCGCGGCCGGTTGCCGGGACGGGCGTTGTTTCTGGCTGGATTTGCGTGGCTGGATTTTGGCCGTTGCGGCGTGTCCGGGGAAGATTGTCGACATAACGCCGCTGAGTGTGTCCGAGGGTGGAATACAGGGAATTGCCGCGGCAACGCAGAATCCGGATGCGCTGGTCGTGCTTCCCGGGGTGTCCGAAGGTCGCTGAGGACCTGGGCCCTCCAGGGGGGGAATCGCGCTCAGCTAACGCGAGTAGATTGTGTGGACAGTGACGGTTGAGCTTGTGCCGGGGCGCCAGATGCGTGGTGCTCCGCCGGCTGCCTCGATCTCCATGAAACAGCTGGGGTCGCTGTAGACACTGAAGCGGATCCCACGATCATCCGGGCTATCCATCGGCGGTCGGTCGGTGATGTCGATGTAATCAAGACCCTGAGCGAGGGGCTCAGCCGTTCGGCGGACCCGAAGGCCACACTGTGGATTGACGTATTCGAGCCAGTCAACGGTTGGCGCCAGACCGATCTGATAGCGGTCGCTTTGGCCATCCGTGCGTGTGCAGCAGATCCCGTCCGTGCAGGTCCGCTGGTCCGTACTGGGATCGTAGAGGTCCCAGACATCACTGGCGTTCGCGATGGGGAATGTCACACAGCACCCGGGACCGGAGTCAAACTGGCAGAGGGACCAGGGGGCGAGCAGGCATTCTTCCGGGCCGAGCTCATCCTTGCCGAGGTACTCGATGGTCTCTTTCACCGTCACCGTCAGGACGCCCTTGTCTTCAGAGGCGGAGATGTCGCGCCCAAAGGCTGTGGGGATTCCTCTTCCTCGTGAGTTTATGAGGTCGATTTCGGCCCGTATCCGGGCGTGACCCGATGCGGACTCCGCGACCCAGAATCGGGCTCCGGAAAGCCCCGGGGGAACGCGCCAGTCAGGCGTGGAATACTCGTAGCCGAACAGGGATCCCTCGGGAGCAGGCCACAGGCCATCCCCGCCGGGATTGAGGTATTCTGCTGCAGTGGTGATGTTCAGGAAGGCCTCGGGGTTTACCCGGCTGACGACATCCCCGTTGAGGAACGTGAAGAGGCGTCCCTCCAAGTCCAGGCCCGCAACGACGCCGTTGGTCTCGTCGCCGATCAGAACGCACCGTCGGCAGCTTTGATCGAAGAGATTCAGCAGCTCCTGCACAGTCATGGGTATCCCTTTTCCTCTACTCATTACGTTTGTGGAAGACGATGCTGGCGCTCTTCCTGAGTGTCTGCACGAGATCTCGTGTGGCCTTGCGCTTCCTCTCCGCCTGAAGGTGCGTTTCGATCTGTGCTCGCCCCTCTTCGAGGCTCCGGATGGTTGATTCACGCCTTGCCAGGACCTGGACAATATGGCAGCCGAAACGGGTCTCGACAGTCTTCCCTACCTCACCGATCTCCTGCGAGAAGAGGGCTTTCTCAAACGGTTTCGACATGGAGCCGCGCGGGACGAATCCCAAGTCCCCGCCATTGGCTGCGCTGGGGCAGGCCGAGTGTTCAGCGGCGAGCTCCGCAAAATCTTCTCCGGCAGCGATGCGCTGTCTGAGGGCAGCCAGCCGCGCCTTCTTGGCTTTTCTGGTTGCCCGATCGTCCTTCTCTTCGTACTCAATCAGGATGTGACGGGCGCGGGCCTGTTCAGGTGTCCGGAATCTCTGTCGATTCTTCTTGTAGAATGATTTGACCTCTGCGGCGGTGACCGCGTCCTGGCCCTTTGTAACGCTGTCGATGAGGGCGCGGATCCGGAGGTTACGTTCGATTGTTTTGCGCAGGTCTTTCTCCGAGGCGGTCGGTTGATCGGCTTCATTCTCAGCAGGCTTGGCACGCTGATCGATGGCCTTCTGGACGGCTGCCTTGTCAACGGCAATGCCGCGGCGTTTTGCTTCGTTTTCGAGGAGCGTGCCGGCGATGAAGGAGTCCACGACGTAACGTTGGGCCTTCTGGCGAACGCGGTGTTCCTTGGGAACGGGCCTCCCGCTGCGGGAGAGAGCGGCGAGCGTTTCCTCAACCTGGCGTTGGGCATCCCCGCGGGTGAGGCTGGCCCCATCGACAGTGACGATGACCGTATCGGCGTCAGTTGCTGTTTTGGTGAGGTCCTTCCCGTCCGCTGTGTTTGCTGGTCGGAGCGGAGGGGCAGGGAGCTTGATGGCCCCCGGCGGAGCCGGTGGTGGTGGCGGTGGTGGCGGAATCACTATCTTCTCCGAGGCGGGCCGTGGCGGGGGCAGGTTGTCCTGAGGAGCGGGCTGGGTCGCTTCTTCTGCAGGCTGTGTGCCCTGAACACGAAAGGTCTTTCGTCGGGCCGGAGCGTCTTGCGCTTCGGAAATGGCGCCAAAGGAGAGGATGAGGAGCACAGTGACAGCCAGTCGTTGAGGCGTGGGTATGGACACGCTGAAGGAGGCCGGTGCGCCTGGCCCGAAGCGATGAAGCTGGGTCATTGGCTGCTCTCGCTGGTTCCCTCTTCGGGGGGAGCGGGTTCCACCACGATCCGCGAACCCTCAACTTTGATGATCTTGACACGCGTGTTTCTTGGGATCAGGTCGCCTGAACTGACCACGTCCACGCGCTCGTCGCCGACCATGACGATTCCGGCAGGGCGCAGTGGTGTCGCGGCGACCCCCACCTGGCTCAGGAAGCGGTCAAAACCCGAGTCGCCACTGGAGGTGTAGCCTTTTTCGCTGGTTAGACTGGTCTCAAGGATCAGCCCGCGGTAAATCGACATCTTGGGCAGGTAGCGGTCGAGAACCCACGCCAAAAGCACCAGGATCAGACCTGCTCCCACGGTTTGGGCCAACGCAATCACCAGGCTTTCGGCGACATAGGTGATCTGCTTGGGATCCACGCCCGGGAGTGGATTTCCCTGGGGCATATGGGGGACCATTCCGAGCACGAGGCCACCGACGATACAGACCAGACCGAGAAGGCCGACAACGCCGAACCCCGGGATAACGAATATCTCAACGCCGAGGAGGATGAGCCCAACGATGACAAGGGCCATGTCCTCTTTGCCTGCGAGTCCTGCCACAAAGTGACCGAAGAAGAAGATGGCGAGCAGTGTGAGGCCGGCGATGCCGGGGAGCCCGAATCCAGGCGTCTTGAACTCGATGTAGATGCCGAGAGCCCCGAGAGCGAGGAGGATTGGCGCGATCATGGTGATCCACCGGGCCAGTTTCTCTGCCTGTTGTTCCTCAAAGCGCACGATTTCAGCGTCCGCCAGGTCCACATGAGCCAGTAGGGCTGACATGTCTTTCACCAGAGCTCGGGAGAGTATCGGGGCTTCCTGTGGCGGGATGACCTCGATTGCTTCCATCGCCGTCAGGTTCAGGAGCTCTCCTTCAGCGCAGAGCACCCGTTCACCGATCTTGTACTCTTTGTCGGGGTCAACCATGGCTTCGGCCAGGTCTTCGGAGTACCCATTCTCCTGGGCCAGCCCTCGCACCATGGCCCGAACCACAGAGAGCATCTTCTCTTTGACGTCGTCAGGGAGCTGCTCGACGCCTCCGCCCGTCCGGCTGAGCATGATGGGCATGGCGCTGCCGATGCTCGAGCCGGGGGACATGAAGATGGCATCGGAGGCAAGGCTGATAATGGCCCCGGCGCTGATGGCATTGGGGTTCACGAACGCATAGACGGGCACATCAACCGAGCGAATCCAGTCAATGATCTCCTGGGTCTCTTTCAGGCGGCCGCCGGGCGTATCGAGATCAATGATGATTGCTTCCGGCTGGGTCTTCTTGGCCAGGCGAAAGGCCCGACGGAAGATGAAGAGCATGGACTTGTCGATGGGGCCCTGGATGGGGAGGACGAAGACTTTTCCAGTGGCGTCTGAGGCCGGCTCGGCAACCGCGGATCGCGGCAACAGACCTGCAGCCAGGACGGCAATCGAGAGCGCACATAGGATCGTGGGGAATGACCGCTTAACCATAGCCGATGGACTCCTGGACGTTCTGTGGTACCTCTCCCCGGATTGCCGACGGGGCGCGGGGTCGATAGGGACGCTCCTGCCTGCTGACAAGATAGTGCCGCGCCGCGCGTGATCCAAGGCACTGAGGACGGGCTGATGAGGGATGTGAGCGCCGAAGCGGAAGCGGCTCGGTCACAGGATGTACTTTTGGACCAGGTAGTATTCGCCAAAGACAGCCGCGACGGATCCGGCGATCCAGAAGAACAACTTCATTTCCGCGAACCAATCATCCATGGCTTCGCCTCTCCAGAACGACCACGAGTCCGGCGTCAGCCAGAACTTGATCGCGTCCATGAAGCCGGCCCAATCGCTGAACATGAACTTCCCCCAGAAGAAATAGAGCGGAAGGTTGAGGATGGCTATGATGATGAGGACGACCGGATTGAACTCGACCCCGGTGAGTTGCTCCATCACCGGGCCGAAGTCCTGGTCATCCCTGGCCTTCTTGGGAATCTGAGTGAGGATGTATACCTGGTCCTCCTGGCTCAGGTTGCTGATCGGGACATCATGGACGTCTCCGGTATTGGCACTTCTGAGCTTCACCGTCTCGTCCCCGATCTCGACGAGTTCTCCCCTAACCGTCTTTCCGTTGTTGTCCGTCCATTCCCGGACTTCCGCAAGACAGACCGTTACAAGGAGGATTGAGCAGCAGAGCGCGATACGGTGAAATGGTGGCTTCCGTGAGTGCATGTTTGGCCTCCTTACTCTTCCTTGGTTTCTGCCTCCTCGGCGAGTCCCCCCATCATGGTGGCTGCCATGCGCATATGGCGTTTCTGCTGCTCGATGAATTTGTCGAAGTCGCTGAGCTGTTCCTCATTGAGTTCGGCAGCGAGCTTCTCCCGGGCGCGATCCAGCGTATCAAACTGTGCTTTCATGCCCTGCTCAAAGTTGTCTTTCGGGTTCCCTGTGGTCTGGAGTGCGTTCGCTTTCGTTGTCGCCATCAACTCACCGACGAGGACTTCGGAGGCGCGTTTCCGCTTGTCTTCGCTCAGCGACGGAGCATACATGCCCAACTGCATGTCATACTGCTGGAGCAGCATCCGTTCAGTCTTGGTTTCCTCGTATTCGTCCCAGGTCGCGAGTTCATCGGGGGTGAGGAGTTCGGCCAGTTCGGCGCGGAGTTGTGCCGCGCGCTCCTTCTCCGTTTGCAGCGGGGCGTTCGCCTCGGCGCCATCACCTGCACGGCCCAGGCTCTGCTCGATCTGAGTCACGAGGCTGGCCACGATCAGATCGCGGATCTTCTGTTCCACGTCAGCGGGCAGTTTGGTCTCACGGAAGAAGTCGCCGTATTGCATGTCGAGCGCGGCCCGGGCGCTCATTTCGGCCATTTTCTTCCCCTGTTTGCCGCTGAACATCTTGGCCAACATCCCACCGGGTCCGGTCTTCTTTTCCCGGGGTTCCGGTTCTGGCTCCAGTTTCGGTTCCGTCGTGGTGTTCTTGCTGATGGTCTGGGCCAACTGCATCACTTCTTTCTCGAGACGCTCCTTCTCCGCGTTGAGTGTCGTCAGTCGGTTCTGCACTGCGTCGTACTGGTCGCGCGGCACGGTGGGCACGGTGGTGGTCGCGGTCTGTTCTGCCAGTTCGGCATGCTCGCGCATGGTGGCCAGTTGCTCGCGCAGCGCCCCCGCTCGCTTCTGATTGACGTAGCCCCATCTGAACAGTCCCACACACGCGGCTACACAGACGGCGGCCGCGATCTTCCAGGTCGTTGTCGATGTCATTGATCTGTCCTCATTGGTGATGAACTACGCCGAGCTCAATCCTCGTACCATGTAAGCCTGGAGGATGCCGGATTCATCGGAGTTGAAGAACGCTTTTGATCCGTCGGGCGACAGAAATGGGTGGATGTGGCTCTCTTTGCAGCATGAGGACCCCGCATTCAGGAGGTACGTGACATTCGTGAGTGGGCTGGTGCCGGGTGTCCCCAAATCGGCCAGGACGACATGCCCCCCTTGCTGGAACGGCTGGGCGTCTGAGATCAGACGCTTCCCCTTGCTGTCTGTGGCGAAGTGATGGAAATGAGGATTCGCGACGTCCCGGGTCAGATCATTCCGTGCGGCCCCGGGCGTCCGTGCCCCCAGGTGTCCCTCTCCAACCACAGCCTGGCTCTCGATCAGTTGTGCTTCGTGTCCTGTTTCGAGGCGAGTACTGGTGCTGGTGATGGCCCAGGAGCTCCGGCCGCGCCAGCACTGGTGGCCCTGACAGTACTCGGTGCCGTCGCGCCCCCAGGGCATGGTGCGGAGGTCGGTGCCGTCATCGCGGATGAGGTGGATGTCTGCACCGGTGCCCCCGGTCAGCTTCGCTATCCGGCCCTGCCGGTCCGCCTCGTTCCCGTGGTTCTCCTGGATCAGGATGTCGTGCACATCAGCGGGGACCGATGAGCGTGTGTATTGCGGGTGCATGTTGCACCAGCTTGGCCCGTGGATGATCAGGTCCACTGTTGCCTTCTCCACGTCGAAGACCAGCAGGCCCCAGGTAGGGGGCACTGCGTTACCGTCGGCGAGGAAGCAGGAGATCGCCAGACGCCTCCCGTCAGCGGAAATGGTGGACAGGGGGTAGAGTCGGCTCGGCCGGAAGTCAGTGTCAGGCAGGGGGGAGTCGACGACCATGATCGTCTGGCGATTAGTACCGTCGAGGTCCACGCGCTTGAGTGACAGACGACCTTGACCTGGGGCCGTTTCATCAACAAAATAGAAGACCGCCTTGCCATCCGGGGCCAGTGATGGCGCCCATGCGCCGGTCTCCTCTGTCAGTTGGTGCAGGGAGCAGCTATCGTCGATGTCACAGCGGAAGTACTGGTGCTTCGGATCTGTCCGATCCCCACCGTGGGCAGTAGCGGAACGGTGCAGCAGGAAGTGCTTGGAGTCCGGGGAGAAAATCTGCGCCTCCATATAGAGGTGCGATCCTGAGATCTCCGGCCCAGTGGTGAGTTGGACGACCTCTATGCCTTCGGGCGACGTTTCGTCCATGAGGTCTGGGCGCAGGTTCATTTCTACAGACTCCTCGGCACTGTTTCTGACGGAGGAGGACACGCCTTCCCCGGTGGCACTACGATTTTGCCCAACGGACCGCGTTGGCCATGATCAGGCGAACGTTCGGGTCGAAGAACACCGGGTCGGTTTCATGGCCGGCCTGGAAGTAGAACATGCGGCCGGCTCCGAGGGTCCAGCACAGTCCCACCGTGCTGTGGTCGATGCTGCCGTCCTGCAGCACTGCATCGCCTTCAAACAGAATCGCTTCTGCGGGGGGCACGGCATAGGGATCGCTGTACCGTTCGTGATGGGCAATGGTGAAGGAGGGCGGGACACCCGCAGTGATCGGGTGATCCGGAGCCGTGGCCTCAACGGTTAGATCGAGACTGTCTCCCACGTAGGCTCCCCAGGCTGCAACGCGGCCTTCGGGGCGGACGACGCCCAGAAGGGCGGGGTCAGTTGGCTCCTGGCTCATGAGGGCGATGTTCGGCTTGGCGAAGTGGGCGGAATGCAGCGACACGAATCCCATGCCGTCTTGTGTCACCCGCTGCACGATCTGCTCAACCCGGGCATCATCCACTTCGCCGTGCCGCTTGTGTCCCCACCAGACGAGAACATCGCAGCGATTCAGCAGGTCGATCGGGATCCCTTGATTGGCGTCGTCGAGACCGGCGATCACGACATCCCAATCGGGCAGTGATTGGGCCAGTCCCTCGGCAACGGCCGTGTTGATGTCGGCGGGGTAGACGTCGGCAGGTGCGGTGGCTTCAGACCAGCACACGACACAGGGCTTGCGGGAAGGTGATGTCATCGTTGCATCTTTCTCTATGTTCCAGATTGACGGGGATATGGCGTTTCGTCCATTTGGTCTCCACGATACCGGGGATGTGGAGGGGATGCAACCGGGAGAGGATCGCCGGGACGTGCAGGGCCGGCCGGCCACAACGACGAGAGGGCTGGAAAGCCACTGCTGTTCGTGTTCGACCCCACTCGCCTCGTGTGGGTGGTGAGAGAGATTGGTCCCTTGCGCAGGCCTCCGCCCCATCCACACCCCCAACACACCCCACGTCCTCCTCCGGAGTGGTTTGGTCACCTCGGGGGAGGGCGTGCGTGTGTGGGACAGCGCGGGTCGTCTTGGGGGACCAATCTCTCTCACCATCGGGGCGAGCCCGATGGGGTCGTCTCCCTACCTTGTCTTGGCGGCGTTCTTCTCTGGGGCCATGAGCCGTTTCCACAGCGCGGGCAGATCCGTTTCCCTGTATAGGTCAAGCTGGGCGTACCGGTCGAGATCAGCTGCTTGCGAAGGGACGAAGACACTTAGGCCGCAGTGCGTCGCGCTGAGGTCCCGCTGCCGAGGATTGAAGTTCACGGAGGTGAGAAGCTCCTTTCCCACCCACTCGTGGAGTTGGGCTATCCGGGCAGTCTCGCCGCTGTTTGCCTTTGCCAGGGAGTGCAGGAGTGCCCGGAAGTCGACGGCGCGTTCCCGGCCACTGGAGTAGATCACTGGCGGGAGCGTTGGGGGGCTCAGTTCCTTCCCGTCGAGTAACGGTTTGATTGCCTGGTCGAGTCGGGGGGCCAACTCAGCAAGTCTGTCTCCACGAGCGCAGGTGTAGACGGCGAAGTCCCGGTCCTCAGCAGCAATCTTGCGGGCGATGCCGTCTCCGGTGGCATCGGGGTGCGCGGCAAGCCATCCATTGAGACGGGTACGGTAGGTGTTGGGCGCCCCAACGTTGATCGGTGAACTCATAACAAAGTTCGCCGTCTTTCGGAAGCTGTAGAGATTCTCAACTGACCCCCGCCCGCACTGCTGAAGGAACACCAGCTCGACGCGTGCATGAGTGCTGTTGCGGAATTCTCGGAGCTTTCGGCCCAGCATGTTCCCTGACATCCAGTGCTCCCCGCCGGGCCCCGGGTGCAGATCGCTGCACATCTGATCGACCTTTCCGCCGTGGCCGAGGAAGATGAATGCATACTTGCGGCAGGGGAACGTCTCAACGAACCACCGCAGATAGGCGATTGCTTGTTCGGGGTCAGCTGAACGTTCGGAAGGGACCGGAATTCTGTGCGTGCCCTCTGCCAGAATCGCGTGTCGGCACATCCCCCCTTTGCCGACGAAATCAGCCTGGACCGCGGAGACGATATTGCGTGACCTGGTCCCGCGTTCGATCCGGTCGATGATTCGTGGCCCCAGAGACGCGAGGGAATTGTCGTAGGGCATGTAATACGCAACGCCCCAATCCCGGCGCGGTTCAGTCCTTCCCGCGGCGCTGTGGACAGTCGCCCCCACCATCTCTTTGCGGGGCTGTTTGGGGAGAGCGTCGCCGGCGTGCCGGCAGGAGATGCACAGGGCGGCCAACACAGCCAGCAAGTGGTGGAAACGAGTGTTCCCATGGCTGTTCATGCGTGTTCCTCCGCGGGTTCGATCCCGCACGGTCTTGCCTGGCGGACGGCGTTGGTCATGTCCAGGCGAACACTCGGGCTGAAGAGCACGCGACTGGCCCCATGGCGTCCTGGGAGTAGAACATGCCCCCGAATGAGGCGGAACTTAAGCACTTCGCTTCTGCGAGGCGGCTGCGTCAACGTGGGAGGCGGTGCCACCCGCCGATTGCTTGGTTTCTGGTCTGGAGGCAAAGATCGGGGCGTGGCAGCCCCTCCCACCTTGAAGGCCTGCTAAGTTCCGGCGCATTCAGATGCCCCCGCATCTCCGGGGCCTCTCAAGCTCACGGTGCTGTGGTCAATACTGCCGTTCTTCGGCACTGCATCATACTCGGCCACAGCCGTCTCTGCAGGGGAGGGGGAACGGAGCCGGATTGCCCCTGCTCTCACGATATCGGGTTGCGGGAGGGATGCAACTGCTCAAGGGAACTCAGGAATGGAGCAGCACAACCGCGCGGACGGTGGGCACTACCTCTTCTCAGCCTTGGCGTAGATCTCTTTCGGTGCTTCCTGGTAGTAGCGAAACAGCCCCGGGCAGAGCCAGCCTTCGCTGTCGTATTGCTCGCAGTAGTACCAGTTGCCACTCTTGTTGCCGCGTCGCCAGGTGAGCTTGTGTGTATGGCCGGGGAAAGGCTGGGTTGAGAACAGCAACCGAAACCCGTTCTCGGCATCCGGGATGTCCCTGACCATGTCGTCCATCATCTCCGGGATGCCGGAAACGAAGGGCTCACGACTCAGTCCAACGGCCTGATCGTCAAAGACCCAGGTGCCTGCATACCTGTAAGGGGCGATCACCATGAGGGCGTTCGACGGTCGGTAGAGACCGAAGGGCTGTAGTAGACCTTTGTAGTAGGCAACACCGCCTGCGATGGCGGCCACTGCGACCACGGGAATCACGACGCGCCATAGCTTGACTGTCTTCTTCATTTGCCGACACTCCTTCGATCACGAACTCATTTGGGTGAAGTCACGGGCCTCCTGGACCGGTGTCGGTCAGTTTGCCGCCGTGCGAATCAAGGGGGCACACTGCCGTGCCAGCTCAACGAATTCCCGACGGTAGGACGGGGCATCAGAACCAACGGTTGATTCGGCAATCTCGATCACCTCATCAATTGAGAGATCGCCGCGATGCGGAGACTCCCGCAGGAGCATTCCTAACGCTGCCACGGCCCCCGCAAAGCGGAAGTCGTTGCTGGGCGGAGCTGCGGGAGTGTCAATCTCCGCGATTCCCCGGGTGAACAGGTGGCTGTCGTTCCGGCCAGGGAGCTTGTAGCGAACTTTGACAGTCATGATTTCGCCGCTGGCCTTTCCCTGAGCTGATGGCCGTGTCTCCTGGTAGAGGAGTTCACTGGGAGCCGTTGCGTGTTCCGGGCCGGGGGGGGGAACAAGCTCATACAACGCCGTCACTGTGTGTCCGGGGCCCATCTCGCCGGCGTCCACCAAGTCGTCGTTGAATTCCTTCGCGGCCAGGATCCGGTTCTCGTAGCCGATGAGACGGTACTCTTTTACTCGAAGGGGATTGAACTCGACCTGGATCTTTACATCATTGGCGATGGCGTACATGTTGGAGCGCAGATCCGTGACGAACACTTTTCGGGCTTCGGCTGCACTGTCGATGTAGAAGTAGTTTCCGTTCCCCGCGTTGCTGATCTGCTCCATGCGCCCGTCCTTGTAGTTGTCCATGCCGAACCCGCATATGGTCAGGTAGATACTCGCCTGGCGCTTCTCTATGATCAGTCGCACCAGCTCAGAGGAAGACGAGACGCCGACGTTGAAATCGCCGTCCGTGGCCAGAATGACCCGATTGTTTCCTCCCTCAATGAAGTTCTCGGCCACGACGTCATAGGCGAGTTTGATTCCTGAGCTCCCAGCCGTCGATCCACCTGCCTTCAGACGGCCTATTGCGCGTAGTATCTTCTTGGCCTCGGAGGCGGGGGTTGACTCCAGGGCCAATCCCGCGCTTCCCGCATACGTGACGATCGCCACTCGATCGGTCGGTTCCAGCTGTTTGACCAGCATTTTCATTGCTTTGCGCACAAGCGGGAGCTTGTTACCGGCACTCATGGAACCGGATACATCGAGCAGGAAAACCAGATTTCCGGGACCAAGTTCCCGCTCTTCCAGCGCCTTTCCCTTAAGCCCGATGCGCACGAGCGGATGGGCCTCGTTCCAGGGGCAGCGGCTCTGCTCTATGCTGAGCGAGAACGGATGGGCATCGCCGGGAGGCGGGTACGCGTAGTCGAAGTAGTTCACCATTTCCTCGATCCGGATGGCGTCCTTTGGCGGAAGTCGGCCTGACGTGACGAACCGTCTCAGGTTGGAATAGGACGCCGTGTCCACATCAATGGAGAAGGTGGACAAGGGATTGGCTCGAGTCTCTCGAAATGGGGTGTCCTCGTAGTAGTCGTACTCTTCCGTGTTGTGGTACACGACCGGCTCGACGTTCATCTGTCGCGCCCTTCCACGCGACTGACTGAGCGCGGGCAGCAGCATCCCGGCCAGGAGGGCAAGGACGATCAGGACCAGTAGAAACTCAATGAGAGTGATGCAACGACGGTTCCCGTTTTGTCCGTGAGTGTCCTTGTCCATGGTGGGTACCTCCTTCTTCGGTGTCTGGATCTGTCCCCTCGATCTATCTATAGTGTACCATAAAAAAGAAGTGCGCGCAAGTGCATGATAGCGGGCGATGGTTGAAGAAAGCGAAAGAGTCACGCGGAGTGGTTCAGAGGGCATCGCGGCGCTTGGTCGCCTATCCCCCGCGCAGTTCCGGCTGCGGACCGATTCGTGGTGCAATGTGGGAGAAGCCGGGAATGCACACGTGACAGCCGGGGGGCTGACAGGTGGTTGGGGGTGCGGGGCTCGAGTACGGAACGAGGGTTGTCTGGGGATCACCCAGTTCTTTGCCTCAGAGCGGCAGGAACGGGACCTCAACGGCTCCTGAGCCAGCGAATGGCGTCGGCGTGTCGTGGGAACGAGGAGCTGACGAAGGCGCGAATCGGGATCTTCCCGGGACCATGGATATCACCGAGCACAAAGGTCGCCGGATCGGTGTCCGGATCCGTTTCGCCTCGGCGGCTACTTCCGGGCCTTGGGCGGGAGTATCTCGCTCAGGAGTCTGCCCCGGTGATCAATAGCATTGGGGAACTGCTCTCGGATTTCTTCAAGCAGCGCGTCCGCCTCATCAGTCTTGCCGTCCTTCCTGAGTCGGTTGGCCAGCATGAGTCGGGCGTAAGCCCCCACCTGCACCCCATCCCCATAGTAGCAGCCACTGAATCCGTCGATCGCCTCCGTCAGGCAGTAGATCTGCTCCTCGCCCTTGGTCATCTGTCCCAGGTAAAGGAGTGCGCACCCTGTGCGGTTTGCTTTGTCATAGTGGGACACGAGTTGCTTGAGGCTTTCCTTGCCTGCCTCGGAGCCCCACTTCTTGTTGGCAATCTGGTAGAGGCCTTCAATCTTGGACAGCGCTTCACGTGAGTAGACTTCAGAGTCCTGCCGCATACGCGCTCTGGCCTTCAGCCGCTGTTCCTCGACCGCCTGCTCTCTCGCTATCCGAGCCAGCACGGGGCCAAGGCCAGCTTCCAGTTTGGCAACTCGTTTTTCCAGTTCGTGGACCTTCTGTTTCAGTTCATCCTGGGACTGTGCAGCACAGGTCCAGCCCAGCAGCACGACCAAAGCCGTCGCGATCATTCCTGTGGTTTTCATGCTTTCCTCCTTTGGGTGAGTGGCCGGCCCGGCTACTCGTGGTGGTCTCCGGCGACGGCACGGGCTGGAAGGTACCAGCCATTCCTCTTCGCGATTTCCTGGATACTCCCGCTTCGACAGCACCCTGGGACGGAGCCGTCTGCGAACAGAACGTGGAAGTGTCCAGGATGGTTGCCCGGCTTGCTATGCGCGATGATGGTCTTCTTCGCGGGGTGTCCGCCACATGTTCCGGTCATGTTCCTCCCACGGTACACGAAATCACAGTGGCGTTCAGGGTCGAACTCTTCGACAGAGCCGGCAGGAGTTGTCACTGTGTCGTGACACGTGAACGCCTTCAGTGAAGCGAGATATCCGGCACCCGCCACTGCTTCGAGAGCAGAAGGGAAGTGCCCGGTGTTGTCAGCAGCGTACATTCGCAGAGCCAGCCCGATCTGCTTGAGGTTGCTCCGGCAGCTCACGATGCGCTTGCTCCTGCACTGGGAGCACCAGCGCAGGTCCGTCGAATGCTGGGAAACCACATACGCGACTACGCACATGAGTACCAGAAAGACAACCAGTCCGAATCCCCAGAAATGACGCATCCTTTTCATGGTTCAGAAACCTGACTTTCGAGGTGGCCACACCATGGAGCACGGGGGGCTGCAAGGTGATCCGGATTCAGCCGGGACGTTTCCTCGGAAGCGTTCATCCGCTGCCGAGGATCCTGTGTGCTTGATTGGGTGGGCTTAATGGGGGTTCGATGGCTCCTTCGCAGCTAGCCGTTCGCGTCCCTGGTCTGTCATGCGTTGATTGGGAATCCGCCAGTAGATCTTCGCGAGCCATGTGTCGCCGTTCGCCGCTCGACCGTCTCGCGGCCACTCGGTTGCGCAGACATAGCTCTTCGTTTGGTCAATGGGCCACACCCAGAAGTTGCCCACCGGCAGTCCTCGATTCGGGATGATGACGCGCTCAGTTGAGCGCCGCAACGATAAGGTCGTCAGATCCACATCGGCACAATGGAGCGGCGCCCTGTTTCGAAAGACGTTTCGGTTGTCGTCGCGTATCCTCGTATACACGAGCAACATGCCGTTTGAATGCGACAGGAGTTTGGTCATTGTGGTATGCATACGTATTTTCTCGCCGCCGTGCCAACGCCAAGCCTGCGGTTTGCTCCAGGAGCGTCCGTCATCCTCACTTACCGCTAGATATCCGAACCCATCCTCCGCTCGCATTGTCATGAAGAGGCGATGCTGGCACTTGACGATCTGGGGCTCGAGAAGTCCACGTTTGACTTCGTTGGCAAGGCCTTCGGACACGCACAGAGGCCTCCACTTCTCGCCCCACTGTCGCGCCACCACTGTGCGAACCGATCGACAGTGGCCCTTCAGCGTCAGAAAGGGATACACAATGGTCCCGGAATCGAGAAAAGAAGCGTTTCTCGCCCAATGCCACTCACCTTCGGGCAGCTCGACACTGGCCTCTGTCGGCAGGTCGAAATCAGCCGGAGTCAGACCGATGAGTCTCCAGGCCGGAGATGTCGGGCCGTCAATCGGGCAAAGAGATCGGAAGTCGTCATCCGTTCGGAAGTAGTTGAAGACCGTGTGTTTGTCGCCGCCCCTGCGATCCGTCGAGCGAAGCGCCATTTCCACCTGAATGGGATTTCCAGGAATCGTGACCAAATTCGGGTGCACCCAGAGATCATCGTGGGCACGCCCAGGGATGATCACTGCCGATGCAACCTCACGGACAATCGAGTCTTCTGCCCCGCCTACTATGTCTGGATTCCGGAATGACAGCTCCGCCATTTCTCCTCCCAGTGCTCCTGCTGACAAGACCAGCCCAACAAGGGACATCATGATGCGTCTCATGGCATCCTCCACACCGAACGACAGGGCCTGCGGCGGGGGGCGGCGTCAGCCCGCACGCATTGGGTCGAATCCTGTCCTGCTGTTTGAGGCAAACCAGTTTCGAAGCGGTCCCATTCGATGCCACACATAGAGGCCGCCGCCGAACGAGAGGACACCGAACGCAACCAGCGTCCATCCCGGGCTGCCGTGTTGCGCTAATTGACGACAGTCGCCAGCGCCGGAAAAGGCCCCCAGCCCGATGTAGGCGCCGTTGGCCAGGAGACAGAAACCGACAAAAAACTGCAGGGCGTGCCTGGCCCGGGCGCCAACCGCTCGTAGCAATGCCAACAGCACAACCGGCATGGTCGCTCCCAGCAACGGCCCCGCCCAAACGACGAACAACGGGCAGTCGCCTTTGGAGAAATCGGTCCGTGAGAATCCAATAACCGGGATCTTCACGGCCTCGATCGTGGCACCAGTGGCCAACGCTCCAAGGCAGTGACCTGCTTCGTGCACTGCCATCATCCCGTACCAACTCAGGGCGGCGACGACGATCCACGTGATGGTCCTGGAGTAGTTCATCGTTTCTCAGGCTACCAGATTCATCGTGCAGATCGCCAGCGTGTGCTCGATGCTTCGGGACATCACCCAACCCCAGGAAGGCACCCCTTTCCGAATCTCAGCTGCTCTTCATTACCACTAGGAATTCCCTCGGTCTTCTGATGGACGATACCGGAGAGGGCCGAGGGATACAAGCATTGTCCTTCGCTCTCTTTGCCCCACGAAGAACCGGTGCTGGACGCGGCCGTCGCGGGGCGACGGCACGGGCAATGATCATCACCAAGAGCTCCCTCGACCTTCTTGTGATCACGGTACCGGGAAGGCGAGGGGATGCAACATTTGGGAGGCGGGCCGGAACACTGTTGTGCTTGGGCAATCCCCCCAGGCTGCTGAGCCGAGGGCTAGGCGTTGCCCAAAACCATCGGGATCAGTTGCCGGATCGGGGGAACACCCACGGTCCGGTTCGAACGGCCACTATCTGTTTGCGAACGGCAATGTCCCCTGCCAATGCGGCTCAGAATTCCGTTGTTTGGCCATCTCACGCCTGGCTTGCCTGGCCGGATCAGGGGGATGCCTGGCCTGCTCATCTTCGTACTGGCTAAGCATGTCCGCGTTCCGGTATCCCACACAAGTGCGGTGATGCCACATCTTTCGGGGGATAGGATACACGCCACAGTGGTCTCCCAGGTTCAGACCACAACCGTGGCATTTCCGGACGGGTTTGCTGCTTGGTTTCATATTGATCGTTCTCCCGTCTGGTATTGCGTGCCCCCTTCTGCAACGCGATTAAGTTCCTCGGGACCGTGCGTTGGCCGAAGAGTCGCCGGGTGGCACCGCCTCCCACATTGCGCCCTCCCATAGTGGCCGAAGAGTCGCCGGGACGCTTCGCCCTCGCTCAGGCCTGGTCAACGACACAATCGATCACGGCCCACTATCGATTCATGTTTGGTCGTCACTTCTCGGTACTTGCCAAGGGCCTTGTCGTGCAGACGGGCGAGGAGAGCCAAGTCTGTCTCGGAAAACAGGGCGGAGATGGAGCCCTCGACGTTCCTGCTCCCAGCATCCCCGCAGAGACACGGGTGTTCTTCCCTGAAGGATGTCGGATACTTCTCTCGCCATTCAGCGGACCTGTTGAGCCGGTCAAGGAGCTCGGCTTCCCTTCGAGAAGGCGGGGTGCCAACGGCCGACTCCCAGAGCTTCCCAAGGTCGTGTGTGTGCAGATCACTTGGGATGGCCCCGCGCCCCGAAATGCACTCGAAATACTGCTCGTGTCTCAGCTTGGCCAAGACTGCCTTCAGGACATTCTCCAGCGCATACGCGTGGAGCTTCAGGAATATGTGGTAGCGACGCCGACTCGAAGGGCCATGGCTGGCTTCCTGCCAATATCGCCTGATATCAGGCTCAAACTGACCCGCAGTATCACGCATCGTTTCATACATTTCGTGCCGCTTCCGCGCACTCAATGTGTAACTATGCAGAACATCTTGAAGCAACGCAGGGTTCATCTGATCCGCACTCAACCCGTCGACTGTTATCTCATCACGTCTTCCACAAAGCGGGGGCGTTCCTCTTTCTCACGATACCAGTACCCGGGCAGCGGCGCAAGCGGATGGTCTCCCATGGCGATTGGTGAGAAGGGCGACCCGCGCGTGTTGCGGCAGTCGTTCCGGAGCGTAGGTTAGCTGGTGAACGGGAACGCCGCGACGTGACGGAGCGACAGGACGGAGACGAGAAGCCATGATCCGACGTGCACTGGTTGCATTGCTGCTGTTGACGCTGACCGTTCTCACCGGCTGCATGTCAGTGGACGTTCTGGGGCTGATGGGGCATGAACTGCAGGAGGTGACCCTCCGTGAGCCGGAGGGCTTTTTCGTTTCTGATCGCGTGGCTGTGCTTGATGTAACAGGGATCATTTCGGCTCAGGCTCCCCCCCTGTTTGGGAGTGCGACATGCACGCCGGATGAGGTGAGAGCCGTCCTCGAGAAGCTCGATCAGGACCCACGCATCAAGGCACTCGTGTTGAGGATCAATTCTCCCGGCGGCGGCGTGACGGCCACTGACATGATGCATCACGAGATCCGCCGGTTCAAAGAAGAGAGCGGCGTCCCCGTCATTGCCGTTTTTATGGATGTGGCGTGTTCGGGCGGTTACTATCTGGCCAACGCGGCCGATGCCATTTATGCCCACCCAACGACCATCACCGGCAGCATTGGGGTCATCGCTACATTCCCAAAGTGGCAGGGGCTGGCAGGCAAAGTCGGTTACGAACAGGTGGTTGTGAAATCGGGGGAAATGAAGGACATCGGCAACCCCATGCGCGAGATGTCAGAGGCGGAACGGACCGTCTTCCAGGAGATGATCGATGACATGTACCGGCGATTCCTGGCAACCGTTGTCGAAGGGCGGGGAAGGTATGCGACCCCGGAGATGCTCCGACCCGTCGCCGACGGCCGAATCTACACGGCCCGGCAGGCGTTGGAGCTGGGATTGATAGACGGCATCTGCCACCTGGATCAAGCACTCGACAGAGCGCTGGAAGCGGCTGGAATCCACGATGCCAGGATTGTTGCCTACACTACTACGGACCTGGACGACCCTACGGTCTACTCGAAGGTAGACGCTCGAATCGTGCCCGGGAAGCTCCTGAGGGTTGAGCTGCCCGGGATCGGTCGGCGGGCCATGCCGGGGTTCCACTACCTGTGGTTGCCGGGTGAGTAACCAGTCCACGAGCGGTGACATCTGCCTTTTGGAGAAGAGCGAGTCGGGAACAAGAGGAGCTTGGCCAGCATGACAGAACAGAAACGGGTTGTCTTTGTTACCGGCGACCACGAGTATGGTGGCGAGGAAACGATGCCGTTGCTGGCTGCCGAGCTGCAGCGGAACTACGGCCTTGAGGCTGTACACCGGCCGTCTATGCCGGACCAGAACGCGGAGGAGAACATCCCGGGCCTGGAGGCCCTCGAAGGTGCAGATCTGGCCGTGTTCTACCTGCGCTGGCGTCGGCTTCCTCCCGAGCAACTCAGGCATATAGAGCGGTATGTGCAGGCCGGCAAGCCGGTGATCGGCCTGAGGACAACATCGCATTCGTTCAAATACCCCGAAGGGCACGCGCTGGAGTCCTGGAATGCCTGGGCGGCGGAGACATTCGGGGCGCCCCCGGGATGGGGGAACGGCCATACGCACTACGGGCACCAGGCAAGCACGGATGTCTCCATTGTCGAGGACGCAACGGAGCACCCCATCCTCGCGGGCATCAAGTCGGCGTTCCACGTCCGCTCTTGGCTTTACCATGTTTTGCCGGACTGGCCGCCGGCGGACGCGACGCGGCTTCTGTCGGGCCGGGCGGTTGAGCCCAACAAGCCGGCCATAGACAATCCGGTGGCCTGGATCTGGCGCAACAAGCACGGCGGCCGGGCGTTTTTCACGACGCTCGGGCACCCGGAGGATTTCCAGGTCCAGTCGATGCAGCAGGTCATGATCAACGCCGTGCACTGGTGCCTTGGCCTTGACGTGCCGCATCCCTTCCCCGGGGCCTTCAAGATGGATGTCCCGTACTGCGGAATACGTGAGTAGGAGACGAGCCCAGTCTCAAGCGCAGAGGCGCCAGCCAGACCAGACGGCGTGCTGTGCCGGATTTTCGCTCACTCGGTTGCGAAGGTGATATCTTCTTCCCAGGTGCTGATCGTGTTGCCGCGGTTGACCTGCGAACAGCGCACGTTGTTGTAATGCCAGCGCCCGGGCGTGTTCTTCCACACACTCTTACCGAGGACCTCCCTGAGGGTCTCCGGCATGGTCCTGCGCGTGACCTTGGCGTTGCGTCGGTAGGATTGGCTCGTCCAGTTCAGTTTGGCCAGTGTTGCGGCGCTCCTGCCGTAGTCCAGTCGGTCCTGCGTCAGAATGTGGAGATTGACATCGAAGACGCCCTGACGACTGCTGAATCGCAGCGGGTAGTACGGGGCTGGCGTCTGGAAGGAGAGATGGAGAGGCGGCAGAAGCCCGTTTCCAGCCACGGCTTCCGCTTCGGCTGGCGGGGTGATTCGGACACAGAGGAACGTGAAGCCGTTTCTCACGAAGTACGTCATGTGGTCCGGCTCTTCCGCGGGGAATCCGTTCTTGTCGAGCCACGTGTTGAGGCCTGTGAGGGCATGCGGGCCGACTCCACGCACGGGCTGGATGTCATACGGCCCGACCTGCACACGTTTCCCGAGCTCCAGACCCGCTGGGATCGCACCGTCCGTCGCGCCTCTTGTTCCCTTCCTGCGAGGCTTCGGAACCAGCAGCTTTGCGGAGAGCGCAAACATGTCCCGGAACAGCTTCTCGTCTGCCAGTGCATAGGCATCCGGCTCACGGGGCGTGGTGACCACCCATGCGAAGCGGTCAGGCATTCGCTGCCCGGCGATGCGGTAGTTGATCCGCAGGACCAGTTCCTCCCGGTCGCCACGGTGGATCAGGACTGCTTCCTGGGCATCCTGTCCAATGCTTCCTTCGTACGTAGCCGGAACCATGCAGCAGGACCAGACGTCCGCTGCAGTCAGCCCCGCGAGGACCAGTAGGGTCAGCCGGTGTGTCATGTGGTCATCGTCCTCTTACTTGTCTCATGGCCGCTCAGCGTGCCGTCCTGCGTCTCGGCCTGAACCGTCATCACGACGTTTCCCGACCCCCGTTTGCTTCGGCTTCTTCTGTGTAGGATTCTCCAGCGAAGAACTCCTTCATGAGCTTGACCACCACCCCGCCGAGGGCCACAAGTGCGATCAGGTTGGGGATTGCCATGAGGCCATTGAGCGTATCCGCTACGTCCCAGACGACTTTCAGGCTTCCCATTGCCCCGAGCATGGTGAACGGCAGCCAGATGATGCGGTAGACCGTGCGCACGACCTTGCCGTGTCCGAGCAGGTAGGCCGTGCAAGTTTCACCGTAGAAGCACCAGGCCAGGAGGGTGTCATAGGCGGTGAGGATCATGCAGAACGTCACCAGCCCGGTTCCCACTTTTCCCCCGAACACTGCGTTGAATCCACTGATCGTGAGCACGGCCCCGCTTTCACCGTTGTTCCATACGCCGGTGAGCATGATGACCAGGGCGGTTGCCGTGCACATCACGATGGTGTCGAAGAATACCTCGAAGACGCCCCACAGGCCCTGACGCACCGGGTGATCGGTGGTAGCGGTGGCATGTGCGATTGGTGCGCTTCCCAGACCCGCCTCGTTGCTGAACACGCCTCGTGCGATGCCGTAACGCATTGCCATCATGATACCAACTCCGGCAAATCCGCCGGTGGCCGCGGTTGGGGTGAAGGCACTCTTGAAGACGAGGGCAATGACTGCCGGCAGCTGCGCAAGATTGATCACGATGATCGCGAATGCACCCAGCATATACAGGATGCACATGAACGGAACACAGAACATGGCAACCTGTGCGATGCGTTTGATTCCCCCGATGGTCACCAGTCCCACGGACACGATCAGGATGAGTCCCGTCACCCAGGGGGGAACTCCGAAACACTTCATACCGTCGGCCACCGAGTTAGCCTGGACCATGTTTCCGATGCCGAATGCGGCCAGGGCGCCGAACACGCAGAACATCACTGCCAGCCACTTCCATCGGCCCCCCAATCCCCGCTCGATGTACATCATTGGGCCCCCCATCATGGGTTGCCCCTCCTCGCGTTTGCGGTAGTGACAGCCCAAAACGACTTCGGCGAACTTGGTTGCCATGCCGACCAGACCGGACACGAGCATCCAGAAGATTGCTCCCGGTCCCCCGATGGCGATCGCGGTCGCGACCCCCGCGATGTTGCCGACCCCGACCGTTCCTCCCATGGCCACGGTCATCGCCTGCATCGGGGTCACATCGCCCTCGGCCCCCTCGTTCTTGCGAAACGCCTTGCCCATCGTCTCGCGCCACATGAGTCTGAATTTCGCGAACTGAATGAACCTGGTGCGCAGAGTGAGGTATACTCCGACCCCCACCAGCCCGATCAGCATGTAGGGCCCCCATACAAACCCGTTGACCGCCGTGTTGATTTTCAGAAGCGTTTCACTCATTTGTCTTCCTCACACAACTGTCTGCCAGGGGAGGGCGGGGGCGCCGTCTCCTGAGTCTCTAAACATGGCGCAGTGGGTACTCCCCGTACTTTCGTCCCATCTTGAGATAGTGCACAAGGTTCTTCGATTTTTCCTCGGAAAGCGACCTCTCATACGGGTACGCGCAGGGGGACAGAATGAACCCGCCGGAGGGGGCTCCCTTGGCGATTGCGGCAGCCACGAGCCGTTCGATGCTCTGTTCGTCGCCGCGGGCGATGTCGTCGTACTGGATGTTCCCGATCAGGCAGACGGAACTGCCGATGCGCTCCTTGGCATCGGCCAGACGCGTGTCGCCGATGGGCGGGGGTTCGAGCACGTTCAAGCCGTCAGTACCGATGGCTGCGAAACGCTCCAGAAAGTTGCTGACTCTGCCATGGCTGTGGATGATCACGTGGTTCCCCGGGTACGAGTGGATCAGTTCCACCAGCTTCGTGTCGTGAGCCACAACGAACTCCTCAAAGTCTGTTGGCGACATGAGCGGCGGCAGGGCGTATTCCGGGCCGTTGAAGTAGTAGATCGGTCCCACGCCGTGCTGCAGACAATACTCCAGCTCTGTGAGAATACGGCGGGACGCTTCATCCAGCATGGCGCGGAGTAGATCGCGTCGCTCAATCGTCCACAGCGCCATCGTCGTTTCATCGACCCATCCGGCAAGGCCAATGGGATCGCTGAACGTTGCCTGCACGACCCATCGCGTTTGCTTGCGGGCGTTCAGAACGGGAGTTAGGTCAGGCCGGGATGGGACAAAGGGAATGGACAACAGGCAATCGACGTCTTCAGGATCGACTATCCACCGCTTCAGCGTCCCGCCGCCCCGCCAGTCCGGGGCACGCAGCGAGCGCAACTCCCCCGCAGGCGTGTGAATGATGTCTTCACGCGCGCCGTTTGCCAGGGCGCGAGACTCGCGCTCGAGCCGTGCGGCCGTGTGGAAGAAGCCGGAAGGGAAGTACCAGTCATAGATGATGTCGGCGTACTGGGCGCAGGCCTCCAGGACGGGACCGTACGACGGCTCATCAGAATACCACGATTGGCAGTAGGGATTGAGGTAGAGAAAGACGGGGACCCGATCGGGTTGCTCACATCGTAGGGCGGTCAGGACTCGCTGTTCCGTGGTCATTTTTCTCTGGTGTCCCCGACACGCACACGTGCCATTCCAGTGTTCGCCACTGTCGCGTCCTGCTATTCAGCGTATTTGTCGAAAGCATCTTCAACCGGGCCGTCCTCGGCCTCCAGGTCGAGGGCAGGGGGAGGGGAGGCGGGCAGTGCTTCGCCGGGCTCGTCGGCCAGATCGACGGGGGTGTCGGTTGAGCCGAGGATCCCGACCGGCATGGCGTTCCGGTCTGCGAACAGGGCGATCTGGTCGATGTGCACGCCGTCTTCAGCATTCTGCAGGATGAGCTCTGCTTCGCCCTGCTGCAGCTCAAACACATGGTTGGGAGCGATGTCGACCCAGTGCCAGCGTCCGAAAATCGCGTCCTCGACGGTAACCAGGGGGCCTCCCTGCAGCCGGCAATGAACAGAGTTTCCACACGCATCCTCCCAGTTGGCACGAATCCAGAGCTTGTAGGAACCGCTTGCCGGGACTGCAACACGGTAGGATACGGCGCCACTGCCTTTGCCCGTGCCTTCAGGAATGGTCAGGACCTGATGTCCCCCGGTGTGGTTGGCCGGCCGGATGACGAAGCCCTCAGGTCGATCAAGACAATGTTCGGCTTCTATGATGATGTCTCTGTGACCGACCTTGCCGCTCTGGTGAATCACCGTGTGCACTGCCGGCCTCAGGAACATACCCGCGGCGACCGCGACGGCGATCAGGAATGCCTGTCCGGTGAGGCGGAGGAAGGGGCGTACAGGAACCGGTCGCGGGCGGCGCGCCGCTGCCCCGATGATGAGGCCGATCAGTGGTCCTGGTCCGCGCACAAAGAGCAGCCCGGAACAGGCCATCCAGGCGACAGCGGCAGCGGCTGCGATGGTAGCGGCGTCAGGGCCGGAACGGGCCCGCCGAGGCCATCCGAACTGGTGTTCGGCGCCGCGTGCAGCCGAGCCGACAAACAGTATGAGCATCAAGATTGCTGCGACAGGACCGTATTCGAGCGTCAGCGCGAGATACTGGCTTGTGCTGTCACGCTTGACCCGATCCTGCCGGGGAGGGGGAAGCTGAGCCCGGACACGTGCTTTGCTGACGCTGGTCTGGTAGGTGCCGGCTCCCCAACCGGCCACATGTCCGGGAGTTTCGGCGATGACAGCTGCGGCTTCAATGGACGAGCGCTTGAGGACCATTTCGCCTGACTCTGTCGGAACGAACGGCTGCATAGATTCCCACGGTGAGGGCGCCCCGTCCGGGCCGAAGAAGCGGCTGCCCCCGAGCGCGGCCAGGACGATGATGAGAGCGGCTGACAACCAGGAAGGAGCCAGCCGCCAACGTGACGGTCCCAACGCAAAGGTGAGGATTGCCGCTCCGGCCAGCCCCAGCAGGGCTGTGCCTGCTATGGTGGTTTGAGCTGCGAGAGCCAGAACGGTCATGCCGCAAATGAGTAGGGCCGTCGACGACGAGGCCCCAAGAGCCGCCAGGACGAATGGGAACGAGATGACCACAAAGGTTGCGTAGAGGCATTGGCTTGGCAGGAGACCGGTGGCGATCTCTTCGACCAGGGCCGGGCCTGTGCCGCCCGCCGCGTAGGGGGGGCCATACATTCTGGCCAGGAGTGATTGTCCGCCGGCCGGCCAAGTCAGTTGGCACAGGGCGACGGCGACGCTGAGGCACAGGGCGATCGTCAACGCCCGGGCGAGACCACTCAGGTCATCATCCACGAGCAGAGAGCCGACCTTTCCGCCAACGACCAGGAGCACAAGCAGCTGGGCGGTTTCGCGTCCGGCGGAAAGGGCGATGGTGTGGTACCCAAGGCTGAATAGAACGGCGCAAGTGAAGGCGAGATGAGTCGGGGACAGGAGCGCAGCCGTTGCCAGGGCATTGCCGCGGCCCGTGCCCCGGATCGCGGATTCTCTGATCGTGTCACGTAAGCAGACCAACGCCAGGATGGCCAGGCCGATCAACCCGGCATCGACCCCTTTCCAGCTGAGCTGTGTGCAGGCCCCGAACGCAATGAGGACGAGGGCGGCTCGACGGGCCGTTGACCACGTCAAAGACGGTGTGCGGGCAGGAACAGGCGGGGTGGATGGGGACGGGAGCTGGGCCATGGGCTCATCTCCCCAGCTTAGGCTGGCCGACAACGTACGATTCCCCGGCATCGTTGCCTCCGGCACCCAGGAGCAGGTAGCCGTTGTTGCTGGAGTTACCGACGGTGATGCTCTGCAGGCGGTAGCCCTTCCTCTGGCGAACGATCCCGCGGAGGTCGATACTCACCTGAGTGCTGTTGTGGCGACCGGGAACAACGAACTCCTGCATCTGGGCCTCAGTGAATTCCAGCTGCCGGTATATCGCCACGGGTTCGCGTTTCTCGAATTCGGGTGTCAGCAGGTAGCGCAGCCCCTGCACGGGGGCTTGCAGGGGGTAGTAGAACGACTTCCCTGAGATCTGCAGGTGTACGCCCACGCGCGTTCCCCTGTCAAGTTTCAGGGGCAGGTGCAACCAGGGCGAGTCCCTCAAGTCGGAGCCCTTTCCCGAGAAGTTATAGCGCGTAGCGAATGTTCCGCCGCCTGCCTGGTTGGTCGCCTTCCAGCCTCCGCCGCCCAGTCGTTTGAGCTTGACTTCATCCACGTTCAGGGGCTTCCAGCGTCCCGAGGGCATCGATCGGACAGGCTGCCTGAAGAGCTCCGCCCGTTCCTTGGTCTGCTCTGAATTCACTGAGACTTTGGCCAGCGAAATGGCATTTCTGAAGGTCCAGAACGCCAGGTGTCCGCCTTTGAGCGGGCGTGGGTCGGAGTAATCAATCACAATTTTGTCGTCGATCTCGACGGTGATTCGTTTTCCCCGTTTTGCCACTTTCCCGTGCCACCAGTAGTTGTGGATATTGGCGCCGGGTTTGTGGACGATCTTGTGGGAGGCGGAGGCGACAGGCTCTCCGTTGCGGAGCAGGGTTGTGGTCTTGTTGTCGTCATCCCCATAGATAAGGGAGTAGCCGCTGGCCAGGCTGCGTCCATCCGTGCAGAAAGCGAACCCCATATCTCTCAGGACGTAGTATGGCGGCGGGGTCACGAAGCGCAGGGCAGTGTAGAACTCTACCTGCTGATCGCCTCCGTAGGCCGTCTTGCTGTACATCACGGCGACATCGCGCGATTTGCCCATCATGAAGTTCCAGCCCCGTTGGCATTGCCAGCGCACATCCATGCGGAAGTTACCTTCCCGCCAGGCCCAGTCGCTGGGGGCGTGCTGGAACAGATCGTGTTTCAGGCAACGACTGAAGATGCGGTGGTGTTGCACGTCCAGTGCCTCGGCGGACTTGGCGCCGAGGACGAGCCAGATCGTTGATGAGGTCCGCCGGCTGGTGAGGACTTCGAGCTCGCCATGGACGCGCCGGACGAGGTAACCTTTCCTCCTCCCTATCTCCAACTCGAACTCCGGCTTGCCGGAGGAGGTCTCCCAGCCCCTCTTCGTCTTCTTGAAAAACCCCAGGTAGTAAGGTTTTTCGTGTTCATTGACAAGCGCCAGGCAGTATTCGCCACTGGGGAGTTCCGGCCCCGCCTGGTAGGTGAAATCGCCGTAGATCGGGAACTGGCAACGCTTGAGCTGCATCTCCCGCCCTCGCATCCGAGCCTCGTCTTCCTCGAATGTGAGTTCGGATCGCGTCCATTGGCCGGTCTGCTTATCCTTGCGCTCCAGGAGCTCCTTCTGGGCGAAGTTGGTCGACGGCTGGAACACGGGGGACCCCAGCTTAGGGGGTTTTGGGTAGGACCAGACCGCAACGTCATCGGCTTCAGCGGGGCCGTCGCCACTGACCAGGAAGATGGGGCCGTGGATGAATGCGGCAATCGGGTAGGAGCCAAGCTGTTCACCGTCAAGGAAGGGCATGAGCCGCGTTCCGCGCAGCACTCCGAGCCCGATTCGCGTCCAGTTCCCGAAGAACGGGCGTGTCTCCCAGTCCTTCAATACTCTCCACTTCGGGCTGCCGGGCGTGAGGATGCGGAGCTGGAAACAGGTGTCTTTGGCGGACCACCCAAAGGACGTCCGGTAACCGTTTGGCATTCCGTGTCCTACGAAGAAGTCGCTTCCCGGATATTCCTGGATTTGGTTGGACTGGTAGATGGCTGCCTTGTCGGCGTAGACCGGTTCTCCTCCAAGCACGGTATTCACGAGGGTGTCGCGTTTGGCATAGCTGTGGGGTTTTCCGAAGAAGAAGCGTGCTTCGGTGTAGAGATTGACCCAGGTCTCCCGTCCGTAGCGTGTTTCGCCATTGTTGCCGACCAGAGTGAAGGCATTGGCTGCGCGTCGGTAGTTTGCGCTCTGTGCTTCGGCCTGGGTCGTCGGCATTCCTCCGCCGTATTGTTTGAGTTCCCAAGTGCCTGAGTGGATCTGCCACCGGTCCTCCTTGCCAAAGCCGAGGCGCATGAAGCCGTCCTCCAAATCTGCCCGGTAGAGTTCACGTGGCGGGAGTAATCCGTCCGCATTGATCCAGTAGAATTCCCAACCCTTGGGTTTGCGTGTCTCGAACAGCAGATGGCCGCCGAAGTCAATTACGGTCGCTTTCGGGAAGATCCACCAGCGGACGATGGCTTTCGGCTCGATCCTGGCTAGCCCCGGATCGATCACTTGCAGCTTCTCATGGTCGGCAGCGATGGCGGTGCCGTCGGGTCTGGTCGTCAACAGGATCCACTTTTTGCGGTCGCCCGATCTACCGTAGAAGACCCACCCGCCCTTACTTGGGGGAAGGAAAAGAAGACCGTTTATGGCATCGTTGACGGTTGGGGAGAAGCGCTTCCACACGCTTTTCGGGGGCAATTGGGCCAGCTCAGTTTCAGCGGCGCTCATGGTCCGTTTGCTGACCGTGATTCCCGGGGCAGCGATTGCGCCGGACGTAGCCGTGAGGAGGAAGGCCAGGCAGGTGATCAAGACACAAAGGGCCAGGCCATCATGGTTGGCGGCGTTGTGTGTGAGTGGGCGTGTCATGGGGATGCCGCCGTTTCTGCGTAAAGGTCGGCGCTGGGTTGCTGCGCCTGCGGCTCAGTAGGTGATGCTTCCGGAAGGGCGTGCTAGGTGTCCTGATTGATTGATCCGTATGCAGATAATTGTGTCTGTTCTGGATGCAGAGGCGGGGGATGGCCGGAGCGGGTGTACCCGTAGGTACATCCCGATGACCAGACGTTGTCTCTGCGCCAGAAGAGCACAACCGCCTTGCGGCGTGACTCTTTGGGCCCCGTCGCCAGCCGCCGAACGACGACGATACTACGGCATCGCCTTTCGTTCGGCGGCCAACGACGGCATCCCACGTAGTCCACGTTATCTGTGCACGGATTAACCAATCAGCACACTAGGGAATCGCGCAACGGTCGTAGGCGGTCTGGTCATCCCATATTTCCCACGTGACATGCCCATCGCAGAATCCGTACACATCTCCCTTGTTATGTCTCTTCGTCAGGTAGTCACCCCATTGGGTGTCAAAGTAGCCGTCGTTGCTGGTTGGCGAGGTCCGGGACGCGCCTTCCTCGAGGAGCAGTGGGGTGGATTCGGGTGTCTTGATCGCGCCCACCCGCAACTGGGCGGTCTCGGAATTGGTGCCATAGCTGCAGCGGCTGACCGTCTGATCACTCGGGCAGGCGTAGACTTCCACATTCTGGACGTAGGGGTAAAGCGTGCCTCTGTCGGGCTCGAAGTTGCCGCTCTGCGGGACAGGGAACCCCGTGTAGTAGATCCAGACGTCCTCGCGTTGGCTTCCCGCCACATGGCTCCCGTAGAGAGGCAGGTACTCTTCGTAGTCCTGTTCGTACATCTGAAAGGCCAGACTGAGCTGCTTTATGTTGCTGACGCAGTTGGCTTGCTGGGCCTTCTGACGGGATTTGGCCAAAGCAGGGAGGACTAAGCCGGCGAGGATCGCGATGATCGCGATGACCACCAGAAGCTCGATGAGGGTGAAAACCGCCAAGGCTGGTCGGTGCTGGTTGTGGTTGACTGAACGTCTGTTCATGGTCGGGCATGGTCCCGTTTCGTTGCGGGCGTGCTTCCAGGTAGGGATCGCAGCCCTCAGCTACTGCTACTTTACGCAGAACTGCGGGGCAAATCAAGCCTGGGAGCGAATGGCCTGGTAACGCCTTCGCTATGCGTGGGAAGATCTCCGGGCATCTTGACGGCGTCCTCTGCCGAACCGCCTCACGAGGCTGAGAGGGCGCAATGGCCTGCCCCAGGACCTGCAGCTCCCTATTCCGCTTTGTTCACCACCCGGCAAGACTGGCGCCCCTCGGGGGAGACTCAGGAGTCCGGGACGTTCTTGCGCCGGAAACGGACTCGGGCTACACGGCGTCGGTCGACCTCGAGGACCTCAACGTCGAATTCGTCGCATTCGAAGCGTTCCCCGGGCACGGGGATGTGGCCTGCGAGCTTCAGGATCAATCCGGCCACGGTGCCGAACCCCTCGGCGTCCATATCCACATTCAGATGCTCGCGGAGTTCCGTGATACTGAGGCGCCCCTCACAGTCAAAAACCGACTCTTCGACATGCCGGACCATCTGTTCATCGGCATCTCGTTCGTCACGCATCTCCCCGACGACTTCCTCCAGGAGGTCTTCTGTGGTCACGACACCGACCACTCCGCCATGTTCATCAACGACTCCTGCCATGGGAATATGGTGGTAACGCAGCTCGTGGAGCAGTGAACCGACCGCCTTGGTTTCGGGAACGAAGATGATGTTGTGGTGCACGAAAGGCCGGATGGAACGCTTCCGCTCCTCTGAGGCCGGCCGTTCCTCGGCTGCATAGAGCAGCTCGCGCAGATCGACGACACCTACGATGTTGTCCACTCGCTCTTCGTACACAGGGAGGCGGGTGAAGCCCCGTTTGCTCGCGAGGTCTTCAACATCCCCGACCAGGGCCGTCAAGGGCACGGAAGCAACGTCCACGAGCGGAACCATGATGGAGTCAACGGATTTGGTGTCTAAGTCAAAGACGGTGCAGAGCATGGACCCGGTTGCTTCAGGGAGGACGTTTTGTTCGACCGCCAGCTCGGCGATCGCACGCAGGTCTTCCCGCGTGACGGAGGGGGTAAGCTCCAGCTCTGCGTTCCCGCTGACCAATGAGACGAGCCGTCGGGCGACTGCACTGGTGACCACGACGACAGGGAAAAGTGCTTTCTCGGCCCACAACAACGGGCGAACGATCACAAGGGAGAGTTGATCGGCATGGGCACGCCCCAGCGACTTGGGAAGCAGTTCACCTACGACAAGGATGAGTGGGGTCATGATGATGGTGTTGAGCAGCGTCTCCCAGGCGCCGGGGGCGTATCGCGCCAGGAGGAACTGAGCGAGCGTTGTCGACGACACCACTGCGAGATTGGTGCCGGTCAGCGTGGTGCCCAGGAAGCGCTCCGTGCGTGAGATGAGGTCTCGAGCCAGGATGGCCCGAGAGTCTCCGCGCTCGGCCAGATCGTGAAGGGTCGTCTTGCTTGCAGAGGTGAGAACGGTTTCTGAGCCGCTAAAGAATCCTTCCAGCAGCACGAGGAGAAGGATCGCCAGGATGAGGAGGGGCACGAGCATCACGCGTCTCCCTCATCGTCGTCTGGTGGGAGAGGGGTCAGGCGAATAGCGCCGATCCTTCGACCTGCCATGTTGAGGACCTCATAGTGGCAGTATTCGTCACTGATCTTGTCCCCGGTCCGGGGGATCCGGCCAAGCAGTTCGGTCACATGGCCACCCACGGTCTCAACCCCATTCTGAGGCAGTTCGAGGTCGAGCTCGCGGTTGATTTCGCGGATGTGCGTGCGTCCAGCGATGAGCACGTCGTTGGCCACTCGCACAAAGTGCTCTCCAGGGGCTTCTTCGATTGGGCTGATCTGGCCCACGATCTCCTGGAGAATGTCATCCATGGTCAGGATTCCGGCGGTTCCGCCGTACTCGTCGACGAGGACGACCATCTGTGCGTGTCGGACTCGGAGCTGCGGGAGGATCTTCTCGATCTTGGCCGTTTCGGGCACGACATGCACCGAGTAGACGGGCGTGCTTCCTGAGCTCCACACAGGGCGTCCGTGGGGGCGGAAGTCCGCGAGTGGGCGATCGATCGTGTCGGAGTCGCGCCAACGAGGGAGATCTGCGATGTGGACGAGGCCCCAGATATCATCGAGGCCCTCGTGGTACACTGGGAGGCGGGAATGCCGGGACTTACGGGCTGCGGCAAACGCTTCAGCTACGGTCAGGCTGTCGCTGACAGCGGTGACTTCGGTGCGTGGGACCATAATGTCATGGGCATTGATCCGGGATAGTTCGAAGATGTGTTCGACCAACTCGCGCTCCCGAGCGTCTGTCACGCCGGCCGCCTCACCGGCCGCAAGCATGCCTGAGATCTCTTCCTGCGTGAGCAACCCCCATCCGGGCACGCTGGGCTGCCCGATCAGGGTCAGCATGGCGTGGGTGACGACCCGCAGCAGGGCCCGTGCGGGGGTAATGATGCGGCTGAATACCAGAAGGGGGATGGCTGCAGCACAGGCGAGCGGGCGGGCATGTCTGAACGCGATGCTCTTGGGGGTCAATTCGCCGAAGATGATGAGGAGAAGCGTGCTACAGGCGATGGAGGCGACCGTGGAGAGGGCCCCATTGTTGCCGAGGCGGTCTCCGGCAAGAGAGGCGATCACACTGGCTAGGAGGATGTTGACGATCATGTTGCCGACCAGGAGTGTGCTGAGCAGGCACTGTGGTCGGTGCAGCAGATTCGCTACTGCTCGTTCGGTCGTGGAGCCGGTGGACATCCGTTTGACCTGGGCCCGATTGAGCGCAAAGAACGCGGTCTCGGAGCCTGAGAAGAAGCAGGAAAGGCCAAGCAGGACGAGGAGGCCAATCACACTTGGGATGAGTTCGATCAGTGCGTTCACATCAGCACCTGATCAACTCCGGGCGTACAGTCACTGGGGTAAGGAAGAGCAGCTGGAAGGCGGTGAGAGAGTGACGCTTCCGCCGAGGCGGAGGTTCGTCAGGCGAGGACAGTTCATCTTTCATTTTGGCTTTCTATTCCTCCGGAAGTTGCGTTGCACAAAGGTATTATAGCGTTTGTCGACGTCTCGTCAAGGAGCACTGTCAGCGGCGCAGGTTCAGCCGATATTCGTTTCATCCAGGAAACGGTAGAGGGTTGCCCGAGACACGCCGAGCACTTGAGCGGCCTTCACTTTGTTGCCGTCGGTCTCGTTCAGTGCCAGGCGGACGGAGTCGACATCCAGCTTCTTGCGTCGTCGCTTCCGGACGGAACGTCCCGGGCCGTGGAGTGACGGGGGGAGATGGTCGATCTGGATGACGGGTCCTTTGCACTTGACCAAGGCGAACTGGAGCCAGTTCTGGAGTTCACGGACGTTGCCCGGCCAGTCGTATCCAAGCATAAAATCAAGGGCTTCCTGGGAGAGTGTAACCGGCGCTCGACTGGACTCGGTGAGTTCACGTTCCAGGATGTGTTTCACGATTGCGGGGATGTCGTTCCGACGCTGTCGCAGAGGCGGAAGCTCGATGGGGACAACATTGAGTCGGTAGAAGAGATCTTCGCGGAACCGGCCATTGTCCATTTCCTGGCTCAGGTCCTTGTTGGTTGCGCTGATGACCCGGACATTCACTTTCTGCGTTTCTTCACTCCCCACGCGTTCGAAGGTCCCTTCCTGAAGGACTCGCAGAAGCTTGACCTGCATTCCGGGTGACAGATCACCGATCTCATCGAGGAAGATCGTGCCTTCATCGGCCAGTTCGAACCGCCCCTTCTTGTCTCTGATCGCTCCGGTGAAGGCCCCCCGGACGTGTCCGAAGAGTTCACTCTCGAGCAGGCCTTCAGGTAGGGCTCCGCAGTTTACCGGCACGAAGAGGCGGTCGGCTCGCTGTCCCTCATTGTGAATGGCAGCCGCGATGAGTTCCTTACCCGTCCCGCTTTCGCCGTGGACGAAGACGGGGATATCTGAATCCGCCAGATCCCGGATGAGATCGAAGATGTCAAGCATGACCGGATCGTTGCCGACGATGCCGGAGAAGCTGTGGACTCGACCGATTCGCCGGGCGAGTTGGCGCTCACGGGTCAGATCTCTGAACGCTGCCAGCACGCCAACCGGCGTTCCTGCCTGGTTCTCCATCGGCCTGATGGACATGTCAAGTATGCGCTTTTCCCCCGATTTCGTGTGGATTTCAAGCTCACGTCTATCGGCATGCTTGGCAGATTCCAGGTCGTCGCAGAAGAGGCATTTTCCTCCGCAGAATCGTCCGGGGAAGACCTCATGGCAATCCTTGTTCAGCACTTCGCTTCGGCTGTATCCGGTGATCTCTTCAGCGGCTCGGTTGAAGTAGAATATCCGCCGTTCCAGATCGTGGGCGATGATACCTTCTGAGATGTGATTGAGCACGACATCGGCAGATTGTCTTGCGTGGTGCAGAGCGGCGAGATAGCCGCGCTGGAACAGGTCTCCGACCAGGCGTCGGATCTCGTCTCTTATGGCTCTGAAGGACTCAGGTGTGGCTTTCCCTTTGTAGAAGGGATCCGGCAGGCTCCATAGGACCAGTTCCGGGGTTCCGGGGAGAGGCGTGCAGGTTTCAGGCGTCTGGTCGCAGACGATGACTGCCACATCGTAATCAGTCTGACTCAGATCGTGGAAGGCGGGCACTTCCTGTTTGGAGATGTTGATTCCCACTTCAGCCATCACGTCCGAGGCGAGCGGATGGGGGGTGCCGGCGGCGATTCCTGCGCAGGCGATCGTTGTCTTCTCGTCGGCTATTTGCCGCGCGAACCCCTTTGCCATCAGGGCCAGTCCGGCTTGACCTGCGCAAACAAAGAGAACGCTTGCTGCGTCTTCGTTCTTGGTATCCATAGTTCCGACGGGGCTCCCTCCTGCGAACAACTGCCAGATGAAAGATAGCGTGGCGGCGGGTGGAACTCAAGCACGTTTCCCGATGCGCTGTGGTGTACGGCCACGCTTGATTCCGTCTGCGCTCGCCCTATCTTTGCGGACAGCATTGAGGTGTGTCCCGAGGGTGTGTTCGAGTGGTGTCCAACCTGGGCGGCACAGGGCGGCAGGTGAGGCGGTGGAAAGGGCGAGTAACCGTATGTTGACCCGAATAAAGATGGCCTTGGTGATCTGCGTCTCTCTGGTGCTGGCGAGTGCGACCGTGACTGGCCTGGCCGGCGAGGCTGACGATGACGTTTTTGGGGACTTCGAGGATGAGTTCCAGGACGATGGAGGAGTCTCCCTCTCCGACCCTCTGGTTCGCTACAACCGTTTCATGTTTGCGGTGAACGACAAGGCCTATTTCTGGGTGTTGAAGCCGGTTGCTGAGACCTATGGCAAGGTTGCCCCGGAGCGCTGCCGTGTCTGTGTGCGGCGTTTCTTCCGGAACGTCGCGTTTCCTGTTCGTGGTGTAAACAACCTGCTGCAGGGGAAGTTCCGCAGGACCGGGGTGGAGTGTTCCCGCTTCGTGATCAACACGACAGTTGGGGGGCTCGGACTCTTTGACCCAGCAGCTGAACGTTGGGGGTTTGAGGCGCACCCGGAGGATTTCGGCCAGTCACTGGGGCACTATGGGGTGGGCAGCGGCTGGCCTCTCGTACTGCCTCTGCTTGGACCCTCGAGTTTGCGCGATGCCGTGGGGAAGGTCCCCGACTTCTTCCTGGACCCGATTTTCTACGTTGACCCGGCGGGGTTGAGGATGGGACTGCGGGGTGCGCATCTAGTCAACGAAACGTCACTGAGAATCGGCGATTACGAGGGCCTGAAAGCGGCCTCCCTTGATCCCTACTTATTCCTGCGGAACGCTTACGGTCAGAACCGGGTCAAAGCGGTGAGCGAATAGGAGTCTCACGATGAAACTGGCGATATTGGTTGGTGCGATGGCTTCGGTGGTGGGGTTCCTGCCGGTCAGGGCAGATGACCTGGATGCGAAGGTGACGGTTGACGAGACGATCCAGTCGGTGCTGGGGATCCTGGGCGACAAAGAGACCGCCTCGGATGAGCGGCGTGAACGGATTATGTCAGTGATCAAGCCTGTGTTCGACTTCGAACTCATGGCGAAGCTGACCGTGGGCAAACGCCAGTGGACGCGCTTTTCCGAGAGCCAGCGAGAGGAGTTCGTGGACCTGTTCATTCAGAAGCTGCGCCGCGCTTACTTGGACAAACTCGAACTGTTCTCAGACGAAACCGTGGTGGTCGGGGATTCGGTAGCTGCGAGGTCAGGGAAGGTGCACGTCCCGACGCACGTCATCTCCAAAGGGGATCGGATATCGATTCTCTACAAGCTTTATCACCCGAAAGGGGCTTCCTGGCGTGTGTACGACATGGAGATCCTGGATGTCAGCGTCGTGTCGTCCTACCGCTCCGAGTACATCCCCATTCTGCGTGCCGGTGAGCCCGAAACGCTTTTTGCGAAGATGCGCGAGAGTATCTCGGCCGGTTCGGGAGGGGAGTAGACTGTCGGGATGCATCTCTCTGCCCTCTATGATCGCGTCGTCCTGCATCACCCCAGGAGCGCGATTCTCGTTCTCACCGTCGTGCTTCTGGCGATTGGCAGTTTTGGGCGAAACTTCGCCCTTGATGCATCGTCGGACTCTCTGGTGCTTGAGCAGGATCCTGATCTCCAGCTGTTTCGTGAAGTGGCCGGACGATACGGCACCGAGGAGTTCCTGCTTCTAACGTTTACCCCGAAAGCTTCCCTCTATTCTGACGAAGCCCTTGAACGCCTTCAGTGTCTTCGTGATGAGCTTGCGCATCTTCCCCGCGTTTCCTCTGTCATCACCATACTGGATGTGCCGCTTCTCCGGAATCCCCCCGTCCCGATTAAGGATCTCAAGGGCAACATCAAACGGCTACTTGATCCGGCGACCGATCGTGATGCGGCCCAGGCGGAACTCGTTGAGAGCCCGGTTTTCCGGGATCTTCTGGTCAGCGCTGACGGGAAGACGGCGGCTGTTGCGGTGTACTTCTCCCGCGATGCGGAGTCCGCAGCGCTGTTGGCGCGTCGGACAGCCTTGGTCGGCAAGCAGTCCGAGGCAGGGCTCAGTACCAATGAAGCGCAGGAGCTTCGTGAGACTCGTGCGGCTTACAGTGGCGCCCAGGAGCGTTACAAGGCGCAACGGCATGCCGATATCGTGGAAATTCGGCGAATCATGACGGGACATACGGCGGACGCGGAGCTCTTCTTGGGGGGCGTACCGATGATTGCTGACGACATGATCTCGTTCATCAAGAGCGACCTGCTTCTCTTTGGGGTAGGCATGGTCGCTTTCCTGATTGTGACGCTTGGTTTGATCTTTCGGGGGAAGCGATGGGTTGTTCTGCCCATGCTGTGCTGTGCGGCCTCGGTTGTCTGCATGGTCGGGTTGCTTGGGATATTCGACTGGAAGGTGACGGTTATTTCCTCCAACTTTGTGTCTCTCCAGCTCATTATGACGATGGCATTGGGGCTCCATCTGATCATTCGGTACCGCGAGCTTGTCCGAGAGTGCCCTGAGAAGGACAACCGACTGCTCGTGCTGGAGACTGTTCGGACGATCTTCAAGCCGTGTCTTTACACCACGCTCACGACGGTCGCAGGGTTCTCTTCGCTGATGCTGTGCGACATTCTGCCGGTCATCAATTTCGGCTGGATGATGACGGCCGGGCTTTGTGTGTCGTTGACGATCTCGTTCATCCTGTTCCCTGCCGGGATGCTCCTGATGCCGCCTGTGCGACACGTCCCCGAGGAGTCGTTCGGGTTGGGGTTGACTGGCTTCTTCGCCCGGTTCACGGAACGACATGGGACGGCGATTCTCGTGGCCAGCGCGACCATCGTCCTGCTGACCGTCATCGGCATCTCACGGCTCGAAGTCGAGAACAGCTTCATCGACTATTTCCATGAGAGCACGGAGATTTACCGGGGGATGCGGTTCATCGATGAGAAACTGGGAGGCACCACCCCGCTGGATGTGATTATTGACTTCCCGTCTGTCGAGGAAGAGGGTGCGGTCGAGGACGAGACGACGGGGGAGGAGGACGACGACGAGTTCTCGGATTTTGATGACGAGTTTGGCGAGGAAGAGAGCGACGAGCGGTACTGGTACACGGCGACCCGGATGGGCCAGATCGGGGCCGTGCACGACTACCTGGATGCGTTGCCTGAGACAGGAAAGGTCCTATCCCTCCACACGGTGGTGAAGGTTGCCCTGCAGCTCACGAACGGCGAGAAACTGGACAGCTTGGGGCTGGCTCTGTTGTTCAAGCAACTTCCCGAGGATTTCCGCGACATCATTTCGTCTCCCTACGTGTCGATCGAGGACAATCAGGCTCGGGTCTCGATCCGTATGAAGGACTCGTTGCCCACGCTGCGGCGTGCCGCGTTCCTTCAGAAGCTGCGTCGGGAACTCCCTGAGCATGCCGGGCTGGCGCCTGAACAGATCCGCTTGAGCGGCGTCATGGTCCTGTACAACAACATGCTCCAAAGCTTGTTCCGTTCGCAGATCCAGACGGCTGGAGTGACTGTTGCCGCGCTGATGGTCATGTTTTTGGTGCTGTTCCGGTCAGTGAGTGTATCATTGATCGCGATCTTCCCCAATGTGATGGCCTCGTTGGTCGTGTTGGGAGTGATGGGACTACTCGGGATTCCTCTCGACATGATGACCATCACGATTGTTGCCATCAGCATCGGGATTGCGGTGGACAACACGATCCACTACATCCATCGTTTCAAGCACGAGTTTGCGGCGGACCGCAACTACTTGAGGGCCATGCACCGGGCTCACGGAACGATCGGGAACGCGATGTTCTACACCTCGATCACGATCATTCTGGGGTTCTCCATCCTGGGGATGTCGAACTTCATCCCGAGTGTTCTTTTCGGGCTCCTGACCGGTTTGGCGATGGCCATGGCGCTCCTGGCGGCACTGGCGTTACTCCCGAAGCTGATTCTCCTGGTGCGGCCCTTCGGGCGGGAAGACACTCCAGGCCAGCATTCGGGGGAGAGCCAGTTGGGCGGGAACGCACCAGTCTGACCGGGCTCGGCGGGGGGAACCGTCACGACAGACGGCTTCGTATGCTGTGAAAGTGTCCTGTGTGTGGTGATGCCTGGCGTGGCCATTCATGACGGCCAGGAAGCGTTCGGTCTCACCGAGTTTCAGGAGCCCTTCGGCGTAGCTGCAGATTGGCCAGTCGTCAAAGCTCCGTCCCCACTCCGGGAAGGAGAACACGGTCATGCCGAACTCCTGCCCTCCCCACTGCTCTCTCGCTTGGACAATGCCCAGCGCGTCCTCATGTCCCAGAAAGCCACTTCCGAGCATTTCGGGGTAATAGCGGTAGTTGGCGTAGGCTGCTTCGCAGGACTCGTCGAAGCGGGTGAAGGTCTCCTGTTTATCGACGCGGGTTGGGAGCGGCCGGCCGGGCCGGCGCGATGCGGCAACAGCCCGGTGCAGGCGGCGGGACAGATCATCAGCCAGGTAACCCGCTTCGAGGGCTCGCGGGGCAAGCCTGAGCTCTCGCCAGACGCCAGCGATGTCGGACAGGCCTCTCCAGGCGAGCATATTGTTATGGAAAAACGCCCCGGCATCGCTTCGCGTGTCTGCCTCTGGGCTGCCCATGATCAGCCCGAATTTGGGGTCGACAGTTGAGACCCACCGATCTCGGCAACGTGCGAGGTAGGTTTGGATTCGCCACACTGGTTCTGCGATGTCCGCAAACCAGTCGGCCCCGGAGGCATCGCCGCGGAACGCGTCTGCGGCCAAGCTCAGGAGTCCTCCATATTCGGAGATTGCGGGGCCGTAGTAATCGATTCGGCCGTCCGGCAGAATGAAGCGGTCCAGGTAGTAGCTCAGAAGTGTACGCGCTTCGGCGGTGTGTTGGTAAGCAAGCAGGGCCGCAACCATGGCGAGGGTCGTAGGAGGGAACCCGTCGGACCGCGCTTCCGTATAGGTGGCCACGCCGTATCGCGGATGGCAGTCTCCGTAGATGCACCGGGCCTGGACGAAGCTGCTCCGCCAGGCGTTGTCCCACCATTCGTCTGTTGACGGGGGCTCCAAACCGCTTGCGAACCAGCCTTCCCAGTCGCTTCGAGCTGCGTCAGCCTTGCTCTGGAACGTACTCGGGTTGATGAGGTCGCCGCCGGGAAAGCTCCGCACAGTGTCGGGCAGAGCCACCCAAAGCTCCTCGCTGACCGCCAGGAGTTGGGCTTGGGCTCCAGCAGGCGATGTGATGCAGAGGGTGGGTTCCCACCCGCCGCGCCAGCACCACGTCCAGGGCGGAGGGCCGAGAGTGTCGGCAAGAGACAGCAACGTGTAAGGCGCTATCTGCTCCGGCGTGCGGGCTCTGGGGGACCCTCCGGGGAGTGTCTCATCGTAGCGCCAGACGCGGCCGTCGCGTTCAATGATGAACACGCTGTTGGCGGCCTGATCCGAGAGGAAGCAGTAATCTTCAAGTTCAGAGAGGACGTGAGGTGTCGGCATTGTCAGGTTCCTGGGGGCACTCAGGGGAACAGGTAGACGTGGACCCCGAGAGGGGGGAATGAGGCCTTGATGCGTCCGTTGACAACGTGGGCCGGGCGATCTGGAAAGAGGGCTTTGCCGGTGTGGTTGCCGGTGAGTCCCCGCAGGGAGACGATGGTATCGTAGGGCTCCTTCTCGCGGTTGGCCGCAATCACGAGTGTTCCTGAAGCAATGCGCTTCTCAAGGATGTGGATTTCTTTCCCTTCGGCCGGCGTCTGCACCCACTGCTGGACGCGGCCGTCCGCGATCAACTGCGGCTCGAGCGAGCGGATGTCGCTTACCACGGCCTTAAGCGCATCCCAAGCTTCCGGGACCTGTGAGACCGTGTAGAACCGTGAGCTGCCCTGTCCCCACCACCACCAGAAGAGGGAACTGCTGCCATGCACGACTGCCATGAACGCATTCGCCCGCATCGTCGCGGCATCGGGCTGGAACGCAGCGGGGTCGGGCGTTGCTCCTCCCGAATACACGCTGGACTGGGTGCGGTCGTAACAGTGCAGGATGGCGGCGTGAGCCGTTTCGGGGGCGATGTCTGCTCGGTTCTTGGGGATCCGACGGGCAACGAACGCTGTGTCACCGTAGACTTGGGTCCAGTAGACATCCGAGCAACCTCTGTAACGGGGAACAGCGTCATCCCGCGCGCATGTGAGAATGACGGGGTGGTACGGATCCAATCCTCTGATCTGGCCGTAGGACTTGCGGAGGACGCGTGGAGGAACGTACTGGTGGGAGAGATCGGGTTCATCGAAGAGGTACCAGGCGAAGAGTCCCGGGTGGTCCATGAGCTCGGCGATTCGTTGGGCGATGAACGCATTGTCTTCCTTCAGCTGTCGAGCACGGCAGAGGCCGATGAAGGCCTGCATGCCGTAGCGCTGAGCTTCGTCGAGATAGGCCCGGGCTGAGTCGTTGTCCGCCGTCCCGTCCCAAGCGTAGTTGTGGACGATGTCGAACCCGGCAGCAGCGATCTCCTTCATGTCCTCCACTCGCACGCCGTACATGCCGAACACGAACCGCCGCTTCCCAGCTGTTTCGACGCCGACTCGTTGAAGCCAACGTGTCCTTTTCGGAGCAGGGCCCTGGGTGACATAAACGACGTCTGTGGTTTCGTTTGCCCCGGCATCGCGCGCGGTGACGGTCACGGCTGTGAGGCCGGTTTTCCACCCTCCACGGGGTCTGAACATCAGCTTCCCGCCCTTGATCGGGCGTTGTTCATCCTCTGTGCCGGCGATGCGTATGGTCGCCGTGATCGGGCCCTGATTGTCGTTCACTTCAAGCGCGATCTTCTCCTGGGCACGGGTCAGGTGTCGGTGCGTGACGACAATGGCTGGTGGGGTGCAGTCCATGTCCAGCGGGGCGGTCTGAGTGAATGCCCAGAGCTCAGTGGCGGCGCCACTTTCATCGAGAACAACGCGCCAGTGCCATATGCCGGGCGGAATTGGCTCGGGAAGGGTCGCGGTGTCAGCGTCGGCGGCGATGGAGCGGATACCCTCGACCGGGAAGTCCGGGGTGCGGCAGAGCTCGATGCGAGCGCTGTGTCCTGCGGGTTGGTGCCAGGTGAAAGTCGGTGTGTTGTCGTGCACGGTGGCACCGGGGACGGGGGCCAGGCGGATGGTGTGATGGCGCACTTCCCGGAGGGATACATCGTCAAACCACGCGGAGCCGTGGCCTCGGAGGGCGAGGTAGACAATGGCTGCACCTGCCCCGGGGGGGGCGAGGGCCGGTTCGGTCTCGAGTGTCTTCCAGTTGTTCGTGCCGAAGAGTCCCTTGGCGTAGTCTCCGGGGGCCAGCCATTTTCCCTTCTTGTCGGCGAATTCGACGATGATTGTCGCACCGACACTGGACATGCCGCCAATGCTCGCGCGGGTCACGTCTTCTGTGCGCACCCATGCGGCGGCCTGGTAGGATTGGCCGGCGGTGACCGGGATGTTCTGGATCAGGTACATGGTGTCGCGGTCGGCTGTCTCCGGGGTCAGAGTCAGACGGGCGGCTGCCCGACCGTTCCGCTTGAGTGCGGTGTCCGCAGACGCGCACTTCCCGGTGTGCCACCGGCTCAGTGGGGCTTTGTTCTCGAAGTCGCCGTTTGGGACGTCGATGGGGAGGCGTTCTGCGGGGACCTGAGCGAGGACCTGACGTCGGGCAGCGTGCTGTTCTTCGGGAATGTCCTCAGCCGTGATGCGGACCGTGCGCGTCACCGTTCTCGTCTCTGCTCCGGAGTGTCCCAGTACCGACACGAAGAAGAGGTCGCTGTTGCGTTTGCGCCGGTCCTGGATCTGCATGTGTTCGCAGCGGATGTCGAGGCTTCGTTCCGGGCGCTCGAAGGTGATGCCCTGTGTTACTGTTCGATGCGCGAACGTTGCGTTGAGGTCGAGGCTCTCGATGCTGCCATCCAGAGTGATGAACGCATGGTCAGGGGTGGTTGCGACGTTTTGACTGATGACATTCAGGGAGAACTCGGAAGGCCCTGCAGCTATCATTGTCGTTTCGAGAGTCAGCACGGGGCCGGCATCCGAGAGCTCGAGTCGCAGTGTGGCGGTTTGGTTCCCCTCTACCGTGTCGTGCCATGTGGCAGTGGCCCCCTCGGTGGTCACCTTTGCCCTTCCCAAAGAGAAACGTGTTCCGGCCCAGTTCGGCTTGTAGCCATGAAACCGAACGGCGCTGACGACGATGTGTCCGTCGTAACTGATGGCTTCGGGGCCACTGGGGGCCACTTTGACTTGCCAGTTGCCGCGCGTGATCACGGGCTGGGCGCTCACGTTCAAAGCCAGGGCAACACAGATGGTCGCGACTTGGAGGTGGAGATGTTTCATAGGCGTTCTCTCCTCATGTGCTGCATTCCGGCAACGGTGGGGAGGCGATGGCGATCTTTCCGGCCTCGATCGCCAACGCGACCGTGGGCAGCTCAGCGAACTGCTCGGGATGGTGAGTTGCACAGAGCACGGTTGACCTGCTTGCCGAAGTGAGGGTGTAGACGAGGTCGAGGAGCTCGGTTCGCAACGATGAATCCATGCCGGTGAACGGCTCGTCCAGCAGGAGAATCGCGGGTCGAACGCACATGGCCCGGGCCAGGGCGACGCGTTGTTTTTCGCCGCCGGAAAGTTCGTGGGGAAGCGTCTTCCTTCGGTCTGCGAGGTGCAGGTACTCAAGCCATTTATGGATCGTCCGGCGGCGCTCTTTTCGGTTCCTTGTCCGTGCCCTGAGCACGAAGTCGAGGTGCTGTTCCACGGTCATATGGGGCCACAGTGCGATGGTTTGGAAGACCATGCCGATCCCGCGCTGTTCGGGCGGGATGAGGCCCTTCGGGCTGCTCACGACCTTGGTGTCAAACCGGATCGAGCCTGCATCCGGCCGCTCAAGACCTGCGATGAGCCGAATGAGGGTGGTCTTCCCGGCGCCTGACTGTCCTTGGATGAGGCTCCACTGCCCATCCGGAAGGGCGAACGAGACGGCGTTGAGGATAGGGGCGCCGCCATAGCTCTTGGTTAGGTTGTCAGCGGCGATCTTGGGCATGTCTGACGGACCGATATGAGGCGTCGATGAGGAGTGCAATTGCGAGAGGGCCCATCCCCAGGGCCATGAGGACCAGGGCGATAGCGGCCACCATGGTGTTCATACCGTAGTGCAGGAGGGTGAAGAGTCGAACACCGAGGGTGGAGAAGCCAGGCGGGGCGAGCAGGATCGCGATATTGAGTTCGGCAACAGTGAGGGCAAAGATGAGCAGCCATTCCAGGCTGAGTACACGTCTGAGAAGCGGGAAATAGACTCCGGTGACAATCCTGCGTGTTGACAGTCCATGGGCCCGGGCTGCTTCCTCGAGGCAAATCGGGATGTTCCGGGCGGCGCGCAGCCCCGGGATCAGAGCGATCGCGAGGTAGCGTCCGAGGTAAGCGATCACGAGGATGGCGGGCGATCCATAGAACCACCCGCAGGGACCCGCTCGGTTCCAGAGCTTGATGATCCCGAGTCCGTGGAGCGTTCCCGGGAGAAGCAGGGCCGTCAGCGCCAACGCCTGAGCGCCGAGGCACAGGCGCGGAGGAGCGTTACGGAGGGCGCAGACGAGCAGGAAGCCCAACAGCACGGTCGCTGTAGCCGTGGCGGTTGCGGTCAGTGTGCTGTAGGTGATCTGTGGTGCGCACGTGCGGATGGCTTCCCCAAGGGAGTGCAGGGCTGCCGTCTGCCAGGCAAGGGTGCCCAGAGGGAGCAGCAGAGCGAAGGTGACCACGGTGGCGCACCACGCCGTTCCCAGTGCGCGCATCCATGGCGCTGGCGAGGGCATCGGGGTAACCGACAGCTTGCCGCGCCGGAAGGTCGCGGCAGTCCCCAGGAGCAGGCCTATTGCCGGCGCGGCCGGGAGCATGAGAGGCAGCGAAAGGACGGTGGCACCGTTCACGTCGCCAAACGCGCTGATCCTCATGTGGATCTCGACCGGATAGACATTGACTTGGTAGAGCGATGGGACGCTGTACTCACCCATGCACACAAGCATGACCAGGAGTGCTCCGCCCAGAACTGCGATGCAGGCCGGTTTGCCCGTGATAGCCCAGAGAGCAATGACAGGATGGCGGAAAACACAAGCTGCTTCTTCCGCTTCCCTATCTGTCGTGAGCAGGGCTGCTGAAACAGCCACGAGTGCAAATGGGCACGTGCAGCAACCCAGAACGAATGCAACACCGGCAGGCGTGTAGAGTGGCATGTCTGTGAGCAGATCCGGAACCCAAGGTGGGGCGTTGGCGCGCAGTGACCCCACCGGACCGAGAATCCCGTGCCAGCCCATGGCGAGGATGTAGCAAGGGACGAGAGCCGGCAGTACCGCGAGCGCTGCGAGTGTCCTTCTGCCAATCGGGGACCATCGGCACAGGACCCACGCCGTGGGGGCACCCAGGAAGGTCGCCCAAAGCGCTGACATGAAGGCGATCCTGGCTGAGCGCGACACCAGGCCGGCGAGTCGCTCCTGGGAGGTCAATGCGTGCCACGTTTCGGCGAGGGCGGCCGGGTCCCCGGCTGCGTGGGCGATCAGACTGAGGAAAGACGGCAGGGCGATGAGAGCAATTGTGGCGATTGCCAGCAGAGGGATGCATTTGGGACGGGAGGTCGCCGTGGTTACCCCGTCTGCACTCATCTCACGAATTCCTCGCGGATGAAGATCATGGTTTCGGGTACCCGGGCAGCCATGCTGGCGAAGTCAATGGGAATCTGGCGTATGCCATCAAGTCGCAGGATTTCATTCGGGGCTTCTAGCCCTTCATGCAAGGGGATTTGGGATGCCCGACTCCCGGCCAACTCGATCTCGATCTCGGTGGACAGCAGGAAGTCAACCAGCTGCTTGGCCGGCTCGAGATTGGGGCCGTCCTTGATGATGGCGACGGTGTTGGGGATGAGCAGCGTTCCATAGCCATTCTCCTGCTGGTCGGGAAAGAGCCACTTGACCGGCTTCCCGTCGAGCACTCCGCAGTTCGCGTCGTCGGTGTCGGTCAGGCCGACCAGGGCCTCGCCCGTGGCTACCAAATCCCGCACGTGACTGTTGCCTGTTGCCACGATGACCTCGTTTGCACGCAGGTCTCGGAAGAAGCGCTTGGCGGCTTCTGGACCCAGTTGCTCAAACAGAGCGGCCGCGTGGGTTGCCGTTGTGCCGAACAGGGGCAGGGCGATGGCGACTTTCCCTTTCCATTCAGGTGCGACCAGGTCAAACACCGAGTCGGGGGGCTTGCTCACGTGGTCAGTGTTGTAGATGATCACCCGGGCGCGGGCGCCGAACCCGGCCCAGTACCCATCGGGGCATTTGAAGGCTTGCGGGATCGTCTTGGCATTTGGTGATGTGTACTTCTTCAGCACGCCAATCTCTCGGAGGCGCATCGTCTGGGCGTGCTCGTTGTTCCAGAAAACGTCTGCCTGGGGGCGCGTGGCTTCAGCGATGAGCCGTTGAACGAGGCCGGTGGTCTTGCTGGTCTCGCTGTCGTAGGCGGCCTTTACGCGGATGCCTGTTCGGGCCTCAAAGGCCCGCAGGATGGGTTCGGAGTAGATCTGATCATGAGCAACGTAGACAACGACTTCCGGTAGCGGCGAACGGGAGCAACCGGACAGGCTTGCCAAGAAAACGGCCGCGATGACTCCCAGAACGGCCGGCAGGACGCTGTGGGGACGGGCGTGCGGTCTGGATTGGGGCTTCTCGTGTAGGAACACTGGGGCACTCCGGGGGGCATGTTCTCCACCTCACTGTCGTACACGCTACGATAGCGTTTGCCTAGCGGCTCGCAACTGTACTGTGTGATGGTTGCGGTGGTATAGTCCATGCGCGTCACAATCTCAGGCCGTGCAGTGTTTGTGGAGGACCCCAATCTGATGCGCTGGGCCGTTATCTCGGTGGTTTTGGCGACCGCTTCCCTGCCGCTCCCGGGGCAGGAGATGGTTCACACGGTCCGGTGGGATCCGGACACGCTTGTATTGATCAAGCAGGATGGGGGCTATGGGCGGATTGTGCGGCTGGACGATGGTCGGCTGCTGTGTGCCTTCAGCCTGGGCCGTCAGGTTCATTGCTGCGGAAGCAGCGACGAGGGGCGGACATGGTCGCCCGCCATCCGGCTCACAGACTACCAGCACGGTGTGGCGACCAATGCGGACGCGATCACGCTGGCGGACGGGACCGTGCTGATTGGCTACAACGGTCGACCGGATGACGGAAGAGCACCGTTCACCATTGAGGTGGTACGGAGCTCAGATGGCGGCAAGACCTGGAGTACGCCTGAGGTCCTCTTCGCGGCCGGGATGTCTGCTGAGGAGGGGTGTTGGGAACCGGCCTTCCTGCAGCTTCCTGACGGCGAGGTCCATGTCTATTTTGCCAACGAGGCACCGTATTCACGCAGCAACGAGCAGGAGATCTCGCTTACTTGTTCCGGGGATGGAGGGCGGTCCTGGTCTGCTCCCAGGGCAGTTTCGTTTCGTGCAGGGCATCGCGATGGGATGCCCGTGCCCATGCTCCTGGCCGACCGGACAACGGTTCTGGTTGCCATTGAGGACAATGGCCTCAGGGGGCGTATGAAACCCGTGTTCGTGTCGACCAGTGTGGCAGAGAACTGGTCTGCCGGGCCCGTCAGCGGGGGCAGTGCGCATCGGTGGGATCCCCTGTCAGGGGCATTGCCCAGGCGGATCTATGCCGGCGCTCCCTACATCTGTCGAACCGTGGCTGGTCACACGGTACTGTCGTTCCAGTTCCGTTCGGAACACCGGAAGCCGGGGGATTGGTCAACAACCTATGCAGTGGTGAGTGTTGGGCAGGGAGACGGGAAGCGGTTTGGGTCGTTGAGTCACCCTTTCGCAGCGTTCGGTAATCCCCGCAGCATTTGGAACAGCGTGTTTGCCAAAGGGAAACGGACCGTGACGCTGGTATCCTCAGCTTTCATCCGCGGGGTCAGCGGACTGTGGGCGATTGACGGGGTTGTCGTTCCTGTCAACGGTGAGTAACGAGGCCTTCACTTGCCGTGACCGTATGGGTAGCGCTCAGAGACGCGGACTGGGAGCCTCCCCCGAGAGCTGACTTCGCCATAGAGGATCTCCGTTGCCGCTTCGAATGACTCCGGGCAGTGCTCATCGTAGGTGCAGATGGAGGCCCCCGGGACAGGGAGATTTGCCATCACATAGGGGTTGCCGAAGTTGAGGAGAACAACCGGCTTCCCAGACTCGACCAGGCGTTCTACCAGGGCGACGTAGGCGGGGGGCAACCCGATGCTGTCTTCGTGGTAGCACAGAACGCGCGTGAAGAGCCCGATAATCACCCGGTCCGCGCTTCTCGCGGCCTGTTCCGCTACGGCCAGTTCGGAGTGCTCCAGAGCTTTTGACAGTACATGGATCTCGATGGCCGGCTCCCGGCGCTGCAGCGCCTGGACCAACTTTCCGGTGGCCGGCAGGTGTTTGATGTCGAGGTCGATATCATGTGCCACATCACGGCCATTCGCGATGAGTACCGTGTGCTCGGATTGGGGGGGCAGTGGCAGGATATGGTCTTCCAGGACAGTGACGGATTCCCGCGCGACCTTCAGGGCGAAGTCCGCATGTTCCCGCGTGGCCACTCTGTCCGACACCTGGGCGAGATCGACCAACGGCGCCTCGAACAGTCCCAGCCACTCCTTCAGCGCGAGGACGCGGCGAACGGACGCATCGATCTGGTCTATAGGAATGCGGCCGTTCCGGGCGGCTTCGAGGAGAGCGGCATGGGTGATCCGGGGTTCGGTCCGGTAGTCCTGCAAGATGATGTCATGACCTGCTGTGACGGCCAGGACCGCGCTCTCCTCCACACCATAGGCGTCGAGCATTGGCTTCATGGTCAGGCTGTCTGACATGATGACACCGTCGTAGCCCAGGCGCCCGCGCAGTAGATCGGTGACAATGGGGCGGGCAACAGTTGCCGGTTGTGGCGGCCCAGGCATTATGCACGGGTAATGGCAGTGGTTCGTGCAGACGCCGTTGATCAGTCCTTTTGGGATGGCTTCACGATAGGGGAGTAGGTCCGTTTCCCAGAGTTCATCGAACGGGCGTGCGTCCACGGGCACGCGGATGTGGGAGTCGCAGTCTGTTGCCCCATGGCCGGGGAAATGCATGGTGCAGGTGACCCCACGGGCGTCAAGCACGCCGCGCAGCATCGCCATGCCGAGTTCGGTGACCAGTTCGGCGTTGTCCGAGAATGCGCGTGTGTTGATGATGGGGTTGACGGGATTGACATTGACATCCAGAACCGGCGTTCCCGGGATGTGGAACCCGTAGGCCCGTTGTTCGCTCGTTTCGAGGTAGGCGAGACGGTACGCGAGTTCGGGGGAGCGGGCGGCCCCGAGGCGCATGCAGTTCCCGGCGACCAGGCCGGATCCGCAATCCGTGCAGGCAAACCCAAAGGCCACTATGGCTGGGAATCTCGCCTCCTCCTGGAGTCCGTTAAGTATCGTTGCCACGTCCTCGGCCGATTTCCCGCGCATGCCGAAATAGAACGAGCCTGCCTGTCCCTGCCGCAAGGCGTCGGCGATTACATCGTGATCCGGGTAACGGGCCATGACCAGTTGCCCGATTTTCTCCTCCAGGGAGAGGTCGTCAACCTGTGGATGTGGGCGGCTTCTCGGGGTGTTCATTCGGGGCCTCCACGAGGGTCGGTCGGGTGAACGCATGGTTGAGTGGCGCCCCGTATGAAGGAGCGTTTCGCCTGATCCAGCACATAGCGTAGTGCGGATCGCCGGTGACGCTAATTGCCTTGTCAGACTCGCTGAACCGACGAGCCAACGCGGGCAGTCACCGCGGAGCTCATTGGATCGGTTCAGTGGGTGCACTATGTTGGCGATTAGTGATAGGGGCGAAGGGCACGACTTTGGAGTTCATTGAGCAGGATGTCTTCGTTCACACAAGCAGCGCTTCCACCGGATGAATCCACGGGCAAGAGCGGGGCCGTCCTGCGGCTGTGCGACGTGTCCATCCGGGTGGGCCGTCGACTTGTCTTCCCCCATCTGACGTGGGAGATCGAGCGTGGACACCAATGGGCGGTCGTCGGCCCTAACGGGTCCGGGAAGTCGGCTCTCCTCGCCGCGATCAACGGTCGCTTGCCGACGGTCGGGGGACGGGTCTGGTACCACTCCGAAGACGGGGCGAGAGTTACACCCTATCCTGCTCCAGAGACGATTCCCCGCCGAGCGATCGTGGATGTGTCGGACGCTGAACAGGAGGGGCTCATGGCTTCCGCGAGTGCCTACTACCAAGCCCGTTGGCACAGTTCTGAGGCAGACCGGGCATTGACCGTCCGCGATCTCCTCTCGCCCCAGAGGCTATTCGGGGTGTCTCCTTTCCAGGTTGTGGGGCTCGAGGATGTTCCGGTTGGTCACGAGCAGGCCCGAGAGCAGGCTGTCTCGATGTTGGGGATCGGTGAGTTTCTGGACCGGAAGCTACTGCATCTATCCAATGGGGAACGGCGGAAGGTGATGTTGGCTCGCGGTGTGGCCATGTGTCCCCGAATCCTGATTCTGGATGATCCTTTTGCAGGGCTTGACGCTCGCTACCGTGAGCACCTTGGGGAGGTCATTGAGGAGCTCATGGCCAGCGGTATGAGCGTGATTGCAGCTACCACTCGCCTCGATGAAGTGCCACGGGCGGCCACACACCTTTTGGTGGTCCGGGACGGTACGGTTGTTCGCTCAGGGGAGAAGGGGGCTGTGCTGGCGGAGTGCCCTGTGGCGGACACGCCACCGTTGCCTCCGCCCCGGAAGGGAGGACGGTTGCCTCCAGGCCGTCCCTCCGTCGACCGGGGGGACGTCAGGGAGGATTCGCCGGGCGCGCTGGTGCAGATGGAGCACGTATGTGTTCGTTACGGGGAGAGAGACGTCCTTAGGGATGTCAGTTGGACGGTTCGGCCGGGCGAGCATTGGGCGCTGCTCGGCGCGAATGGGGCTGGGAAGAGCACGCTCCTCAGCATCCTGTCGGCCGACAATCCTCAGGCCTATGCGAACTGCGTCACGGTGTTGGGGTGGACGCCAAATGGCGGCATGAACGTCCGTGAGATGCGTAGACGAATCGGCTGGGTCTCACCGGAAATGCAGTTGCACTACCGGACATCGCGATCCTGCCTGGATGTTGTCTGTTCGGGGTACTTCGGGAGCGTCGGGCTGTTCCAACAGCCCACGCCCGAGCAGCGCTGCGCTGCGGATGAAAGGTTGAGCAGGCTGGGGATGCACGAGGTGGCCGAACGGCCCTTCGACGGCGTGTCGGATGGTGCTCGACGCATGGTTCTCCTGGCTCGTGCATTGGTAGCACATCCCCGCCTGCTGATCCTGGATGAGCCGTGCCAGGGCGTGGATGGACGACATCGGCGGCTTGTTCTGGAGAGCGTTGACAGAGCAGCGGAGACAGAATGCCTGGCCGTGGTTTTCGTGACCCATCACCACGATGAACTGCCGTCCTGCATCACCAACACACTGCGACTTGACGATGGGCGCGTGGTCGATTGAGGAGAGTGGCTCCCCCCCCCTTAGGGATAAGCTCCTGCCAGTCGACGCTTGACGTGTGGGCCGGCATGGTCATGTTAGGGGCTGCGTTGACGCGCCCCGTCGAACTCTTGCCAGGACGGTTTCCCCGATGAGCCAACCGAACATTCTGTTCTTCTTCCCTGATCAGCACCGCGGCGACTGGCTGGCAAGCAATCCGGCCCTGCCGCTTCGGACGCCGAACCTTGACGGTCTGTCTGCGCGCGGGGTCACGTTCAGCCGCGCTTACTGCACATCGCCTCTGTGCGCGCCGTCGCGTGCGTCACTGGCGGCAGGGAAGAGCTACGACCGCTGTCGTGTGCCGGACAACGGCATTGACTACCCATTGGATCAGCCCACGTATTACCAGGCTCTCCGGGAGGCGGGGTACCGTGTGGCCGGGGTTGGGAAGTTCGACTTGCACAAAAACACGAGCGATCCCACGAGACTGAACTGGAATCTGGATGGATCGCGGTCGCTGGAAGAGTGGGGGTTCACCGAGGGAATTGACAACGAAGGCAAGTTTGACGGCAGCACCAGCTACCGCGTGAATGGTGCGCCTCGTGGGCCGTATCTGAGCTTCCTGGAAGCGCGTGGACTGGCGGATACCTACGTTCAGGAACACGCCAGCGTTCGCGAGCGACGCGGAGCGTATGTCACCGCACTCCCGGATGATGCTTACTGCGACAACTGGCTGTCTGAAAACGGACTGCGTTTCTTGCGCGGTTTTCCACAGGGGAAGCCCTGGCACATGGTTGTCAACTTCACTGGTCCTCACGCCCCGATGGATGTGACACAGTCCATGCACGATGCGTGGGCCGGAGTGGACTTCCCCCCCCCGCACCGGAATGAGCAGGCGCATTACTCTGGCGAGGATCACCAGCGCAATCGTCGTCATTATGCAGCGATGATTGAGAATATCGATCGTCAGGTTGGGCGTTTTCTTGATGTCGTTCGCGACCGCGGCGAGTTGGCGAATACGCTGGTGGTCTACTGCAGTGACCATGGCGAAATGCTCGGGGATCACGGGAAGTGGGGCAAGTGTACGTACCGGGAACCTTCGGTTCGTGTGCCGCTGATTGTGGCCGGTCCTGAGGTGCGCCGGGGCCTTGTTTCTGACGCTCTCGTGGCGATTCATGACTTGGCAGCTACCTTTACCGACTCCGCTGGGGCTACGCCCATGCCTGAGATGGATGCCGTCAGTCTGTGGCCCGTTCTGCGGGGCGAGAGTGAAGAGCACCGGGCCGTGGTTGTGAGTGGGCTCAGGGGGTGGCGGGCTGCGGTTGACAGATCCCACAAGCTGGTGACCGGGCTCACGGAGGGGGCTGTGTTGCACGACCTCTGTGCGGACCCCAACGAGGATACAAATGTTGCCGAGATTCATCCGGATGTGGTGGCTCGGCTGTCGAATGCCATTGAAGTTGCGAAGGAGCACGTATGACCGCCAGGAAGCCAAACATCCTGTTCTTTTTTGCTGATGATCAACGCTTCGACACGATCAACGCGTTGGGAAATTCCGCGGTGCAGACTCCGACGCTGGACCGTCTGGCCGCGGATGGTGTCGCCTTCACGCATGCCCACATTCCGGGCGGCACGAGCGGAGCCGTCTGCATGCCCAGCCGAGCCATGCTGCATTCGGGACGGCCCCTCTTTCACATCGAGAACGCCGGGCAGGGGATCCCCGAGGAACACGTCACGATGGGCGAGAACTTCCGTGCCCATGGGTATCGGACCTTTGGTACGGGGAAATGGCACAACGGGGCTCGGGCCTACGCGCGGAGCTTCAGCGATGGCGCTGAGATCTTCTTTGGCGGCATGGACGATCACTGGAATGTCCCGGCCTTTGATCACGACCCCACGGGCCGTTACGCCGGTCGACTGCCGATCTGCAAGAACCCGGCGACCTCTCGCGATGTGAATTGGCGGCGTGGTGACCATGTGACGGCGGGGAAGCACTCGAGCGAGCTGTTCTGTGAGGCTGCTGCTGCGTTCCTGGAAGACTATGACGACGACGCTCCGTTCTTCGTGTATATCTCGTTCATGGCCCCGCACGATCCCCGCAGCATGCCCCAGAAGTACCTGGAGATGTACGACCCCGAAGAGATCGAGCTCCCGCCGAATTTCATGGGAGGGCACCCATTCGACAACGGTGATATGAAGATCCGCGATGAGGTCCTGGCGGACTTCCCACGTGATCCGGTCGAGATCAAACAGCACATTGCCGAGTACTACGGCATGATTACGCATCTGGACGATCAGATGGCCCGGGTGATCGAGGTGCTTGAGGCGAAAGGCGAATTGGACAATACCATCGTCGTTTTTGCCGGCGACAACGGACTTGCGCTGGGGCAGCATGGACTGATGGGCAAACAGAGCAACTATGAGCACTCGATACGCGTGCCCCTCATGATGCGTGGCCCCGGAATACCCGCGGGCCAGACGACAGAAGCGTATGCCTACATCATGGATATTTATCCCACGCTCTGTGAGCTTGCCGGGGTCCCGGTACCGGATTCAGTTGAGTCGAGCAGCCTCGTGCCGGCTTTGCGTGACGCGGCCGAGCCGATCAGGGATTCCCTCTTTTTCGCCTACAAGGAATACCATCGTTCGGTCAAAGACCGTCGGCACAAGCTGATCGAGTACGTTATCCGTGGTCGGCGTCACACACAGTTGTTTGACTTGGTTGAAGACCCGTGGGAACTGAATGATCTCAGTGCCGATCCCGCCTACGCGGCGAAGGTGACTGAACTCCGAGCTCTGCTGTGTTCCTGGCGCGACGAGTGGGATGACGAGGCGAGTGAGTGGGGCAGGACCTTCTGGGCAGGCTTCAACGCGTAACGCTAGCTGTCAGGGGTGTGCTGAGCGGGTGGGACTCTCGGAAACGAATGCCCCCGGAAATGAAGGGCCAGGGAACCTGCACCTGAGTTCGATCGGGAATGCTTCGGAGAGAACTAACCTCTTGCTGCGGGCCTCCTATCGTCGGCCGCAAAAGGGCGCGGTCAAGGCTCCAGAGGGATGGGGGCCTTTGGCTCGTCAACCTTTGGTTCCTCGACCTTTGGTTCCTCGACCTTTGGTCCCTCGACCTTTGGTTCCTTAGGCCTTGGCGCTTCAGCCTTCGGCTCCACCCCTTTCTCCTCGGCTTCCTCCCCGAGAGCGCTTGAGTTCTTTGCGCGTGGTTTCCTCGGTCGTGCGCAGAGGAGGAGCCCGACTGCGACTCCGGGCAGGGCTGCGATAAGGGTGATGTCTTTGTATCCGATTGGTGACAACTTCACCGTCAGTGCAGCCACGGCTCCCAGGCTGCCCAGGAGACTCAGGACGCCGATGTAGGCTCGGCCCACCAGCACATTTCCGGTGAATCTTCCCAGCCCCCAGACGGTGCCGGCCATCACGAATGCGATTGTGAGAACGTAGAGACAGAGCGTGCCGACTGCCCTGCGCCACAGGTGTCGGGATCCGGCGTGATCCGGGTAATGTCGTACATGCGGCTGGAGGGCAGGGGGCAATGCCCAGCGCCAGGGGGAGTCACGATAGGCACACCACGCTGCCATTCGGTCGTATCCGGCCTCTGACTCCGCGGCCACTGCTGCGGCGATGGTGGTGATGGTGACATTGGGTTGCTGCTTGAGCCAGCCGAGGAGAGCATCGACCTCGGGGAGAGAGGTGAACTTCCCAAGACCGTAGGGGTTTGGCATGGTCTCAGCTTCACGCAGATCCTGCGGGTGGAAGATCGTGAGGACAAATGCGTTTCCGGGACGGCTCTGGAGGTCGGTTACGGTCTCTTTGAGCTCGGGAAGCGCGCAGGACTGCGGGGCGAAGCCGAGGTCACGTGTGGGGGCAACAGGGCCAGAAGAATCTCCTGAAAGAACGAGGAAACCAAGCTGGTCCAGCGCGGCGATGGTGCTTTGGTCATAGGTGTTGAACGGAGGGATGAATGTGTAAACGGGCTGGCCAAAGAGCTCCTCCAGGTGGCGTTTTCCTCGGCCAATCGCCGCGAACTGGGCCTGTGGGGACAGTCCCGTGAATTCGGAGGCGGGGGCGTCTTGCCCTGCAAGTCGATTTGCGTGCGTGCTACCGTGTTGCGCAATTTCCGCGACGCCCTCCTTTGCCGCATTGAGAAGCAATCCGAACTTCTCTGCAGCCAATTGACGTTCGCCGGACTCATCGGGAGGCGTTCCGCCTTCCGCGACGGGATAGAGGTCAGAGACGATGAACGGCACGGCGCCGACCGTAAAACTGCAATCGTGCTTGCGGAACAGCTCGATGACCCGTTCATCGATGTCCCGCTGACTCGCGGCGGAATAATCGTCGTACCGGAAAACGACGGTGATCCCGGGCGCCGGATCGGGGTCTGCCTCGGCGTAGAGTGGGGGCAGCAGCGCGGCCGTGGCCGCGATCGCTGTGGCCCAGGCAATCTGATGGTGTCTCTTCACCATGTCGTGATTCCTCAGGATGCTCTCTTGAAGACCAGTACGGGGGGCTCACGGTGTCTTCAGGAGACGTTGGCGTTGGCGTCCTCTGTGGTCGCAGAACGGAGGGCTTCACAGAGAGGGTCGACGGCTTTGTGGATGACGAACTCTGCCAGAACCTTGTGTTGAGCGGCGACGGTGAGTTCTTTGCGTTTCTCGATGTCTGCGGCAAGATCGGCCAAGGCCTGAGCCAGCCCTTCCCAGTCCGCGGGATCATAGAGTACGCCGCTGACCCCATCTTCCACCAGTTCCGGGATCCCCGCGATCCGAGGGGCGATGACCGGGACATTCAGGACCATCGCCTCCATCAGTACCAGCGGAACGCCTTCCATGAGGCTGGGCAGAGCGAAGATGTCGCCCTGGGCGATTTCAGCCAGGCAGTCTTGTTCGGCAAGGCTGCCGCGCAAGTGGCAACAGTCCTGGAGATGATGGGCTGCAATCTCACTCTCCACCAGGCCGCGATCCGGCCCGTCCCCCACGAGGACGAGTTCGGCCTCCATTCCCCGTCCGCGTGCCAGGGCGAATGCCTTGATGAGGCCGAGCTGGCCTTTTTCGGAGGAGAGCCGTCCCACGCTGATGACTCGGAGCAACCGACTTCCGTCATCCTGTCGGGCAACGGGGTTGGGCATGGTCTCCAACTCAATGCCACAGCGAGAGACGAAGAGCTTGTCCCAATGTTCAGGGGGAATGGTGCGCAGGGCCTGCGCGCGCACGAAGTGGGACGAGCAGTTTGAGAAGGTGACGCTGCGGAGTTTCTCCCCGAGCAGTGGGCCGGCGGGGAATTCAAAATCGCAGGCCCCGTGCAGGTTCATGCTCCATGAAAGGCCGGCGAAGCCAGCTGCCAGGAAGCCGACTGTGGCCCCGGCGTTGGCGAAGTGGACATGGAGGTGTTTGAGCTGGCGCCTCTCCAGCTCTCGGGCCAGCCGGATAGCTTCGGCGAAGTAGAACAGGGACCACAGCCCCTCGCGGATGCCGGGCAGGCGGTGTCGCCATGCCTGGCTAAGCGTCCGCAGATACTTGCCCGGAGCTGAGACGAAAGCCGCCAGGTGATCCCCGACCAGGCGGAATGGGTTGACGGGAAGGACCTTCCACGTTTCGTCGAATGCGGCCCGGTCAATGTCAGTGAGGAGGCCCTCGGCTGGTGTACTGCGCACACTGAAGATGTGGATTTTCGCGCCGCGCTGGCGCAGTTGTGCGATCTCACGCCGGATAAACGTGTGTGAGCGCGCCGGATATTCGCTTACCAGGTATGCAACTTCCATCGGTTCGCTCCGCTATAATCCGGGTTGCAGGCCACTCAATCTGAGGGCGGCCCGGCTCCTTGAGAGGGTGCCATGGCGATCCACAAAGTGGGCTGAGTTGATATCGCATCGGCGCAGGCTCCAGGGACTGGTCGCCGTTGAGTTTGTTCCCCACCGGGTGGAGACGGCTGCTTTGTAGCCTGCGGTACGCACTGCGCCCTCTGTTCGGTCATCCACATCGCCGTTCGGGTAACAGAACGATAGCACATCGCGCCCCAATCGCTCCTCGATGCGCGATTTTGATTCGACCACTTCCCGGGTCAGGACCTGTTCCGTGCACTGAGGCAGCAGCTCGTGCGAGAGACCGTGGGAACCAATCTCGTGCCCATCCTGGGCAAGCGTCTTGAGTTCTTCCCAGTTCATCAGGCGGTTCCACTCGGGACAGGTGGTCGTACCGGTGGCGCGCACGAGGGCTTCGACAAGGTTGTGCCGTTGTTCCGGGGGGAGGGTCTTTGCTGCCTGAGTGACGCTATCACTGTCAAGGTGAGGCAGGCAGGGCAGTTCGCGGTCGGAGAGCGCCTCTTTCAGTTGGTGTTCCTCGCCTTTCCCCAGAAGCTCGCGAACCGCGAACCCCAGACGATCGTGCCAGAGCGATTGTTCGGTGCCAACGGCGTTGACCGGGGCATAGAACGTTGCCTTGATCCCATGGTGTTGGAGCACCGGGCGGGCGTACTCGTAGTTGTCCCATTGGGCGTCGTCGAAGGTCACCGCGATCGTCGGGGCGTTGCCCGCGGGAGCGTTTTGCCAACTCTCGAAAGCCGGAGCGAGTGGGGCTGGTGGCGCGTGGTCTTTGAGGAACGCCAGGAACCAGGAGAGCTCTTCCGGGGTGACGGCCAGACCGGGAAAGGGGTACTTTTCGCGCAGTGCTTGAGGGAGGACGCGATGGAAGGTCACGACCAGGAGTCGGCCTGCCTGGCGGCGGCTGAGGTCGGTCATCCCAATGGCACTCAGGAGCGTGCCAAGCGTGTCTCTGACCAGTGTACGCACCCTTCCCAAGAAATGAGACCTCCTTACTTGAGCTTGCCGAAGAGCCGATAGAGGATGTCCTCGAGATGCAGCCCCTGGAGGAGATCGATTCCCAGAAACGTCTTGCAGAGATAGACGGCGCTGAGAGCGATTACGGCGAGGAATGTCAGGACGCAGAGGACGGCTGCGAGCATGGCGATCCCGATGATACAGAGCCTCCCCGCATGCATGAGTATCCCGGTGACGCCTCCGGCCATCCGCCGGCTGCGGTCGGTCCAGCTGCTCAACTCGGCTTTCAGGTGGTCACGCTCGGCGGCGACGACATCCATGGTGTGGAGGATGTCGTATTCGAGGGCGGCGAACTCCACCGCCTCAACCAGGTCGTCGGCCGTTACCGGACGGGTCAGGCATCGGAAGACACGGGCTTCGTTGACGCCCTTCATCACGGTTTCGGGATCGGCGTTGTCCAGGAGCAGGATACGCTGTGTTTGTGGAAACGCTGCCCTTGCTTCGGTGAGGAAGGTCAGTCCGTCATCGTTGCCTGGCTTCTGACCGCAGACGATCACCTGGACAGGCTCTGTGCGAAGGATGCCGCGAGCTTGCTCGCCGGTTTCTGCTCTATGGACAGCGTAGCGTGTGTCAAAAGCGCGTGACAGCTGGTTCAGTTCATTTGGGTCTCGGTCCAGGAGGAGTACCGGTATCCCTGTTTCAGCGCTGCTTGTCACTGCCACCGCAGATCCTTTCCCATCGCATGGCCCTGATGCGAGGCTGAGTTACGCTTTCCCTCTGAAAATTTTGTCCCAGCGCGTGATCCACGGGCGTCGCGGGTGGCCTCCCCAGTTGAGTGCAGCGATGACTGCAGGGACCTCAAGTCGGCAAAGGCAGTCGAGGGCTTTGCGTACATCCTGGAAGAAGGAGTAATCGCCTTCGACGAGGACCACACCGACGTCCGCACAGTAGGCGAGCAGCTCGGGCAGGTCATTGCCGAGAACAGGGGGGGTGTCGACGAGAATGAAGTCATACCTGGTTTTCAGCGTGTCCATGAGAGCCGCGAAGTTCGCGCTTGAGATATCCGGCGTACGTCCCGGGGCACAGGGGAGCAGGTCAATCTGGCGCTCGCGATCGGTGATGATGCAATCGTCGAGGGTGCATTTCCCGCTGAGGTGTTCCTGGAGGCGGTCCGTCTTCCCGCTGGGCTGGACGATTTCCGCCATGACCGGGTTGTGGGGATTCGCTTCGAGAACAAGCACTTTGTCGCAGAATTGGGTCATGGTGCAAGCGACGTTCAGGAGGACTTCGGTCGTCCCGCTACCGGCGTCGATCGCGGTGAAGAAAGCCGCCCTGGCCCCACGTTCGGTGTGTTCTCGCCAAAGGCGCATCGTGAGCGCCCGGATGGCAACGGCCACCATACTCTCCGGGTAATCGAGCGTGACTCGGGCAAAGGGAAAGGCTGCCTGGCTCTTCTTCAGATTGCAGTGCGGAATGGGGCGGAAGGGCATGACGCCGATGGCGTGTTCGAGGTCTTCGGTGGTGCGGATGCGGTCGTCGAGCGCATCGTAGGCAAAGAACAGACCGGCGACGGTTCCGAATGCGAGGAGGAAACACACGGCAAGAAGCTTCGGTATGTTGCTGTCAGATGGCTTCTCCGGAGCGATTGCGTGGCTCGCGATGGAGACTCGCACAGGGGACTTGGACTGCAGCGAGAGGTCAAAGATCCGGTTTTGGACTCGCCGCAAGTTTTGCTCAACGCTCTCGGCGTGCGTCTTGGTTGCGCTACCTCTGAGGAGTTCAGCCGAGCGTTCCGCTGCTTTCGGGAGTAGGTCATCCACATCACGTTTGAGTTGATCCTCGGTCGCTCTGGCCACGGCTACTTCCTGCTGCGCTCGGGCGAGGGCCTGCCTGGATTCAAGTGCCCGGGCATTGCCTGGGCCGAGGGCGTTGAGGGCGTTCTCTTTGGCGCGTCGCTCAAGCATGGCAGTCAGGTAGGATTCCTGCAGGATCTTCAGGCGCTCACGGAAGGGATTGAATTCCTCACTGAACGTTCCGGTCTGAAGTCGGTGCGAGATGGTGTTGAGCTCGGTCTGTGCAGCGTGAAATTCGGCTGCCAGGCGACTCTCTTCGGTCCGAAGGTAGCCTAGACGCTCGGTATTCGTCTGGTCGGCTTCGGCGGCAACGCCTTTGATATAGCAGGCCATGATGGCCTCGATCAGCTCGGCGAGGCCTTCGCGTTCAGAGGACTTGAGTTTGATCCCGATCAAATGCGTTCCGTGAACGGGTTCCACCTCCAAGAGTCGTTTGACGACCTTCAGGGAGAAGTTCTCCTGTTGCTCGGGAGTGAGTGTGGCGAGGGCTTCCTCGATGACGTCGGTTCTCCTGAGAGCATGCACCTGTGTGTTCATATAGCTGTAGTAGAAGGTGTTTATCGAGCTCTCGTCCGAGGTGAGAATGGGAGCCAGCACGCGACTCAGGCGAATGGTGCCTTCCGCCTCGTAGTAGGTGGCACCCAGTTTGGTGGCGAGGAAGGCCAGCGGCACAAAGAGGAGGACCCCCAGAATGATGATGGGGAGGGCTCGTCGGAGGACAAAGCCGACGATGTCCAGGGACTTGGTGTCTCTGCGCTGGCTTCCGGCCTCTCCTCGGTTTGTGGCGTGTGGTTCCATGGTTCCCCGCTGGGCAGGTGATTGATGTCGTTCAGGATGTGCCTTCAGGTCAGCCTTGGCGGTTGGCCGGTCAGTCGTTGACGAAACCGGACTGACCCCACAGGCTTTGCCGCAGTTCGGCCAGGACTCCGAGCTTCTCCAGCGCTTCCAGGCTCATGTTGAAGAACTGAAGGCCAGGGATCAGCATCGTGACCGTGTCGTTGAACTTCAACAGTTTCGTACGTGGAACGAACAGTATGTCTCGATCTTGAAGCAGGTAGTTCTGATCCTGCCGACCGCCCTTGAGGACAGCAGCCAGGTTGACCTTCACGAGCGTTGCCGTTTCGCCCTCTTCCCCCATGCGGAGGATAAACGTCTGTTTGATATTCGCTCCCCGCGACGGGCCGCCGGAGAGCATGATCGCGTCCATGTAGGTGAAATCCTCTTTGAGGACGTGCGGGCCAGGGGTGCGCACTTCTCCTACGACGTATACGCGTGCGTCCTTGGTCGAGGGAACGAAGACAACATCATGGTTCTTCAGGCGCACATTCAGGCTCATATCCCCGTCTTGAAGGAGTTTGCTGAGGTCGATCCAGACGGGCTGTTGTTGACCCCGGATGACAGCGCACCGTGTGCTGCTTCGCTCTCCTGGCGCTGACGCGACGCCACCAACCCGAGAAATTGCCTCCACGAGGGTGCCTCCGCCGGGGAATTCGACAATGCCTGGTGTGCGGACGCGCCCGAGCACGTACACCCGGTTATTGGCGTAGTGACGGATAGCGATGTTGACTTCGGGGTCTTCATACAGGTGACTGTACTTGTCTGAGATTTCCTTGGTCACACTATCCAGGCTTCGCTCTGCGACCTTCAGAATGCCGATACGCAGGACTGAGATCGTGCCGTCCGGCCCGACCACGATATTGCTGTCGGACAGCTCGGTGTGGTCCCACACTTTTAGATCGAGAATATCCCCGGGCCCCAGGAGATAGACGCCTGAGACATCCCGTGAGAAGGCAGTCACCTTCTGCAGGTCTGTCAGGTCATTGCCTCGTGTCAGTTGGGCTGGGATGGGGGCCGGCTGTGCTGGAGTCGGGGGCGTGTACGTTGAGACTGAGACGCCGGGGATCGGAGGGGGGGGGAGGCCATCCGGGCCCGTTTTGACCGTGCTGTAACCTGGCGGGAGTTTCGGCCCGATGAAGGGGGCTTCCACCGGCCCGATGTTCGGCTGGGGGATGCTCGGCTGGGGGCGCGGTTCCCGGCCGGTATGGAACGTTTTGCGCACGACTCCGGCGGGCGTTGGCTCCGGCCCGAATTCGTCGGGATCGGGGGATCTCCAGCGGCAGCCGCTCGACAGTGTGATCAGGGCCAGGCCGAGGAGGGCTGCCACGGCTTTGGTTGCCCTGGTGCGGAGCTTACGTCGCCGGTTGCGCAATGGGCGGCCAACCAGCGCTCCCGCGGCGTAGCGTGTCATCCCCAGGAACTCGGGGACGACGACCAGGCTGCAGTGCAGTGCATAGCGTTTGGCGGCTGGGCGTTCCAGTTCTTTAAGCGTCATAAAGTGTCCAATCCTGCAGAGGCGCGGGTAGAGCAAGAGGAAGAGCGCAGGCAGAAGCAGGGCCAAAGCCATTGGGTTCAGCAACGTCCCAAGCAGGGCGAGGACGGCGAGGGCAAGGCTGCCTCCTCCCCGGGCGATGATTCGGCCGCACTCATAGAGCCAGAATCCCTCACCGTCTTTGCGGTGTCGGGCGGCGACCACGGCATAGCCGTATCCTGTCCGGAAGGAACGTTTCCAGTATTGGGAAAGTCGTGTCATTCCCAGGTCATGGGTTGCCATGGGTGCGTCCAACTGAAGAATTCTCCAACCATCTTTACGCAGGCGCTGGCTGATCTCGGGGTCCTCTCCAACCACAAGATCGTCATCGTAACCTGTGGTCTTTTCGAGCGCGTCTCGTCGAACGACGACGTTCCCACCGAATTCGGCACACTCGCCCGGGGGCATGTTCCATTCCAGATTGCCTATCCAGTTGTAGACGGATGCCTCCGGGTGTCGTTCCCGAAGCCCGCCCCGAACGGCTCCGACCTCCTCCTGTCCAAGCGCTTCAGCGGCCCGAGCCAACCACTGCGGGTGCAGCACGGTATCTGAGTCAAGGAACTGAATCAAGGGGGCTGATCCGGCACGCCAGCCGGAATTGCGCTGACGGCCTGGGGTGGGATACTCAGCTTCCACGTTGATCACCTGCACGTTTTCGTAGCGCTGCGCAATCTCAATGCTCTTGTCGCTGGATCCCCCGTCGGCGTAATAGACGCGAATGTCACCAGAAGCGTAGTCACTCTCGACGACGCTCTTGATGCAGTCATCGAGGGTGGCTTCAGAGTTAAGACCTATGATGACACAATCCACGTTCATGGGCGACCATTCATCATGCTGTTGCTCTGTATCTCGGTGGCGTTCTGTCACCACGGGGCGGGCGGCGAAACGCGACCGCACCGGGTGTCCTTCAGGGCCTTCCAAGTCTGGCTCACCACCGTTCTGCAGTAGCTGCGCTTCTTGCGACGGTTGGGACCGGGCCTGTAGTTCGCCAACCAACGCAGCATAAACCATGCCATTTCTATGGTTGCATTGGCAAGAACTTGGCACAGGCCATGGTGTTTGCGGAAATAGAGGTACTCGCTGCGCATTCGGAAGCTCATGACTTGAGCTCCGCTTTCATCAAAGCTCTTGTCATCTCTGGTCTTGCTGCAAGCTCCGCCTATATGGAGGACTTCGGCGTCGGGTATGAAGAACACGCCGTATCCGGCTTGAGCGGCTCGGCGGCAGAGGTCGGTTTCTTCATAGTATAGGAAGAAGCGTTCGTCGAACAGGCCGATATCTTCGAGCATGGCGCGTCGGTAGACGGTGAAGGTGCCGGGAATCCAGTCGACTTGGAGCGGCGTCGTGTGGTCAAAGTACTTGAAGTCGGCTCCGCCGAAGAAACGCGTGTTGGGGAAGCGGTCGCTCAAGCCTGAGATAATGAGGAAGTTCCGCCAGGCGTTTGGGAAGCGTCGGGCCGAGGGTTCAAGGCCGCCGTCGGGGTTAACAAGTTTGCCTCCCACCATCCCGCATTTCAGGTGTTCTTCCAGGAAGGACACCGGGGCGTCGATTGAGCCGTCATGGAGCAGGGCATCGGGGTTGAGGAGGAGGACGTAGCTGCCCGTGCTTTGGGCATAGGCCTGGTTGTTGGCTGGCCCGAATCCCACGTTGGTATCGTTCGCGATAAGATGGACGTCGGGGTACTCACGTGCGACCATGGCGACGGAGTCATCAGCGGACGCATTGTCCACCACGAAGACCTCCAACTGGTGCTTTGTGTTCGCTGCGAAGAGCGAGTCAAGGCACTGCCTGAGGAGTCCGCTTGTATTGTAGCTGACGATGATGACTGAAATGGTCATAACTGTTTGTTGCGGAGTCTTTTGCCTTTGTTTGTCTGGTGGCGCGAGAACGCCTGCCCGACGGTCAGATGGACTTGAGGGCTTCCTGGCGGGTATTCAGGATGTCCACGACGCGGTGCAGTCTCACCAACTCCATGATGGCCTGTACCGGCTTCTGCAGGCAGCAGAGGCGGATCTCGCCCTTCTTTTCCGCGAGTTTGCGCGTGAAGGAGAGGATCGCCCCGAGACCTGAGCTGTCTACGAAAGCCAGGTCACTCATGTCCAAAATCACGGTAGTGTACTCATCAACAACGGGGTTCATCGCTTGCTTGAGTTCAGGCGTGTTTCCCGCGTCGAGTTTGCCCGCCGGGAGTGTGACCACAGCCACTTCGCCGGCTCTGATAACTTCGATGTCCAGGTCCATTGTCCACCTCCTCTGGTGTCTTGATGTGTGGGCGCTTCGGCGCCTTTTCCTGATCAGTCCCCAAGCTGTTTTTCGAGTGTGATGAGTTGTTTATCCGCGGGGCCCTGCGTGTACCGGACGTGGTCCATCAGTTGGTCGATGATGAAGAGACCGAAGCCTCCTTCCTCACTGCCATCCAGCAGTGGAGCAGGGATGGTGCCACGATCGAACGGCTGCCCGGGATGGGAGATGCGCAGGGTCGCTCGGTGGCGGCGCAGTTCCGCACTTACAGCGATCGATGTTCCCGGGATGCTTGCGAGGGCATGTCGAATTACATTTGCCACCGCCTCGTTGGCCGCGAGGACAACATCGTCAACAATTTTGTCAGTTACGAAGCGCAGAGACCGGCGGGTGAGGAAGCCGCGGACGAAGTGTCTCACATCATCCAGCTTGGTAAGATCGCTGTCGATTTCCAGGTGATCGTGGGCCAGCAGGAGGTCTTCATCCGCAGAGCCGATCTTTATGGCAACGCAGGTGACGTCGTCCTGTAGGTCCCCGTCTTGGACGAATGCTTCGAAGGCTCCCCGGAGTCGGTCGATGATGGTTCGGGCGTCGGCGGAGCTGTGACTGGCCACCAGTTCAGCCAGGCGTTCGCAGCCGAAGTACTCCCCCGCAGCGTTCTGTGCTTCAGTGATTCCGTCAGAGTAAAGCACGAACACGTCGCCATCACCGAATCGCACGCTGGTCTGTTCGTACGACTCCGCGGCTGAGAAGCCGAGGGGCATGTTGCTGCCTTCGAGGAGATTGTATGAGGCGTCCTGGGCTGAGAAGTGAATCGTCCGGAGGTGCCCGCCGTCGACGAGGGTGCAGCGTTTCTGCTCCAAGTCGAAACGGCAGTAACAGATCGTGACGAAGCTCTCCATCTCCGAAAGTTGGCGTGCCATCTTGCCTCTGACACGATTGACGATCATCTCCGGTGACGGGAGTCCGTACCGCTTTGGTTCAAGGAGGAGTTGCTGGAGCGTGCGGAGGAAGCGTGTGGTAGTGGCGGCACCGAACAGGGCAGCCTTCACGCCTTTGCCCATGACATCGCCGATGACCACGTCAAAACAGTTTTCGTCGTACTGATGGAAGTCCAGGAAATCTCCCGCAGCGGTTTCGGCGGGCACGGCAAAGGTGGCGACCTGAGCCCCATTGAGAATGCCCGGGCACTCGCCCAGGAGGAAGGAGTCCTGGATCCGTCCCAGCGTGTCCGCCAGCTCACCCATCCGTTCATCAAGCGCCTGTTTGAGGCCGGTTACACGCTGGGCAAGATCGATCCGGGCCGCGATGGCCGCCGGCGCCGCGGGACAGGTCAGGACATCATCGGGTTGCCAGATGATCTGTTCGTCTGGGGGGCTGCTTACGGCGAGCCGTGCGAGTGAGATGGCGTAAGGTGCTGTTCCCGGCGTCCGCGCGAGAAGGAAGGGGCAGCCGGCGACCAAGTCGTCGCTGATCAGGCCGACATCACAATGTTCGAGAAGGCCCTGAAGATTGGCGGCCGTGTTGGTGACGGCGACGTCGTGACCGCGCATTTCCAGGGCGGAACGCAGCATTTCGTGCGTTTCAGGTGATGTGTCGGCTACGAGGATCCTCACACGCCTACTTTCTATGCTGGGCATCCTGAGTGCGCCTGGGGGCGCGATCACGAGAGGGGCACGGCTCGCTCGTCCGCTGTGGGTTCGGCCTGGTGCTTTCCCGGCGGAGCCTTGGGGCGCTCTCCGCGGGGTATCGCAGGCTGGCCCCGACCTTGAAAACCGCACGCCATACCGTATTTTGGCAGGACACAAAAGCAAACGTCTCGGGCCCAGCGTGGTCTTTCGGTTTCCCTCGGGCGCAATCCGGGCCGTATGGCTTGTCTGCAGGCCGCCTGTTGACAGTCATGTACTTTGGAGAAGTCACTCTTGTCGAAGGTCGCAATCATCACTCCTTCCAGCCCTGCGTTTGCCGATATTGATCGTCAGGCCGCTGGCGGCATGGGGCTGTGGAAACCTCGCGACCGCGGTACGGTTGGGCACTCCGAGTTTGCTCAGTATGACCTCACCCTCCTGTCAGTGGCTGGCGTGCTTCTCGACAGAGGGTATGAGGTGGCCTTTATCGATGGCCAGGGGCTTCGACTGGATACGGACGCCTTGGCCGATCGTGTGCGATCTTTCCAGCCCGACACCATCGTCGGTATGGTTCAATTTGTCTCGCTCGGGAGTGACTTGGACATTCTGTCGGTGGTGAAGGAGCGGTCCGCGTGCTCGTGTCTGGTTGCTGTGGGCTCCGTGAACAGGATTCTCAAGGAGAACGTTGCCGGTCATGCCGCGGTTGATTTCGTGATTGAGGGCGAGCCTGAACTGGCTACAGCAGACCTGTTAGACGCTTTGGCAGAGGGCGGAGGCGATCCCGACATTCCGGGCGTAGGGTGGTTCCGCGATGGCGAGATGCTCGGCGCTGCCCCCGGGGGACGGGTTGCTCTCGCGGAACTCCCCCCGCTACCGTACCATCTGTTGGCTCCTTACCCCTACATCGACGAGTTCTACTTCAAACCCGATAAACTCGGCCTGGTTATCAGCAGCCGCGGTTGCCCGTATCAGTGTCGCTATTACTGCCCGTATCCGTTGGCCTATGGGCGCAAGGTTGTCTTCCGATCCCCCGAAGTGGTTGTTGACGAGGTCGAGTACCTGCATCGGGAATTTGGCGTTCGCTCGTTTCACTTCCGTGACCAGGTATTTACTCTATCGGAGGATCATGCGCGCGAGGTGTGTCATCGCCTGCGAGACCGGGAACTCGATATCCGTTGGCTGTGCGAGACGAGAGTCGATCTGATCCACAGTGATGCCATGCTGGCGGACATGATGGCCGCGGGTTGTGTGCAGATCGACTTCGGTCTCGAGTCGGGGGATCCCGAGCTGTTCGCTGCCGTCGGCAAACCCGGGATTGATCTGGCCCGGGCAGAGGAGACGGTTGTGCGGGTCCGCGGGAAGGGGCTGGGAGCGCACGTACACGTCATCGTCGGGCTTCCTGGCGAGACGTGGGAGACGCTGCGCAATACAGCCAACTTCCTGCAGCGTCTGGGGCTCAGCCACATCAACCCCAACCGGTGCATTCCCTACCCCGGCACGGACCTGCGAGAGGAGGCCCTGGCCCAGGGGCGAGTGCAGACGGATGACTGGACACAATACGGCAACGCGTTCGTCATGCGGACCGAGGACCTCTCTACCCGGCAACTGGAGCTGGCTTTCCAGTACCTCGTTCGGAATATCTACGGTGGTGTCCTCGGCAGGCGTGGACGCATTACTACGGCTTTCCTGAACATGCTGGTGGAGAAGGTGATCTGGCGCGGCCGTGGTTCAGTGAGACACCCATGCGATGCTTGAGTCGGCTCGGCTGAGTGTCGATGGACACAGGCACGGTCAGGAGAGAACACCTTGCTCTTGGGGATCCTTTTCGGCTTCAGTGCCGCCTTGTCGCAATCCCTCTCGTACGTGTTTTCACGACTGTTCGTGAGCAGGCACGAACGTGGGGTGTTTGACCTCTTCGTGCTCTCCCACATCCTCATGGCAGCTGGGGCTCTTCTGCTCCTTCCTTTCCTGTGGCCTGAGGGGATGCCGGGTGTCCACGTGTACGGCGGCGATTTGCTGGCGACCACGCTGTTCTACATTGCCGGGCAGGTGGGACTGTTCCAGGCCCTCAAACACACTGATGCCTCTCGCGTTGCTCCTCTGCTTGGTCTCAAGCTCCCGCTTCTGACTGTGATCAGCGTTGTGCTGGGCGCGCGCTTCACGCCTTGGCAGTGGAGCGCCGTGCTGTTGAGCGTCACGGGGGCGTTGGCTCTGAATTGGTCCGGCAGGCGGCTGCCGTGGGCCAGTGCAGCGTGGGTTCTGTGGACGTGTCTGGGGTACAGTCTCTCCGATATCTACATCCGCCGCCTCATGGAGCATTTCAGCGGTCTGCCGTCCATTTCCATGTTCCATCGGGCCGCACTCGGAACGAGTCTGAGCTATGCATTGTGCGGAGTTGTTGGGTTGGCCCTTCTGCCGGGGGTGCGGGTTCGCAAGCCTCGGGTCTGGCTGGAGGCCATTCCGTACTCGGTGGCCTGGTTCCTTGGGATGCTCTGCCTGTTCGGTTGCTTCGGGCAGATCAACGTTGTCTTTGGGAACATCATTCAGGCCAGCCGAGGGGTGATCTCGATCTTGTTCGGAATCGGGTTGGCGAAGGCGGGGTTCACGGAGCTTGAGCAGCGCGTGCCGCGAGGAGTGCTGCTGCGCCGGCTTGGGGCTGCTTTGCTGATGATTGGGGCCATCGCGCTGTTTTACCGCGCCGAGCTCCCGTCGTGACGCCCGGTTGCCTCGTCGACCCCGACGGACTCTACCCTTTTGCCCCGTGGGCTTTGGGGCCACTGGGGCAGGCGGCGATCAGCTTGAGGCGCTTGAGTAGAAGCGCATCGCGAGGCGCCAAAAGGCCCGGGACAGCAGGCAGAGCACTCCGGCGAGAGTAAGGGCTGCCCAGATACTGGCGGAGTTACGGCCCACGATGGCGGCTGCGGGAACGGTCGTAAGGAAGGTCACGGGTATCACGAACGTGAACACGATCTGGTAGGCAGCCGGGTAGGCAGGAGTTGGGTAGCGTCCGGCTTCCAGGAGTCCGCGGAGCAGTCCGGTCAGATTGTGGACTTTGACGAACCAGATGCTCATGGTGCTGAGCATGAACCAGATACAGTAGAGCACGACCAGGCCTATCAGAAGCGGTATGACCCCCCGGGCGAAGTCACTCAGGGCCAACCCCAGGCACCGGCCGCCGTAGATCACCACCAAGACACCGTAGAGCAGGTTTGGCACTCCCCAGAGCGAGAGATTGCGCAGGGACAGCCAGAACTGGGTGTCGATTGGCTTGAGCAGGACGAAATCCAGCGTCCCCTCACGGACATGTTGGACAATGCGGCCGACATTGGGACGTAGGAACGTGCTGGTGAATCCTTCCATGAACACGGCCAGCCCCATGACGACAATGGCCTCCTCCCAGCGCCACCCTCCCAGATCCATACCGTTGTTGTAGAACAAGGAGAGGGCAAAGAGGCTGCCCACGAGGTTTCCCAAACTGGTGATTGCGGCGAGAAGGAAATTGAGTCGGTATTCCATCTCTGCGGCGATTGATGCACCCCAAAAAAGCCTGAGTGTTCGCGTGTATCGTGACCCCATCATGCCCCCATCGCCGAGTAGCGCTTCAGGCCTGTCTTCCACAGGCGTCGATAGAGGAACCAGAATCCAGTTCCCCACACTGCCATGACCAGGAAGCCCTTCGTCAGGTCAACCTGCTGGCCGATGAGGATTCGGGCGGGCATGTAAACGAGGTACGGGAATGGGGTCAGTTCGGCCACTCTTCTTACGCTGTCGGGGAAGAGGTCGAGTGGGGCGATGAACCCGGAGAGGAACAGGTACATGAAGAACCACAAGTCTTCGATCGCATTCGCTCGCTCTGACCAGAATGCGACCATGGCGAAAGCGTACTGCATGAGGAAGCGCAGAGCGAACGCTGCGACGAGCGCAGCGAATGCTCTGCCGGCATCCGCCGGCCCGGGAAGCCAGAATGCCGCTGGATAGAGGACGAAAAAGGCCGCGCACACGCCGATGAGGAAGGGGAACCTGGCAATGCGTTCCCCCAGATGGCTGGCCAGATAGCGCCACCCGGGATCGATCGGGTGAAGAAGGCGGGCTGAAAGCCGCCCTTTGACGACGTCTTCCTCGAACTCGTAGATCACCCACACCAGCGTGAGCTGGCGAATGACAAAGACCGCCAGGAAATAGCGGGCGAAACCGACGGGGCCCAGGCTTCCGCCGGCGTTGTGGCTGGCTTTCATCCAGAGTCCCATCAAGACGAAAGGCATGATGCTGGACAGGATCCAGAGCACGAGTTCGACGCGGTACTCGGACATCTCCGCATGGCTGGCGGCGACCAGCGTCACGAATTTACGCCATCGTTTGTTCATTGGCGTTGGCTTCGGTGAAGATCCTTGCGATGGTTTCCTCGATGGGCGGGTCATTGACGGTCAGGTCGCGGAGGTCGAAGTCTGCCATGAGGCGTCCGACGCTTGCGGTTAGGTCTTCCCGGCGAACGATGAGACGTGCTATCCGACCATGGCTGGTCAGGACGTCACCATAGGCATGAAGCGTGGCAGGATCGATGGGCTGCTTTGTCTCAATGCTGATCTCCCGGCAGGGAGCAAAGCGAGCCAGAATTCCGTCCAGGTCGCCATCGAACATCAGTTTTCCCTGGTGGATGATCAGGACCCGGGGACAGAGCGCAGTGATGTCGGCCATATAGTGGCTGGTCAGGAGGATGGTGGCTCTGTAGCGCTGGTTGTACTGCCGAAGGAACTCGCGGACAGATGCCTGGGCGTTCACGTCCAGTCCCAGCGTCGGCTCATCCAGAAAGAGCACATCGGGTCGATGGAGGAGGGCGGCCAGGAGTTCCGCCTTCATCCGTTCCCCCAGCGACAGTTTGCGGACGGGTTTGGTCAGCTGCTCGTCAAGTTCCAGCATGTCGGCGAGCTCCTTGATCCGACGTTGACACTCGGCTTCAGGGATCTCGTAGACGGCTCCGTTGATGCGCAGAGAATCCAAGGCGGGGAGGTCCCAGATCAGCTGCTGCTTCTGTCCCATGACCATCGTGATGCGCTTCAGGAAGGCAGGGGGCCGCTGGAAGGGCTCACTCCCCGCGACTGTCACGCGGCCGGCCGTGGGGTGGATGAGGCCGGTAAGCATCTTGAGCGTTGTCGTTTTTCCGGCGCCGTTAGGGCCCAGAAAACCCACCATTTCGCCAGGTGCGATGTCGAACGAGATGCCCTTTACGGCCTCCACGTCCCGGTATTTGCGCCTGACGAAATGCTTGAGTGTGCCGGCGAAACCAGGCTCTTTGTCCGCGACTCGGAACGACTTGACCAGTTGGTGTACTTCAATGATGGCCATAGTTGGGGAGACTGTTTTCCAGGCGTGCCGCCGGCCCAGTGCGGTGGGGCGGGACCGGTCAATGCTCCTCAGGCGTTCTCGTGAAGAAAGTGCGCCCGTTCATGTTCCAGCAGAAGTCTTGTGATGTCTTCGGGGGTCTTGCCGTTCAGACAGCCATCAACGAACTGGTCGTTTCGGAGCAGCCTTGCCAGGCGGCCCATGAGGTGCAGATGCATCTCGATGTTCTGGCAGCACAGCATGAACAGTAGATGAACGGGTTTGCCGTCTATTGCCCCAAAGTCGACGCCGGCCTTGCTTCGCCCGAAAGCGGCGACAGCGGGTGCCCGCAGGGTTGGGATCGGGTCTCGAGGGTGGGGTACGGCCACGCCGCTTCCCACGCCGGTGCTGAGCAAGCTCTCCCGCGACAGGAGGCGTTCCTGCAGGTCGTTTACATCCAGCAGCAGGGCATTGAACCGGGCAGGGCTGGCCAGCTCGCGAAGGACGCTTTCTGCGTCTGTGCCCTTCAGGTCAAGAACCATCCGCTCTTGCTGGAGCACGCGACTGATCGTGATTCCGTAGTGGGTTCGGGCGGTGCCCAAAGGCGTCTCTTCAAGAGACTCACCCTCATCGGGGAAGAAGAGGCTGTGGATCTGGCTGCTGTTGAACCGCCATTGCCCACCGATTTTGGTGCCGTTGATCTGGCCGGACTTGAGCATCCGCATGATCGTCCGTTCGTTGACACGCAGGTGATCGGCCAGTTCTTTCAAGGTCAGAATCATTTGCAAACCCTCCACTTCGGCACTATTGGGTAACGCACTTCTGTGAGCTACCTTGGCAGTAGACTGATACCTGCAAAGCAGGTCGATGGGCTCTGCGTACATTGCTGGCGGCCATCCTGGCCGGTTCCGGGGGGAGGTACCAAAACGGTTTGGGCCAGCCCGGACGCCCGAGCATTGTTGCACACTCCATGTGACAATATGTGACAAGAATGTCTATTGCAAGGCATGTGTGCGTTTTTCTATCTGTTCTCAGTAGGGTTCAATGGTATCAAGGGGCGTGTCAGTGGCAGTTAAGTACCCCAGGAGGAAGCGCACGGCTATTATCCTCCTGGCCGTGTGCCTTGCTGCAGCGTCCGGCTGGGCGGAGAAGATTCCTCTGCGGTCCGGGAAGACGATCGACCGGGATGTGCTGGGGCAGGATTCGGAGGGACTTCTCGTTGCCATGCCGGGGGGCAATATGCGCATACCCTGGCGGCATATTTCTGCGTCGTTCAAACGGCATCCTGAGCATGTCGTCGAGCCTCGTCCGGAACCGGTGCAACGTGAGCAGCCGCGGCGTGAGCCCGGGGTAGAGCAGGGCGACGAACGTGTTCTCGACCCGGATGCCAAGGATGGCTTCACCTTTGTTCTTGCGGCCCTGTTCGTGGTGTTTTGGCTGCATGTTTTCAGTGTTTGGGTGGTGAGTCGTGATCAGCTTCTCAGTGGCGGAACTGCGCAGGCCTGGAGTCTTGCAGCCCTGTTCCTGGGGATACCGGTGGCGGCTTTGTTCCAGTTGCGTTACAAGGGGCTCGGTGGTTTTTTCAAGGGGGTCGGAGCCGACGGCGCCCGGCCGTTGAAGGCTGGGGATGTACGCCTATATACCTGGGATCACAAGCCCCTGACGACGCGTGGCAACCGGAAGTTGTCCAGCGGTCTGACAATGGCTGAGAAGACGTTGGCTCGAGCCGTGGAGCTTGGGGCTAGCGATGTCCATTTTGACACGGTGCCCGAGCATGTCCGGCTGGTGTTTCGAGTTGATGGCATGTTGCGGGACCCGGAGATTCTGGAGACGGATGTTGGGCGGAAGACGATATCCGCGATCAAGATGGCCGCTGGTATGGATATGGCCAGGATCCACGAGGCCCAGGACGGCGCCTGCCATCTGGGTGTCGGCGAGCAGATGTATGATCTCCGCATCGCCCGCGCGTATGCGGTTGCAGGGGAGACGCTGGTTATTCGCTTGCTGAAGGCCGGGGGCCTGGGGTCTGCGTTGACCGACTTCGGGATGCTGTCGAACATGGCCACCATGTTGGGCAACCTGACGAAGGAAACCGCTGGGATTATCATCATGGCCGGTCCGACCGGTTCAGGGAAGACCACCACGATCTATGCCCTGCTGCGGCAGATCGATGGCACAGGCCGTAACATCCTCACCATTGAGGATCCTGTGGAGTACCGCCTGGACAACGCGACCCAGATTTCTCTGAACGCCAAGGCCGGATCAACGTTCGCCTCAGCTCTGAAAGCCTCAATGCGGCATGACCCGGATGTCATACTTGTCGGTGAGATTCGGGATTCCGAGACGATGGATGTTGCTTTCCAGGCTGCGCTGACCGGCCACCTCGTTTTCACGACCATCCACGCGACATCTGTCCTTGCTACGTATGGGCGCCTCCAGGAGCTTGGCCTGAGTGCTTACATGATCAACACGGGACTCAAGAGCATCATTTGCCAGCGTCTTGTGCGCGTGCTGTGTCCCAGTTGCCGTGAGCCGTACATTCCTGAACTGGACGAACTGGGCTTCTGGGGCCTGACTGAGCTGGAAAGCGAAGGGCGTTGTTTCTACCGATCCAGCGGCTGCTCACTGTGCGACGATTCCGGCTACCGAGGGCGCAAAGGTGTCTACCGCGTGTTGGCCATGAACAACGATGTTCGGAACATGGTTCGGGCTGACGTTGCCACCGGGGATCTTCAGCAGGTCGTGGAGGAGAATGCCCTGGGCAACATTCGGGAATACGCGCGCGAGTTCCTCTGGGAAGGAGTTACGGCTCCGGATGAGCTGCGAAAGACCTTGGACATGTTTGACTTCGGGAAGTCTCTGGGGGCGTCAAGCCAGGCGGGCCCGGGCGAGCGGGGCGAGGCGTCCAAGGGGCGACCAGGAGTGGATGTGATTCCGTTGAAAACCGGGGGTGTCGATGAGGCCACTGACGCTCTTCCTCCTCAGGAGGGCCGGCAATGAACGCGGAGTGGATCATTGGTGGGGTTGCGGTTCTGATCTTTGCCGTGATGCTCAAGAAGGCCCAGGCGAAGGGGGGGCTTCAGAGTCTGATCACTGCGTTCATTTTCGTTTGGTCGACGCTCGTGGCTATGCATGCCTGGGGGTTCAGCCTCGAGTTGGTCGAGCAGTTTCCGCTGCCTGATCTCACCGATGGGCAGATCAGCCTTGTGGCCTTCTGGTTCGGTTTCATCGTTGCGTTGCTTCCCAGCGCCCTGTTGCTTCGCTATTGGCTCAAAGAGTACCGGACTACGTTCCCTCCCCTTGCTGACAGTCTTCTTCAATGGTTGGCCGGGGCGGTCTCTGCAGTGACGCTCTGCGCGCTGTTGACGATGAGCGCAGTACCTTTCTTCCCGCCGCCTTCCGACACGCCGGCCGGCAAGGCGTTTGTGGTTGTTCGCTGGCTACCGGCCCGGGCGTACCTGGAGGTGGCTGCGCTGTTCCCGCTGGCGATTGATCCCGAGACTCGGCGTGAGCGTCTGGTGGAGAACACCAAGCGTCTGTTCAAGAACTGACCCGCCAGGCCACAGGGCCGCTCCCGGCTTCAGTGGGGCTGCCATCCTCTTCCTTCCCGTCGCGTAGCCCCTTTTCCAGTTGACTTCCCGGAGGCAACGCATATCCTATCAGCATTCGCTGGAATTGTGAACGTTGCGGATATTCGAGAAAGAAGGAGAGATGAGCATGGCCAAGGCGAAGAAGAAGGTTCTGAGGTTCGGCATTCTTGGTGCTGGCAGCATCGCTATTTACCGGCATGCACCTGAGATCGCTACCCACCCTAACGCCGAGATTGCCGCAATCTATGACCCGATCACCGAGCGCGCCGAAGACTTGGCCGATGAGTTCGGTGGAGACGTTTACGACAGCGTTGAGGAAGTCCTTGGCGACGACTCGATTGATGCGGTCGTTGTGGCGACCCCGAATGCCTACCACTGCCCCTTGACCGTTGCCGCCCTTAAGGCCGGGAAGGACGTTCTCTGCGAGAAGCCGATGGCCACGTCCCTCAAGGACGCCAAGAAGATGATCCAGACGGCCAAACAGACGGGCAGAAAGCTGATGATTGGGCACAATCAGCGACTCATGTCTCCCCACGTCAAGGCGAAGGAGATCCTTGAGAGTGGCGTGCTGGGCCGGGTCCTGACGTTCCGTACGTCCTTTGGCCATGGCGGGCCGGAGATGTGGAGCCAGGATCAGGGGCCGCACACGTGGTTCTTCAAGAAGGAAGAGGCCTTTGTCGGCAGCATGGGGGATCTTGGGGTCCACAAGACGGACTTGGTCCGCTGGCTCCTTGCTGACGAGGTCAAAGAGGCTGCTGCGTTTGTTGAGACCCTTGAGAAGACAAACGAGAAGGGCAAGCTGATCACGGTAGACGACAATGCGGTGTGCATCCTCAAGATGAAGTCCGGGGCGGTCGGCCAGTTGACCGCCAGCTGGACGTACAAAAGCGCAGAGGACAACACGACGACGCTGTACTGTGAGAACGGGATGATGGTTCTGGGAGCCAACCCGGACTACCCGGTCGAAGTCATGTTGGCGAGTGGTGAAGAGGCGCTCTACAAGGTTGGCGCGATTGCCACGAATGACGTTCAGGTTCGCAGTGGCGTTCCGGATCTGTTCATCGACTCACTACTGAATGACACCGATCCGGAAATCAGCGGAGCTGAGGGCTACAAGGCTTTGGCTATCGTGGTTGCCTGTCTCGAAAGTGCGGATACTGGAACGGTGGCAAAGGTGAAGAGCTGAGACGACGGAATCAGGGGTGGCGCTTGGCGCTGGCCCTGAGATAGTCTGCGAACGGCGCGTCCCTGTTTTCGCGGGGATGCGCCGTTTTTTTTGCAGGGCGGGCCGCTCTGGCTCGCGGGCGAGCCTGCCAGTAGGGCAACGGGCAGAGGGCTGACCTGCGTAAGTGCCGAAACACTGAAGGGGAAAGAGGGGGCGGTGAGGGCGAGAGACAGACGGGGCATGTGGGACGTGGTGGCAGGTCGGGCGCGACGTCGTCCTCTATGAGCTCATGCGCCGCCGCAGGGAGACTTCCTCAATAATGCCGATCCGCCATGTCTGGGGCGCCACCTTGACCCAGAGCATCTTGGCTCGCCAGCTGCGGTTGCTGAACTCCATCTGCATTGAGGACGTGATCAGATGGGCCTGGAAGCTGACCGTGGCCGCGACTTTGGAGCCGCTGAGTTTCTTCAGGTTGAGTGTCTGGGTGTAGAACTCGTCCAGGCCCTGGGTGTTCTTGATGGATCGGAGGAATCCCTTTATCGCTGCTGTCCCCTTAACGGAAGTCGAGCGTGTTTTCCAGCGGAATTTCTTGTGGTAGAACGTGGCTGCGAGCTTCCAGTTGCCCACGTTTATCGCTTTGGAGTGTGCCTTGATGGCCCGTTCCACCTGGCTCTCCGGTGAGATTGCGACAGCTCCACAGCCCGCCGCCACGACGAGAGCTCCGAGAAGGGGCAGGACTTGAAGTGATATTCGCAGGGCTTTCATCGTCTGTCCGTGGCTCTGCCGTTACTTGAGAAGAGGGCCCCGGCTTCTGGCTGGAACCGGACGGTAAAGAAGATACCGTCCCGTCGCTGCCTTTCCAAGGGGGGGGGCGTAGAGCCGGTGTCTGGACGTCATCGTTCCGGGGGTATGTGGACTAACGTTGGTTGTCTGTCTATGGTGTGGGGGGGCCGCCTCCCGGAACTCAGCTCGGCAGCTATGGCGTCCGGGAACGTGGCGCGTCGCGCGTGTCCCGGAATGGCGGGCCATTCCAGGGGGAGGAGAATGCCCCATTGTTTGATACGCTTGAGGACACGGTGTAAGGAGACCTTTGGCTGTGAATTCGACGGATAGTGCAACGGTGTTGCTGAGTGGGGGGCTTGACTCGACCGTACTCCTCCATCATGTCGTCAAAGAGTTGGGGATTCCGTGCGTCTTCGCCCTTTCCTTTGACTACGGACAGCGGCACAGTCGGGAACTCATGATGGCGCGTTGGCAGGTAGATCGGCTTCCGGCCGTTCGGGAGCACCACGTGCTGGATCTGGGGATTTTTCGGGGGCTGGCCGCCGGGGCTACGGCACTGGTTGGGGGCGGCCCCGAGGTGCCTGATCTCGATGACTTGAGCGAGGACGAACTCCAGCAGCCCCCTACGTATGTGCCCAACCGAAACATGATGCTTCTCTCGCTCGCGGCGGCCTATGCTGAGGCCCGGGGGTGCAGCACCGTGTACTACGGAGCGCAGGCTCAGGACCGCTACGGTTACTGGGACTGTACAGGTGAATTCGTCGCGCGGATCAACGATGTGCTGGCTCTGAATCGCGGTCAGGCCGTCCGGGTGGAGGCGCCCTTCGCGGAGAAGCGCAAAGGTGAGGGCGTTCTGTTGGGGATGGCTCTGGGGGTTGACTTCGCTCACACGTGGTCGTGTTACCGCGGCGGGGGAACACCGTGTCTGACCTGCCCGACCTGCGTTGAGAGAGAACGGGCTTTCGACGAAGCTGGTGTAGCGGACCCGTTGGTCGCTCTGTGAGTTCGGGCGTCAGCCGTGGGGGTGGGCGTGCAGGCAGGGGACTGGGGAACTTGTTGCCTTTGGGCCTGAAAGACTGGCAAGCCGCTGTTTCTCAATCCGCTGGCGGATGTCCTTGATCTGGGCTTTCTGTTTGGCTGTGATGGACGGGGGCAGGTGCTTGCTCGCGATGACGTGTCCGTCGGCAAAGAGAATGTTATAGCCTTGCGGGTGTGGGGGCGGCACTTTTGCTGACACGCAGTTCAGCTCGATGAGCAACCAAGCCTTTTCGGGTCGGGGAAGGGAGCGCCGCCCCGCAAACTTGTCGTTGTAGATGAACGTCAATCCGAGCTTCCGAATTGCGTCAGGAGCGGCAGGACACTGCCACATCTCTCGCGGGATGCCGGCACCCGAGTCGTCCAGGATCTTCGCAATACTCTTGTCGTCCTCAAAAGGTCTGTCGGGGTAGAAGACGGCTTCGGGGTACTTTCCCTCTCCCATCTGGTACATCACAATGGACTTGCCGATTTGCTGCAGGTTCTGTTGGCACTGCAGTTGCGTTGCCTTTTGCTTCGCCCGTGAGTATTGAGCCGCAGGAATGCTGGTCACGATTGCCGTGACGGCCATCATCTCCGTCAGTGAGAACGCGAGCTGCCATTTTCGGTTTTTCCGAGCTGATCGCTTCATGGGTCCGTCTGCCTCTCGGTTTCCTGGCTCGAGTTTGGTCGTTGCGGCCGTTGTGCTGCCGGAGAAGTCGGTAGCGTGGTCTCCACTACATAGTATAACCACGGCAGAGCGTCTTTGGCAGTTGTCTTTGCTTCCCTTAAGAACCGGAGGCGATCGGCTGGTTCCGATGTTTGCTCGGCTGCGAGCCAGAAGGCGAGACTCCGGATGATGCTTGGGTTGTCTCTTGCTTCCATGGCAAGCTCGTGAGCCGGTAGCCATCCGAGCCCACCGAGACACAGCAACCCGATTCCCTGCTCCAGGTTGCGGCAACTGGCGTCGGCGTCTCCAGCGAGTTCACGCACGGCGGGAATTGAGGTGGTCCGGAGACTCTCCTGCCAGACCATGGTCACACTTGTGTTCCCCTTGGGGAGTCTGCTCGAAAGGGCGCTGAGGAACATCGCCAGGAACCCATCGACGGCGTCGGCTTCCTGAGGGCGTGACGGTGCGAGTGCCTCTCTTGCCAGTTCCAGGGCGAGGCCACGCCAGACGTTCCGGGCTTTCTCGCGGTCCCCCGCCAGCCAAGCGGCCAGCCCAGCTTCGAAGCTCGAGAGTTGGCGGTAGGCGTCCGGCAGCTCCTTCCTCCCGCTGAGGGAACGAAATACTCCTCTGGCAGCACGGTAGTCCCCCCGAGCCAGGGCCAGGCGTCCGAGCTCCCGTTGAGCAGTGGCGGAGCGCAAACTTGCCAGGTGCCTGTACCGACTCGTCAGTTGCACTGCTTCGGCATAGTCGGCTTCGCCAGGGGGGGACGGCTCTGTCTGTGCGCTAATGCGGCGTTCCAGCGCAAGGAGGATTGCTTCAGCTTGCTCCACGTCGTGGTCGTCAGTCAGGGCCTTCCAGGCTTTCTTCAGGAGGCGTTCGTCCTGGCTTGCGGCCCCCCCATCACTCGTTTCCCCCAGAAGTTCCGCCAGGCGAGCGCTCTGGCTGTTCAGCTGTGCTCTCTCGACGGCCTGCTCCTCCCATTGCCCTCCGAGTTTGCGCTCGTAGCGCTGCCATACGGTGAACAGGAGCGTACTCGCCGCCGTAAGGGCGAAAGCCGCGACTTTGTGTCGGCGGATGACGCGATCACAGCGCTCGAACAGATTGGGCACCCGGACGCTAACCCGCCCGCCCGCCTGGTGGGCCTCGAGGTCTAGCAACACATCCCGCATGGACCGATACCGGTCTTCCGGATCCTTCTCGAGGAGCTTCTGAAGCAGGGCGGCAATGTCTTTCGGGATACCCGGCCGCAGCTTCCGTGCATTCCTGGGGCGAGAGTGGCGGATGATTTCAAACATCTCCACCATCGGCACCTGCGCAGGGATATCGTAGGGCGGCTTCCCGGTCAGGAGTTCGAAGAGCAGGACTCCGAAGCTGTAGATGTCCGTGGGGACGCCCGTTTTCTTGGCCGAGAGGGTTTGCTCGGGGGCCATGTAGCGCGGCGTGCCCATGGACATGGAACTGATGGTCAGGTTGTGAGAGTCCTCGAACTCCATGCGGGCCAGCCCAAAGTCGGCCAAGAGCGGTTCGTGGAAGTCAGTCATCAGGATGTTCCCGGGCTTCAGATCCCTGTGGATGACTCCCTGATCATGGGCATAGGACAGGGCCTGAGCAATGGCGGTTCCTATCTTGAGGGCTTGGGGCAAGGGCAGAAGCGAAGTCGCCAGCACCTTCTCCAAGGTGTGTCCCCCAGGCACCAGTTCCATGGCGATGTAGTGCGACCGGCCCACGTGTCCTGTGTCATAGACGGTCACGACATGGGGATGCCTGCGCAGTCGTTTGGCGGCATCGGCTTCGCGTCGGAAACGGGCGAGAATTGTGGCTGGCAGGAAGACGGTCTCCTCCATCACCTTGAGCGCGACCGGGTCTCCGTCAGGATCAACTGCTGAGTAGACCAGCGCCATCCCTCCCCGCCCGACAAAGCCGGTGATCGTGTAAGGACCGATCTTCCCTCCGGCCGGCATCGTGCCGGGAGGGGTGATGCTCTCGGCGGAGTTTCCGCCCGGGCCTGGTTCCAGGATGCGAGTCCGGGCGAGAATGGAGGAGTCCGTCGATACTGGGGGGGGATCGGTGGCGGGGGTGAGGTTAGACTGGGGGGATGCCATTCAGAGCTCCGGGTTGTGGAGATGGCCCCACCTCGGGCTCTGCCAACGCCGCGCTTCACAGGAGCGGTCAAGCCTGCACGCGACGTGCTTCGAGAGCCGGGTGTCGTCGATGTCCTGCAAAGCGAACGACGTTCTTCAGGTCTCGACCGGCAGTTCAGCCTCGTCCACGAGCATGACGGGGATTTCATCACGAACGGGATAGCGTCGTCCGCATGTTTGGCAGACGAGCCAAGCGCCGTCTTCCGAGAGAAGGACGGGAGGTCGTTCATCGCAGGCGGGGCAAGCCAGGATGTCGAGGAGTTCCTTGCTGATCATCGGCTGGGTTCCATGACGTTATTCCACATCTGTGCCTCTGGGGCAACCGTTACTCAGAGTCAGTATAGCCCTGGCCGGGGATTCCGTCCAGGTCGGGAAGAGACGGTCTACAGCCGGCGGAGGGGCACCCCTGCTGATTGCATTCGATCTGGACGGTCCTAAATTGTCCCTTTTCTGTGATGTGCCCGGTGGATTCGCCGGGATCTGCGGCATGTATGGTGCGTGCCGGCGCTTTGGTCTACGGAGCTGATCCGGAAAGCAGAGAATGATGAAAACGTATGTTTTGGTGGGTAGCGGTGGCCGATCCTGCATGTACACGGATGCACTGATGGGGGATTTTTCGGACGCCGGGCAGCTGGCCGCTTTTTGCGATGTCAACCAGACGCGTATGGACTACTACAATGAGTACCTGCGCGAGCGGCACGGGCATGATCCGCTGCCAACGTACGGAGCTCACGAGTTCGACCGCATGATCGCGGAGCAGAAACCGGACACGGTCATTGTCACGAGTGTGGACCGAACACATCACCGCTACATCTGCCGGGCTCTGGAACTGGGGTGTGACGCCATCACCGAGAAGCCGATGACGGTGGATGCGGGGAAATGCCAGCAGATCATTGACACGGTCCAGACCACGGGCCGGAACCTGACAGTGACTTTCAATTACCGCTACGCTCCACGCAACACCCGGGTCAAGGAGATCATCCGCAGCGGCGTGGTGGGGGATATCGTCAGTGTCCATTTCGAGTGGCTTTTGGACACGTCCCATGGGGCTGACTACTTCCGCCGTTGGCATCGCGACAAACGCAACAGTGGCGGGCTGATGGTCCACAAAGCGACTCACCACTTCGATCTGATGAATTGGTGGATTGACTCGTATCCTACCGTTGTTTACGCTCAGGGCGGACTGAGCTTCTACGGGCGGGAGAATGCTGAGGAGCGGGGGGTCACACAGTTTTACTCCCGTTCCCGCGGCTCGGATATCGCGGCGCGAGACCCATTTGCTCTGAAGGTAACAGAGAAGGATACGAGGCTTCGGGGGCTCTACTATGACGCAGAGAACGAGGATGGTTATCACCGTGACCAGAGCGTGTTTGGCGATGGCATCTCGATCGAGGATTCGATGTCGGTGATGGTCCAGTACCGGAACCGAGCTGTCATGACTTATTCACTGAATGCGTTCTGCCCCTGGGAAGGCTACCGGGTGTGCTTCAACGGCACGAAGGGGCGCCTTGAGTTCAATGTGGTTGAGAAGTCCTACGTGAGTGGCGGCTACGAAGACTTCAACATGCCGGGCATGCGTGAGCTCGAAGGAGAAAAGAAGACGCTTGTTCCCGAGATTATCTTCCAGCCCCAATTCGGCAAACCCCAGGTCATTGACTATGAACAGGGCGATAAGGGCGGCCATGGAGGCGGGGATGTGCGCTTGCTCAACCATGTCTTCCGTGGTGCAGAAGACGATCCACTGGGGCACGCCGCGGGCTATTTCGACGGGGCCGCCTCGATCATGACGGGGATCAGTGCCAACGAGTCTATGAAGACAGGGCAGCCGGTGACGGTCAACTCCCTTGTGGACTTGGAGCGCCTCCGCCAAGTGACGCTGAACTGAGCGTTTTCCCGATTGTGTCGCCTTCCAGGTGTGACGGCTGACTCACGGGCCCCAGGAGCCGCCTTGCAGCCCAGGCTGTGGAGCGCTCCGGACCCCTCGGCGGGTATCGGGTGGCCGCGAAACTGAGGCTGGGTTGTCTGGAACTATGCCTGACAGCGATTTCCACTCCATGTTCACCATCTCCTGGCGGAGCAGGGGCCATGTGTTTTGCGGGCTCGTCTTCCTCGTCTTCGGAGCCCTGGTTCAAGGGGCAGTCTACGAGTTGGCGGGTGTCACTGAGCCTGGAAGTGCTTACCGGTGGCTGGACGTTGCGGGGAACGTCTACACATCTTCCTTCCGAGAAGCCTACACCTATGCCCAGGCCCAGGTCACGGTCGATTTGTCTTCCCACGGACAGGTACTTCACGGCACTCTGACTGCTACCGGGCTCAAACCGAATTTCGCCTATCAGATCAAACTCAGGGGCGATCCGGGAACGGCCACCAATGAAAGGCTTGGTTTGGCTGGCCGCTGGTGGCAGGAGATGTGGGATGGCGGCGCCTGGACGGGAGGATGGAACCTAAACAACAAGGGTGTCGGGACGTTTCCCAATCCCAATGACCAGGATTACTTCTCTCGCCGGGATGTGAGCAGCGACACGAGCCCGACAGAGAAGCTGTACCGTTTCTCTGCTTACATTGTCCTGGCGTACTTTGTCACGGACAGCCAGGGGGCCGCCGCGTTGTCGTTCTCGGGGGGGAGCAGTTACCATGTACTATGGACGACTGACCAACGCCCCTGGGAGCCTGAGGACGGGCCCTTGATCACCGTTCCGGTCATTCCGAGCGATTCTCATCCCGCCTACGCCATGGATGGACAGGCGCAAACGGTATCTGTTTTCGGCGAATGGGAGCGCCTTCCGGTTGGGGGCGTGTTCCTGAGTGAAGGCGACTATGATTGCCGGCTCCTCCTCTCTGAGGAGTCTTTCCACGGTATGGGGGGAACGTATTCCGGCTTCTGGGCGCCCGCTCTCGACAGAGCTGTAGCGTTCCGGATCGATCGAACGGCTCCCACCGTGCAGGTCCATTGGGACAGCCCGTGGGGCGTCTCGCTGCTGTTTTCAGAAGAGGTCTATGGCGCTGACAGCGCTTCTTCATACGTTCTGCTGCCGAACGGAACAGTGGGCGATGTGCTGTCAGTGGGAACGAACGACTTCCGTCTCTTTACGGGAGCGCAAGTGCCCGGGATTGCGTACTCTCTGAGTCTGACCGACATCACCGATGCGGCTGGTAACCCAACGGCTGGACAACTGTCCGTTCCGGCTGGCCGGTTTGCCACTGCGTCTAGTCCTGGGGACGAGGGTGATGTGTATCTTTATCTGGGGCTCTCTCCCCGGGCAACGGGCGGGGTTGACTCCGGACTTGACGTGCTGTCCGATGGTACGGGGCCGCTTGAGCTCATTTCCCCGCAGGGAGGAGATGGGGTGACGCTGGTCAGTGATTTCAGGCGTGATACTGATGCCGCCACTCGCTGGCGTGTTCATGTGCTTGGCGCGGAAACGCTGGGAGAACGATTTGACGTTGTGTGGCAAGCTGGTGGCGTTGACACCGGGGCCGGGGCAGTTCTGCAGAGGCTCGAGCACGAGACAGCTGTCGGGGGTGCGATCGATCTTGTGAGCACGTCTGGCATTCAGCTCAGCTTCAGTGCGGGCGAGTGTTATGAGGTGGCGATGGGTATTCTCCAGGTCACCTCCGTCCAGCTTTCCCCCGGCTGGAATCTGGTCGGCATTCCTTTGATGGCCTCGGAGACGGTCGGTGAACTGATGAGCCGAGGCGACCGGGAAGCCGGAGCGGGGGTCTGGGCCTGGTCCTGGGGAGGCGTCCATTACGAGGCGGTCGGGGCAGACGATTGGCTCAATCCCGAACGGGGGTATTGGCTTTGGTCAGGAAGCCAGGAGGAGGTCACCCTTGAGGTCCGCGGCATTCCGGCAGACGGGATTTTCTCACTACGCACCGGCTGGAACCTCGTGAGTCCGCCAGCGTCGATATCGGCAGAGGAACTGTCAGCGGAGATCAGCGATGTCTGGGGATGGTCGGGCTCGGGGAAGCGATACGAGCGTGTGACTCTGGAGGCCCTTTTGACCCCCGGGGGCGGGTATTGGGTCTATCTCCCGGAGAGCCCTTGAAGGCGCGTTCTTCGCTACTGCGACGACGGGGCGTAGCCCCATAAGCGCTAACTTGTTGAGCAAGTTCCTGCCTGCAGCCGGGCGAACGCTGAACATCGAACGTCCAACGCCGAATGTCGAATGAAGAGAACCGGAACAGTCTCCGAAAGAAGCCGTTACAAACCTCGACGTTCGAC
>JABHEG010000340.1 GCA_018676675.1 Lentisphaerota bacterium
CCTCGGCGTCCTCCAGTGGACGGGAGTATATGCGAAGTTCATCGAGTGAGAGAGGCTGCTTCGCACCTCCCCAATAGGTCCACGTACCGACCATGATCTTGTCGGGTTCGAGATCCTCAGTCTGCCAGGTTACCTCCTCCGAACGCGTGCGTTTGCCATTGACATAGAGCTGGACACCCCTGGTCTCATCCCAGGCAACGGCGAGATGGTACCAGGTCTCCGCTGCCCATGGCGACGACTTGAAGTCGAAATTGCCATCCCATGGACCATGCACCAGAATACGCCCGTAGCGCCCACGAATACCGTAGGTCATGCCCCCCTGCGACACCGTGCTGATGGACAGCAGGCCACTGTGCACACGCCCAACCGGAAGGTCAAACTTGATCCAGAAGGCGAGAGTACCGCGCCGAAGATTGACATTCCCGGACGCATCGTAGCGGTGACAGCGCCCGCGCTCGACCCGCAACGCCTTCTCGACCGGCCCCCCAGTGCTGCCGGAACGGTAGAGACCGATGTCCTTCTGGTTGCCGCGGTCATAGGGCCGCAGGACCACGTCTCGGGACCCCCGGGCATAGTCGGCTTCAAGGCCACGTCCATAGTACTCAGAGTATCCCGCGTCATAGCTGGCTCGGAACGTCTCCGCCCGATCAGGCGGCAGATCGACGCTGACGGGCGTATGAGATTGACCCCAGGCACAGGCGCACAAGACAGAAACCAGGACTGTTGCTCTCAGGCGAAACATCGTCATTCTGCAGGCCTCCAGCAGCCTTGGCGGCCGGTATGGCCGCAGCCGTATACGTCTCACAGAACTTGCGTCCAATGGACACGTGGACCGGGCGAACAGCCACACGGCCACGCTCTCCCCCAAGAACGTGTCAGCGGATGCCGCCCGAGCCGAAGCGTTCACCAGACACCGGGTCACCCTACACCTCGTGGGCCACAAAGCGACTGCCACGTCATACCCCACGCACTCACGACGCGTATTCCCCGAACAACGCCAAGTACGACAACCCACCCCCACACTGTGGGAGGACGCCCTGAGCGTCTGGGAAAGCCTGGTTTCGTCCTGGCAAAGCGCGTTTTCCGGACAACAACGTGAGAGCCCCAGGCAGGGACTGTCCGGAAAACGTCTGTCCTGGAAAAGCGCGTTTTCCGGACAACAGCCTGGCCGGCACAACCGGGGCACTCCCAACTGGCCTGTGACACATTTTGGAAGAGACCGAGCCGGTGAGCGAATCCGCTCTGAGCACTTCTTCTATGGGAAATGGCTCTGCGTGCGTCTCGGAAGTGTCGCCTCTCTTGACTTCTCTAATCGCGCACTTTATACTGCTATTATTTCTATGCCCTGCTCTATAGACAGAGGGAGACGCTCAAGTGCAGGCAGGAATAGGTGGAGACTTCACGGGTCTCGGGACAGCTCATCTCATTGGGAAGGTGTTTCTTGGGACGGTTGAGGCACTGCTTGTGGCGTGCCTCGAACCACGCCCCACCCCTGCGAAGAGCTCCGCCGCCAAGCTGAAGCCCGGAATCAACGTAGCCGGCGACCTCAGTGACGCGCTTCTTGTGCAGGGCTACGCCCCCTCTACTGCAACAAAATACGCGCGGATCGTCACGGCTTTCCTGCAGCATGTCAGGCCAATCAGGCTCGTACATCTCAGGGAAGATGATGTGGACGACTACCTCGACCACCTGAAACAACGAGGCATGGGAAACGCTACGCTGCGCCTGCACCTGTGTGCCATTCGCACAGTTCTCGATCGGCTGCTTGGTTTGGACATTACCGTTGAAATCAAGCATGCGCCGCGTCCGCGTCCGCGTCCGCCGGCGACGGAAGACGATATGCTGAAACTCCTCGCCGCGTGTGGGAATCCGAAAGAGAGATTCATCCTCAACGCCCTGAATGGCTCAAAGGCCCTCCCGAGTCAGCTTTGTCGTCTCGGGGCAATCGGGCACCCGTCGCTTTTCCTCTGGGAAAGACACAAAGACAGCATCCCGGATCCGCCTCCCTGCCACGTCGTGCCCCTCGTCATGGACAAGACCATTTCCCCCGAGACTGGTTGGCTGCTTCCATCCTCGCGCAGACCAGGTCCCATCTCGCCACGCACGATGCGGCGAATCGTCAGGCGGGTGGCAGAGAGTTGTGGTGTTCGGACAACATGCACGGCCGTTCGCCTGGGGCCGACAATCTCCTTCGCGAAATGTGCGTGACGCCAAGTCCCATTCGTGCACAATACCCCGAGCGGTCTGCTCAGGCCCTGGCAGTCTCCTGTTGCCCAGGAACAAATGCCCGGCTCACCGAGCTGGCACGCCAATTCCCGAACTCAGGTCCCGAAGCTCAATCGACATGCTCGTCGCCGGTAACATGTCGGTCAGGTACACCAGTTTCTCGCGCAAAATGACGTAGAGACGCGTGACCTTCACCGGGGGACTCATCCTCGCACCTTGAGACCACTGATGGGCGGCCAGATCAGGATGCCCCGAGGCGTAGGGACGCGGGAATGTTCGGCTGATGAGTTTCCAGCCGTCGAAATTGATCCGTGTCCGACAGCGCCAGTCTGAACAATCCCACCCACTGAGCCCGATCGAGCTGTGCCGGTTGCCTTCAGCATCCTCCACCTGGAACACCAGACGTCCCCAGTTGCTGTTACCCTTTGCCCAGGCGCCGAGCGTGTCCGGTTGCCCCCGAAGAGGAATCGAGCCATTCCGCGGCTCCAACACCACGTAACGACCGACGATATCCGGCACGTCCGGCTGCGAACGCAGAGTCAGCTTCATCCCACCTTTCTCGCCGGGTGAAAGGAGGCAGGTCGCTTCCGTCAACGGCTTGTACGGGCAGTACCCTCGGAACGCCTCGTCGCCTTCCTCAACAATGCGCCAATCCGCCGCGTTCAGTGCATCGAGAACGTTCTCGGATTCGAGCTCCGGCCGCTGGTGGTACGGAGTGCCGGCGGCAACGCCGCGCAGCGGCCTTTCGAGGACCAAATACGCAGGGGACTCGGACACGCGGAACGCCAGCTTCCCATTTTCAGCAGGGACCTCATGTTCCACCCCCATGCCGCTGACGAGAATGCCTCCACCAGCCCCCGGGGCCAGACGCAGTTCCACATCCCGCTCCCCGGTGCTTGTCCAGAGGGCGTACGTGAATCCGATCTCGCTCTTGAACTCGAGGCAGTACACGCTGTGCGAACCGGTGTCCAGGTAACGTTGGTAGTGCGCGCGGTCCAGAACACGTGTCAGAGTTGCCAGGGCGACATAGCTCGGCTTGGGCATCATCCGCGGTGAGCGGGTGCACACCCCTGTCGCCCCCCAACGGCTGAAGTAGTATGCGCTGTCCACATCAAACAACAGAGCCACATTGATGCTCGGCAGGCGGTAGGCCAGGCAGTGCAGAACGTCCCGCGTGTACCAGTTGGCCTGCTCCTCCAACGTGAGTGCCCCGGGCGCGGTCGAGCGGTAGGAAAACTCATAGCAGGAGGTGATGGGGATGTCGTCGTAACCATAGAGCTCACACATCCGCTTGGTCATCCAGAGGCCCTGCAGATTCCAGCCGTGCGGCTGACTCTCCGGATTAAAGAGCTGGACGGCCATCTCGACGCCGATGTAATCCCATTGCGTACGCGGGAGCTTCTTCCGCAGCCAGTGCACGTTGAAATTCGTGACCGAATTCCCCAAGATGATCTTGGCGTCCGGTGCGGCACCGCGGATCGCTGCGGCATGCCGCTCGATGTGTGCAAGCAGTTCGTCCTCTTTCTCGAGGTCTTTGCCGGTGAACACGGGTGGCTCTTTGCCCATCAATTCGGGCGGTGGCTCGAGACCGAAGGGAAGTCCCCCTGTTTCGTGAAAGACCATGCCGTATTGTGTGCCGGGCCAGTCCCCCATGAACGTGCCCATCTGGTCCTCGATGGACGGCAGGTTCTCACGCTCCTTCATCCGCCGCATCATGCTGGGCGAAACCCCATAGCGGGAAAAGGCCTCCGGGGTGTGCCCGTAATCAGGCTTCAGGTCCCTTGGCGTCACATGCCGAAATCCCATCTTCTGCACTAAAGGCAACACCTTCTCCGCCTGCGGTTCACAGTAGTGCGAGCGCGAAAACCACCAGGTTCCATACGGCGATTCGGCCCCGGCCTGACGCGTGTCCGGTGGCAGAAGCGCAAAGGTCAGCGGCTGTTGCCACACCGGGCGACTCCCCTTCCCGAACCGGAACCGGGCGCTGTACCATCCCACCGGGAGATTGACAAGAGGATATGGGATGGTGGAGGTCCCGGGAGCCAGCACCAGATCGACCTGCTTGCGGACTTCGCAGCCGGAGAAGTCGGTCAGACACACATCCAGGCGCACGGGGAACGGCGTGTCGGAGGGGTTCTCCGACAGAATCTCAAGGGCCGGGGATCCATTGGTGTAGAAGACGTTCCCGATCTGATCAGAGCCAACTACGAGCCGTACGGGTGCCTTCTCCAACGTCACGCCCAACACATGGATCCCGCTCGGGGGGCCCAGTGGCTTCCTCTCATAGTAGGAATAACTGCCCGTCACGCGAGTGCGGAGTTCGCGCGTGAACTCGAGATAGAAGAAGTCCGGTGTGTCCCGGCCGGTCATCTCCTGCATCCGCAGGTAGTCGGCCAGTTCCCCGGTGCCAAGCGGAATCTCAGCCAGAAACAACCTGAGCTCCGTCTTCTTTCCATCCGCTGTCCCATACACACGACCAAGCGGTTTGAGGGCGGTGCAGCCTTGCGGACGGTCCGGATCAAGCACGACGGTCGTCTCCGCCTGAGTTGCCCCGCTACCGTCCCAGATCTGGCGGTAACGCGCGAGGCGCACACTCATACTGGGGCTCTCTTCCCCCCGTTGCTCGACGGCGCACAGCACGTGGGCATAGTTGTAGAATCGCCTGGGGACGCTGAACATGACGGTCTCGGGTACACCGTCCCAGGCCGTCCGTCGGTAATACGGGTCATAGATGTCCGAACTGCCGCCATCCTGCCGCAGCCAACGCGCGCGACCGACATCGACCTCGGCCTCCGGTGGGACCACGTTGACCGGGACGCCGGCAACATCCTGCACGCCGGCCGACAGCGGGACATCGTGGAGACGCAATTCCCCCTGATGCGGATTCCGCGAGATGTCCAACGGCAGGTAGCGTGCGGACTCCACAGCACGCGCCGTCACCGTTTGCGCCAGTTCTCCCCCTTTACTGACCGAGACGGTCACCGCATCGTCGGGAGGAGTCAGGAAGCTCGTGAAGGCACGTCCATCCAGCGCGATCTCGACCCGCTCCGCAACGTGTCGCAGCTCGAGCCGGAACCCGTGCTCCGAGGCCGGCGGATAATCCCCCCAACGCGCCACAGCCTTGTCAAAATCATCCTTGACATAGAAGTGTACATCCGGCCGAATGAAGTAGGTACGCTCGACGCGCCGTTGGTCCCATCCATGTTTGCCGGTGAGCTGCAGTTTCAGCACCGCATCAGGCAACGGCTCTTTGACCTTGGTCAGCTGGTAGTGATGGTTGAGTTTGGGGAGATCCTGACAGGTTACGGTCAGTGTGACACTGCCACGTGGCGGGGCGCCGAATGCCAACTTGACCGCGCCCCCTACGCTGCCGCACCGCGCATGCACACTCAGCGTCTCGCCCTGCTTCGGCAGCCGAAGCGCTGTGTTTGTCCCTGCGCTATCCACCCTCTGGGCCACGGCCGATGCCGATACCAGAACCCACACAGCGGCACAAAAGCGAGCATGCGTGCACATGGCTGTCCTTCTCCCCGTAATCATGATGCGTCTACCTCAGAAGAGGTCACCGACTCCATCTACCATCCAGATCTGCGGCAGCCCGCCGAAGTCACTGTTGAAAAACGCCTTGGTGCCGTCTGGAGAGAGGAATGGATGCGGGTGCACGACTTGGTCGCCCGTGTAACTAGAACGTGGATGGAGCACGTATCGCACGGACAGGGCTGCATCGGGAACGGCAGGCAGTGTACCGACAAACAAACGCGTAGCCTCAGCGCCCTCACCCACAGCCCGCCAGTCGCCGACGAATCGCGTGCCGGTCGAGTCAATTGCGGTGTGCCCGAACGCCGGTCCGTCCAGCTCCCGGGTAATGTCGTTGCGCGACGTCTCCGCCTTCGGGAGCAAGGCAGGAGGGGTGTCGTCGGCTTGAACGGCAGGCACGGGTGCCGCCTCAATCACAGGCCTCGTAACCGTGCCGTCCGGGAACGTATGGTTCACGCCGATCAGCGTCGTGGCCGATGTGCCGCGCCATTCCTGGTGTCCGTGACATGTTTCGGTCGCACTGCCGCATGGAATCTCGCGGAAGTCGCTGCCGTCGTCGCGGATCACTTCGACCGTACACCCGGAACGGCGGTTGGTGAGCCCTCCCAACGGATCCGTGTCAGCTCCCGTGTTGTGCTGAACCAGGAGATCGTGACAGTGCTTCGGGTCGCTGCTGCGCGAATACTGTGGATGGGGGTTGAAGTAGTTCGGCCCCGCGAGGACGACATCGGCCGATCCCCGCTCGACGTCGCAGACGAGCACCCCCCACGTGCCGTTTCTCTCACCATCGCCGATGAACACACCCGTGCTCACCGCGGCACTGTCGGAACGGACGGTAGACAGCGAGTAGACACGACTGGGAGGGGCATCTAAGCCCGAGAGAGCCCTGTCAAGAACCATGACCGTCTCGCGTGTGAACGATGTCAGACAGACGCGTTTAAGGCGGATTCCACAACGCTTCCGCGGATCCAGCTCAGTGATGAAGTAGTACATGAAACGGCCGTCCGGGGTCACACATGGAGCGATCGCGCCTGGTTCGTCGGTCAGCTGTCGAAGCGCGAAATTGTCTTCCAGGTCGCAGAGCCAGTATTCCCGCCAGCGGTTCTGCATGTTGGTGTCGGGGGGGACGGGATCGACGCGCTGAAAGATGAAGCGGCCACCATCCGGAGTGAAGACCGGGGCCTCCATGTAGATGTGTGAATGCGCATGCTCCGAGCTAGATGTGATGCGGACAACCCGCAGCCCCGGAGAAGAGTCTGCCGTAACCAGGCCTTCCACGTCCACAGCCTGACGAAAAACAGGACCATTCACTGCCGTTTCCATAGCCACTCCCTAGTGAGACAACTCATCACGGAACAATCACGTATGCATCGCGTGCTGTCAACCACTCCGTTCCCACTCTCGGGCCAAAGTCCTGCCGGTACCAACACGCGATTCGGGGACCACGCCACGCGGAACAGCGACGGATATCTCGACGCTCGTTCTCCTCTGCGACGATCCCGTGACTGCTGGCGTCACAAGGCATGTGCTGTCACAGTAGTCCTCCATGCCCCTCCGCGACGGCCTGAGCCTCCAGCACACCCGCGTCGTTGGAGAATAAGATTGTATCGAGGACCGCGAGCAGACGCCCCGGAAGCCTGGAAAGACCACCTTGATGACCGCGACATTCCACGTCAGCGATGACTTCACCGGCTACGCACCTGGGCACATACCCAACGACTATACCCCGTGGGGAGAGTACCACTGCCGGACCGATCAGGGCCGGCTGGGCCCCTGGCGAGAGGCCACCACCCACTACACCTGGCGGAATAGTGGCGGAGGATGCTGGCGTATCATCGACGAGGAGACCGGCCAACGGGCGGTCGAGCAGCAGTTCTGGGCCGAGAAGTCGTACCCACTGCTCGTGACCGGCGACGCATCCTGGCGCCTGAACAGCGCCTGTGTGCGTCTGCGAACGCTCTCGTTCGCGGCTCCCGCAGGGCTCGTTGTCGACTACCGGCACTCGCGCGACTTCCTGGCCCTCCTGGCCCATCCGGAACACCTGTCTCTTGTGCATCGACGACACGGCGAAGATCGAGAACTCGCGAGCGTTCCGGCGTCTTTCAGCCCGGATGAGTACCGGAAGCCCGAGCTGCGCTGCACGTCTGGCCATGTGCGAGTACTGCTGGATGACGTCGAGGTGAGTGGGGCCGACTGGACAAGCAGGGGCGGTCCCGCAGGCCTGCTGGCACATGCGCCAGCCCGGTTCGCGGAATTCGAAGTGACGGGTCGGAATGTTCTCGTGTCCCCCACTGTGCCCAGCAGCCGTCCACAGGCAGGCGACTATCCTGCCGCAACGCTCTGGAAGCGCATCGATACGGAGGGCTTCGGCAGTGACCGGAACCTGCGCATCGGTGACATCAACGGGGACGGTCAGAACGAGATCGTCATTGCTCAGCCACTAATGTACCTGGGCAGAGACAACCACACGATGATCCGTTCGCTCACGGCGGTCGATCTGGACGGCAACATTCTCTGGCAGCAGGGCACGCCCGTCCCGGAGCACTTCGAGACCACCTGTGACCTCTGCTTCCAGCTGCATGACCTGGATGCCAAAGGCCGGGCAGACATCGTCTACACGACCGACCTCCAACTCAGAGTGGCATCAGGACTCGACGGAGAAACACTGCGCTGCGTACCGACCCCGAACACAGCCCCCGGAAACGAAGTCCCGGGCGGTTTCCCAATGGCCCGAACCGTTGGCGATTGCCTCCACTTCGCCGATCTGCGAGGAACGGGAAACGCAGACACGATCATCCTCAAAGACCGGTACTCAACCGCCTGGGCCTACGATCAGGACCTGAATCTGCTCTGGGAACACGCCTGCACAACCGGGCACTACCCAGCCAGTTTCGACATCGATGGGGACGGCAGAGACGAGCTCATGCTGGGCTACGATCTCCTGGACGGCGAGGGGAACCTGAGATGGCGTTTGGACACGTTTGACCATGCAGACGGTATCGTGATGGGCCGGTTCGGCCCGGGGGATGCGCCCATTCGCATAGCCCTGACAGGCAGCGACGCTGGGTTCTTCCTGCTCGACGTCGATGGGACCATTCGCCAACACCACGACATCGGCCACGCACAAACCATCGTGGCAGCCAAGTTGCGCAACGATATCCCCGGCCTTCAGTTGGTGGCCAACACGTACTGGGGCGAGGCCGGCATTACCGTTGTCATGGACCACGAGGGACACGTGCTGACCGAGTGCGAACCCGTTCATTACGCAAGCCTTCTCCAACCCGTCAACTGGACCTTTGACGACCTCGACCTGATGCTGCTCTCAACCCACCCCGAGGAAGGAGGGCTGCTCAACGGACACGGCGAACGCGTTGTCATGTTCCCGAACGACGGACACCCCGTGCTCTGCTGCGATGTCAAAGACGTCGACGGCGACGGTGTCGACGAGATCCTGACCTGGGATGAGCACGCCGTCTGGATCTACAAACCTGACCCGCCACCCGCGGCGTCGCCCGAGACCCACCCAATACGCAATGCCGTCTACAACGATTCCAACTACAGCGGCCAGTTCTCGTTCCCAATCGGCAGTTCCGGAACGTAGGCTGGTAACAGATGCCGCCAAGATGAGACCCCAGCGACCTTGTGTCGTTGGTGAACGAGACTGCGGGCACGGCAGAACAGAGGAAAGAAAACAGTGACGACGCCCCCCATTACGCACGGAACCTGGCCCACACTATTGGCCGTCTGCATCCTGACATGCAGCGGCACCAGGGGAGCCGGAGACTCCGACTTCACGCATCCGGTCATGCGTGTGCCCAGAATCACAGCGCCAACCATCGACGGCAGGATCGGAGAGGAGGAGTGGGGACGGGCCGGCGCCTTCACCGGGGTCACGGCTGAAGGCTCAGTCGGGGGACATGGCAGCTTGGTGCCCGAGATCCAGCAGGTTCAGTGGTACCTGGGCTACGACGATACCTTCCTCTACCTCGCGATGCGTTCCCCACACCCCAAAGGCACGTATCCGGTGGCACGGGTCAAGGAAAACGATCTTGTCGAACGGCATGCTCCAATCCTGTTTGAAGACCACGTGGAAGTACAGATCCTCAGTCACGGACGACGCGACCTCGCCACGAAACAGGGCAAGGGCTTCTACAAGATCATGGCCAATGCCAAGTCCGCCTACATCGACGAGTACCTCTACAACGGCACCATCGGCACGGAACAATTGTGGTCCATGGGCGGCCCGGTCAAGTGCCACGTTACCACGGACGCCTGGGAACTGGAAATGGCGGTTGAGATCGGGCGCCTGAAGGTGAAGAAGCTGGACAACCGTGACCTGGTCATGCAGCTCGTGCGCACGGACTCCTGTACCGGCATGTATTTCGCGGGGTGGGTCGGCGCGCCCTGGCTGGCATGGGACAGTTTCCCCCAGGTGAGCTTTGCTCCCGACACGCCGGCCTGCCGGTTTCTCAAGCTGGGAGAAATCGGGGCCGGCCGTCTTGATGCGAACCTGGAGCTGGTAGGCGGCAAGACTGCAGCACAGGTGGACGTCCAGGTCCTCGTTGAAGACGCTGACGGAAGAACCGTGCACTCGGAAACGCAGACCGTCTCCCTCGATCCCGGCAGCAAGAAAACGCTGTCTCTGCAGAAAGAGGGGCTGCCCATCAGCAAGGTAGCTGTCACAGACCGGCAGCGTCGCAATCATTTTGAACTCAAGGTCACTGCCAGGATCGGCAGGAAGTCACTGGTACTCTACCACAATCGATCGCCCTTCATGCAGTTCGACGACGCATTCAAGGAGCAGTTTCTGGACAAGTGGGTAGCCGGTCGTCCGCAGAGCGGCGAATGGGAGTACCGGGTCGCCTATCTCCCCTACAGCCGCAAACTGGAAGCAAGCGTTGATCTCGACTTCTTCGGGGTCCCGGCGTCAGTACAAACCGCACGTGAATACCGCGTTGCGGTCTCCGCAGAACGGGCACTGAAGCCGTTGGCTCAGGGCAGTGGGACCATTGTGGATCTGGCCGGAGGACCACTCCTCATCGATCTCCCCGTACTCGCTGATGGGGAGTATGTGGCTCGTTTCGAGCTGCTCAACGATGCCGGCGTCGTGGTTTCCACGAAGAAAGCGTCTTTCGTGCGCAAACGCTACGAGTGGGAGCACAACACCCTCGGCATGAGCGAAGAAGTAATTCCCCCGTTTCTGCCTCTGGAGGTCAAGAGTGGCAACAGCGTCCGCACCCTCGGCAAGAGCCACTACACCGGCAGACAAATCCAGGACGGCATCTGGATGTGGGGACGCATCTACAGCGTGGCCCCCAACGGTCTGCTCGAGCAGATCGACACCGCCCCTCCCACGGGGACGTTCGGCGGCGCCAGGCGCCTCCTGGCAGCACCCATGCGCCTCGAAGTAACACAAGGCGGCAAGACGTTCGTCGGCAAAGGCAAGGGCAAGACAGTAGAAAGCGCAGCCCTGCACCGCGTCGACATCGGGGGCCGCACCCAGGTGGGCCCCGTCAGCGCCGACGTGAAGGCTGTCGTCGAATACGATGGTTGGTATGAAGTTGAAGCGACCCTCAGGGCGGCGAATGACACCCCCGTGGAAAGCACTGATCTCGTGATCGACCTCGACGACCAGAGAGGATGCCCGATCGATACCCTCTACGTACAGCGCCTGGGAGATGGACGAAACGGTAACCACTTCAGCGCCATCCCGACCAAACCCGGCGTTCACTTCAAAAGTACGGAACTGATGAGGTACCGGGGCAGCCGTTTTGATTGGAAGAGCTTTGTGCCGCGCACCTATGTCGGCAACGGCGATCGCGGCCTGTGGTTCTTCGCCTGGAGCGCCGACGGATGGGAACTCCGGGACACCCAGCCCGTGATCCGGATCGAGCGTCTGAAGAACGGAGATGTGCGACTGCGTGTGCGCATGCTGGCCGGCCCCGTCGACCTGAGCGAGCCCCGTACCGTGCGCTTCGCGTTACAGGCCACCCCCGCAAAGCCGAACCACCCGCGCCACCGCACCTTCAACGAGGAAGGTCTGGACGCCCATGACACCCGCGGCTACCGCTACTACGGCAAATCGGTGGACGATTTCGTCAATGATCAGCCAGAGGATTACGACGCCTTGCGCAAATTCGTGCTCTACGGCATGCGACACCAGGGCGAGGAGCAGCGGACCCACAAGAAAAACTACCGTTGGTGGCGCTACGGTCCGAAGCTCTTCCACGGCGCCAAGCTCATCATGTATGGCAGCGGACAACTCACCGGCATGGGCCCGGAGGAGTTCCGGACCTTCGGTGGCGAATGGCTCGGCAAGAGCAACTGGCAGCCGAACCGAAGCTCTGCCAGCGACAGTGGACGTTGGAACTACCAGGGCACGGCCCAATGGACCAGAGATGAACAAGTTTCCGTAACCGGCGTCAACTGGACCCAGAGCATGATCGACTTCTTCATCTGGTACCACAGACCTCTGCTGGAAAAATCAGGCGTCAACGGAACGTGGTGGGACAACAGCTCGATCGGCACCGTCAGGGAGTACAACCCGGAACGCGGGTGCATGGAAGAACAGTGGCTCCTCTACCGGCGCCGTCAGCTCATCAAGCGGCTCCACGTACTCGGCTGGCAGCTTATGCGCCCCCCCATGTGGGCAAGCAACATGCACGTCGATCTGGGATTCGCCGAAGTCTTCTGGATGGTGGAGAATGACTGGTACGCAGACGGGGCGGACATGACCAGCCTGGACCAGTGGCCCGTCGGTCAGTTCCGGGCCATGGCTCGGACCAAGAGTACCATGCAGGTGGCCCGCCCCTGGCTGTCGCACTTTCAGGGCACCAGGCCCGAGCGAGATAGCCGGATCAAGCGCAGTCTGTGGGCCATGATGATGAGCCACGATATCCATCCGACCGCCTTGACGCACTACAAGTACCAGAAGGACGACCACCTGGAGCTCCGCCGCACGCTGAGCCGCCTTCGCGGGCTGGTCAATCTTCCGGATACAGAGCGGTGCCTCTTTGCCGGCTATTGGCTCACCGATGGCATGGTCCACTGCCCCGCCAAGGGCATTCACGCAAGCGTCTACTCGAACGCAAGTCTGCGCTCAGCGGCGATCCTGCTGTTCAACGGCGAAGCGAAGGGTCAGTACCTGGCCGGTACAGAGCTGGATATCAACGCTCTCATACCGATCAAAGGGAAACGCCTGATGGCGAGCCGGATCTTCGACATCGAGACCGGTGAAAAGGTCACGACCGCGTTCGAAAGCGGCACGTATGTGATCAAGGATCCCTGCCTGGCCGCCGGCCACGGATTCCGCCTCCTTGGCATTGAGGCGGAGTAGGTCACCGGCCACGAGAGTGACGCCTCCGCTGACGAGCAAACCCCGGGGTCGGCTCGAACTGACCACATGAGGGGCTACTGTAGGCCCGCGCGGTGAACCACGTCGCGACCTGCCGCCGCCCGCTACATCGGAGCCACCGTGGCTGTCTACTCAGACCAACACAACTTCCCCAGTGCAGCACCACGACTGCTCGATTGCCACCCGAAAGAGATCACGGTGGAGGCAATCGAGGTCGTGCGTCTCGATGGACTCGTCCTCGTTCGCGCGTTCACGGCCGATGGCCGCTTCGGCGTTGGCACGTGCAATTTCCGTGCTCCCGTCCTCCTCCCGATTCTGAAGGATCTGGTCATTCCTTCTTTCCTCGGACGCGATGCACGCTGCGTCGAACAGTGCGTCAAAGACGCGTACCGTCAGAACTACAAGTACCACGGCACCCCACTGTTCAACTGCATCGCTTACGTGGAGACTGCTTGTCTGGACCTCCTCGGCCAGGTGACCGGGAAACCCGTGTGTGCCTTACTGGGAAGCGTCCGTCAAACCGAGTTCGACTGCTACCTGTCACGGATGAACCGTGATACGAGCGCAGAGGAAGAGGCCGATATCCTGGCTCGGCGAGTGGCGGAGACAGGAGCCAGAGCCGTTAAGTTCAAGGTCGGGGGGCGCATGCTCAACGACGAAGACTCAAGCCCGGGACGAACCGAGACCTTGATTCCCCTCATGCGTGCTCGGCTGGGGGACGACACGACGCTCTACGCAGATGGCAACGGCTCCTTCAGCAGCGCGAAAGCCATCGAGGTCGGGCACATGCTCCAGGACAATCGCTATGCCTGGTTCGAAGAGCCCTGCCCATTCGAGCAGTACGAGGCGACCAAAGCAGCGGCAGACGCCCTGAACATCCCCGTTGCCGGCGGGGAGCAGGACTGCAATCTGGCTCTCTTCCGAATGATGATTACAGACCGTTACGTCGACGTGATCCAGCCCGATCTGATGTACTGCGGAGGCATCATCCGAGCTCTCCACATCGCCCGAATGGCACGAGAGAACGGGATGATGGTCACGCCGCACAGCCCCAAGACAAACGCCGAACTGGCCCAACTGCTCCACTTCGCCGCAGTGGTGCCCAACATCGGGCCTTTCCTCGAGTACAACGCCGGGGAACAGGAGGAGCCGAGCTGGTACGAGCCGACCTTCCACCTTCGCCCGGGAGGAAAGCTGCCCGTTCCCCTGGGACCAGGATTTGGCGTACGCTACGACGACGACATCTGGGAACGTGCTGAGACACTGTGATTCTCCCTCAGAGACGGCCGCTGGGGGCATCGGCCCTCCAGCGCCTCTCGCCCTCGGAAGTGCTCTTGGAGGGGCGGCGTCCCCGACGACCGTGCCTTAAGTCAACGCCACTCCGGGCTGCTCTTACTCCATCAGGACAAATGGCATGGCGTGAGTCCTCAGAAGGCCCCCTTTTTCGAGCCATCACAGAAGAAGACACCTATGAGAGCGGTACGATCAACACTTTCCATCTGGCTCGCAGCAACAGGCATCACTGCAGCGGCGGGGGACTCGTGGCTGACACAGCAGGAACGCGACCTCATATCCAGGAAGAACGGGATGACCGAGGAACAGTTCACCCGGTACGCGCCCTATATTCATGAGCGCGTCCAGGCTCCCATCCCGGAAGGCGTCTGCCTGGACGTTCCGCGAGAGCCGGCCAATCGACGCCTTGCCGCCATCGGTGTGGTCGATGTGACGGCTGCCCCGTTCAAAGCCGACGCCACCGGACAGGCGGACACAACCGGTGCCGTGCGAAGAGCCGTTGACTTCGCCCGTGACCACCAGATGGTCCTGTTCTTCCCCGCCGGAACATACCGGATATCAGACACCATCGAGTGTCGACAGCAACTCACCGCACGAGGCAACGGGAGACTGGTCGGAGCCCCGAAGTTCCCCTGTGTCCTCGTGGGATCAGCGGATCCTGCAAAGCGATCCATTCTCTATCTCTCCCCTCACTCCAAGGGCTTCACCGATCCCGCCAAGCGCAAGATCGCCGTGCACATCGTCAACTGCAACTACGGCAGCGACAAGCGGGACTTCACTCTCGGCCCACTGGTGCCCCAGACCAACATCAGCTACAACCAGATCTTCGCGGACATAGACATCGTGATTGGGGAAGGCAACGCCGGCGCCGTCGGAATCCGGATGCAGGCTGCTGAAGGGTCAAGTATTCAGAACGTCATGATCGACGCAACCCATGGGCACACCGGTATGCTTGGAGCGGCGGGCAGCGGCGGCAGCCACCACAACATCACCATCAAAGGGGGACGCATCGGTATCGACACCCACGGCTACCCACCTGAGTTTTCAGAAAGAACGACGGGAACTCAGCCGACCCCAACCATGGCCCATGTGACCCTACTCGATCAGACGGAGACGGCTCTCGTAAACAAGTCCAGAGGCCCCCTGATCGCGGTGGGTTGGAAAATTCGCACGATCACCAAAGGCCCCGCCATCCGAACCGAAAAGGGCTGGGCCTCATCCACCTTCAATGGCGGCTTTGCACTCATAGACAGTGTCGTGCAACTCGGTGGGGACGCGGCGGGCGGGACGGTTATCGAAGCAGAAAAGAGCTTCTACATGCGGAATGTCTACGTGCAACACGCGGGGGCAATCGTCGAAGGAGTGCGGGGAAACGCGGATGGCTGGGCCCGAATCAATGAGCTTGCCTTCCCCATTCAGCCGGCGCCGTTCAAGGGCATCACCATCGCGGAGCCGATCTACCTGAACGGCAGACGGCAGACAGTCCCCTACGTGAAGGTGGCGAATGCAAAGCCCCCACCCGACTCACTGCGCAGCCGACACCTCTGGACCGCTCACTTCCCCTCCTGGCAGGACGGGAACGCCGTCAACGTGAAGGCGCCCCCCTACAGCGCAGCTGGAGATGGTACGACAGACGACACTGCAGCGCTCCAGAAGGCCGTCGACGAGAACGAAATCGTCTTCCTCCCGAAAGGCTACTACCGTCTGACCGACACCCTTCGGCTCAAGCCCAACAGCAAGCTCATCGGCGTGGCTCACCACCTCTCGACAATCATAGCCCGCCCTCCCTACGGAGCGCTGGGGAAACGTGACACGGCCAGGCCCCTTGTGGAGACAGCGGATACAGCGAACGCCGAAACCATCATCGCGTTCGTCGGGATCATGCTGTTCCCCGAAGCCCCGGAGGAGACGGTCGAAAGACACGGCGGAATGCTGCCGTTCTATGGGCTTCACTGGCGAAGCGGCGGTGCCTCCATTGTGCGATCACCGCAAGTGTCACGGAGCCGTCTCTACGGCTTCCCCCGGGGCAGGATCAAGGGGATTTCGACCTTCACCTATTCCCATCCGGCCGTTCGAATCAGTGGCCATGGAGGCGGGCGCTGGTACAACTTTTTCATCCATGGGCTATCGTCAGGAACCAAGGACTATCGTCACATCCTGGTAGACAAGGCCCAGGGCCCGCTCAGCTTCTATCACCTCCACGCCCAACACTCCGACTCAGCCGCCCAGTGCGAGGTCCGCGACAGCCAGAATGTGCGCATCTACGGTGTGAAGACCGAGTACCAGACCAGGTTCCTGATCGGCGCGAACACCGAATCGCTCCACATCTTCGGCCACGGCGGGAACGCAACGTCCGTTCCCGGATCCGCCCACTACCTCTTCACCGACTGCAGGGACCTGCTCGTCTCCAATATGAGCGACCAAATCAACTTCAGGCAGAAGACTCCACGGACCATCCCCTACCACAAGCATCCCGTCGTGCCGTTCACCCAGTACGCCCCGTTCATCGTGTCCGAGAATGGCAGAGAAACACGGATTCCTGTCTTGGAGCGCCCCGTGCTCTGGCGCAGCGGGTATTGAGGCCGCTCCCCGCGGTCAGTCCACGAACTCAACGTCAACGACATCGGCCTGGTGAACACCACCATAGATTGCCCGCCCGCCCCCCACCATCTATCGTAGATGCCTGATGCCTCCCCACATTGACTCGACCTCAGGACCTGCAGGTGAGACGCATGATGAGCAGACAACCACTGATCGCTTTGGGTCTGATCGCTGGAGCCACACTGACATCAGGCCAGGCAGGAGGAGCCCCCGTGAAGATCGATAGCGTTGACAAATTCCGTGTGGTCGACCCGATGTTCGAGTGCGTGCGAATCGTCCTGAGCCACCGAGGCGAATCCTACTCACCCGCCTACATCCAGGGGATCTCGGGAATGGCCTTCCGGATCGCCGGCCCGTGTCCCTGCGCACCAACGTGCAGCGTCGCGATGGAGACGCCTGAGCTCATCCGCAAGCTTGGCTATGAGTTCGAAGAATCTGGCCTCCAGAAGCTGAAAGGTGCCGAGGTGGGTGCAGCCGTCCCGGGTGTCATCTCCCGGATCAAGGAGGAAATCCGGGCCGGCCGCCCGACCATTGTCTGGCACGCCTTCACAAATGCGGAATTCGACGTCGTCAGTGGCTTTGACGATGAGGCCGGGACATTCCTGGGATACGGGAGCTACAAGGGCGGGGACAAGGGCCCGGCGTCCGCCAAACAAACGCGCCTGGGAGACTGCCTGAACATCTGCCCGGCATACGGCGCACTGATCATCGGTAAGAAGACCGGAAAGTTTGACGCTCGCGGCGCTGAACTCGCCGCCCTCGAGGAGGCCGTACGCCACGCCAACTCGCCTCGAGACCGATTCCTTGACGAGATCAAGGGCGTCGCCCCTCCCTGGAGGATGCGGAACGGGCTCGCATGCTATGACGTGTGGATCCGCCAGTTCGAGATCGACCCGAAACGAACCCCCAACGGACCGAGTGACCGCTACCCCCTCGGCGTCTATTCGCACACGAGAGCCACGGCCCCCGTCTTCCTGCGCGAAATAGCTTCCAAGTACCCGGCCGCAACGCGCCATCTGCTCGAAGCCGCCACCTATTTTCAGGCTGACGCTGACGCCCTGCGGGCTCTGCGGGATGACGTGGGTTGGGGCTGGGGGCCGAAGTCATGGAAGAGACCGGATGCCGGGAAAGCCGCTCGGAGTGTCGAGCTGCTGCAAACTGCGCGCAAGGCCTACGCGCAAGGCATGTCCGCATTGACAGCTGCCCTGGTTGCCATTGATCCCCTTGCAGCCAAACGCGTCGAAATGCACGCCCGGCTGCGCAGCGAAGATGGCAAGACCTGGATCGACCAGATCCCGAACCTGACATTCGGTACCAACCGGGACAACACATTCTGCGGAGCTCTCTCCCACCTCACCCGAAACAGCGACCATCCCTACGAGTACACGGATCTGATGGGCCTTTCAGGATTGGCCTTCCGCACCCGGTGGGCAAACGATGCCACCAAGACGAAGTGGTGTCCCTCAATCGCGATCGGAGAAATGCCTGATGAGCAGGATGCCCTGCGCCGCTTGACCGGCTGGGAACTGCCAATGGAGTGGAGTGAACCCACGAACAAGACAGACGCCCTGCGCACGAAGATCATGACGGAAATCAATGCGGGACGCCCGGTCATCGCCTATACCGACTGGATCAACGGGCTGGTCTGCGGCTACAGGGACAACGGCCGGACGCTGCTGGTCAACGACTACCGGGTGAACGACCCCATCACCCCGATCGCGCTTGAAGAACTCGGGCCGATGCGTCACTACCTGGGCAAGTGGACCCCACCCCCTCCCCTCAAGAATGCCCTCCGGGATGCCCTGCGCATGGCCGTCGAGTACTGGCAGCGGGAACGGCACGACGGCGGACTGAAAGGCCGGGAGTACTGGTACGGAAAAGCTGCTCTTGAGGCATGGATCGGGGATCTGAAGTCCTATGACACGCTCGCAGAGGCCTCACGCAAAGGCGTCCGCGACCTCGGCTCGGTGAACGTCAAAGCGCTCTGCGACGCCCGCAGAGCTGCCAACGCCTTCCTGAGGGATTGGAGCTGTCTCGCCCGGGCGAGCGAACGAAAGGCAATCTTGCGAGCCGCAGAGGCTTACAGCCGCGTCCCCGAGTTACTGGGACCCCTGGTGGACGAAAGTGACGGCAAGACGCCCGGCCTCTCACGGGCTGTGCGGGAGAAGCAGATCAACGTGTTGACCGAGGTCAAGCAAGCCGAGGCGGAAGCCGTCTCGGCCATCAACGACATCTTGCAGGGAACGGCAAGACCGTGATGTCGCCCACGTGGAGGAAGGCCTGTCCCCGTCTTTCGGGGCCGTCTGCCACCGAGACCCGACCCGTTGTGAGCACGTTCTGCTTCGCGTCCTCTTGCCACACCGTCGTGGTGGAATAATGCCAAGATAAGTGGCGGAAAGTGCATCTTGGCAGAGGTCGCCGCAGCCAACGTGGGAGGGGCTGCCACGCCCCGATTGTCTCTATCTTGGAAACTCGCCGCCAAGGCAGAGGAACTGCTCCGGGGGCCAAGTGTTCCCCTCAGCCGTTGGCGAAGACCCGCCGTGTGCGGTTCTGGTTGGGCAGGGCGACGCGCTGTCCCGTGTGGAAGCTCTCGACCCCGGCGAAACACAACTCGTTGACGATGGTGAACGTCTCGTTCGTGCAATGGGGCAGCGGTCCGCCGTCGAGGTGTGCAGCGATCTGATCGTAGGCAAGTAGGAACGGGCTGTCGCGGTCCGGCATCCCCAGCGCTGCCAAATCCACCTCACCCTCATCTTTGCGGGTGGCAAAGGGGGCTGTGTAGATGCCGGCGCGTGCACGGCCCTCGGAGCCGAAAATGTCGCAGTAGAATCCGCCGTACTCGCCCTCGTGCCCGACGTGCATCCCGGTCACACCACTGCCGAACTCAATCACGGCCCCGGCAACGCTGGGTTCCGGCTCGTACCCTTCAGGTACCTCGGTCCCCGGTCTGCCGTGGGCCGAAATGGCGACGGGGTCATAGCCGGCGAACTGGCAGATCAGATCGGTGACGTGCGCAGCAAAGGAGAGGAATGTCCCACCTGTATAGGCAACCACGCCCTTTACGTCCCCGATCAGGCCGTCACGAACCAGTTCCTGCATCTTGAGGACTCGCGGGCACCAATGTCGGGTGTAGGACACCGTGATCGGGATCTGCTTTTCTGCCGCAACCGCCATGAACTGGTCCATTTCCTCGAGTGAGCAACTCGGGGGCTTCTCGCAGAAGATCGCTTTGGGGCCGGCCTCGAGCACTTCAAGCATCGTCTTGCAGTGATCCGGCCCGCGGTTGCAGATTGCCACGATATCGAATTCGTCTGCCGCCAGCATGGATGTCGAACTGTCGTAGTAGTCCACTGCGGGGAAGGCGCTGCCCCATTCGTCGCGGAAGCGTTCACGCTTCTCCTCCAACAGATCCGAGACCGCCGCCAGACGGACGCGGTCGCTCAGCCGAATCCCCCCAACGTGGCAGTACGGGGCCTCCGTTTCGGGTTTCCCGTAGAACGCCGCAATATTCCCGATACCAACGATGCCGACTCGGTACATGGTAACCTCCAGCTGTAGCTATTCCTCGGCCACTCGCCCGGTTGCGGCCCACTCGCAGCCACGCAACAGCGACTGGCGAAACTCGGGCGGTTCAAACGCGATCTCACTGGCGCCCTTGTAGTCCCCGTTGGGGTCCCCGGGCCAGATATGTCCCAGAACATGGTGGTAGACACGTCCGTTGCCATACTGTGTCACCACCATGACTGGTTCGTCCCTACCCGTCCCGCCTTTTTCAGCACCCGAATAGGCCGTCGCAAGTACCTGATAGGGCACATCGTGCATGTGCACCAACCGATGGTACAGCTCGTCCCAAGTCCGGAAGTCTGTCAAGCCCTGCGTGATCGGGTGCTCCTTGTCGCAGATCGTCACGGGGAATTCGTGGAATTGCCCGTGACCGGTACCGTCCCGCCAGAGCAAGCCCACCATTTTCTCGTACTCAACCCAGCCACGAAATGCGTTGTCGGCAGCGTGCAGGATGACAAAACCGGTGCCGCCGTGCACTGCAGCTTCGACGTTCGCTTTCGCCTCAGCACACCATTCCGGTCCATTGTAGTCTGAGAACAGCAACTGAACACCGTCCAGGGCAGCGGCATCGGTCAGAGCCGCGGAGGGATCGTCACAGACCGTGACCTCAAAGCGCCCCGATTCCTCCAGCAGCTTCTGACATATCGGCGTCGTGCGCGCCCAGTCGTGGTTGTTCTGGCCAGTCAGCAACAGTGTACGAATCCGCGACATGTCCCGATTCTCCCGTTATGTCCTGACACCGTCTCCAGCGCCCAACGTATCGCGCCCCAACTCGCTGTCCAGTCAGACACGACAACACGTCGGGCTCAACGATTAGCAGTCTTGCCAAGTCCGCTGTAACGTCACTGTCTGCATGATCGCACCTGATCCCATACAGGCAAACACAGGACAGGGGGCCCGAAACTCCCCCCTCTCCACCATCTGGCATGTACGACATGGAACGATACCTGGCATCCACAGACATCATCGACTGGCACACACCCGCCGTGCGCGAACTCGCGGGCTCGTTGTCTCGGGAGACAGTGTTGGAAGCGGCCCGAACCTGCTTCGAGTGGGTGCGCGACCGAATTGCACACAGCGGAGACACCCAGGCTGATGTGGTCACCTGCCGGGCTTCAGAGGTGCTGGAACAGAGAACAGGTTGGTGCTACGCCAAGAGCCATCTCCTGGCAGCCCTCTTGAGGGCCAATGGAATACCTGCGGGCCTGTGCTACCAACGCCTGAGTAGAGATGAAGGCGGCGGCTTCGTCGTTCATGGTCTGAACGGTGTTCATCTCCCCGAACACGGCTGGTACCGTGTCGATGTCCGGGGCAACAAACCGGGCGTCAACGCCCAGTTCTCCCCCCCAATCGAGCGCTTGGCCTGGGAAGGGACAGGCCCAGGCGAGGCAAACTTCCCGGGGATCCATCCCACCCCGCTGCCCGAGATCGTGCACTTCCTTTCGAGCACGCGCGGCTACGAGCAGACGCGTAGGGAACTGCCGGACCTCAAACCAACCGTATAGCCCGGAATGGCGTTGAGTTAAGGGCCGAAAAGCCGTGACACGTGGTCCTGCGCCCCCACCCACCTCGTGTGGATGGTGAGCGAGATTAGCCCCGTGCGCAGGGTGCCCACGCCCCCTCCTCCGCGTCCCCTACGCAGGCTCTGCCGGCCTAGGGGAGAATGCCACTGAGATGAGCAGGGAGAACGGCACTCCGCTGCTCTACGTGCCTTACTACAAACGCCGCCCTGATGGTGGCGAAACTCGTTCGTAGTTAGCGACGTAGGCCGGGCCGGAGTCGCGTTCTTCAGCTGGGAACACCGGACTTATCAGCGCTTATCTTAGCGCTAGTCCGGCCTAGGGGACGCGGAGGATAGCGCCAATCGTCTGTGGAACCAGGCTTACCCCGTCGCAGCCTGGGCCATGGCTTCGACGTTGGCGGGTGACACGTTCGGCAGCAGGGCTTCGTGACTCGGGCTGATGATCAAACGGGGGCCCAGCAGATCTCTGACTCGACCGACCTCGGCTTTGATCGCCGCGGGTTTGGCATGGACAAGTAGCTCCTGCGTGTCGATTCCCCCCATGAAGGCGATCCGCCCTTTGAAGTCCCTTGCGAGTGTCTCAGCGTCCATATTGGCTGCTTTGGCCTGGATCGGGTGGAGGCAGTCCACCCCCGCATCGATCAACTCATCAATGACCTTATGGATTGCACCGCAAGAATGCAGAATGGCCTGGTAGCCATGCTTGTGAGCCTGTTCTGTGAAGCGCTTGAACCACGGCATAATGAACGCGTCGAACTGCTCCGGCCCACAGATCAAGTCACGCTGCGTGCCGAAGTCGTTACCGAAGAAGAAGCCGTCCACCAGATCACCTGCAGCCGCAAAAAACCGCTCATTGGCCTCGTAGTAGAAGCCGCACACCCGGTCGGTGACCGCCTGTACGACCTCGGGGTGCGTGTACATCTTGATCATGTAGCTCTCCATCCCGAAGAGATCCATGATGTTGTGATAGAAGCAGGTCCAGAAGCCACTGGCCCGGTAAACGTCACCGGCGTTCTGTAACACGTTCAAACAGGCATCGAAGTTGAGGAAGTCCGGGTTGGGCCAGGCGAACGTGTCGACCTCGGCAGGATCCTCGCGGTCCGCGAACGGGGGCCGCGCGTGCTTGCCCCGATCCAGTCCGCAATCGAAGAGCTCTCGGCCTTCGGGATCCCGATAGCCGTCAGGGAAGAACTGCGGACAGATCCAGCGGAAATCATCCCCCAGTTTCAGGCGCAGCTCCTCCTCAGTCGCCGTCCCGAAGTAGGCGTGCAGGGCTGGCCAGCTCTCACCATGGGGATTGCCCAGCCAAAAGCCACAACGGTCGGCCTCCTCACCGGCAATGATCGTCCGAATTCGCTCGCGTCTGGTCATGCCCATCTCCGTGTATCTGAGGCCCGTCAATCCTCGCGCCAAACGACCGGGAGATCCCTGAGCTCCAGGAAAGCCGGTTCAACGTCACGTTCCTTGGCCAACTGTGCAACGACTACCCGTCCATCAAGCTTACGGGGCATCTTGTTCTGCTGCAAGCTCAGCGCCGCTGCAACACCGGACGCCTGCCCGGTTGCCATGCACGTTTGCTGAATTCGCAGTGAACCCTGGGCAAGATACCCCGCCGACACGCAGCGCCCGGCCACCAGCAGCCCGTCCACTCCAAAGGGTACGAGACACCCATACGGGATATCGAAGTAGTCCCCCGCTCCGATGCGTTCAGCGTGAGCGGCGTTCGCCGCACTGCGACTGTGGAACCAGCGTTCGGGCAACGGCCGTTCGTCGTCCGGCGGATGGACATCAAACTCCCACGACGAGCGTGCGATGCCATCGGGGGCCTTGCGTCCCTCCCACGCCTCGTCATCGGTTACACGAGCGATTCCCTGGACAATGCGTGACGTCCGCACGCCAAGCTCGGAGGCGGATTCCACCAGGTACTGGCCTCCCGGCAGCGCATCAGCCCGTTCCCAAATCTCTCGCCGGGCATCCTGCAGCGCTGCGGAGACCGCAAACGGATCAAGCGGGTCCACTCGCAGTCGGTCCACACGCCCCAGCTTCTCCGGCAGCCAGGCAAGTGTGCTGCCAGCCCCGGGTGCCGGCCCGCTCTGGGTGCCGGGCGCGGGAACGCCGCCGTGACGCCTCACCAATGAGACCTGTTGAGGCCACGGCTTGCCGACCACGCCTCGATCCCAGGGAACGCCGGCCGCGTGGCACACCGCCGCGTCGCCGGTGGCGTCGATCACACAAGCAGCACGGATGGTCCCCAGACCAGCGCGAGTATGTACAATCACACCGGAAACCACGCCCTCGTCGACGCGCGCGCCGCACAAGTGGGCCAAATGCAGCACCTCGGCACCAGCTTCACCGAGCAGGTCGTCCCAAACACGCTTTACCCCTTCAGGAGCCACCGAACTGCGGAACCACTCGCGCCCCGTGTACATCGGGACCGGCGACCGAATCAACGGCGCCATCGCACGGTAACGAAGCAGGCGTGCAGCCCACTCATGCCAGACCCCCTGGAAGTCCACCCCATTTGTACTGAGGACGACACCAACGAGTTGCGCTACCGTCGCGCCTCCGAGAAAGCCATACTTCTCGATCAGTAACGTCTTCGCGCCGAGCCGGGCGGCCGCGATGGCTGCCGCGCACCCGGCGGGGCCACCGCCACAGACCACCACGTCCCAGCGACCCAACACGGCTGCATCCTCGCACCTGATGCCGTCGTTCCCGCCAGGATCGTTCATCGTCTTCACTCTCCCAGCCGCAACCTTAGTACGTCATCGTGCGAAGCGGCAGCCGCCAACACTCGCCGAACGCGAGCGGGGGCAACTCGCCGCACAGGTATCCTTTCCTCGCACGCCATAGCCGCGGCGGCCCCGGCCGCCTGCCCCATCAGACAACACGTCACCATGATCCGCGCGGAGGACAACGCGACACGCGTGGCAGAGAAACAGCGCCCGGCGACCAGAACGTTCGTCAGGCTCTTCACGCACAGGCACCCATACGGAATCTGGTAGGGCGGCATGGCCTCCTTTGTGATGGCGGCAGAGTCCAGCGGGAAGCAGCCGTGGGCAACGGCGTCCGGGAAGGACCGTCCAGAACGCAGATCATCGGCCGTCAATACATAATCCCCTTCCACGCGTACACTGTCGCGCAACCCCAACATGGACGCGGAGTAGGCGAACACGGAGTCCTGCCCCTGCTTCGTCCCCTGGAAATGGCGTACAAACTCGGGAATCCGGCGGCGGAAAGCACGACCGGCATCCGAGTAGCCCTGCCCAGTCGATGTATCGAACCCCCCGTCGCGCCACCACATCTTCAGCCCCACCCGATCCGGTTCCGTCCACACGCTGTATTGCGGAACCGGCTCACCCGGATTCTCCCGGCGTACGACCTGAGGCCCGGCGTCTTCAGAAGGCTGCACGTAGATCATGTGACTGGGGGGGATTGACTGCGGATGGTCACCATCGGGGGGCAACACCGGAGCTCCGGCATGCCGGGACAGGATGCCATCCCCTGTCGCGTCCACGAATATGGATGCTTCGACCCGCTGACAGAGGGAGCGGTTGTGCAGAATGGCAGAGCGCACATGCCCCTCTTGTGCATCGGCCCCAATGACATCAGTGGCAAACAACAGTTCCACACCGTCCGCTTCCGCCAGTTCCTGCAACACGATGGCCAGCACGTTGTGATCAAATGTGTGGTTGAAAAACGGTGGGTTCCTGCCGACCCGCCAACCATGCCCCTCACCGATGGCACGATAGGCCGCCAGCCCGTCCCAGATGTCGTCTAACACGCGTCCCTGACCGCCTGGCAGCGTCTCATCGCCGAAACAGAAGTTCCCCACCCCGCCACTGGTACCCAACCCGCCAAGTACCTCAAGCCGCTCCACCAGCAGAACGTGTGCTCCCGCCCGAGCGGCGGCACAGGCTGCACCGACACCTGCCATCCCGCCGCCACAGACCACGACATCATAGGTGCCAAGTTTGTGAATTTGTCCCGAATGGGGCATCAGTGATTCCTCCGATCATCATCCCGCATCTCGGCTACGCGAGGGGTCAGCCTCAAGGCAGTTCTGTGATGACCAAGTCATCGAAATACGCTGGTGCGGCCGAGCTGTTATACAGCGTCCGGTACAGCCCTGTAGTCTTTGCACCTGTGGTGACCTCTGCGGTGAATTGCCGCCACTCGGGACCAGTTTTTCCTTTGCCCAGATGCCGCCCCAGCAGGTTGGCGTAGACGCCATCATTGCTGGCGGCTTTGATCCAGACCGAGACACGGTAGCGGGTGCCGGTCTTGACCACGCTGTGCACGGGATAGGCGCAAGTGAATGTCTCCTCGTCCACCGGCGCGTCAAGCTGCAGGCAGTACTGACCGCTGTGCGCACCATCCGCGAGGCGCATGCGTCCGTAGGCCCACCTGTCCTTCACCTTGCGGCACATCCACCAATCCGGCTTGCGGTCACCGGCACTATCGGTCTCGAAGTGGCCGTTGGGCACAGCGGGGAAGACCGCACGTACCAGTACCTGCCGCTGCCCAGCCAAGGTCACCTGCGCGGACATCTCAGCGATCTCCGTCAGTTGTGATTGGCCACTCACCGTGACCGGAAGAGCGAATTCGGCCGCGGGGGGAATCGCGACACTTTCGGAGGCATGGGCTGTCAACGGCGGGGGGGCTGTGACGTTGACCGTCCCGCTAACAGAAGCACCGGAGAGGTTCCGGAGCCACAGATGGTAGTTGCCCGGGTTGCCGCGGAAATCCACGAGCACGGGCGGATTGACTACCACGAAGCTGTAGGTACTGAAGTTACCTCCGGGCGTGGTAAGATCGCACCAGACATCATGGCGGCCGGTTTTCGCGCCCGCGGGCACAGCGACGGTCAGAGCAAAGGTGAGCGTACTGCCACTGGCAACCGGTCCGAAGGACACGGCAGCGGGCATGGCCCATCCTGCGGGAAGACGCAGCCTGGCAGTCCCGGAGAGAGGCGTTGCGTTGACATTGGTGAGGGTGAGCTTAAGCCTGCGGCCTGCCCCCGGCGTGATGGCTGGATCAATCTCCCAGCGCACCACCGGTGCCAGCGCGTTTGCCAACACTACCGAGCTGCATTCAGACGCTGGTATGGGGAAGGTGTAGCGGTCTCCCCGCTGCGTGCCACGGACGGGGAGAATCCTGCCATCCAGCGTCCAGGCATAGGAAGCAGCGATCGGGCCGACATCCTTGACGTCCAGTGTCACCACGGCGTCCTTACGCACCGGGACATTGATCACGTTCACCACCGCGCCACGCTGTCCGTCCTTCGCATAGCGAAACCAGCGCCCGATCGTTCCGCGGAAGGGCGCGTTCTGGCTCACCCCGACGTAGGTGTAGTCCGGAAGCAACGGTTTGCCGCCCGCGGTGATGGTCAGACCTACGGTATCCATGAACTGCGCGTCATAGAGGAGGCTTTTTACCGCACGGCGCAGGGCGAGCAGCCGCGTGTCCTTCGGAAAATGGTCAAACCGCGCCCCCACCTGCCAGATAAAACGAGTTCGCTCATGGCCACCGAATGCTGCTCCCAGTCCGCCATTCCAGGCGCCATCGATAATCAACTGATCGGGGTTGCAGTAACGGAAGAACTCCAGTCGGTTGAAGACGCCGGAGGTCATGTGCAGATCGATGAGCTGCCCATAGATGTCGTTACAGACCTCGCCACTGGCGGTGTAATAGGGATTCCTGGCCAAGGAAGACGCCTTCATCCTGGCGCTGACGTCCAGCGTCGCGCGCGTCCAGCATCCATACGTATCGGCGAAGTCCGGGTACAGTTTTCCGTTGGGATAGATCATGTTGAACTGGTCATAGTACATCCCGTCCGCCCCCCAGCCCACATAGGCTCCGGTCCAGTAAGCCAGCCAGTCGCGCCATTCTCTTGCCCCCATTGCCATCCCGAGCTGCGCGAAGTGATCGCGCTCCATACGCGGGTAGTGGCCACTGTAGGTGTAGGTAGCCACCTTCGCGTACCAGGCGTCGTCCGGCACAGGCACATCCCCGGGCAAACGCCCCTTTGGGTAGGAACCGATACGCGGGTAGTGTCCGTAACCCGGGGCCCAGAGATGGACGTTGTGGTAGGGCGTATACATCCCGCCGAGGGCGCGGCGTATGGCCAGCTTCTGGGCAAACTCCCGAACGCTTCCCCAAGCCCCGGACGGATAGGGGTAGAGCCCACAATAGCCGGAATCGGCGCCATCGGTCATCTGCCGGTTGGCGGCCATCAGCGGCGAACGGAGATCCGTTGTGATCATGTCCCAACCCGCCACAGGAGCGCGATTTGATTCCTGCGTAACCCACCCGTCCACAAGCCATTTGACGTATGCGGGTGGATTTGGCCGTTTCAGGGCCTTCGCCACGTAGGCACGATAGATGTCTGCCCCCTCGTGCCAATCCGACCCGGTGAGAGCAATCCGGTAGATCCCACTGGTCCAGGTACTGCGTGGCTTGCAGAGGATGCGCTGAGCAACCCCCAATGTCGTGCCGCCCGAGCTGTCGCCCCCGAGAACAAAGGCGTAGTCGTCGAGCTTCGGATCCTCGATGCCATAGTACACTCCCTGGTCACCATCCCATAGTCCCATCCAACGCATACTCGGCCCCCAGGTGGTGCGCAGGCGTTGGGCGGCGGGGTTCTTCCACACCTGCCCCCAACACTTCGCCTCGAACACCCAATCGTCTTCCGCCTCACCTCCGAGTCTGACGCCGGTGAGCACCGGGAAACGGATCTCCACGACTTCCAGTTCTGTGGGGTTCTCGATGGTGAGCTGCCATTCCGTCTGTCCATCCGGGTGCAGTGTGGCGATGCTGATCAGGCGCATGCCGTTGGCCAGCCGATGGCCCATGGTGATCACTGGCTTCTCTACCGTGCCACCGACCTCCACATTCTCCAACAGGCTGTTGTACAGATCCGCGGAAGCGGTCGGGGCCGCGCCGGGCTTCTTTGTCACCACCATCCCCAGCGCAGCGTGCAGTTGCGCGGCACTGCTCACCATTCTCCCCGCCTTCTTGTCAAAAAGGCCCTTAATACCGTACGGGTCCATCTCCAAACGCAGACGAGCGTTCTCCACTACTTTCACGTTCCTGGGGCCGGCAAGATAGGAGAGCGTTCCACCGGAAAACAGTACCGGCGCTTTCCCCTGCACGGTGAGATGAAACTGCAGGCTGTCGCGTCCCTTGCCGACAGTCTCCAAGGCCATGAGGTCCTCTGCCGGATCAAACGGTGTCCAGACCTCTCCATTGGTGCTGTACTCGCAGGTCAGCTCGCCGATCTTTCCGCTGAAGTTGAGGACCACGCTGCGCCATTTCGCGACATCGAAAGGCCTCACCGGCATGGTCCAGATCTCACCGTTGCTTGGTCCCTGGTAGGCACTTCTCAGGGACGAGAGGTCGGGTGCGGTTTCGCCCCGGGATAGGACAATCGCGTCGAGTCGGGCGCCGCCGTGATAGGAGAGCGAGAACGTGTGCTCGCCGGCGGTCAGGTCATAGGTTCCGGCTTTGATCCATTGCCAACCTTCCTCGGGAACGCGCAAGCCATCGACGATGATCGACTCCTTCCCGTCAATGCCCTCGGTGTGGTTCCATCCCCCCTTCCACGGGAAGTAGGCACGCTCCCAGGCAATGTATCGGCCGGGAGTCACCAGGGTGACCTGCCAGGCAGCGGATTCCACATAGTGGATATAGGCCCCCCCGGAGGCCAGTACGTCGAGCCCGGGGACATGGCCTTCCTGCAGAGAAAGGACGGTCGCCAGCTCTGCTTCCAGCAGCACAGGCGTGTCGCCTTGCTGCCCGAATGTGCCCACGAAGCGGGCGACTCTATCTTCGGCGCTGAACCCAAGGGCACGCTCCACGCGCAGGTCCTGTTTGACAAGCAGGTCCGTCAGGTTCCCTCTGGGCACGCGAGTGAGTCCCAGCCCGGCAAGTGCAAAACCCGCTCCGTGCCCCTCGATTCGGAGATCCGCATAGTGCACGCGTTTGGTGAAGAAAGCATACGGCAGACGAGTGGTAAACGTCTTCCACGTCTTGCCGCCGGGCAATCCCACGCCCTTCGGGTAACCATCGGGCGTGCGCCACACACCAGCGGGGTAGGGACCGTACTTCACCCTCGGGTCCGAGGAATCGTACTTGATCACCATCCTCCCGGTCGCGCCTTCGTAATAGCGCACCGTGAGAAGTACGTCGTTGTCCCCCAACCAGGCAGAGAAGATCTTCCATGGCTCGGCGATGAAGTAGAAATAGCCCAGCTTACCGTTGGCTCGAATCGACTGACCACAGGGCACTCCGTCGCGCACCGCAGGGGCAAGATCGCCCTCGGTGGTCTTGTCGCGCAGGGACAGACCACTGCTTTCGGCGACCCCGGCTGGGCCAAAAACAAGCCATTTGCTGTTGGCCGCGTCGTCCAGCCATGCTGGTGGCGCCGCCCGGGCCTCCCCCGTCACGAATGCACCCAGCAACAAGCAGATAGCCAGGCTCCGGTGTCCTCTGTCAGTGTTTCTCTTCATTGCCCCATCTCGTCCATCGATCTCTCCTTCTCGCCGCATCCGCCGGTTGGCGACTACGGTACACGTTCTACGTTGAGCCGCAGCCTGACCTCAGACTCCCGACGCCCCAACTCGATCGTCTCACGATCGCTCAACAACACGGCCCCCGAGGACAAGTCTGCGACGTCCGCAAGTCTGAACGGAGGCGGGAGGCGCAGGCGAATCCGGAGACACTCCGGACGGCGGCGAACAGGTGGCTTCAGATAGACGTCCACGTGACCATCGCCAATCCGCGATGTGATCTCACAGCTGACCGGTCCGAATGCCGTTGGCGCCTCCCGGACGCGAACCGAGTGTCCGTGCTCCAACCACGCCGGTGGCGTGGCATGGGCTAGGAAGAGCCCTTGCGGCAGGCCGGTGTCGTGATCGAACGATTCCCGCACGAGCATCTGGCGGAAAGCCAGGAGCTTCCCGGTGTTGTTGCCTGAGCAGTACGAGCCATAGGACGAGCGATATGGGTAGTCGGGGTGAGCTCCGAGCGTGTCCCCCTCCCCGGCGATGAAGGTGCCTCGGGTCATACCGTGTGCCAGCATCCCGTAAAAAGACAGCACGAGGCGTTCGGCCTCGTCACGATCCGACAGAAATCGGACGTATCCGGGAAGATACACGTTGTCCACGCCGGTGGTGCTGTACCCCGGCAACCCGCCGGGGCGACACCCGCCTATAGGCACGGGGTAGTAGTTGAACCGGACCATCCCAAGCAGCGTTCCCCCGTGCTCATGGAGAAACTTGGCGACACCGTCCATGGTGTCTGAGTCAGGGCGCCAGAATCCGCTACTGAACGCATAGGGCATGCACAGATTCCAGTAGGATCCGTCGCGGGTCGCCGTGATGGGGCTGAACACGGGGATCTTCTCGTAAAGACGGTTGGGAATGAACACGCTGCCATCGGGCAGCACAGTCGTGTTCTCGCGGATGGCGACGTCCAGGGCGCGGCGCAGACGGACATCCGCACTTCCGCAGGCCGCCACCGTCTCCTCCATCCCAAGTTCCTGCCAGATGTGACGCAAGTCCCGCATCCCGCGCCAGCACACAGTGAGGTGAAAGACGGCATAAGACCGGTAGGATTGATCGCCACACATGCGTTGCGGCTCAAGCAATCCTCGCGGATCGCCCGCAACCTGTTCCGCGAGCCTCTGCACCATCCCAAGATGAGCTGCAGCGTTCGTGCGGATGAACTCTGCATCCCCCGTGAGATGGTAGTACTCCGCAGCATGCGAGAGCTTCTCCCCGAACTCCCAATTCGTATACTGCCCCTTCCCTTTGGTCATCCCGATCAGGCTCTGCAATCCCTCTCGGGCACGCTCCGGGTAACCAAGTTTCCCGAGCAGGCAGCAGGCATCGCTGCTTTCAGGCTGGTAAAAGCTGTTATGATAGACAGCGCTACCCAGGCTATACCGCCAACGCATCACCAAGTTCTGGGTCGTGAGGTTCCGCAAGGCGTCCATCACGAGCGGCTCCGGGACCTCAAAGGGAAACGACTTCAGCCGGTCATCCCAGTACGCTTTCACACCACGAATGCCTCTGGCACAGAGCTCGGGGCCCGCCTCAATCCTCTCCGGCATCGGGCCCGACGGCGACCAGACAAGAATGCAGGGCCGGCCCGGCTGGACAGACACCGTCAACGCGTCGTCTGCAAAGGTCCCGGGGGGCGACACCTGGACACACGTCTGATCGATATTGAGCAGCCGGAAGCGAACGCGTTGAGGCCCCGGAACCGAATCGTCCGAGACACTGATTCTGGTCACCCCCACCATCTGCCGAAGCTCGGGGCTCCGAGCAACGCATGTTGTCTGCCGCAGATCCACTCCACGAGCTGTCGTGTGCCTGGTGAGGAGAATGGGATAGAATCCCTTCTCGAGCTTAGGGAAGCCGCTGCCGGGCGTTCCTCCCGCAAACGCCTGCCAGCGACCGTCCTCCTCCACCTCAATGTCGATGCGCTTCCCTGATCGGGTGTGGTTGGCATAGAGCCTGTGTCCATCCGCCGTCGCCACGATGTAGGGGGGCCTGCCGCCGTCATCCCCGAACAGGACCGTGTGAGGGGCGTAGTCCGTATTCGTTTCGCCGGTGGAGAGGTAAAGCGGTTGGAGCAGGTCCTTCAATCGGTCGTACGTTGCCCCACCGGCACGAATAAGCTCCTCCCCCCAGACATCTCGAGGGCTGCGCAATGCCGCGTTGAGCGCCTTCTCATACGCCGTCTCCGGTTTGATTCGCTCTGCCGACATCGGAGCAGGGAAGCGGTCGGCCGACTCCTGATGGAGCGCCCCGACCATACCATCACTCAGGCAACGGCCGTAGACCCGGAGATCCGCGATTCCACCCCGGAAACAGTACACAGGGGTCCGTGGATGGTGCTGGTAGGCCCCGATCAGGAGAGGCGTGGGCGACACGGTCAGAGGTCCGGGGGGAAGGATCTTCTCTGCAGCCGGCTTGCCGTTGATGTAGAGGCGAAGCGTCGTGCCGTCGTGAGTCGCAACGATGTGAGTCCAGCCCCCGTATAACGAGAGCCCTCGGGCGTGGAGCTGGTGCAACGTCCCATTCTTGCTCACATTGAACGCCACCGTTCCCGGGAAGTCCGGACGATCAATGAGAAAGAGGCCGTACTGATACCACGGTTTACCTTTGCCTTCGAGCGACTTGACCAAAACAGGCTTCTGGTCCGCAAGGGATCCGACTGCCGGATTCACCCAGGCAGCCAGAGAGAAGACAGGGGCATTGACGGCCTCACCGTCGGGGATCACCAAGGCTGAATCGCTCCCGGCGAACACGAAGTGCGAAGGCGTCCCGAGCGTCTCGGTGTTCACTCGCTCCTGAACACTCGTCCGTGCACCGCCTTCTTCTCTTCCGGGGGTAATGTGAATCACGGGTGAAACGGCCTCTTGAGCCTGCGCGACTCCACTGAGAACGACCATCAGTCTCAGAATCATGCTGCACGTCCTTCTGCCGACAATGCTCAAACAGACTACCGGAAAGGGACATGTTCACCTCGCCGATTCCGCGGTTTGCCATTCTGGTCTAACCAAACTAGTATAAACTATACAGACATGAACTCCAGGAGACTCAACACCATGCCAGCCGAAGCTATTGGGGTATTTTACGCCAAGACACACCTTTCCGCGATCTTGGAAGAAGTGCAGGCGGGGAAACGGTTCACCGTCACCAAACACGGAAAGGCGGTCGCCAACATCGTTCCGGTGACTGAGCCGCGCCCTGTCGCCCGACGCGGGTCCGCCGCTTCGAGCGACTTCTTCATGTCCTCCGACTTTGACGAGCCCCTCGATGACTTCAGTGAGTACATGTGATGCGGTATCTTCTCGACACACACACTCTACTGTGGTTTCTGCAGGGGGCTTCTCAACTCCCGGACGCCGTGGCCGAACGCATCGAAGCCCCCCAGGCCGAAACGTGGATTAGCATGGCCTCAGTATGGGAAATGGCCATCAAGACCGGACTGGGAAAGCTGCGTGTACCGTACTCCCTGGACAAGGAGCTTCCCGACCTGCTTGAACAGAACGGTTTTGCCGTCCTCAACTTCGGGTTCGACCACTTGGCTGCCGTTTCCCAACTGCCTTTTCACCATCGTGACCCCTTTGACCGCCTCTTGGTCTCGCAAGCGCTCGTAGAGGGCCTCACACTGATCAGCTGTGATTCTGCGATGGATGCCTATGGTGTTCAGCGCACTTGGGCCTAACCTGGCGCCTCCCTGTGCCTCCTCGCTGCGCCGTTCCGTCGTCCTCGCCCGGGCGCCCACACACACCACATTCCGGAACTTGCCTTGGGAAGGTGAGTCTCTTATACTGGTTCGCAGCACACAGAACTGGGTCTCGCACACGAATCAGATACGGATAGCCAACTCACATGACCCGACAGTCCCTCGCCAGCACCCGCCTCCCGGCCCTCATTCTGTGCATCCTTGGCGTTGTGCTGCTGGCCGCCGGAATCGGACGAGTCTACAACATTCGCTTCCAGGATGCCCCTGACGCCTCTGAAACGCTCAATGACCGGGACATGGTCATCCAGGCAACCACCGGTGGCGTCACGCGGGAGGACGGGAGCCTGGCTTACACGCGAAAGCAGGCACCCCCCGAAACGCCTCCGGAATGCACTACTCCAGGGACGGAGAGCGAGCTCACCGCCTCCCCCGAAGAGCCCACGTCTCCCCCCCAGGATGCTGATGTGACGGAGAAGGCAGAAGTGGCCGGCTCCGAGCCTGGAACGGATGCCAAGCCGAAGGAGAAGTCAGCGGCTCCGCCCGCCAAGGGAGACGACAAAGAAGCCTGTCCCACGTGAATCTAGGCCCACATCGGCGGCCATGCTGGTCGTCACTCCCAACCCCACAACTCGAGAGGCACTGACCCCATCCTATGCAACGTGCACGACGCTTCGTCCAGAGCCTCTCCCTGCTGCTCCTGCACTCGTCCTGGGGCCCGGAAGCCAAGTGGCTCTGTCACCCTGTTTACACCTGCCATGCGTGTCCTCTGTCCTGGTTTGCCTGCCCTATCGGTGTCTTCGTGCACTACTCCGGCTACCGCATCTTCCCGCTCTTTGCCGTAGGCACACTGGTCATTTTCGGTGCTCTGCTGGGGCGCCTCCTCTGCGGCTGGGTCTGCCCATTCGGGTTCCTGCAGGATCTCCTGCATAAGATCCCGTCCCCCAAGTTCACGGCCCCGGACTGGACCGCGAACATCAAGTATGTGGTGCTCATTGTCTCAGTCTTCCTACTTCCGTTCATGCTGGGTGAGGGCACGGTCTGGTCGTATTGCCGGTTCTGTCCGGTGGCGGCCATTCAGGTCACGTTGCCCTGGGCCGCCAAGAATGGCGTGGCGTTGTTCCAATGGTATCACTGGGTCAAAATCGGACTGATGGTCGTGATTCTGGTAACGGTTGTATTCAGCAGCCGGATCTTCTGCAGAGCCCTGTGCCCCATCGGCGCCCTCATGGCAGTGTTCAACTACGTCAGCTTCTGGCGCGTGAAGCCCCCCACGCAAGCCTGCATCAGCTGCCGGAAGTGCGACAAAAACTGCCCAACCGGGGTGCACCCATCCGAGCGCATTCAGAACGGGCTCCCGCCCAGCCACAACCTGGACTGCGTGCTCTGCCACGAATGCAGCAGCGTCTGTCCAGTCAAGGGGAAACTGGCGGAGGACGATTCAGCCCCGCCTCAGACGGAGCCCGCTGCATGACCGACGTGATTGTGCCGTTGCCCCCCATATACAACGATGAGAAGTGCATGCGCCTGGCCCTGGCTCAGGCCGAGAGAGCCGCAGAAGCTGATGAAGTACCGGTTGGGGCTGTGGTCCTGTACAAGGATCGCATCATTGCCAAAGCCCACAATCAGGTTGAGATGCTCAAAGATGCAACCGCACATGCGGAGATGATTGCGATCACCCAGGCGGCGGCCGGCATTGGCGACTGGCGCCTAAATGAAGCCACACTTTATGTCACTAAGGAACCTTGCCCGATGTGTGCCGGGGCTATGGTCAACAGTCGCCTCGGACGCTTGGTCTTCGGCTGTCCCGACCCACGGGGTGGCGCGACAGGCGGAGCACTGGACCTAAGCGACTTCCCGGGAATGCTCCATCGCTTCGAGGTCACCAGCGGCATGCTCCTGGAAGAATGCCAATACGTGCTGCAGGAGTTCTTCCGCAGACGACGACGCGCACAGAAGGAAGAGGGTAACACCGATGGCAAAGCTTGAGAACGAGTTCACCTGGTCCGTCTCCCGGGCCAAGCTCTTTGAAGACTGTCCCCGCGCCTACTACTACCAATACTACGGCTCATGGGGCGGCTGGGAACGGGACACGGATCCCGCTACCCGTCAACTCTACATCCTGAAGAATATCAAGACCCTCCCGATGTGGGCAGGGACGATCGTCCATGAGACAATTGCCGACGCACTGAACCGGTACTCCCGGAACAACAGCCCGATTCAGGCCGGAGAACTGCAGGCGATAGCACGACAGAAACTGCGTAGCGGCTGGGTCGAGTCCGTCAATGGTGAGTGGCTCCAACGCCCCAAACGGACCAATCTCCACGAGCTCTACTACGGCGACGGCAAATCGCTCCCCAAGGAGCAGACAGAACGGACCAAGGAGCGTGTGTACGGAGCCCTTGCGGCGTTCGCAGACGCCCAGATCCTTCATGAGATCCTGACCGTCCCCTACATGAACTGGAAGCCCGTCGACCAACTCGACTCGTTCCGCCTTCAGGACCTCAAAGTGTGGTGCGCTGTCGATTTCGCGTTCACCGATCCCGCGGGAGGGCTGCGCATCATTGACTGGAAGACCGGAGGCGAACACCGGGAGGCCCTGCGGGTCCAGCTCGCCTGCTACGCCCTGTATGCCGCAGAGAAGTGGTTCGCTGCCATCGAGAACGTGAAACTCCAGGGCGTGTTCCTGAACGAGAATGCCCGAGTCAGCACCTACGAAGTCGCGCCGGACATTCTGGTGGAGGCTCAGGATCACATCCTCTCAAGCGCTGCAGACATGCGGGGGAAGCTCCTGGATGTCGCGGCAAACACGGCTCGGGAAGACGACTTTCCCTGCTGCGAAAAGGAACACATCTGTCGCTACTGCAACTACCGCGAAGTATGCCCATATATCGGGTAGCGGAGGAAACGGAACCGTGAATATCCTCTTCATCGGCGGAACGGGAAACATCTCTACCGACTGTGCCGCCCTTCTCCACGAACGTGGGCACAGTGTCGCCATGCTGACACGTGGAACCCGCCCGGTCCCCGAACAGTACCGCGCGATCGTTGCGGACCATGCCGATATTGATGCCGTTCGCTCAGCCGTGGGCAATGACGAGTTCGACGCGGTCGTCAATTTCATCGGCTACGAGGTGGCCGACATCGAGATCGATGCGGATGTGTTCCGCGGGCGAACCGGCCAATATGTGCAGATCAGCACGACGGCCGTCTACGCGAAACCACATGACGTCCTACCCCTGAACGAGGCATCCTCAGTGGGCAACCAGTTCTCGGAATACGGGCAGAAGAAACTCGCCTGCGAGCGCTTCCTCTGGGAGCGCTGCCATGGGCTTGACTTCCCCGTGACCATCGTGCGCCCCTCACACACCTATTCGTGCCGGTGGGTCCCCAACCCCGTGTCCAGCACGACATACACGCTCGCCGCCCGTATGGAAGCCGGCAAGCCCGTCTTCGTCCACGGCACGGGCCAAAGCCTGTGGACCCTCACCCACACCACCGACTTCGCGGTAGGCCTGGCCGGCCTGATCGGCAACAAGCAGGCCATTGGTGAGGTCGTGGTGATCACGAGCGATGAAGTGCTGACCTGGAACCAGATCTGCCTCGAAACGGCCCGCGCAGCAGGCGTGAAATCCCCTGAGATTGTCCAGGTCCCAATCGAGGTCATTTGCGAAGCCGCCCCGATCATGCTGGCCAAACTCAAGGGAGACAAGGCAGAACACGGTGTCTTCGACAATGCGAAGATCAAACGCCTGGTGCCCGAGTTCCAGTGCCGGACATCCTTCCGTGAGGGAATAGCACAATCCATCGATTGGTTCCGCAGGCACCCGGATCTGATGGTGGCCGATCCACAGGTTGACGCCGTGTTTGAAGCCGTGTTGGCGGCATGGAGAGAACAATGAGCAAACTGGCAATCCATGGTGGCCCAAAGACCGTCCAGGAGAGCCTCGCGCAGCCTTGGCCGGTCTACGACTTAGATGACGAGGCGAGGCTGCTGGACGTCCTGCGCAGCCGGAAGTGGGGACGCAGTTCTTACAACTACTTCAATCAGGAAGGCAGCAAGCTCTTTGCCTTTGAGAAGGCCTTCGCAGACGTTCACGATGGGAAGTACGCGCTGTCGGTGTCAACCGGCACGACCGCCCTGGAGACCTGCCTTCGTGTGCTCGGCGTTGAGGCCGGCTGCGAGGTCATCGTCCCCGCCTCGACTTACATCGCGTCCGCGTCCTGCGCCCTGATCTGCAACGCCGTCCCCGTCTTTGCCGATATCGACCCACGCAACTACACGATCGATCCCAGGAGCGTTGAGTCCCTGATCACACCACGAACACGAGCCGTTGTCGCCGTGGACTTCGGCGGCATGCCGTGTGACACAGATGCGTTGGGGCAAATCTGTCGCAAGCACGGTATCGGTCTCGTCAGTGACTGTGCCCATGCGCACGGCGGCCAATGGCGTGGCAAAGGGGTCGGCTCCCATGCCGATGTCGCGGCCTACAGCTGCATGCCGGGAAAAGTCTTGGCGATCGGCGAGGGAGCAATCGTCATGACCAACAGCGAAGCGCTCTACGAATCGGCCTTCCATTACCATCACGCCGGTCGTGAGCGCGGTGCTGAAAGCCAAGATTTCACCTGGCCGGCAACCACGCTGCGCATGAGTGAGTTTGAGGCAGCAATGGGCTTGGGGGCAATATCCAGACTCGGCGAACAGGCTGACCGGCGGTTCGCCAACCTCAAGTACCTGCATGCCGGGATGGAGCAGATCCCCGGCCTCACGGGGCTCGAAATCGACCCCCGAGTCACCCGCTGGAACCCGTTCCGCTGGCACTTCAAATTCGTTCCCGAGGAATTCGATGGTGTTCACCGCGACCAATTCCGGAAAGCCCTCTGTGCCGAAGGCGTACCATGCGGAATCGGCCCAACCAAACCGCTCTACACATTCAGCATGTTCGCCAAAGGTGAGTGGGGGAAGACCGGCTGTCCCGTCCGCTGTCCGCTCTACCAAGGCCCTCCCGTCGATTACACGACGACGCACTGCCCGGAGGCCGAACGCATCCACACGACCGAAGCCCTGGACCTCCAGCACACCATTCTCCTCGGCCCGAGGAAGAACATGGATCTCATCCTGGACACGTTCCGAAAACTGCGGAGCAACGTGGATGAACTGCGCAAGATCGATCACGCCTGAGCAAAGAGGAAAGACCGCTTACGTTGTGCGCGGCTCGGTTCGGAACGGAGCCTTCCTCTTGCCGAGCCCTGACCAGCGGGAGGGGACTCCTGTCCGTCCGACCCCTGACCAGCGGGAGGGGACTCCTGTCCGTCCGAGCCCTGACCAACGGGAGGGGACTCCTGTCCGTCCGAGCCCTGACCAACGGGAGGCGACCGCTTACGTTATGGACGGCGCAACATGGGCGCACCGCACAGCATGCCCCACCCCGACAGCAGAAGGAAGAGCAACATGAAGATCCTGATTACTGGGACAGCCGGCGTGGTGGGCAGCCGCCTCCTGCCGCAACTGGCACAACGCTTCGATGTGACGGGGCTTGATATCCAGGCTCAAACATCGCCCTCCCCAACCATCCAGGCCGACTTGACCGACTACCAGCAGGTCAAAGCCGCGGCAAAAGGGATGGACACCATCATCCACATGGCAGCGCTGCTCTGCAAACCTGATCAGGACCTCTCGATCGACCTCAATGTGAAAGCCACAGCCAATGTCTTACAGGCTGCCGTGGACAACGGGGTGAAACGCGTCGTCTACTGCAGCACGGTCTGGGCTACCGGACACGGTGCAACCGAGCCCTATCTCCCGATCGATGAAGAAGCCCCCTGTGAGCCGATATGCATGTACGGGGTGACCAAGCTCATGGGCGAGCATATGGCAGAATGGTACCGACGCATGCACGGACTCGAGACTGTCGTCATCCGCTTCTGCGGCTTCCACCCGGTCCAAGGCTACAATGACGACGGCACGATCGATTGGGAGAACGCCGACATTCCCGGACTGTTCGGTCGCTACCTCAATCCGGGGCAGAAGCTCATGAACCCAGTTGATCTGGGTACGGCATTCGGCCTCGCGGCCGAGAAACCGGGCATTTCCGGACAGCGCTTCATCGTTGGCGTCAGCGCCCCCTTCAGTGCCGACGATGCGTCCGCCCTCCGCTCAATCCCGGACACCATCGTGGAGCGCTATTACCCCGGCATTCCCGCTTTGCTGGGGGAACTGGGGATCCCCATCCCCCCCATCCCCCATTTCTACTCTCACGAGAAAGCGCGTTCCGTGCTTGGTTTCCGCAGCGCCCATAATCTGGGTGATCTGGCCCGGCTCTATCGTGAGTGGAGGAGCGAGCAATGAGCCTCGTCTCGATCACGGCCGTCGGTGACGATGTCGACGCAGCCTTCGCTCTCGCGATGGAACGTGCAGCGTGCACCGACGTCATCAGTCCGGGCGATCGCGTGCTCGTGAAACCAAACTGGAATGCCTGTGCCATCGCGGGGTCGACCAAGCTCTGCACGGTGCTGGCCGCCTGTCGGTGGGCCCGGGCCCAAGGCGCCGGGGAAGTGATCGTGGGCGAAGGTCCCGTGGTCGTCGGTCGGGAACGGATCGATGCCTACCTCCGGGAGATGGGGGCAGTCGAAGCTCTGGCCAAAATCGGGGTCGAATTCGTGCTCTTCGATGATGGTGGGCACCGCCTCTACCGGGACCTTCCGGATCTCCCCCCGGAAATCGGTCTGGCGGAACACTCCCTGGCCTGTGACGTCCTGATCAATGTGCCGATGCTCAAGGTCCATTCATGCTGCATGACCACGCTGTGCGTGAAAAACTTGAAGGGATGCCTGCGGCCACAGGACAAGATGGAATTCCACCGCATCGGGCTGTTGGCAGCCGTGGTGGGGTTGAACCGGCTTCTGCCCTCGCAGATCAACCTGATCGACGCCATTGAGGCCATGGAAGGCGGGCACAATCAGGGCAATCTCGTGCCTCTCGGGGTTTTCGTTGCCGGGCGCGACCGCGTGGCCACCGATGCCGTGGGCAGCGCCCTGGTCGGCATGGGATCCGGGCAGGTTCCGCTCATCAGGATGGCGGGAGAAGCCGGCCTGGGAGAGTACCGCCTCGAAGCCATCGAAGTGGTCGGTGAGCCGTTGGAGCCACGACGGTTCGAACGGCCTCAGGACCGACTGCGCCAATCATACCCCGACCTTACCATCCAGGAAGCCGGTGCCTGCAGCGCCTGTTCGGCTGCCCTGATTGATGGACTCTTCACGGCGGGCGGCAAACGCACGGTCAACACCGTGGCTCTCGGCTCGCAAGCCGAGCCGGCTGACAACGCGCTGGTACTTGGAGACTGCCTGAAGGACTACTGGCCCACCCATGCGCATGTCCAAGGCTGCCCTCCAGTCGGCGCAGAGATCGCCCAGGCCTTGATTGGAGACGACGAATGACCGATCGTCTGCAACGCCTGCTGGCTCGAGCCCAACAGCGGCAAGGGACATTCTGGACTCGGCGCAAATGGTGGAATGAAGCACAGCGCGACAACAGTGATGAACCCACTCCAGTGCGTCACGCGCTTGCCCTCCGGAACGTCCTGGCAAACATCGAGGTGGCTGTCCAAACGGACGAGGTCCTCGTGGGGCTGCACCCGTCCTCCGTCCCTCCTCCGGAAACGGCTGTGCCATCGGGGCCCCGGCGTGACGCTCAGGATTCGTATCGCCTTCCTGAAGAACGGGCCGCGCTGAAAGCCGGACTCTTCACCAGCGCGAACAAGCGCGACCACCTCACCGCCAACTACCCACGGCTCCTGTCCGAAGGCGTCGATGGCTACCTGAGCCGCATCGACGATGCCGCGCAAGACGGCACCGAAACGCAGGCAAACGAGCGCCGGGCCATGCGCATCACCGTCGAGAGCTTTGCTGCCTATATCGAGCGCTACGCCACCCTCGCACAGGAAATGGCCAGCGGCGCAGACGACCCGCGGAGACAGGATGACCTGGCCACTATCGCGGGCGGTTGTGCCCATGTGGCCCACAAGCCGCCTCGCACGCTACGCGAAGCCCTCCAACTCACCTGGTTCGGCTTCCTGGTCTCGTGCATCGAGAACGGTGAATCCACCGGCGCCTTTGCGGTCGGACGTTTTGATCAGTATCTGTGGCCGTTCTGGCAGGCGGATCGAGAAGCGGGAACGAGTCGGGAGGATCTGGTCGAGCAGGTCGGCTGTTTCTGGGTCAAGCTCAACGAGTTCGCGATGAGAGGCCTGGCCCCCGCTGTCTTGAACATGACCATCGGCGGGGGCCTCGCCGACGGCACCGATGCCGTCAACGATCTCTCATACGCCTGTCTCGGACTTATGGATGGCTTCCGCACCGTCACCCCGAGTCTCTCCGTGCGCTGGCATCCCGGAATCGACCGCACGTTCTTCCGCGAAGCCGTGGCACTGGCGGCAAGAGGATTCGGACAGCCGGCCCTCTACGGTGATCCGGGCACGATCAAAGCCATGCAGAATGCGGGCGTAGCCCATGAGGACGCCGTCAACGTGGTCCCGGGAGGGTGCGTTGAGCTCGGGGTACAGGGCTGCTGCCATCCCTGGGTCGGCAACTTCTTCAACCTGCCGAAATGCCTGGAGCTGGCTCTGTTCAACGGTTGCGATCCCCGCACGGGTGAGCAACTGGGCCCCCGGACCGGCACGTCGGATGACCTGGACACCTTCGGGAAACTCTTCACAGCCTTCCAACAGCAGGTGGCCTGCTTCCTTGAGCTGATGATTCGTTCGGATTGCACCACCGACACTCTCGCGGGAGAACACGCTCCCCTCCCCTTTCTTTCGGCGATGGTGGATGACTGCATCGATGCCGGTGTGGACATCGCCTCCGGAGGAGCGCGCTACAATTTCACGGAAATCCAGGGCATCGGCATCGCCAATGTGATCGATTCGCTTCTGAACCTAAAGCGCCTGGTTTACGACGGATCCGAGATGCCCCTGAGCAATCTTCAGGACGCCCTTTGCCGGGACTTCACAGACGCCGAACCGCTGCGCCGCCAGCTTGCGGCCATGCGTCCGGTATATGGGGACAACACGGATGAAACGGCCGCCATGGCCCGAGCAGTCGTGCACAGCTTCTACGAACGCTGCGAAGGACGCCCAAACCCGCGCGGAGGGACCTTCAGACCCGGGCTACTCGTGTGGACCCTCCACACCGACTGGGCAAACACGGTAGGCGCCTTGCCGGACGGACGGCGGGCCGGAGAGCCGTTCGCCTCGAGCATCGGTCCGAGAACGGGCGTCCAGACCGGCAGCCCGACCGCAGTTATCCGCGACGCAACCGCATTCGACCACTACCGATGCGCCGGAGGACTGACTCTCAACCTGCGCTTCGACGACGCCTCCACCAACACGCCAGCAGGCCTGGAGGCCCTCATCGCGCTGCTGGAGACCTACTTCAATGAAGGCGGCTTGCAGGTACAGATCAACGTCGTGGACACTGCTACGCTGCGAGACGCCCAGGACCACCCGGAAGAGCACGCCGGCCTCCTCGTCCGTGTGAGTGGCTTCTGCGCCCGCTTCAACGACCTCCCACGCAGCCTTCAGGACGAGGTGATCGCCCGGAACGAGCTGGGAACGCTTCCTTAATCTGCGGAGGAAGCTCACTGTCCGTCCGAGCCCTGACCAGCGGGAGGGGGAACCCGCTTACGCTGTGCGCGGCTCTGTAAGGACACCGCTCCGTCCAGGACCGACCATGAGAGCATTCAGGGCCACACCTTAGCTGTTAGCAGTTACTTCCTTTGAGGTGCTGCGATATCGTCTTGGGCCTCCCGGGGTCGGGCCCATACTTTGACACTTGGCGTTGATGGGGATTGGCTGGTCTGTGGATGAACGGCTCGCTAACTGTCAGAAGGCCTGGAGGCCGGTCATCCCCAACTGGTGCCCTCGGTCGGGCAAGAGCCAAATGCGCCCGACTGACCGGATATCCGTCCGGTTAAGTCTGAGCTCAGGTCAAGGAGGAATTCCGAGCATCCTGCGCCGAATGCCGCGCAGAATCAATAATCGTTAGCATAGTAGAACTTAGATCTTATGAAGAAGTCATTTCTCACGATTACTGCTGTAAGAATGCTGTTCGCTGTTGGGCTGGCTTTTGTAAGTCCCCTGCACGCACAAACCGAAGAGTCCAACGTGAAGGTCATGTCTTACAATATCTATCGAGGTGGCACGATGCGTGGGCAACCGTTGTCCCAAACCGCCAAGGTGATTCAGGAAGCAAAAGCTGATATTGTCGGCGTTCAGGAAACGCGTTCCCCTATGGGTGATAATGCGGAGAAGTTGGCCAAGTTGCTGGGTTGGAATCTCTATGAGGACCTTAGGAATAAGTGCATCTTGACGCGTCATGAGATTGTCGGGCGCCTCAACAGTGGCATCAAAATCAAACTGACTTCGGGCCAAGAAGCCTACGTCTTCAACCTGCATCTACCATCAAACCCTTATCAGCCATACCAGCTTTTGAGTATCCGTCCAAAGTGGCATAAACACTGGGATACTCCTTTCATCAAGACCGAAGCCGAGGCGATTGCGAGCGCAAGAAGAGCGCGCGGTAGACAAATCTCAGAACTTCTCACGCAGATACGTTCCCTCCCCGACCAAGAGACCCCTGTTTTTGTGGTAGGCGATTTCAACGAGCCCTCACACCTTGACTGGACCGAAGCAACAGCCAAGTCCGGTCGCCACCCTATCAAAGTGGAGTATCCCACCTCTTTGGAGATGGCCAACGCAGGATTCGGCGATGCCTGGCGCACGGTCTATCCCGATGAGGTGAAAGAGCCGGGCTTCACCTGGTCGCCCCTGACGAAGGCCGATGACCCCAAGGATCACCATGACCGCATTGATTTTGTGTATTTCAGAGGCAAAGGCGTGAAGCTGAACGGAGCAAAGATCGTAGGGGAAAACAAAGAAAATGCAGACATTGTTGTTAAGCCCTATCCATCTGACCACCGCGCAGTGGTTGCAACCTTCACGCTACCCAATCAACCAGAATCAGAGAAGCTAGATGCTGACAAGCCGGATGCAGGCGACGGCAAATAGCCGCGCCTGATCCACCGCGTTCTGTCAGGACAATGATGACCGGACGATGGGATTCGGGAACAGACCAACCGGAAACGGTCGGATGCCGGACGGGTACCTGGAGGCCGGTTTTCCCAAACCGGGGTCCCTGGAACGCGCGGTTAGGGAAGAGCGCTCAGGGATGAGCTCCAGTGACGTGGCGCCCGATCCACGCGTCGTGGTTGTGCGAATGCGAATCCCGCATCAGATTGGCCAGGAAGAAACCGGAACAGAACCAGCCCCTTTCTGGCGGACATCCTGTCGTCGGCCGCAGAAAGGCGTGTTGGCCGAAGACGCACCGACAGATCGTCCATCTATGAAGCCAGCAGCCCTTCGACTCGCTGTTCCATCGTTCGTCCGTTCGCTGCCTAACGCTGACTCAACCGACCATGTTCGCGTCCCACGGAGCCGTCCCACGAGGCCTCATTCAAAGGTGACTCTGTGTACGCCGTACTCAACGCGGGGCAGAAGCCGGCGGCTGTAAACGTGATGGTTCTGGTAGACAAGAACCTGCCTCGTTTGCAGAGACACCAAGTCGACGCGGCTCGAGTTCCCCATGGGAACACGGTCATCGGCCGGTCCATCGCCACCGTGGACCAGTGTACGCGGTCGAGATCCGGCCGGGCCGCCGCTCAGCGTGAGCGAGGAGCGAAATCCGGAGTTGAAGGGTCCGAGCTGCAGTCGCCATCCACGTCCGAAATTCAGGCCGCCGATCGCCGCGATTTCCGACCACCGACGGTTCGCGTAGACAAGAGACTTCGCGCTTGCCGGCTGAGTCAGCGAGTAGACATTTCCCTCGAACCGGAAGTCCTTGACGGTGACGTTCAGTACCGGAACGTGACGGCCCTGTTCATTCAGTGTCAGGATGATGGGTACTCTGTAGGCCAGTTCCTGCCCGGACCAAGTCCCGCTAGTCACGTACACGAGTCCACTGTTCCCTTCGTTCATGAGCCCCGAGTCGTCGGGACTCTCTCCCGCAGTGACTGTCATCGGCAACGACACGACTGTCCCGTTGGCTCGGTGAAACGTCTCCCCGAAGTCATCGGAGTAGGCGTACACGGCGTTCGAAGTGAAGCCGTCCCGGGAATCGTGTTCGTGCATTCCGTAGACCATCACGGCCACGTGCATCCGGCTGCGACCGTCGAAAACGACGGTCTGCTTGTACGGCTGATAGACGCCAATCCAGTGGCGGGGATTCCGAGGGCCTCCGGCACTGGCAAAGAGGGTCGGGTGCTTCAACGCCTGGCTGAACGTCCTCCCGCCAAGCGGCTTCCACTTCTTTGACGCCTCATCGTACCGAGCCAAGCCCCCCGCATTCGTGCCGGCATCCCAACTGCCTCGGAGTCGGTGTTTGTAGCTGGCGTACAGACGTCCCTGGGGGTCATTGAAGAAGTTCAGGTATGTAACGCCTCGATGGGGCGGGTGCCGCACCACGCCGTCAGCACCGGGCCTTCCCCGATTGAGGAAGCCAGGCTCCGTATCGCGTGGTGTTCTCGAGACGTAGTACACCCATGGATCATGGTGTTCGCCTTCGGGGATGCGGGTCGTGTAGACCAAGCCGAATCGATCCACCATGTTGGCCCCGACATGCAGGTAGCCGTCCAAGTCGATCCCGACCGAAGGTACAACGTGCACGCGGTCGTTGTACATGCCTCGCCTGATCACTCGCCGGGTTACCGTGCCGGAAACGCATCTCTGGGCAATGACGAGACACAGGCTCTGGTCGTCGCTGACCTCTCGGCAGACCACATCACTCGTGCCTCTCCGCGCTTCGGGGTAGTGGGCCGTGGCGCGCTCCTCTTCGTCGTAGTCGTCCCAGTAACCGATGTAGGCCCAGTAGATCTGGCCGGCTCGCTCGATGACGGGCGAATTGTAGTCCCCTCCCAGTGGCGCCACCCGGTACTCCCGTTGTGTCGCCGGATCACGTGGCGCAATGACCCATCTGTGCTTGAATGTGGTGAGCGAGGCGCTGCCCTTCGGGTTGCAGTGGCAATCAGCTCTCGACACGTCACCGGGATGGTAACACGACCCCGCACTCAAGAGTGCAATCGGCAACAGCAATCTGGGGAACCGGCAGACACGCATCTTGGGCTGACCTTGGTGATTATCCGGTAACCTGCTTAAGCGCCACCACGACCAGCTCTGGACCGTTCCAGGGCTGGCCCGGGACGGTCGCACAAACCGCGATGGCTGCACCTGTGGGCAACACGGACACAGGTACGTCGAGCGCGAACTCGGCAGCTTCGTCGCCACCACCACTGCGCGGCACGCCGGACGACCGTCGAGCGTCTCTTAGGAGATCGGCGGGGACGATAGGAGATAGGGATTTGCTTTCCGGCGACGGGAAATAGATAACATGGATTGGGGATGGAGGCAAGGAATCTGGGTACATCCCTGTGCCGATGTTGTCTCTGGTCGGACTCTGGAGGGACGTCTCCGGCGGGATGGATATTGGGGAGACAGCGAATCCTCTCTGCCGTTCTGACGCCCCGCCGGTCGGTATCGGCGGAAGAACTCCGCCCAGAGAGCGGAGCTACGAAGGGCCGTGTTGGCCTTCTGGCGGGACACGCCAACGGAAGAGAACCACTCGCGTTGTGCGCGGCTCGGCCGCCCGCGGCCTTGACCGATGCCTCCTTACTTGGTAGGTTTCGGCTCGGTGCAACGAGGAGTGCCCAACTTTTGACAGACTCAGACAAGCCGTCACCCAAGCCCCTGGCGCCACCATCGGAGTGTCCATCGCAGGCACGCGAGGCGGTGACCCTCCGGGCGATCTGCATAGCCTGTGCCCTGATGCCGTTGCTGGCGATGTGGGTCGTCCAGGCTGAGCTCATCTGGTACACCGGCCACTCCACCGCCATCTCCCTGTTCTTCCACGTCACCTTTGCTATCTTCCTGATCGCACTGGCGAACCTGGCGGTCCAAAAACGCTGGCCGAACAGTGCCTTGAGCCCGAGCGAGATTCTGGTGATCTACGTCATGCTCTCGATCGCGGGAACGCTCTGCAGCCATGACCTTCTCCAGATCATGATCCCAATGCTGACGTATCCGGCCTATAATGCGAATCCGCAGAATCGCTGGGACACGCTCATTCTCCCCCATCTGCGCCCCTGGGCAATTGTCAGTGACCCCGACGCGATCAGCGGTCTCGCTGTGGGAAATGCGTGGCTCTACCGCGCGAAGATCTTCCTTTCCTGGCTGAAACCACTGGCCTTCTGGAGCGTGTTCTTACTGACCCTGATGACCGCCCTGTTCTGCCTGAACACCTTCTTCCGACAGCCCTGGACGGAAAAGGAACGACTGAGTTTCCCGATCATACAGATCCCCATGATCATTGCCACTCAGCTTTCCTCGCTGCTCCGCAGCAAACTGTTCTGGACGGGGTTCGCCCTGACCGCCTCAATTGACATCCTCAACGGCTTCCATCACCTCTACCCGGATCTTCCGGAAATTCCTATCGTAAGGGCGTTCGAATTCCGTGACTACTTCGTTGAACGGCCGTGGAATGCCATCGCGAACACCCAGGTCAACCTCTACCCGTTCGTGATTGGGCTTGCCTATTTCCTCCCCACTGATCTGGCCTTCAGTTGCTGGTTCTTTTTCCTGTTCTTCAAGCTCCAGCTGGTCCTGACCTCCGCCGTCGGTGTACGGGAACTGCCAGGGTTCCCCTTCCCCAATGAGCAGGCAGCGGGCGGATACCTCGCTCTCGGGCTCTTTGCCGTCTGGCTGGCCCGACGGCATCTCAGGGGCGTGTGGCGGACCATCCGCGGCAAACCGGGAGGTGCTGATGAATCAGCCGAGCCCATGCGCTACCGAACCGCTCTGATCGCATTCGTCATCAGCACAGGGATTCTCGTAGCCGGTGGAGTCAGCCTCGGCGGATCCCCCGGTGTGATGCTGCTCTTCTTCGGGATCTTCTACCTCTACTCCCTGGCCATCGCCCGCATGCGGGCCGAGCTGGGGCCGCCAGCGCACGACTTGCACGCCATGGGACCGGAAGTGCTCATCAACAACGCCGTCGGCACCGAGAGTATGAGTACCGGCAACCTCTCGGCATTTTCCATGTTCTTCTGGTTCAACCGCGCGTATCGAGCCCATTTCTCTGCTCACAGCATGGAGAGTCTCAAGATTGCCCAGGTCCGCAAACTGACCGCCCGGGCAATGATGTTCGCCGTCGCCATCGCTCTGCTTGTGGGACTGCTGTCAGCCTACTGGGCCCTGCTCCACGCCTTGTACGTCCACGGCTACAGTGGGCGACCTGCAGGGCAAGCCTTTGCCAGCCAGGGCTGGACCCGGATGGAAGGCTGGCTGTCGTTCCCCCAGGAAGCTCGAGTTGCGGCAACCTGTGCCACCGGCCTGGGAATTGTCTTCACCCTCTTCCTCGGCTTCATGCGAACGAGTTTCACCTGGTGGGCGTGGCATCCCGTCGGCTATGCGACCTCCACCTCCTGGTCCATGGGGAAGCTGTGGGCATGCATCTTCATTGGTTGGTTGGCCAAGGCACTGATCACCCGTTACGGCGGAGCGGATACGTACCGCAAGGCCATGCCGTTCTTCGTGGGACTCGTCCTGGGCGAGTTCGTGGTGGGCAGTTGCTGGGGCATCTGGGGCGCCATCACCAGCACACCCGTATATCACTTCTGGGGGTAACAGCCGGTGCGCTGGATTGCATTTGCCATCGTCTGTATCGCCCTGACTGTTGGGCTGGGCGCTCACCTGGGGCGCCCCAAGCCCGTTTCCCTGACCCCGCCGCCTCTGCGGGAAGGAGACGTTCAGCCTGACCTCGAGATGGGCCGCATCCGCGACCATCTCAAAGCCCTGACTCGGTATCCCACCAGAATAACGGGCAGCGTCGGGTGCCAACAGGCGGAAGCGGAGATCGTCACGCGGCTCCGAGCCATGGGCATCGCGGATGTCGCGACGCAGGAGTTCAGCGTACCCGTTCCTCGTACGGCGGACGCGCAACTCACCGCAGCAGCTAATGACATTCCGGTCGAAATCCCCCTGTTCCCCTTGTGGCCCAATCTTGCCAGCACCTGCCAAACGCCCCCTGAGGGCCTGGCAGGTCATCTGGTCTACGCGGGGGGCGGAAGCGAAGCTGATTTGTCCGGAAAGGCGATCACCGGCGCCATTGTCATCCTGGATTGGACGTCAGACCTCGAGTGGCTGAGTGCACCGGAGTTCGGAGCCAGGGCCGTGGTGTTTCGAGGCGACGACGCGGCAACATGCTACACCGCCCGGAACAAGTTCCTGACCGTCCCGGCAAACATCCCCCGCTTCTACGTTGCCCCGGGTGATCTGGATCTGCTTGATGCCTGCCTTGAGACCCCGGACCGAGACGCCACCGTCCACTGCGCCACTGCCTGGGAGCCGGTCATCGCGCGGAATATCATCGCGCAGATCTCGGCTCCCTCAAACGAACAGAGTCAGGCTGGCAGCCCCCCTGCCGCCATTGTCTTTCACGCATACTACGACAGTATCAGCGTGGTCCCGGATGCGGCCCCGGGCGCTGAACAGGCATGCGGTGCTGCCGTGCTTCTGGAGTTCTGCCGTTTCCTGCACAACCAGGCGCCGGCTGACCGTCCGATCTACGCGCTCTTCACCAGCGGCCACGGCCAGGCATTCTACGGCATGACACACTTCGTCAGCGAACTCCGCAAGACGCTCGAGGCGGACGCCCCGGATCCTGCTTCGATGCTGACTCGCATGGGTCGGCCGGGTCTGCTTGTAAGCCTCGACCTCTCCTCCCGCTCAGACCGCTATGGCGTGTTCGCTGTCGGGCGGTTTCGGGCTCAGGCCGAACACAAGATCCGGCCCAAGTTCAGTGTTCTGGGAGCGGAACTGGCCCAGTACGCTGCCTCGTTTCGTTCAGAGGACGAGAAGGACACAAATGCCGGTGCTTTCGTTGACTGCATCAACCTGACACGAGGCCGTCACTGGTGGACGTACTTCCCCTATCAAGCGCCATTCGAGAGCGAACTCGCTGTGGTGGCCGGCATCCCGGCTGTGACTCTGGCCACGGTGAACGACGATCGCCGCTACGTCGACACCCCGGGAGACCGTTTCAGTCGGCTCCGCCTGGACCTGTTGGAGCAGCAGGTCACCGCCCGCAAAGGTCGCCGGGCCGGGCTGGGAACGATCGCGAAGGCCATTACGGAATGGACCGGTCCATTCGTGAGTTCCCCGCTCACAGACGCCTGGGCAAGCCTAAAAGGACGCGTCGTCTGGCTTGATCAGGAGAGGAACTACACACCAAATGAACCCCTCACCGAAGCGGTCGTCTTCCTCAAAACACAGCGTGGCGACAAACATCTGATGGGAACCCGCGGGATCCCCGCCGTCATGACCGACCCAGAAGGGCGCTTCACCTTCAATGGGCTGATCCAGATCACCGAGAACTCACAGTTCCGAAACTGCCTCCTGGAAGCCTACGGAGTGGCCAGCCCCCGATTCCTGGAGAAGAACGCAGCGGCAGTTTCCCAATTCCAGGACATCCTGTCCCGAGGCGAAGGCGCACGCGAACCAATTCCACCGAACGGAGCAATCATGTATGCGGTGGATATGGCCAGGCAAAAGGACTACCCCTGGACAATCGAGATCAGGAAAGCACAGCAGCACCTGAACATCGTCTGCTTCCCCTGCCGCGCGGTCACGCTGACCGGACTAACAGATCCCCGGGGATACCTGCCGCTGAAAGACCTGACAATCCTCGAGGCCGCAACTCTGGCCCAGCCTTTCCAGTTCGGAAAAAGCGCCACGGATGCCCTCGCCGGAGACGATTCGGAAAACATGGTGACCCTCTGGGCTGACCCGACGACCCGCGTCATGCTCACCCTCGGGCTGGGCTTCCAGGAACGCCGCCTCATCCTGATCAACAACACCTTGGAAGACCCCGAAGGCGAGGGATTCGTCCTGGACGACCTGCAGACGATTCCCTCCATGGTCCTCCAGGGCGCCCGGGACATGTGGCAGCTCGACGAACACCGGATGGCAAAACTGGAAAGCAACGGAGTAAAGAATCCACGCCTCGAAAGCTACCACCGCGATGCAGAAGAGCATCTGGCCACGGCCACCGAAGCCCTGGCCAACGGCGACTATCGAACCTATCGCACAGCCAGCGAGAAAGGCTGGGCCCTGGAGGGCAAGGCCTATGCCGAAATCCTGGCCATGATCAACAACATGATCCGGGGCGTGCTGTTCTACCTGGCCCTGTTGCTCCCCTTCTCATACTGCCTGGAGAGGCTGCTCATCGCGTCGGGAACGATCAAACGCCGAATCATCTGGATCAGTGTGATCTTCTCAATCTGCTTCCTTCTCCTCGCCGCGGTCCACCCCGCCTTCCGCTTCACCCTGACCCCATTCCTGGTGCTACTCGCGTTTATCATCATGGCACTGGTGGCCACAGTAAGCGTCCTTATCGTGGTACGCATGGACGCCGTCCTCCAGGAACGGAAACAAGTGGCGACGGGCCGTCACGACGACCAACAGAACGTTGGAGGAATCGCTGTACGAGCGGTTGACCTGGGTATCTCCAATATCCGACGGCGTCCCCAACGCGCGTTTCTGACCGGCCTGACCGTAGTCATGGTGACGTTCATCCTGCTCTCTTTCACCAGTCTGGTCCCGGTGGTCAGCATCTCACGCCTGAATCACCCGGACGGAACGCCGAGCTACCGAGGCCTGCTTACACGAGATCGGGCCTGGGGTGCCCTGCCGCGGCCGCTGCATGAATCGCTGAAACGCAACTTTGAGCCCAAGTCAGGCATGGATACCGTTGTTGCCGCCCGAGCCTGGTTCTTCTCGGATCGCAGCGGCCAGCTCTCCCAAATCGACCTGACGCCCACACAAACGCCTGGAGACGCCGGAGCCGACACGCAGAGCTTCACTGCCGTAGCCCTGTTGTGTGTTGAGCCAAGTGAACCGGCCGTTACCGGTGTCGACCGAACCCTCGTCGCAGGACGCTGGTTCGAACACGATGGTGAACGAGCCATCATCCTGCCGCTCCATGTGGCTGAACAATTGGGTCTCGGAACAGAAGACATCGGTCAGTCGGTCAGACTGTTCGGCCAGGATCTTCCGCTCGTCGGGATCATCGATCCAGCTGCGTTCGACGCAATTCGCGATATCGACGGTGAGCCCCTGACCCCGGTGAACTTCGTCATGCAGCAACAGATGCAGGCGCAGCAGAGCGGGGATGAAGAGCAGGCCGACACACTGGAAGAGTACGTTCACTACGCGACAGATCAGATCGCCATAGTCCCCTACCAGTTCGGCATCCGGCTGGGGGCAACCACCCGGTCCATCGCCGTCAGAGGCGGACGCACGACGGACCTGAGCTCGGAAGCTGAAGGGTACACCACCCGTTCCAACCTGACCATCCTGGCCTGCGATGGAACGGATGTCATCCTCTACGCCGCTCTGGAAACCAGCCAACTCAGTGCGGCGTGGCAGATCGCCGTCCCTCTCTTCCTGGGCTTCGTGATGGTGCTTGGCACGATGATGGGCTCCGTCTACGAGCGGCAACGCGAAATCTTCGTGTACAACTCAGTGGGCTTGTCGCCCGGAAACGTGTCAGCGCTGTTCCTCGCCGAGTCATCAGTCTATGCCGTGGTAGGGGCAGGATTCGGCTACCTGCTCGGACAGGCCGTATCGCGGCTGTTTCAGGCCACAGGATGGCTGTCGGGGCTTTCCCTGAACTACACCGCCGGCAGCGCCGTGTTCGTGACCGTGCTGACCATGGCCATCGTTCTGGTGTCTACCATCTACCCCGCCCGCCAGGCCTTCCACGCCGCCATCCCCGACGCAGACCGCGAAACCACAGAAGATGACAGAGATGCGGACACCAGCTCCGTGGCCCTGTTTCTACCCTTCGTGGCCAGCCCCGCAAACGTTTTGGCCATGCAGGCCTATATGGCTGAATTCCTCCGCGGCATCGAAGGCGTGACCATCGGCCAACTCGCCGTCGATGACCTCATCTGCGCCATCGAGAAGGAACACGACACGGAAACCCCTGCGTTGCTGTTCCGTGCCTGGATGGCCCCGTTCGACCTGGGCGTCAGCCACGACACCAAACTCAGGATCGTCTTTCGTGAGGACCGGGGCGTCTACCAGTACCATCTCACAGCCACACGATTCAGCGGAGACGACCAGAACTGGCGACGACTCGTGCCGCGTTTCATTTCCACCATCCGTAAACAGCTATTGATGTGGCGCGTGCTCTCGAATGACGACGTCGCCAAGTACCAGCGGGAAGGAGACCGGCTGTTCCAGTGAGTCCTCCCCTTGAAGAAACCAAACCAACGGCCAGACCGCAATCGGACGACGACGCAGACATGCTCGACCGCGGGCCGTACGAAGACGGCTTCTCCATGCGAACCGTCGTCGGGGCGCTTTTCGTCGCCTTTGTCATGATGCCGGGCTCGATCTACATGGGGCTGGTTGCGGGTCAATCGCTTGGAGCCGCCGCCGAGTGGGTCACGATCATCCTCTTCGCCGAGCTGGCCCGGCGGAGCTTCACGCACCTGCGACGCCAGGAGGTGTTCGTCCTGTTCTACGTGGCTTCGGGCATCGCGGCGATGACGCTCCTCCACCTGGCGCTGTCCGGCGGACCGTTCGCCTCGACGATCTGGAACCAATACCTGCTCCAGGCTCCGGAAACGAGCACGATTGCAGAGAAGATCCCTGATTGGGTCGTTCCACCGGTCGACTCACCCGGCATCCAGACACGCAACCTGGCCCATCGCGACTGGTGGTGGAGTCGGTCCAAAGGCTTTCTCTCGCCCATGTTCCTGATCGCAGTGGGCTACCTGCTTGGCCGGCTGGGCTTTTTCGGTCTGGGTTACATCGTGTTCCGACTGACATCAGACATTGAGCGATTGCCCTTCCCCCTTGCCCCGATTGTGGCGGAAGGTGCGACCGCGCTGTCGGAGTCAACGGAGCGGGACACTGACGGTGGGCAGCGGCGGCGCTCGTGGCGCTGGAATGTCTTCAGCGTAGGAGCATGCCTGGGAATCGTGTTCGGCTGTGTGTATGTCCTGGTCCCCGTCGCGAGTGGCCTTTTCCTGAGTAAACCCATCATGATCCTGCCGATCCCTTTCCTCGATTTCACCTCGAATGTCGAACGTTTCCTGCCGGCCAGCCTGATCTCAATCAGCTTCGATGCAGCCCTGTTCCTGACCGGCATGGTTCTGCCGTTCAAACTCGTCTCCGGGACATTCACGGCTGTGGTCCTGACCAGTGTCATCGGAGGCCCTATTCTGCTCAAGCTCGGGGCGTTCGACCATTGGACCCCCGGGAACGGACTCCTGGTCAATCAGATGCTACTGAGCTTCGACTTCTGGATGAGTGTGCACGTCGGCCTCGCAGGGACAGTTCTACTGGTCGGCCTGTGGAGTATGGGCAAGGCCTTTGCCAGACATGCCGGAGAACGAAGCGAAACCACGGCGGAGACCGCCGCCCTCCAGAATCCGCCTTCCCTTGGAGAGCCGCCGTCCACGACGGTGCCGCAATGCAATCAGGATGAAACCACGGCGGAGACCGCCGCTCTCCAGAATCCGCCTTCCCTTGGAGAGCCGCCGTCCACGGCGGTACCGCAATGCGATCAAGATGGAACCACGGCGGAGACCGCCG
>JABHEG010000342.1 GCA_018676675.1 Lentisphaerota bacterium
GCCAATTGGACCAGGTTTCCCGTTGGAGAGCGGCGGTCCCCCGCCGTGGCTGCGTCCCGATTGGAGAGCGGCGGTCCCCGCCGTGGCTGCACGCAAGTCAAACGGTCGAGGACGACCGCCTCCAGAAGACAGCCAATTGGACCAGGTTTCCCGTTGGAGAGCGGCGGTCCCCGCCGTGGCTGCGTCCCGATTGGAGAGCGGCGGTCCCCCGCCGTGGCTGCACGCAAGTCAAACGGTCGAGGACGACCGCTCTCCAGAAGACAGCCAATTGGACCAGGTTTCCCGTTGGAGAGCGGCGGTCCCCCGCCGTGGCTGCACGCAAGTCAAACGGTCGAGGACGACCGCCTCCAGAAGACAGCCATGCCTTGCATCCCGTCTCCCGTCCCGTTACGGTCCATCCCATCGGTTGAGACCCGGTTCCGTGTCTTCTCTCCACCAACCACGTTTTGGCAAGCGCGAGGTACGACGGATGATGTTGACTAGAACGAATGGGCGACGCGACAACCAGCGACGTGGTGGCTGGAGGAGTGTTCCTGCTTACGCTCTCCTGCTCCTTCCTCTTGTGTCCCTGGTGACCTTCGCATCGGCTGCAGACTACAACACGGACCCTGATTCCGCTGAACTCAAGGCGTTGGCTCAGCCGATTGAGGTGGACGAATCAACGTACGGGTGTGGCCCATTGACGACGCCTGGAAAGACGTACTACGTCTCCATCGATGGTAACGACCAGGCAGACGGCCTTTCCCGGGGCCGGGCCTGGCGGCATGTGGCCCATGGCATCGCCCAACTGCACGCCGGTGACACACTGATCATCAGCGAAGGGGAGTACCTCGAGACAGCGTTGGTCATGGACGCAAAGAAGGGCCCCACAGGCAAACCGGGCAGCCCCATCACGATCATGGCCGCACCGCGACACCGCGTCATCATCTCCTGCGCGCAGAAACCCGCCCTGACTCGGACACCGAGCACGCAGTTCACCTGGCAGGGAAAGGCTGTGATGGGACGGGGCCAAGGCTGCGCCTGGGAGACTGACACGCGGATCATGCTGCAACGCGTTGCCACGAGCTCAATGGTCGATGAACTGCCGGGAACATGGTGCTGGGACAAAGACAGCAAGACGGTATACGTCCACTTCTCCGACTCACGAGGCGCCAACGTGCATGAGTTGGCGGTCCGTTCGGGCAAGACGACTGCAAGCGTGTTCGGGAACGATGCGTGCGCGCTGGCGATCGGGGTAAGCTACGTTCGGCTGAAAGGCCTCCGTTTCGAGTTCGACAACGCCGGCGTCCTGGTCAGGGGGAATCGAGTCAGTGGAACAGGCGACGACGCCGTCTACTCAGGCGGAGACCACATCACGATCGAGGACTGCGCTTTCTCGTCGACCTGGTTCGCCGGACTTGTCCTCAAGCAGGGCGCCCAGCGCATCCTGGTGAAGACATGCTATGGGGTCCTCAACGGTGGACGAGGAACGTTCCTGCTCAATGACGCCGGAGCCCGTCATGTGCTCTTCCTGGGCAACCGCACAGACCCCTCCCCTCAGACGATCCGAACACTGGGCTGGGGCCACCACTATGGGATCGGCACGTACGGCAAGGAAGGCCGTGACTACCTGCTGATAAACAACATCCTCAACGGACGGCTCTCATTTCGTACCAAGTTCATGTGCCGGGCCACCGTCCTGCAAGGCAACATCTTGACCGGCAGTTGCGGGTTCGTGCCATGCACCTACTACACGCTGAAGTACGCACCCGAAGACCGAATCATGGTCCGAAACAACGTCCTGCTCAAGAACATCGGCTTGTATGGCCGGCCCAAGCCCGACTCCGGAGCCGCCGGCGACTGGGCTGGTTCCGACACGGCTTTCGTCAACAACTATGTCCCTTCCGGTGCGCCGAAAGGTGTCTCTGTTGCGGACGCGCGCTTCGCTGACCCGACTTACCTGGACTACCGCCTCCAATCAGACAGCCCACTCAGAGGAAAGGCGATTGGTGGAGGGAATGTGGGGGTCCATCGCGGCGCGTTTGGCCGCGTCTTCTACGTCTCCACAGCCGGCGACGACGAGAATGCGGGGACCACAAATCAGGCCCCCATGGCGACACTGGCCAAAGCGACATCGGGACTGAAGGCGGGAGACACACTCTACCTGATGCCCGGAGCGTACACCGAACCGCTGGTTATCGCAGCTGTCGGTACAGAAGCAGAGCCGATCCGCGTTCGGGCGCACGGCAGGAAGGCAGCTACCCTCCCCGGCGCCCGGATCGCGGGAAACTGGATCGAGTTGGAGGGAATAAGCGTTGCGGGCAAAGGAGAGAACGGCATCATCGTGACCGGGCAGAACACCACCCTCAGGTCATGCGTCGTCCGGGACGCGTCAGGGACCGGCATCCAGCTCTCAGGAGCAACCGCACCTTCCGTTCTCAGCTGCACAATTGTCCACAACGCAACGGGGATTCATCTCGGCAAGGGAACACGCGATGTCACAGTGCGGGACTGTATCCTGGCCGACAATGCGAGCCGAGCCGTGACGTTCGCGAACGGTGCTCAACAGGGCTACCTGGCCAGCAACAACCTCTACTCGGGAGATGGCCTCGACAAAGACCGGATCGGCAGGGAACGCCGGAGTACGGTCGCAAATCCCGGATTCGTGGATACCGCGGAAAACGACTTCCGCCTGGCGTGGGACAGCCCCGCGGCCCATCTGGGGCCATTTGGCCGGCCGGCCGGCTCCTTCGAGGCAGCGATCCGCGCCCCAGTCATCGAGGACGCGACGGTGAGCAGCATCTCAGCGACTTCCGCGTCCGTGACCTGGCGCACACCGCAGGACGACAGCACGGGCACCGTGAACTGGAAGGGGAAGGGCGACAAGACGTGGCGCAAGACCGCCAGCAGTCCTCAAGGCACGGTGCACGGATCCGGCCTCAAAGGGCTCGTCCCCTCGACCGACTATGTCGTGCAGGTTCGCGCGAATGGCCGTCGGGGGGGCTCAACGCTGTCGGACGTCGTGTCCTTCAAGACAACAGACGCCCCTCAGAAACCGACCACCTACTATGTCGCCGCCAGTGGGAACGACGATGCAGATGGCAAGACGGAGGCAACACCCTGGGCGACAATCCGACGGGCCAGCTTCGGCGTGAAGCCCGGAGACACCGTGATCGTGGCCCCGGGCACCTACTACCATGCCATCGCGCCGCTGCACGGCGGCACGGAGGACAAACGTATCACATTCCGCACGCGAGGCGACGGCCTGGTGCTCATCGACGGCGCCCAGGTCACTGCTCCACTCGTCAACATCAGCGCCAAGTCGTTTATCACGGTCGACGGATTCACCTTCGACAATCTCCCTACGGCAGGCCATCCCGGCGTGATGCGGATCATCAAATCCCACGGGGTTGAGGTCCTGCGCTGCCGAATCGGCTACGCGAGAGCACACGGCGGGTTCGGGAACGGTATCAACATAACCGGCTGCAAAGGCGGCCGCATCGAAGGCAATGTGATCTGGGGTACCCGGTACCATGTCACAGCGCGAGATTGCACGGACATCCTCATCAAGAACAACACCTTCACCAGAGGCCAGGTTTTCTCTGCCTACTTCTGCGGCCGCACCCACAAGGGTTGCCGGTTCGTCAACAACATCTTCTGGTTCCCAACCAGTGTCCCGAATGCGGCGTTGGTCATCACACACCCGGAGGAACGCCTGGAGATGACCAGCGACTACAACTTCTGGGGTGAGATGGTCGCCAAAACGCAGGTGGCATACCTCTACAGTACGAATATCCTGAAACTGGCCCTCACCGGGCACGACCTGGCTGAATGGCGGACTAACAGCGGGCAGGACAAGCACAGCCTGCAGGCCGATCCGCTCTTCATCGCTCCCCAGGCCGGTGACTTCCGCCTCAAGCCCGAGAGTCCCGCGATCGGCGCAGGGGAGAACGGCGAGACCATGGGTGCCTGCAGCGCAAGCCTCATCTCCATCAAGGGTGACACATCCCTGAAGGCAGGCAAGGGACGAACGATTCGGCTCAAAGCGGCACTCTCCGGTTCCAACCCGGCCAAAACGCGATTCAGCTGGTCTCTGCCGGAAGGAAAGACCGCGGAAGGGCCGACTCTGGAGTACGCAGCTCCACCGGGAACAGACAGATTTGTACTCAAGGTTACAGCCACAGCCCCGGACGGACGCACCTACTCAACTGAGGAGAGAATCTCGCTACTCCCGGTTGAACTGGCGGGAAACGCGGGCGGCATCTACATCGAAGGTGAAGACTTCATCGAACACGGCGGAGGCGGTGAGATCAAGTTCTATCAACCACTCAACGCCAGCGGGAACCGCGCTTTCCATTACTGGATCCGGCCAGTCGGCAACTGGCTGGAGTGGGAGTTCTCCGCCGCGAAAGCCGGACAGCACACGGTCATGATCCGCTACACAACCAACTTCAAGAACGCGCGACGGAAGTTCGAGATCGATGGTGAGGTCCCCGGTCCGGAGTACGAGAACATCTTCTTCCCAACCACCAACGGCTTTGCCGTGCAGGACGACACGTGGACGTTCAGGAAACTGACCCCGCCCTTGGAACTGACGCCCGGCAAACACCGGATCCGCATGACCAACCTCGGCGATGCAATCAACATCGATTTCATCGCCATCGTGCCAGTGGAGTGAACCCGTTCCCTAGAAGGGCCGATGTCCACAGCGGCCGTTTCCCTTGGAGAGCCGATGTCCCCGACGGTGGTCTTGTGCCTTCTGGAGAGCCGTCGTCCCCGACGGTGTTTCCCTCTTCACGGCGGAGACCGCCGCTCTCCAGGCCCCCCACCATCGGCTCAGCAATCTGCGTTCCTCGCACGGCGTCCCGGGTCACGCTAGATTGGCGCCAATACCCCATCCCCGGACGCCCGCGAAAGGGCCAGACTATGAATCGCTCATTCGTCTTCGCCTTGCTCATTGCTGCGGTCACACTTTCGGCGGCCATCCCGAGCCAGGCCGCGACCCGTTTCGCCTCCCCTCAGATCGCCCTGCCGGCGGCCACTCATACCCCCGTTGTTGACGGATTGATCCGCGACGCTGAGTGGATGAATGCCGTCCGAATGGTGGGAATGGTACAGGTCGGCAAGACCGCTCTCACCCATCGGGAAGCGGTCTCCTGGTTCCTCAGCGACGGCAACGCTGTCTACGTCGCCGTGAGGAGCGAGCTTCCTCCCTCCGGGGACCTGGTTTCGGCCTTGCAGCCGACAACGGATGGTAGCAACGCCCCAACCATCCAGGACGACTGCATCGAGGTCTGGCTTGACCCTGTCCCGGGCAGCAAGACGCACGGCATGTATCAGGCATTGATCAACGCGAATGGGGCCATTTTTGACCGACGTCAGAAGCCGGCCGCCGGCTGGCGAGGCGCGTGGAAAACCGCCAGTCAATTGGTCGACGGGCAATGGCACTTCGAGGCATCCATCCCCCTCCGCGAGCTCGGAGTCGCCTCCTCTCTGCCCGGGCAAGTCTGGAACATGCGTCTGGGGCGCAACTGGAAGCGCCCGTGGGAACAGAGCTGCTGGTCCCCCCTGGCCGCACACTTCGACGAACGGGACACCATGGCCTCGATCCACTGGGTTCCTGACGCCCCTGTTACCCAGATGCTCGGGATCCGGACGGCAGACGGAAACAAGGCGCGCTATCGCATCCGCATCCGCAACCCCCATCCGCGCCCGCTTCCACTCACGATCAGGATTGACAGTCAGCCGACCGACAGTCAGCACGCGGACCTCGAGCAGAGCGTCACCCTCGCCCCCAAGGCCGAGCGCGAGTTCATCCTCGATCATCCAGCCTGCATGCCGGAAGAGACGATCTACACACGGATCCATGTGACCCGAACGGACACCGAGGTCGTGTGTTTCCACCGGGAATTCGACTGGACACTGTCCCGGCCGGACCACAGATGGAAGACCGGCGAGGGTCAGACAAGCCTGGCGACCAAACTGAAGAGCGCCCTGACCTTCCATGCCAGCTTTGACGAGGGGATCGATGCGGACGCCGCAAACGGCACACCGACCGGCAAGGCCGTCGGCCAGAACACCGCGGAAGCACAGTTTACTGAAGGCTTGAGCGGAAAGGCTCTGTTAAGCGGCCGGGACTGCGCCGCGGTCAGCTTCGAAAACCACGGGAACCTGAACATCGCCGAAGGGACATTGTCCATGTGGATCCGCCCCGTTGACTGGCACGGCCCGGGCAAAGGTGACAACAACCACCCGCTGTTCACCAACGGAGTATCCGGCAGAGGGTACTATGGCATCCAGATGGCGCGCCAGGTCGAGCCAGGCCCGTACCTCTGCTACTACATGATCCAGTACCCCTGGCGCAGGACGGTCGCTATCCTCGCTCCCGGAGAGATGCCGACGTGGGGCCCGGATGCCTGGCACTGGCTTGTCCTCACGTGGCAGAATACGCAGGTCACATTCTACATTGATGGCGTCGCCCGAGGGCGCGCGACCTTCGAGTCCGAGCTGACCGAACGAGACCTCACCACCCCCGCTTTCCGAGTCGGTTTGGGACGCGGGGAGGAGCAAACCGCGATCGACGAGGTGATGCTCTTCAATCGATCGCTCACGCCAACAGAACTGAAGGGAGCAAAGGCATTCTGTCGCGCGTCCGCTCCGGATGCCTGGGATGCCGTCGATCTCAAATTCGCCTACTATCCGTACCCGTCCAAGCTGAAGGCCCAGGTAGGTCTCAGCGGGCTCAAGGACAAGGAACGGATTCGGAAGGCCGTGCTGACGGTGCACAAGACCGGCAAGCCGACACCCATCGCAACCGTCGACCTGCCCCCGTTCGCCAACGACACCAGCGAGGCAATCGCCGAGCTTCCTGAACTGGAGGAAGGTGATTACCAGTTGGCTCTGCGACTGGAACCGCCACCGGCCGGACTGAAGGGATCGCTTCTGCGCACGTTCACGCGCCAACGCTTTGAGTGGGAACGCAACACGATTGGGACCAGCGACCTCATTCTCCCGCCCTTCACGCCGATCAGTGTGGACGGGCGAACCGTTTCCAGCGTCCTGCGAGAGCACGAGATGAATGACGTGGGGCTGTGGGATCAGGTTGTGGCCAAAGGCAGTCCACTCCTGGCCGGGCCAATGCGCTTTGAGGCAACGCGCGACGGTAGAACAGTTACCCCGACTGACGCCACATTCGCCTTCACGGACACAAGCAAAACCTCCGTCAACATGTCTGCGAGCTTCGCAATCGGCAAGACCAAGGTCCAAACGACATCCCGGATGGAGTACGATGGGATGATGACCTGCCAGGTCCAGCTCGAAGGCGGACAGCTCGATCAACTCGACCTCATCATCCCCGTCAAAGACGCGATGGCTCCCCTGGCTCACATGTGCGGCGAGCGCTGCCGCGAGAACTATGCGGGATACACACCCGAAGGCCAAGGGGTGGTGTGGGACAGTTCGCAGATTCTGAAGCGTGAGGTCTTGACGCCGTTTGTCCCCTATATCTGGCTTGGCGAGGAGGAACGCGGGATCTGCTGGTTTGCTGAAACCGACCATGGTTGGGCGCTGGACGGTGAGAGTCCATGTCAGCAACTCGAGCGCGATGGCGATGTCCTGACTCTCCGGATCCGCCTGATCCAGAAGCCCACGCCGCTCGCAACACCTCGATCCCTTCGCTTCGGCCTGCAGGCCACGCCGGTCAAGCCCATGCCCGTTCGCCCTGATCACTGGCGTCGTTGGTCGGAAGTCGATCTTGAAGGCGCGATGCAGGTCATCATCGCCGGCTCCTCGAGCTACGCAGGCAGTCTCTACCACGATCCCTTCCCCTACCAACGGGACCTGACAATTTGGCACGAGCTCGCCACGTGCCGTAAGACAGGAAAAGTGAACCGGGAATTCATCGAACGATGGGTGAGCCGCTACCCCGAGGAACTCCTGGCCGGGGACGGGCGGGAACACTGGACGCGCTGCGTGGCGGCCGGGCAGCACTTCGCGTCGAGACAGAGCGAGCGTTTCCTGCTCTACGTCCAGGGCCGGGGCATCACCTTTGCCACCCCCGAGTTCCAGACCTTCCAAGACGAATGGACCTTCATGGACTACAACAGTCGGGCCTGGCCCATGGGCCCCCGCGACGGGCTCAGCTACTCATCCGGCCCGGTCCGAAGCTGGCAAGATTACAACCTCTGGTGGCTCAAGCAGCAAATGGAGATCTTCACTGACGGCCTCTACTTCGACTGCTTCTATATCCTCCCGAACAAGGACCGAATCATGTCCGATGCCTACCGGTTGCCTGATGGCCGCATCCAGCCGGGACTCCCAATTCTCGACCAGAGAGAAATGACCAAACGTACGGCAACCATGTACCTGGAAGCCGGTCGACATCCGATGATCGGGCCGCACATGACCAACTCGACCATCATGCCGATGATGTCCTTCGCTCAGTTTGGGCTCGACTGGGAGTGGCACTACGGGCGCAGCGATTTCCAAGACCGCTGGAGTCGCGAACACATCAGAGCCGCCTGCACGGGACGTCAGTCCGGCTGTGTCCCAATCGTCATCGGGATAGGCGCCAAAGGTGGCTCGGCTGAGGAAGTGGAATGGCTCCAGCGTACGTTTAATGGGGTCGTTCTGACTCACGAGTTGGTTCCCGTTTGGTACACGGTCAACCCCTACATCAAGCCCTCCGAGCGACGCAAGCGAGGAACCAGTCGCTTGATGTACCAAAAAATCCGCCAGCACCTGCTCACTATGGGCATCGGCACCCCAACCTGCCGGACGTACAACTACTGGCAGTCGGACTACCCGGTGACGATCACAGGAGTCGAGACCAGCAGCATCGTCCACGTGGGGGAGAAGGAGACACTGCTCATTCTCACCGAGTATGGCAAAGGTGGGAATGCACAGGTGAGCCTCGATGGCGGGATTCTCAGTCCAACAGCGGCCGGCGCAGCCACAGATTTCGAGACGGGAGAGACCATTCCATTCGCCGATGGAAGACTCCGGTTCCCCCTAAAGAAACACGACATAAGGATCATCCGTCTGAACCACTAACGGAGCTCGTGTGTAACTACACGGGTTTTGAGCACGGTTCGGTCGCCGTCCGGAGGCCGCCTCCCACACTGAATCGGCCGCCCCCAAAGTGGGAGGCGGCCTCTGGACGGCGAACGGTCCTTTGGGGAGCCCACAGGAGCCAGAGGAGAGTGGAAGGCACGCTCTTCTTCCTCTGCATGTGCTCCCGATGAGACCATCGCCGGAATCTGGTCCGACCTTCCGAGGGCGACCGGAGTCCGGTGATCTCCGCTCTTCGCTCTCCGTGCCTCCCTGTCTCAAGCGGAGCGGGTGGTGAAGTCCGAGAGTCGATATGGCCAGAACAACAAGCTGCTTCTGCGGACGTCGCAGAGCATGGTGTTCCACATAGGAGTGCTCCCCATGACATCACGTGCTGTGGCCCTGGCACACACTCTCGTCGTCGCCCTTGCCCTGTCGACTCCCCTCTCCGCTCAGGGCCAGGGCCCAGTCGCCCGCTGGAACTTCGACGAGGGACAAGGCTCTGTCCTGCACGACCAAAGCGGCAGCAACAATCATGGCCGCATCCATGGCGCCGCATGGATGCCGTCGGGAAAGGGCGGGGCATTGCGCTTCGACGGCGTTGACGACTACGTCGACTGCGGAACCGGTGGATCTCTCGACATCACCGGGCCAATCACGCTCCAGGCCTGGGTCAAACCAACTGCGGCCAACCGCGGCGAGCCCGGAATCGCCGGGAAGTTCTTTGAGAGCTACGCCCTGACCTACTACGGCAACGCCTATTTCTACATCTCAAGCGGCGGGAACAACGTCTCCGGCCCAACCCTGCTCGGCCAATGGAGGCACATCGCAGGCGTGTTCGACGGCACAACCATGCGCTGTTTCGTCAACGGCATCCAGGTCGCCGAACGCCGTTCACGGCACGGTGCCGTCAAACACGGCGGACGGTTCACTATCGGCTGTATCTTCGGCGACACGGCATCTGAAGACCCCAACCTGCAGAAGACCGCGTTCTTCCCCGGTCTCGTTGACGATGTACGCCTGCACGATCGGGCGCTCTCCGCAGCAGAGATCGCGCTGTGCTACAACGAGGAAGCCGCACAGAAGGGGTGCGAGCCGTTCGACCCCGCCACGGTCGGCCATCTGCTCCTCGAACCGTTCTTCTATCCCGAAGCCAAAAGGGCCGTTCTGTCGGTGAATTTCCGCTGGGTTCTCCCCCTCCCCACAGATGTCCGGCCACTGGCGGAACTCGCTCGCGTGGGATCGCTGCAGCCCGTGCAGACGCACGTCCTCAACAGCAACTCTGCACGTGGCGAGGACGAAGTCGCGTTCTCTCTGGAAGGGCTGCCCCCAGGGCAGTACGAGCTGCGAGCACGGCTTCGGGAACCTGATCTCGTCATCCAGGCGGAGGAATTGTCCCGGAACTCAAAGCAGGTCACCGCGTATCACGACGGCTGGCAGAAGGACACCATCAACCTGTACGGCGGTTGGGCTGAGTACGAGTTCGATCGCCCGCCTGGTGATTACGAGGTGACCATTCGGGCTGCCCGAATCCATGACGCTGCCGGCGTTCGCTGCACCATTGATGGGAGTCCTGTAGGGGAGATCCATCTTGCCGGCCAGCGCAGCGGAGGGCCAAAGGCTTGGGCAGAAGCGCGTTGGGAGCGGATGGGCAACAGCACCCTCACCGCAAGAGGACACCACACGTTGAGACTTGAGGTCATCCCCGCAGCCGTGCCCGGCAAGCCCACCCCCAACGCCACGCACGTCTATCTCGATGCCATCGCCTTGAGCTCGCTGGCTGCGGATACCGATGGCGCCGACACGGTCGAGAAAGTCACCTTCGACTACCCCTTCCCCCAACCGCCCTCTCTGCCCTCACCGGACAAAACGGCTGTCCCGCCCCTCCCGGAGCCAATCGTTCCCCCGACGTACGATCTCCGGGTCACGCCAAAGGGAATTATGATCGTCTCCCTGCAAGGCGAGACGTTCCGAGTCGAGTCGCGTTATTCCTGCCCGAACTGTGGCAGTCATGGCCTCGAGGGCGCCGACTCGCCCCGGTCAAACACCTGTGGATGGCAAGTCGAAGTCCACCCGCCAACTGGTGGAACTCAACGGTTAACCGCGACAGGACGGCTGTATGGAATAGAGCGTACGATGATCGGTCAGCGTTCACGCATCCTGGTCAGAGACACGATCCGTAACACGTCGGGTGACCTACTGGGTGTGATTGTCAGCAATCGCGTCAATCTGGAGGACACTCCAAATGCAGCCGTGACGCAAATGGCGAATCCCACAATCTTCGCCGCTCAGAACAACGGTGGACTTGGGCTCATCGCCCTGAGTGACCTCTACCAACTCCGCCACACAACCGCCCACTCCGACGGCATAGCCCAGATCCGTGACGAACACGTGGGTCTGGCCCCAGGCGCGACGTACATCCTCGAATGGGCGGCCTATCCCACAGCCACAGTCGACTACTATGACTTCATCAACCAGGTCCGGGAAGATGAGAAGCTCAATGGTCACGTCGAAGGTGCTCTCGCGTTCGTGGAACGCCGGGATCCGCCGTCGTCCGAGTTCGTCGCCAGGCGTAATCTGGCCTACAGCAGCATCGGCTGCCTGGGCAAGCCGCTCGACAATCCCGCGACCCCGCTGGAAGGGTTCGAGTTCGTCGAGTATCCGAAGGAGTGCGCCGCCCTCGCAGACACCTTTGCCCGCACCAAGAACCAGTTCCCGGAAATGAAGGTGATGTTCCATGTGGCTCACAGCCTCTACATCTGCAACAACCCCAGGGAACGCTTCCCCGACAGCCTGGCCATCGACCAGAATGGGCGCCAACTGCACTACGGCCCGAACAGCTTTGACTACTACGGTAGATTCATCCCCAGGAGCATGTTCGACGACAACTGGCGCTGGTGGCTCTTCTACCCCACCCCCACAAACTCATTCGGGCAGGCCATGATTGCAGCCGTGAATACCATGGTCGAGGACGTGGGAGCCACCGGTATGTGGGCGGACGGCTACATCTCGGGATACGTCAGAGACGGATTCAGCTACGATGGTTGGGATGGACACTCAGTCACCATCGACCCGGAGAGTGGACGCGTGACCGGCAGGAAAATCTGTGTTCCTTACGTCGCCCTCCCCGTACTGAAACAGTGCGCCCGAATCATCAGTGACGCCGGCGGCGTTCTCGTCTCGAACGGTCACCCCGGACCGCGCTCTTACTGGCGGGAGAACACAATCACCAGTTGCGAGACAGGCGGCGGCGACGCACGCCCAGTCGGCGCCTTGCATCTCGGGCGAACGGTTACGCCTCTGGGCAACCCGCGGGCCATTCAGAATGAGCGGGACTACTACCGGGACATGCTGACAAAGCTCGACTTCGGGGCCCTCTTCTTCTGGTATGGCGGACCTGGCAAACTCACCCGCAGGACACTGACCGAACACATGTACCCCATCACGTTCGAATCCATCCATGCCGGAACGGTGCGAGGGAAGGAACGCATCGTCACAAAACGATCCGGCGTCTACGGCTGGCCTGGCGAACGCCGGGAAGGCAAGCGTGCCGGACGTGAGCTCCATGCCGTCTATCTCTACGATGCTCGCGGCACGCTGACACCCCATGCCTTCGTGACAGCAGTCGATGGCGAGAGCGTCCGAACAGGAGTCAACCTGACCCGGGATCAGGCTGTGGCAATCGTCAAGATCCCGGTAACGCTTGAATCAACAGCCCCGGTCAACGTGCGTGTTACTGAATACAGCAGAGATCAGATCCGGATCACACTCAACGGCCGGGGAGAGATCCACCTGACTGTCCAGAATGGAGGGTATGTGATTGGCGACGGGGAGCAGCACACCGTCACCCTCAAACAGACAGCCGCCACGGTCACATCCCGCGAGGGCCGGCTTGGCGGTCCTCACACCCTCAATGGCTCAACGGAGCTCACAATCTGCCGCCGCCTCCCGTAGCGGGAGTCTCGCCTCGAGCCGCATTCCCCTTGGAGGGAGAGACTCCGTCGAGCCGCATTCCCCTTGGAGGGAGAGACTCCGTCGAACCGAATTCCCCTTGGAGGGAGAGACTCCCTCGAACCGCATTCCCCTTGGAGGGAGAGACTCCCTCGAACCGCATTCCCCTTGGAGGGAGAGACTCCC
>JABHEG010000385.1 GCA_018676675.1 Lentisphaerota bacterium
CGAGCTGTTTTCGTCCCTCGACAGAGGCAATGGACGCATCGCCTGCGCGGGCGCAGGGTTCGGGATCGAGCGGCTCACCTACGGCATCCTCGGCCTGGAGAGCGTGCACCAGGCTTACCCCTTCCCGAGATTGGCCGAAGCCAAGATCGCTATCTGAGGACAGCCGGGGGGCCTCGCCCTGCGTGCCCCCCCTGCAGCCAGTCATGCAACCACTCCTACAAGTTCAGGACTTGCGAGTCACCTTCAACACGGAGGAGGGGCGCCTGACGGCTGCCGACAGCGTGTCCTTTGACATCCACCCGGGCGAGGTGTTGGGGATGGTAGGCGAATCGGGCTGCGGCAAGTCCGTAACCGCCCTGAGCATCCTGCGCCTTATACCGTCCCCTCCCGGGCAGATCGCCAACGGCAGAATCCTGTTGCAGGGGACAGACCTTCTGGAACTCCCAGTCCGGGAACTTCGTGACGTGCGCGGCGACAAAATCAGCATGATCTTCCAGGAACCGATGACAGCCCTGTCACCCCTTCATCGGGTTGGGAAACAGCTCGTCGAGGCCCAGCAACTTCACCGAGACGTCGACCGAAAACAGGCATGGCAGATCGGCGAGGAATGGCTCCACAAGGTCGGAATTCCCGAAGCAGGAGAACGGATGTTCGCGTACCCCTTCGAGCTGTCAGGCGGAATGCGCCAACGCGTGATGATCGCCATGGCCCTCATGCTCGAACCCCAACTCATCATCGCGGACGAACCGACCACAGCCTTGGATGTCACGATCCAGGCCCAGATCCTCGATCTCATGCTTGAGATGAAGAAGGATGACACGTCCGTGCTGCTGATCACCCACGATATGGGTGTGGTGTGGGATGTGTGTGACCGGGTCGTGGTCATGTATGCATCGCGCATCGTCGAGGAAGGCCCTGTCAAGGATGTCTTCAACACGCCGTTTCATCCCTACACACAGGGACTGTTGAAGTCAATGCCGGTTTTGGCGAAGGACGGAGAGCGCCTGCCTTCCATCGAGGGTCAGGTTCCTTCCCTGCTGCACCTCCCCTCAGGCTGCAATTTCGCCGGGCGTTGCCCGCACGCGACCGACCGGTGTCACCAGGAAGAGCCCCCCCTGAGCAGCGTGGCGGATGGCCGGAAGGCAGCCTGCTTCTACGCAGAGCGTTGGCTGTCAACGACAGTGAACCAACCCGCGTAGGTCACGCCCCCCGGCTAGAGCCGTTTCAGCCGCCCCTCGATCCAGCCCGATGACCAGCACATCACGTTCGACCGTCGCGTCGAATATCTTGTCCATGTCATTCCAGTCCGGCTGTGAGAGATTGATCGCCCGAACGCCGGGAATGCTGGTAAGCCGATCGATGTAATGGTCACCCCGCCCGCAGAAATGGTCCGCCCCGCCACCGAATGCCTCAAGTATCCGTTGGTTGTATGGCAGAATGAACTCATCGAACATGTCGGGTGACAGGTTCATGGCCGAGTCGTCCCGCAACATCACACAGCCGGGGTGCATCATCGACCAGTGAACTGCTGTGTCGCCGGTATGCGGCACAATCGTCTGCCACTCACGCATGAACGCGATGTACGTCTGAGTGACGAGATCAAGGAGAGACTTGACCAGCTCAGGGTTGTCGAACAAAGCCAAGAATAGACTGCTTCCCCACACCACTTCGCACACATCCATGGGGCCCTGCAGATCGGGATGGTAGATCGTGACATGCTCATGTAAGCCCGGGTAGTCGGCAAAAAGCTCGACGAAGCGACGGCCCATCTCCAGAGCTCGCCCGCCGAACCCCGCGTTGAACTCCGGAACCCCCGCGTCAATCAGTCTGCGGATGCCGTCCTCACCGTCAGCAATTGGGCATGTCGTCGGCAGCGTGTTCGTCGCGTCGTCCATGATGAACAGTTCAACCCCAAAAAGCGAGGGCAGAATGCTCGAACCGTAGTTGCAGCGAACCGCCAGCAGATTCCCACTCCCGCCAGACAAGATGCCGGAGCATCCGGCGAGCTGCTGAAGCGCCATCCGCTCGTGGTCCTCAAGGGCCTCATTGACACGGACCTGAGGCCAGTCAAGCGACGGGGAAGACCGGGCCACGCGGGACGGAGAGAAGATATCCCCCTTGAAATCCCCGGAAACAAACGCCTGCCAATCGGCGACAAGCTGTCCCTCAACAGACGCATCTATGCGAGACTCGAGGTCCTCGATGTAACGTTTGAGCATTCCCGACGCCTCCTCTTGGATGACACGTGCCCGAACAGAAGCGAAGAACATACTCCAGAGTCACGCAAAGGGAATTTCGCCCGAGCGAATTTGACATGATCTTGCACGGTCGGTAAGTTCCATCGTTGCGGTACATAGTAACAGCGGCCAGTTTAAGTGCCTCTTCGGTATCCCTGACGTCCGTCGTCGCAGGCGGAGCCGAGCCTAACTCCAACACGTGGGTAGGCGCAAAGGCCCGGCACCATGGCGATGAACGGAGACGCGACAGACAAAGCAGTCCCGGGCGGGGGCAGTCGCGCAAGCGTTCCACGGGATCCCGAAGAGGTCTTTCTTCCCTTGAGGACACGGGTCGGCTAACGCCCATCGTTGAGGGCCGCGGTTGGTGTGACACCCGACTTTGGTGGCGGAGACACCATGGGTGCCGCCAACACCGTGAGACCAGCCCTGGAAATTGGCTTGATTCCGAGCAAGGCAGCAGGCACAAGACAGTGGCAGAAGACCCTGCCAACGGAGGAGTAAAAGACAATGAGTGACCCCACCAAAATCTTCCTGAACGAACAGGACATGCCGACGCAATGGTACAACATCGCCGCGGACATGCCGACCCCGATGAAGCCGCCGCTGCATCCGGGAACAGGACAGCCCATCGGGCCCGAGGATCTCGCGCCCGTGTTCCCCATGAACCTCATTGAGCAGGAAGTCTCGCAGGAACGGTGGATTGACATCCCAGACGAGGTCATGGAAAAACTGCTGCTCTGGCGCCCCAGCCCGCTCTACCGCGCCAAGGCGCTGGAAAAGGCCCTGGATACTCCGGCCAAGATCTTCTACAAGAATGAAGGTGTGTCACCCGCCGGTAGCCACAAGCCAAACACCGCTATCCCCCAAGCCTATTACAATAAGGAATTCGGGATCAAGCGGCTGACCACCGAGACCGGAGCCGGACAGTGGGGCAGCGCGCTCGCGTTCGCCTGCCAGCTCTTCGGACTTGAGCTCAAAGTCTACATGGTTCGCATCAGCTTCGACCAGAAACCGTTCCGGAAGCTCATGATGCAGACATGGGGTGCAGACTGCATCCCGAGCCCGAGCCCCACGACCCAGGCTGGTCGCGCAATTCTTGAGAAAATGCCGGACACCCCTGGCAGCCTCGGAATAGCAATCAGTGAAGCAATCGAGGATGCCGTTACCTCAGAGAATACCCGGTACTCTCTCGGCAGCGTGCTGAACCATGTGATGCTCCACCAGACCATCATCGGCCAGGAAGCGAAGAAGCAGATGGCGATGGTCAACGCCTACCCCGACGTCATCATCGGGTGCGCAGGCGGCGGTTCCAACTTCGCGGGCTTATCCTTCCCGTTCATCTGCGACAAGATCCATGGCAAAGACATGCGTGTGATCGCCGTTGAACCGGCAGCATGCCCGACCCTGACCAAAGCCCCCTTCGCCTACGACTTTGGCGATACGGCAATGACCACTCCGCTGCTGCCCATGCACTCGCTCGGCCACAACTTCGTGCCGCCCCCGCTGCATGCCGGCGGCCTGCGCTACCACGGCATGTCTCCGCTCGTCAGCCAGCTCGTCATGGACGATCTGATCGAGCCGCTTGCCCTGCATCAGCTTGAGTGCTACAAGGCTGCCGTGCTCTGGGCTCGGACCGAGGGCTTTATCTCGGCTCCTGAGACCTCCCACGCCCTTGCTGCGACGGTGAGAGAAGCTCAGCGTGCCAAAGAGGAAGGCAAGGAACGCGTCATCCTCATGAACTGGTCCGGCCACGGGCTGATGGACCTCCTCGGCTACGACGCCTACCTGTCGGGCAAGCTCAGTGACTACTCCCTGCCCCAGGAAGCAATCGAGCAGGCACTCCACGACCTGGACGGTCTGCCGAAGCCGTAGACGAGTACATTCAGAATACCTCTGAATACCGTAGTGGTTGATCATCTGTGTCCCCGGGTCAGTTTTCCTGGCCCGGGGACATCGCTTTCAGCTCGTGGAACGCAAAGGAATCCGATCGATGTCGGATCAGCCCGAACAACGCTGTCAACGCTGCAAACGCCTCGGCCATGAAGTGCCGTTTGAGTACTGCTTCACCCAGGAGAGCGACCAAGTTTGCCCGGAGATCCTGAACTGCTGGTGGGAGCGCTTCGATGTCCGCACATGCTTGGCTGACAGGCTTGGGAAGGACGTCGTGAAGGAGCTTGAGAGTCCACGGCAGCAACAGCCGAAAATCCTCGGCCTCCTGGAACTCATTGAGCAGGCCAAGAAACGGCAGGTAAAACCGTCGGGGGAGTGATCCTCGGACGCTTGCCCGCCTCGAGCCCCTGCGGGAAAGCCCCCCGCCCTCCCTGTCGCTATCCCCCCCCTCGACGACAGAATTCAATCGTCGGAAGGCATCTGCTCGGCGGACGGAATCGCCGACGTGTACGTCTCCAAGTCATACCGGATCAGCTTCTCGGGTACTGGTAGCCGGTCCAGGACCACGCCCGACTCCCCGAGGAAATGCTCTCCAAGATTGTCATGGTACTCGGAGAAGACGACGACACGGCCGATCCCTGCCGCAATTAATGCCTTGGCGCAAGCTGTGCACGGCATGTTCGTCACGTAGGCTGTCGCGCCGGCCAGGCTAACCGCATGCCGAGCCGCATGACAGATGGCGTTGATCTCGGCATGGTTTGTGCGAACGCAATGTCCTTTGACCACAATGCAGCCATCAGAATAACAGTGCGGCGTATCCGGCAGCGACCCGTTGTAGCCAGTCGAGAGTACGTAGCGATCCTTCACCAGCACACACCCGCAGTGCATTCGGGGGCAGGTGGCGCGTTCCGAGGCAAGCATAGCCAGCTTCAGAAAATACTCATCCCAAGAGGGACGTCTCCACATGCGCTTTGGTTTCTCAACGCTCAAGAATAGACTCCCCTGTTGAAAACAGACGTTCCCACGGTATCCTCCGCTCCAAGGCGCAGGAAAAAAAACGACCCGGCTGACGGCATGCCCAACATACTCCACCGAGACCCCGAATCCACCACGCCCCCCACTCCCCGGGCGAGCCCCAGTTCGCCTAACTCCCAAGACCTGCACACGTTCATGTTGGCCCTCGGTTACCTGACCATCGGCTCGCAGATCGTTCTCGTACGTGAGCTCTTCACCGTGCTCTACGGGAGCGACTTGGCTCTCGCATTCACCCTCGCAAGCTGGACGCTACTCACCGGGGTCGGCTTGCGCTGGTTTGGACCTCTGCTCCGTGCTCAACCCCGCGCCGCCCCTCTGGGGCTCCCAGTCTACGTACTCACAGTGACTCTCGTGTTCCTCCGAGTCCGACAGTGGGGCGCAAACGACCTGGTCGTGCTGGCGGACTACCTCAAAATACCCGTCCTGCTTGCCCTCCCCTGTTTGCTTGGCGGGGCGCTCTTCAGTTGGGGATTGGGGCTCGTCCCAAACGCCGCCACCCGTGCCGCCAAAGCGTACAGCTGGGAAACACTTGGAGGGCTGGTCGTTGGACTCGTGACAACAGTCTATTTCGTTGCTGGAGGGCTGTCCGTCCCTCTGCTGATGCTGTTCGCTGCGGTCTCTCTCAGCCAAACAGGTCGTTCTCCGCTGAGAGGGCGCCCGTATGGGTTCCTGGCCCTCGGCATCATTGCCCCAGCCCTTCTCCCCCTGGTAACCCCGCTTCGTGCACTCGAACACCGGACCCTCCGACTGCACTATCCCAAGCACGAGGTCCTGGCTCATCGCAACAGCCCCTATGGGAGCCTAACTGCACTCGAACGTGGGGGAAACGCTTTCGTCTGCGAGAACGGCGTGCCACTGCCGTCCTTCACGTCCACTCCGTCCACGGAAGCGCTGGCCGCATTCGTCACCCAGTTCCCCGCCAGGTGGGAGGATGTACTCGTGCTTCGAGCCTGGAGCCATGGGTACACTTCCCAAATCACCAGCTTCCGGGACTGCCATACCGCCTGGTATGAACAAGACCGAGCCAAATACCGTTTCGCACTCAAGTGGCAAACCGACGCGCAAGGACAACCGGCCCTGCCGATCACATTCGCCCCCAACCCCTGGGAGAGAAACCGGGGGAATACCTATGATCTGATCCTCCATCTCGCATCCACACCGGGGGCCCTTCAGGCCAACTCCGAACTGACGAGAGAGTTCTTCCTGGAAACGAGGAAACACCTACGAGATGATGGCGTGTTGGCTGTTGTGCTCCCTGCAGCACCGGGCTTCAGTCACCCTCTGCAGGAGACGTTCTTCACCAGCGTTCTGGCGGCCATGCAGTGCCATTTCCCCACCTGTAGACGCTTCGATACAGAGCTGGGGGCGATGGTTCTGTTCGGGTCGATGCAACCGATTCGGACAGTGTTCTCCGCGGATCTCCTGGAAGCAAGATACAGCATTCCTCCCGACGCTCAGGACATCCCCGCCGAAGTACGCGCCATCTTCGCGAATGCCGAGCTTGGGGCCCTGCTCTCGCCACCTGACAAGCCCGCAGCGCCTGTCAACTCCCTTGCCGCTCCACACGCCTACTTCGCCTACACACACTTCCGAGGCAGATTCGTGGAGGGAGGCGGACGCCTCTGGGCCACTATCCTAAGGAAACGTCCCCTCCCCTGGGCGGTAGCTCTGGCCCTGGTGTTCCTCGTTGGGGCATGGCTCCCAGAGCGGTCCTGCAGAGGGGGGAGTCGGCTTTTCTGGAGCAGCTGGATCACGACCATGACCATGCTTTTTTCCCTCTATCTCTTCCAGTCAATCGTCGGCCAGGCATACTGGCTCGTTGCACTGATCGTGGCCGGAGCCATGTCTGGAATCTGGCTTGGCGCTCACCCACGACCAGTGCAGAAATGTGGGAACGTGGTGGAGCACTGGTCCCCCTTGACCATCGGGATCCTCCCCCTGTTGTTCATGGCTCCCGGGGCGCTGACGCGCGTCCCTTCTGGCCTTCTGGCCGTGGGGTTGCTTGCCGCAAACGTCGCTGTCAGCGGACACTTGGGGATTCGTGTGCGGTTGGCCAGCTCGTACCAACACTCCACCCCGAAAAGAGCTGAATCCCTGTTCCTACTGGACCTTCTGGGGGCCTCCGGAGGAATGCTCGTGGGAGGGGTGGTCCTGCCATGGTGGTGCGGCTTCCAGAACGCAGCTTATCTGTGCGTCATAGCCGCTGCCTGCACGTTGATAGGCTCGAAGGTGAGAGACAGGCGGCTGGCCTGACCGGCAAAGCGGCCTGGGGAAGAGTCCAAGCAGACGATTGACGCTATTCGTTGTCTTTTGTCAGCTCTTTGAAGCCGGGAAGAGTGAGTTTGAATTCCTTCTTCGGGACTTCCTCAACAGGCGTCTCCGGAACGTTCGCAGGTTTCCGCTCCTCCCCTTCCGGAAGCTCGAAAATCGCATCCTCTGCCTTGCCGTATGCCTGCTCATGAATGTGGCGGATGGTCTCCCCCAGATCCCATAGGGAGTAGTGTGTGGGGATGGTGCCAACCAGATTCACCACCCGGCGTTTCCCCTCTGACACAATCTCGTGGTCGGGCCGGTCGTTCACCAACACCGCCGCACAAAACGATCCGGCCTTGTTCGTGAGATCCGCTTCGTCGTAATCGCTCATCCCCTTGAACTCAACCCGAATCTCCGCTGGACGTTTGGCGGCGGTCTCCTGCAGGAACTTTATGATCGGGTCATGGCAATCCGTCCCTTCAGGAAGAACGCACTCTATCCTGACTTTGGCCTGGGGTGACCCCACTGGGTCAATCTCGATCTTCTTGTGGTCGTCGTGGTCGTGCCCTGAGTGGGCCACAGCAGAAGGACCGCCTGGCTTCCCGCCACGCCCGCCCCCTATCCAGTACATAAAGCCACTCCAGACCAACAGCGCGACAATCACGCCAATGATCTTCATCACGACGCGCAACCGTCGAGCCCGTTCGTAGTCTTCACGAGCGGTCTCACTGCGGAATTCAGGCATGTTCGCCTCTCGGCGCATCACCTTGAGTTGATCATCATCGACGCCAACGGGTGCCACCGTGCAATCACCTCCTGCCTGGTCTGTTGCTGCCGGGGAACGGGCGGGTCAGACAGGGGTAGCAACGCGCTATCCCGGCCAACCACTCCCCCGCCAGTTCCTTGACGGACTTGCCGGCTTTCTGTCCGTCGCTCTCTTTGACCGTCAGCAGCGTCTGTTCCCCGACCAGAAGCTGGACAGCGCCATTCTCCGCACGAGTCTGAAAACTCTCTGAAGTCACTGGTTTCTCAGACGCGGCCTTCAAAGCCGCAATCGCCCCCTCAGCGCGCTCCTGACCCAGCCCTGCAATCACCTTCACTTCACCAACCTTCAGGGCCCACGCACCATCGACCTTAATCACAGACACCGCGGGGGAAGCACGGTCACTTTCCGCAATCCCTTGAATAGCCTGACGCACAGCCAACTCAAGCTCCGCGTGTGTCCATTGGTACCCCACCGGCATCTCAAAACGGATGGGCAAGCTCACGGCCCTATCCATGACCTGCACAGCGGTCGTCCCGTTGATGCGAATCCCCATACAGCGCATGCCGTCGTCGCGCCAGCGCTTCTTCCCCTTCCCCCCGAAGTCCACAATCTCCAGCTTCAAGTTCTCGCCATACGTACCCACCAGCTTCGCCAGAAACTCCTCAGTCCCTTTCTGACAGCCGTACTGTTGGTTGATGTAGGCAACGACCTGGACGGCTCTGTCAGCGGCATCCGCTTCCGAGACACACGCAGTCAGGGCCATAGTCACGGCCAACGCAAGTTGCTTGAGTGTCCGAGTCATCACCGTCCCGTACATGCCTATGCGTCCTTCGGATAATCGTCGTCCACCAGAGCGCCGTGCTCAATCCGGATCCGTCGCCCGCATCGCTTGGCTACAGATTCACTGTGGCTGGTCAGCAGAACTGTCCGACCATCGTTCTCCGCAAGCTCCAGTAGAAGAGACAAAATAACGTCAGCGGACGCCGAATCCAAGTTGCCCGTCGGCTCGTCTGCCAAGATGATCGACGGTTCATTGGCAAGCGCCCGAGCCAATGCCACGCGTTGTTGCTCCCCACCACTGAGTTCCCCGGGCAGGTGATTGATGCGGTGCTCCAGCCCAACCCGCTCAATGCAGTGGAGCGCACGACCGCGGGCAGCCAAGCCAATTCCGAGCGCCGGCGCCAAAGGCAACATCACGTTTTCACAGACGCTCAATGTCGGCATCAAGTGGTAGTTCTGGAACACAAACCCAAGGTGATCGCGCCGCAAATCAGCCAAGGCATCATCCGACAACGTGTTGAGACACTGCCCCTTCACTGAGACCTCTCCACTGGTGGGGCGATCCAGCCCGCCTACGATAAACAGGAGGGTGCTCTTCCCGGAGCCGGACGTTCCCGTTATGGCCGTGGCCACGCCGGGCTCGAAAGCCACGGTAATCCCGGCAAGCGCATGCACGTCGCCATCAGAGCGGGTGTAGCTCTTCACCACATCCTGCAAGCCCACTGCGTGTTCGCAGCTCTCCGTCGTCACTTCGTTCTCCCTGACGTATGCTCATGGCCCCAAAACGGGGCGTGTGTTAAGTGCCTGTTCACGGTTGCCGCAACGACGCCATAGGAGGGCGTCGGGCAGCGTAGTTCCCGGCGATCACCCCGGCCAGGAGCGCGACAGCCACGGTCAACAGAAAGGTCACAGTCAGCCCGGCAATCTGAACCCGAGGCAGCAGTGTCAACTCAAGAGCGGGGGATGTCGTCGCACAGACAGGATAGGAATTGAACGTCGCCGGAAGGCTCAGATTAAGGCGCGTACATATGAGAAAGGAAAGTCCGTACCCAAGCAAGGCCCCCGGAACGGCTCCCATCAAGCCCTGAAGCGCCATCTCATAGCCGAGCAGGGAGACCACATGCCGACGACGCCAGCCGATGGCCCGAAGAACGCCTATCTCAACCACCCGCTCCCGGACCGACGCCAGGGATGCCCGGATCATGAGCAACCCGCCAACGCACAGTATCAAGACAACGAAAACCGTGGTGCCCGCCGCGGTCATAGCCGCCGAACGGCTAATCTGCCCGGGAAGCGAAGCCTGACTGCTCACCTGACACCCTGTCCCGACGATCTCCTCGATCTGAGCGGTTGTCTCTGCGACGTCTGCCGCAGGCTCGGTTCCGACAAATGCATAGACGACCACCGCCCCTTCACCAAGAGCCTGCTGAACGATAGGCAATGGCACGTAGGCCTGCCCGCCGCCGATCACCGCAACACCGGCCACTTTCAGTATCCCTACGACTTCGAACTCCCGCAAGGCAGCACCCTCGCCAAACGAAACCATCTCCCCAACACCGGCCCCAATCTGATCAGCGTATGCGCGATCGAGCACGACCTCCTGTTTGCGGGGGTCGAAGAGACGGCCTTCCTCAAGCACGCAGCACCGTTCCCCTGACTGATACTGCTTCAGGGGACCACTTTGGACGCTTCCGGGGACTACCCCGGTCACGACCGCCGGCTGCCCATCGCAAAACCACCACACGACGAGGGTCCCAGAACACGTTCGAACGCCTGGAAGTGCCCTGATCTGAGCCAGGGCTTCCATCGAGATCGCCCCAAGATCCTTCGGGCGCTTCACCGGGGCAAACGCACACGGAGTCACCCGCTTCATGACCACCAAATCAGCCCCGGTCACCCGGAGCGGCTCGGTCGTCGCTCGCCGTATCGCATCTCCCAGGCAAATTCCCGACGCAATCAACAGCGCAACAAGCAAGAAACCAAGTATAGACAAAAGGGCCCGGCTTCGGCGCCGGGAGACTTCCTTCCAAGCAAGAGCGAGCATATCTCAGTCCTCTGTCTGACGCGACAGCATATATCAAAGCCACACACACCACTCTGACCAAGGCCAATGCCCTGAGGTTCCGAGAATGCCCAATGTACCCTCCAGCCCCCCCTTGAACAAGATGCACCGGCGACGTGGAAAAGCGCAGAAGGGATGTGCGCAACTGGCCCGAAAACCGACCGATGACGATGACCCGCCCAGGTTTCAGCCGGGAGAACATCACTCCTTCTGAGGCAACGTGCGCGTGAACACATGCCACTTGGGACGCCGCCAGCTGAGACGCAGGGCCGCGACATCCGCCACGACCGCCCGCCCATGCCGCTCATAGCCATCCAGGAACAGAACGAAGTCAAACTGCGACGTGATGGCGTCAGTCCCCCCATATTCACGCACAACCGCGTTCGGTGGAGTAACAGGACGTCCGGCCACCAGTTCGGTGGGCAGGCACAACCCAGGGCTTCCATCGCCTTTCTCGTAGCACTTGAAGACTAGCTCTGAACAGACCAAAGCGGCATCCGTACGGAAGTCGAAGTTGTAATCATAGGGCCGACCGGCATAGCCGAATGCCCTCACCAAAGCGACAGCTTTGGCCACACGATCAAGACGGGGGCGCAGCACGGCCAGAGAGTCAGCATGTGCTGTCTTCTCGAAGCTCGTGAAGGTAACTCCGGGAGAGATCGCCTCGATGACCCGCCGTTGGTGACCGTCGTCAAAAGGGGTCAGCAGTGTCGCATAGGCTTCCGGAAACGACCTCTGAAGAAGCTCATCGACAGTCGCATCCTCCCCTTCCTGCCGTGTCAACCAGTCCCGGACCCCTGGAGTGTCAAAGAACGCGCGACGCTGATCAGGCGTCCCGATATACAGAGCCATATGGGTCCAAAACCCGGGAATGCCGATGTTCGACAAATGCCATTCACGGCGTTCGAAAAGCACATCTCCCGGCTCGAGAAGCGCCAGAGCACGATGGGTCTGCTCCGCTGTGATAAGAGACCGGCCAGAACGCCAGACCTTGGTGTCCCCCATCCACTCCGCCACTCCCGTCTGAACCGGTAGCCAGGCCGTGAAGCCGAGCCCCTTAACAATGTCAATGGCGTTCTTCCCGGTCAGCACGTGCCCTTGGCCGCGCCCCATCTGCCAGATAAAGGCCGAATCCTCAGCCATTCCCTGCTGAAGCGGGGACGCCACACGCGCGGCCCCCAACACCTTTGCGGTTGCCTTCAGGGCCACGAACTCTGTGGCCCGGGCTACGTTCAGGTAACGGAACTTAAACCGGGCATAGGTCTTCCCGGGCAGGCCAAGGTGGGGGATTGCCTCGTTGAGAAGCGTGTCCAGCGACGGATTCGGAGACGCCCGGTCGATGAAATCCAGCGCGAACCGATACTGGGCGAGGAATGCTGCGTAGGCCACGACGAATGCGGCCTGTCGCTGCTCCTTCTCTCCGAGCGCATGGAATCGCCCGTGAAACCGGCCAATCGCATCCAGCCCCAGGTAGTAGTCAAACAACCTGCCCCAGAGCGCTCGAACCGCCTCCCGCTGCTCCCGGGTCAGCAGCGGGGCAACGTGATCGGGCTCCTTGGGAAAAAGACCGGGGCGGCTTTCCATGAAGAGGAGGATCCCCTGGATACCTCGGCGGTAGCGTTGGACAGCCAGAGCATCTGAGGTCGCTCGAGCGATCACGCCTTCCCCCCCCAGAGCCGACACGTCCGCGACCGTCCCCTCCTCGACGGCGCCACACACATGAGTCAGACAAAGAGCCAACAACAGCCACGTTCCTTGACAAACAGTTCGTACCATGGTCAAAACTCCGGACTTGAGGTAACTTCGCCGTAGATTGGACGCCAACGGCCAGCACGTTGCACCATAGTGTTCCAGGCCCTACCTTCCGAACATGCAAGCCTCACAACCACCTCCTCATCCGCCACCGACCGGTGACTCCACCCGTCCCGCCTCAACACAGTTGCCTCAAGAAGCCGACAGAACCCCGAGAGCGATCACCACCGAACACGTCGTTCCTGAGAACACAACGCCCGACCGGCTGGACCGATATGTTGCAGGAACGCTCCCGGAGTATCCCTCCAAGAAGAGCGCCTACAAAGCCATCAAGCGTGGCGACATCCACGTGAACGGCGCCTGTGTCTCACCTGAACTGCGCGTACAGGGAGGGCAGTGCATCCAGCTTCTGGCCAGTGCGAAGCCACGGCAGCGCGTCCTGCAGATGTCCGTTACAGTGGTCTATGAAGACGATTGGTTGGCCGTCATCGTCAAGCCCCCCGACATCCCGGTGTCCGGGAACCACCGCCGCACGATCACCAGAGCCCTGCCCGCAAATCTCACTCCATCCCCGCAACCGGATGCGATGCCCTGGCCCCACCCCGTCCACCGCCTCGATGGACCGACAACGGGCCTCCTCGTCGTGGCCAAAACACGGTCGGCCGCCGCCAACCTGGGTCAACAGTTCGAGACGAGAAGAGTCAGGAAAACCTACTACGCCATCGCGACGGGACAGATGACAGGTTCGGGAACAATTGACGACCCCCTGGACGGGCGAACGGCAGAAACGACTTATAGCGTGCTTAAAACGGTACGGTCAGCAAGCCATGGCTGGGTTTCTGCCCTGACGCTCAGCCCGCATACCGGACGCACGCATCAGTTGCGCAGACACCTGGCACTCCGGAACCACCCAATCGTCGGGGACACTCAGTACGGGCACGCCGAACACCTCTCCCCTGGCAACCGACTTCTGCTCTGCGCAACCGGTGTGGTGATAGACCACCCGAATACCCAAACAGAAATGGCATTCTCAATCCCCCCGCCAAAGAAATTCTCTGCTTGGCTTCACCATGAGGAGGGTGCCCGTGATGACCGCGCAACTACGGATTCGTCTTCCTGAAAACGATCACCGCGTGGTCTTCCACAACATAGTCCAGACCGCAGGCCTTACAGGTGTAGAGCATGGCCTCCGCAAGAGACAAGTCCTTGAAGCTGAAACTCACCGCCCGCATCAGGCTGGTTTGGTCGCACTTGTAGAAGAGGTTCACCCCCCGCTTTGCGGGATCCAGTTCACGAGCTCGACGAACAAGAAGCGCAAAGACATCCTGGGCCGCCATCCCGTCTACCGCCAGAGCCGGGATCCTGATCGAACGCATACGTTTCTCAAGGATCGCTTTGGGGCCCCGCTCAATGCGTCCCGTATGTGGCTGAACCGTGACTCCCTGCTGGGTCGACGTCTGTGCTCCAGCCAAGACGGCCAAGCCCAGAACCAGCATCCCGACAGCCCGCTCCACAGTCACTGAAGTGCATCTCATCTGATTCGTCCTCCTGAGGTCAGTGGGGTTCCGTGCCACGTGTCAGGCCGAGCCCCTCGCCAGTCTGCTTCTTCCGATTTCCGGGAGATTTCCCTATAGAGTTACGGTACTTCCCTTCCGCCCACGGACAAGCTCCCTCTACTCCCTCTACTCCCCCTGCGTACCCTTTGACACACCCGTGCCTTTGGGGTAGGTTCACCGGCGACTGTGCCGTGCCGTAAGCACGGCGTCCCGGCTCCGGCCGAAGGACTCCCAGCATCTCGATTGACAGTTACCCCGCCTGTGTGGGTGACAAAGATCAAGGCTCGCAGCCCCTATGAAGCAAATCCTCTGCGTCGATGACGATGTGCAGGTGTTGCAGGTCTTCAGGAAGATCCTCGCCCGAGCGGGGTACGAAGTCCGAACGTGCACCAACGGCGCCGACGCTATCAATGCCTTTGCCACCTCCCCTCCTGACCTCGTGCTACTTGATCTCACCATGCCGGGCCTGTCTGGACTCGAAACATGTGCCAGGCTGAGAGAAAACCCCGCTGCTCTGGGCGTTCCCATGATCATGGTCTCAGGAGTACAGGAGCAGGACGCCATCATGGCCTGCCTCTCCGAAGGAGCGGACGACTACATCCTGAAGCCCGTCACCCCGCCGGAGCTTCTGGCCAAGCTCGCATTCGCCCTCAAGAAAAGCGAACAACAAGGCGGCGAAGAGAGCAGCTTGGAACCGGGCACCCGCTTCGCAGAGCGCTTCGAGTTAGGCCAACAGATTGGCTCCGGTAGTTTCGGGCGCGTGTTCAAAGCTCGAGATCTAAGTTCCGGAGACGATGTCGCGCTCAAGGTCTTTGAGCTCCCGCACGCTCAGCGGTCCGACAAGGCCTTCATCACGGCTCTCCTCCGCGAAGCGTATGAAATGTCCAGGCTGGACTGCTCAAGCATCGTACGCTTCCACGACTTCGGCCAAACCGGGATATTCTATTACCTCGCAATGGAGTACCTGGACGGAAACTCCCTTACCGCCTTCGTGGAGGAGAACGGCGTACTCGAAGAGGTCAGTATCGCGGTCATAGGCTATGAGATCGCCAGCGCCATTCAGTACCTGGCCGAGCGGAACATGGTCCACGGAGACATCAAACCCGAGAACATCATGCTCACGGCGGATGGCGATGTAAAACTGCTCGACTTCGGCCTGGCCAGAACCTGTTCCGAAGTCAACATGGCCGTTACCGATGAGATCATGACAACTCCCGCGTTCTCAGCCCCCGAAGCGTTCTATGCCGACAGCAACCTCGATGTGAACAGCGACATCTACGCCCTGGGAGGAACGCTCTACTACGCAGCGGCAGCCGTCCCTCCCTTTCCGGGAGACACAATGGAAGAGGTCCTGGCCATCCGTTTCGAGCAGGCGCCAACCCCAATCCGCGAACTCAACCCCAACATCAGTGCCGACCTCGCCCAACTCATCGAAGCTATGCTTCATCAGGAACAGGGCAGCCGCCCGGCCATTTCCTCGGTACTGGCAACGCTTCAGAACGTCATATCACGACATTGAACGCAATTTGCCCCCCCATTTTCTCCCGTTTTCCCCCGATTTCGCCTCGAACAACAAATCGTGGAGCCATTTCGCACACCTGCGAAAATGTCGCATTGAGAAATTCTCAGTGTTGTGAAACACCCCCTTATGAGACGTTGAGAAACGGCCGCCATTCTCTCTCTCGAGCACGAAACGCACGAAAACGGCGAACTTGGCACGATGCCTGCTAATACCTACACCATACTCTGAGGAGCGGTGCCACCTCCTCTGAGTTCAAGCGCAAAAAGCGCTTTCCTCCTCTCGCTTTGAGCCCCGGCGCCGTCACACGGATGCGGCCCGGGGCTCACCCTTTCTACCCCTTGTTCCTTAGATCGTGAACGGCCTACGCGGCAGCTCGAACTGCTCCGCCAGCCACGCGTAGGCGGCTTCCAGTGCCTCCAATGGGGGCCGGTGCCCAGTCGCGTGATCGAGGATCCCAAGGGCGTCCCCGCACCCGTAGAGTTCGTACACAGGTCGAACGGCGTCCACGAACTGCCAGCTCACCGGACCGTCGTAAAAACCAGCCAAGATGAGGAAGGACCGCGGGGCGAGCAAGGCAAGAAGGTCGTGGTGCCCAACTCCCAGCTCCGGATCATTGACCAGATCCCCAAGGTACCAGGGGGCATCCCAGTTGGTCGAGCCGAACGCAATCCCGAAATCCGAGGCTACCACTGCCTTGATCCGCTCATCGAGGCACCCCGCATAGAACGCCATTTTCCCCCCGAGTGAATGCCCCATAATGGCGATTCGATCAGGATCCACCTGAGCCTGATCCAGCAGGAAATCGGTGGCGATTCGGGTATCCCAGGCCAGTCGACCGATGCCGGTCCAGCGGGGGTGATCCTGGTGGAGTTTGGCGGCCGCGGCATGCCACCATGCAAAGGAGGCGTCACTCAGCGGATCAGGCACCGTGTTGTAGGGGAAGGCCTGCCCACACACAACCACATAGCCCTGCTGGACGAGATGGCGACCGAAATGGACGTTGGGTGCGTCCTTGGGTTCCCTGGTCTCGATGTCGTACCCGACCATCAAGTCAGGATTGTAGAAGGGAATGACCGCGCCCGGTCTCGGGCCGGCGACCTCGCCTCTGGGTTCCAGGAGAACGACGAGCTGCTGGGAGACAGGAGACGTGGGCAACCGAAACACACTGGCCATCCCTTCAGGCAACTCGAAACAGGTCAAACGTTCAGGAGTGTTATCAAATTCGGACATTTCAGGCGATCCGAGGACCTGGCGCCAACGCGCCAGGATTTCACCCCGCTCCCTCTTCTCCCAATCTTCACTCGTGACCACAGCCGAAGAGCAAGGCAGAGCGGTCAGTCCAAGGTCATCACCAAAGTCATCATAGGATGGTACACTGAGCTGCTGAGAAATCGTTGACATAGCGTCTACACTCCTCGTTGGGATCTCTTCCAGCCGGACAAATTCGGCCCGACACATCTTTCACTGAAGACTGTTTGAGGCCCAAACTACCCCAACGCCCGATTCTCACAAGGCCATCCCCAAGAAACGAGAGTCCATGATCTGCGCCAAAGGCGTTGGGCTGAGGCCCAGCGCGCTTGACACCCTTCCCCCGGCCTCTTAGACTCCTCCCCAATGAATCCCCCCAGGAACACGCCATCTCGTCCCGAACTGCTGGCCCCCGCCGGAGAACGCGAGGCAGCCTACGCAGCCTTTGCATACGGAGCCGACGCCGTCTATCTGGGACTGCAACGCTTCTCCGCCCGAGCCGAAGCGACGAACTTCACCCTCGAAGAACTGGCGGATCTGGTCGGATTTGCTCACTCGCAAGCGTCGCCTTTGCGTGTCTACGTCACCCTGAATACCCTCGTCCGCGGAGACGAACTTCCTGAACTGATCGAGACCATTCTTGCCTTGGCGGAACTTGGCATCGATGCGTTGATCGTCCAGGATCTCGGACTCATCCGGCTCGTCCGTGAGTACGCCCCTGGGCTCCGTCTCCATGCCAGCACACAGATGGCCATCCATAGTAAAGACGGCCTGGCCGCTGCGGGCCTCCTCGGAATCCGTCGGGCTGTCCTGGCACGCGAGATGACACTGGACGAGATCCGTGAGCTTACCGTGGACACAAGTGTGGAGGTCGAGGTCTTCACCCATGGCGCCCTCTGTTACAGCTATAGCGGCTTGTGCCTGCTTTCTTCCCACGCCTGCGGCCGAAGTGGTAACCGCGGCAAGTGTGCCTATCTGTGCCGAAACCACTTCACGGACTCGCAGTCCAGCGTGGGACGTTCGCCTGGGTCGAACGAAAATGGGCTTTTGCTGTCCATGAATGACTTGGCCCTGGGCAGTACGGTCAAAGAGCTTGTCGCGGCAAGAGTCAGCGCCCTGAAGATCGAAGGGCGCATGAAGACACCACGCTACGTCGCCGCCGCAACCCACCTCTATCGACGACTTCTGGACGGCGACCTGGGCAACGACGAGAAACGGCAGATTGAGGACGATGTAAAAACGATCTTCAGTCGACCATGGACCCAATTCCACGTCCACGAACGAACGGCTGGAGACGTAGTGAATCCTGCTCAGCTCGGCCACTTGGGGGTGCCGATTGGCCGAGTCAAAGACGTCGTGAGAAGCTCCGACCGAGGAGACGCCCTGCGCTTCCGCGTCAGCGGCCGGGAGTTGGAGCGCCATGACGGACTGAACGTCGCCATTCCCGGGCGTGCGCGTCCATATGGATTCGCGGCCGAACAACTCTGGAGGGTAGCCCCCTCAAGTACGTGGACGCGGGAATTCAGCGCCCCACCCGGAACCATGGTCGCCGTCGAGCTCCCAGACCGCCATCCACCGATCAATCCCGGAGAAACGATCTACTGTGCGTCCTCTCTTGCGGTCCGGCGACGCTACACATGGTCATCGCCGAAGGTAGGGATTACGCGGTCCCGCCTCCCCCTGCAGGTCACGGTGTGCGCTCAGCCCGACAGCCTTGAATGCCGGGCATCAACCCAGCGCCCAAATGCCTCCTCTGTAACCGAAACGACACTGATGATCAAAGGGGACTTCCCACCTGCCCGGACACCCGGACAACTCGAGACCGCCCTGTCGAAGAGCTTCTCACGGCTCGGCGACACGCCCTTTGAGCTCAAGGCGCTGACCGTAACCGGCGACACCCAGCGGTTCGTGCCCATTTCCCAGCTGAACGAGATCCGCAGAGAGATCACCTGCAGCCTTGCCCAGATACTCGGTCAAGAACGCCGACGGGAAGCGGCCAGAGTAACCACGGATGTCACTGCCCAACGGCCTGCTGATCGGTCGGATACGCCACGTGTATGGAAAGTCAGGATTGACCGAGTCGCCTACGCCGATCCACTAATGCAGGTGGCTTCCCCCGATGAGCTCATCATCGACATCAGCCGTGATCCGCCCGACGCAGTCGAAGCTTTCCTCAGAGCGTGGCCCTCGGATCGGCCACTGAGACTCGCGCTGCCTGTCGTTGTCCGCGCATGGGAACGTGACGACATCCTCTCGCGAGTCAACCTGGGGCTTGACTGCGGTTGCCGGGCCTGGCAGGCGGCCAGTCTTTCCGGACTCCGTACACTGCGCGAAGCAGCGGGAAAGAACCGCGTTCAGGAGCTCGACGTGTCCGCTGACTGGCCACTCCATGTCCTGAACCACCTGGCCGCTGAACAGCTTGTGGATCTGGGGTTCACGACGGTCACGTTCTCCCCCGAAGCGGGGCTCAGAGAGCTCCGCGACGCCCTGAAGGGCACCAGCTGCCCGGTCGAACTCATTGCGTACCAGGACACCCCGCTATGCATATCCGAAATATGTATGGGATCGCTGAAGCACAACTGCAGGCGTGACTGTCGTGCCTGTCCGGAGAGCAGGAACAAGACCGTTCTGTCGTCAAGATCAACCCCGGACCTAATCGCCCTGCAGGATCGAGGACGAACAGTGCTGATCAGCCGCGCCCCATTGTCTCTCTCCGGACGTCTGAGCGACTTAGCCGCTGTCGGAATCACTGCCCTTCGCGCCGACTTCGTCTGGCGGGAATACTCGGCAGATAAACTCCGCGACATTTGGACCAAACTCCGCGCTGACACCCCCATTGAGCACAGTCACATCGCTAACCTCGACCGAGGCCTCGACTGAGCGTCTCGCCCTCAGCAAATCCGCGGCAACTGCTCTCCATAAGGCATATCCAGAATCCGGTCTCCACCGATTGGCGTCTGGAGAAGAACGCGACCGGCGCGCCCGTCCTCGACCTGCCCCACGATGGCAGCTTCAGCCCCTGCAGTATGCCGACGCATCACCTGGACAGCCCTCTCAGCACGCTCGCCGGAGCACACCACAACAACCTTGCCCTCATTGGCGACCTCAAACGGGTCAAGCCCCAGTAAATCACATGCGCCATGGACAGCCGGATGGACAGGAACAGCTGACTCCTCGATGCGGATGCAGACGCCCGATGCCACCGCGAGCTCGTTCAGCACGGCAGCGACCCCACCCCGTGTAGCGTCTCTCATGCAACGAATACCCTCCGGGACCGCAAGCACATCGGCAATCATATGGTTCAGCGGGGCGACATCGCTCACCACCGGCGATTCGAAGCTCAAACCTTCGCGTTCGCTCATGATCGCGATCCCGTGGTCACCTATGGCACCACTGACGATTACCGCATCACCCGACTCACAGCTGGTCGGAGACAAGAGAACGCTCTCAGGAACCAGCCCAATGCCAGATGTGTTCAGGAAAACGCCATCGGCTGCCCCGCGTTCCACGACCTTCGTGTCTCCGGTGACCACAGGAACGCCGGCCTCACGGGCCGCAACGCCAACTGACTCGGCAATCCGCTGAACGACCTCACCCGGCGTGCCCTCCGCGATGATCATGCCCAAACTCAACGCGATCGGCGAACCGCCACACACCGCCAGATCGTTCACCGTTCCGCAAACCGCCAGGCGCCCAATATCACCCCCGTGGAAGAAGAGCGGCTTCACGACGTATGAGTCAGTCGTGAAAGCCAGACGCTGTCCAGGGGCATCCAACACGGCGCTGTCACTGAGCGTCCCCGGGCTGTTCCCAAGTGCAGGGAGAAGAACCGTGTGGATCAGCTGCTGCATCAACTCCCCGCCGCCACCGTGGGCCAGCATGACCGCCTCAAACTCAGGGTTGTTCATGTTCAATCCTCTATAGATTCTGCTGCCAGACGAGCGACGGCAATCGCCGCCTGTCCCAGTGCGACACAGCCGTCATTCGGGGGCGTCTGCTCATGGGTAAGTACACGGAAGCCCGCCTCCGCCAGACCGGTGGCAACACCGGTCAGCAACAGGCGATTCTGAAAACACCCCCCGGAAAGGGCGGCCAGGGCCACGCCTCGTTCATCACGCAGTCGACAACATACCTCGCGAATGGCCGCGATTAACGCGTGGTGAAAGAACAAGGCCAGGCTCTCGACTCCCTGCCCGGCCGCTCGTTCTGTGGCCAGATGCCGAATGAGCGGGGCGGGGTCCAAGGTCAAGCCGTCAACCGTCTCGGCCACATCGATGAGCGCCACGGGCTGCCGCTCTGCCCGGGCCGGTGACGTTGCAACAGCTGTCTGAGCAGCCGCTTCCAGTTCCATCGGTCCCTGGCCCTCGTAGGTTTGCTCCCAACAGATCCCGAGCAGGGCCGAAACGGCATCGAAGAGCCTGCCCAGTCCGGAGCTGAGAGGGACACGGACACCCCTCTGGATCAAGGCGAGGATGGTACGGGCTTCACTCTCGCTCATTGCCATCTCTTCACCAACCAGACCGCACTCACGAGCAGCCTGCAGCGCGCCGTCGCCACAAGCGTGGTGGAGGGCCGAAAGGGCCAGTCGAGCCGGTTTGACGACGGATCGGTCCCCTCCCGGCAGGGCCAGCGGCACGAAGTGCGCCGCGCGTTCGACTGCCAGGCAGTCGCCAACCAGGAACTCGCCTCCCCACGTCGTCCCATCAAGCCCATGTCCCGTCCCGTCCATGATTACGCCGATGGCCTTCCCCTCTTCCCGGTTGTCCGCAAGGCAGGCCGCAAGATGAGCATGGTGGTGCTGGACACCAACAAGACGAACATCCGGCTGTTTCCGGACCAGTTCCCGGGCGTATCGGGAAGACAGGTAACGGGGGTGCAGGTCATGGGCAATGACGTCCGGGGTGGTCTGGTAAAGCGCGCATAGATTCGTGATCGTCTCCTCGAAGAACGTGAGCGCGACATCGTTCTTGAGATCACCGATGTGCTGACTCAGGAATGCGTTCCCGCCTTTGACGAGGCAGACGGTGTCTTTCAGCTCTCCCCCCAAGGCAAGCACTGAACCGGGAATAGAGGGTACGCCTACCGGCAGCGGGGCGTAGCCACGCGAGCGCCGCAGCAAAGCGGGGCGTCCCAGGAATGACGCCACCAAGGAATCATCACTCCGAGTGCAGATGTCACGGTTGTGGGTCAGGAACACATCGGCAATGCCTCCCAATCGGCGCACTGCTTCACGATTGCCGATGGCGATTGGCTCGTCCGTCAGGTTCGCGCTGGTCATAACCAGAAGATCCGGCGCATGCTGCATCAAGACTAAATGCAGGGGCGTGTAGGGCAGCATGATCCCCACCCGGTTGTTGCGGATAGAGATCCCTTCTGCAAGCCTGCCCTCCTCGCGTTTCTCGACCAGGACGATCGGGTGCTCAAGAGACTCAAGAAGGCTCTGCTCCTCGCCCGTAATCACCGCAACGCGCAGAGCCGTCTTCAAACCTGCAGCCATCACGGCCAGCGGCTTGCCCTCCCGATGCTTGCGCGCGCGTAGGCGCCGGATCGCCGCCTCATCGGTGGCGTCCACCGCCAGATGGTACCCCCCGAGGCCTTTGATCGCACAGATCGCCCCAGACCTCAGGAACTGTCCGGCCTCCGCAACTGGGTCTTCTGCCGGTATCTCTCGACCCGATGCATCCCTCAGCGTCACCTGAGGGCCGCACTCCCAACAGGCGTTGGGCTGCGCGTGAAAGCGCCGGTTCGCGGGATCTGCATACTCCGCTGCACACTCAGCGCACATCGCGAAACACGCCATCGTTGTCTGCTGGCGATCGTAGGGGATCCCGCGAATAATGCTGTACCGAGGACCGCAGTTCGTACAATTGATGAACGGATAGCCGTGCCGGCGGTCATCCGGATCCAGCAGCTCACGGCGACAGTCCTCACAAATCGACATATCCGGGGAAATCAGCGTCAGGGCCTCACACGCCGAATCACTGTGGCGAATCTCGAAGAGTCTGCTCCCCTGCACGGCAATCGCGGCGGACTCAATATCGGTTATCCGTGCCAGAGGAGGACACTCGGCGCGCAAATGGTCGGCGAACAGCTCGGCAGGGCGCCCCGCTCCCTCGACCTCAATCACCACACCTTCGGCCCCGTTCAGTACGAACCCCCTGAGCCCCAGCTCCTGAGCAACACGATACACGAAGGGCCTAAAACCAACTCCCTGCACCACGCCACGGACCACGAGGCGCACGCGCACCATGCCTTCCCCGGCAACGTCCGCCTCCCTGCGGTTTCGGTTGTCTGCCTGAGTGTGCGTCACAGCCGTTTCCTATTGGGCACTGATCCCTGCCTGCTTACTGGGGGCGATAGTCACAGCCCGCTTCAAGCACGGCGTGGGCATGGCGTGCGAACAGGCCACGTATGTCCCGGCAATACTCTCGCAGGATCGCCTCACCGATGCCGTCGTGGTCTCCACACCGGAAGAGAGCTCTGGCGAGAACAATCTCCCGCAGCGGCCCGGTCCGACGTCGCTTCTCCCGCTGGGCGTTGTACAACGGCTCCAACGCGGTCATCGCGTGCCCCCGCATTCCGGGCTTCGTCAACAGTGAGGCCAACGGCCTTGCTGCAGTCGGTGGGGCAAGACGTTCCAGCGCCAAAGCCACAGCTCGGTGGTGAGACAGCGTCGTCTCAGCATCCAGCATGTCAAGCTTCCTGAGGATTGAGGGAAGAGCCCGGGAGTCACGGGTGGAACCAAGGGACAAGATGAGAGCATCCACAGGGGTCGGCAAGTGTGCGTACTCCGCAGCCACGCCCTGGAGAATCTTCGCATCCCAAGCGGTGATGTCATCAAGAGCTTCCGTCAGTTCCGGAACGCCACGGGCGTCCCCGAAGACGCCGAGGACTTTGGCGTACGTCAACCTTGCAGGGCCCGTGGCTCCTCCAAAGGCCTCCTCTAACACAGGCCGCGCGCGCTCAGGTGAGGAGAGGATGATCGCAAGTGATCGTCCAGCCTCTGCGGGATTCGCAGCGTCGGGCAGTGCCTCAACGGCGTCCGCGATGCTCTGCTGGCCGACCATCGAGTCGACCTGGTGCCTCAGGACTTCCTCCGGCAAGGCCCCGGTGTCCACGAGGTGTCGCTGGAGGACACGGATGTCGATATTGCGGACAGTTACACCGCTCTCGGTTGCCATGGCTCCCGCAATGCCGGCCGCGTACCCCTGATTGTGGACATCTCGCTGCATGCGGACCATGGCAGATGCGTCACGCTCCATGCTGATCCCGACGCCCACAACCAACACGCCGTCCAAGCCTTTCGGCAACAGACAACGGTACGGTGTGTAACAGGTCCCTCCCGGAGCCGGATGGTTGGCCTTCAGCGACTTCTCATCATGGGGGAGGAGAGCGAAGTACGGACGGTTGGGGTAACCGTGCGAGTCGTAGTCGCTGGCGGAGAACACGATGCTGTCGCGGTAAGTTCTGCCGACAATCTGATCGAGGTACCGCAGGATGTGATCTCCAACCACGCGACGACGTTCCCGTGTCTGGATCAACGTGCCGGTGTCGAAGACACTGTCACGGAGCCCATCGCGGACACCGGCAAACGTGCGCCAGACATCGACCATATCCGTCTCATCAACCAACAGATAGTCCGAGTTGACGTAATGGCGCCGGAGCGGGCGTACGGGCAGGCCCGTTCCCTGGAGCGCGATTCCGTCCTCATCCGCGCCGTACATGTAGTCAGCCCCGGCCGCAATCGCGATCTCGCCATTGCCGGTCGCATCGATCGTCGTTCCGGCAAGGATGACGCCACGGCCCTGGGGCGTGGCCACGACGACCCCACTGACCCGCTGACCCGACACGTAAGCCCCGCAACCCAGCACCCCGAACCAAATGTCAGCGCCGGCCTTGCGGAGTTCGCGCCGAAACCACTCCATCTTGTCCTCTATGTTGATATCATCATTGGGGAACGGCACCTCGGCAGCAAAGCCCACATTCCGCCCATGGTAGGCCTTCCCAATGAGGCCGAGAGTCGCCACGCCCCCCAGTCCCTCCAAGTACTCCACAACGAGCGTCCTTGCTCCTCGCCGTGCTGCCGCGATACCTGCGGCGGCACCGGCCGTCCCCCCGCCGACGACGACCACGTCATACTCCGCCAGCAACGGGATTCCTCGGGCAGGAGACGGGACGGTAGGCAGGTCACGATCGGTAGGACGGAGCCCTTGAAGTGTTTCCAGCACGTCCGCCTGTCCATCCGGCAGTCCGGCCGCACCGACCACGTGGACACCAGTCGGGTCAGGCAGAGCGTGGGCGTCTCTCGCCGCGGCCATCCCGACGCTCCCACCGATTGCCAGCAACCCAAGGGGGGCCAACAGCCGAGCCGCCTGCTTGCCCGGCAGGTCCGCGCTCCCGGACAGTACGTAGACTCTCTCAACGCCACGGGGCCGGAAGTGTCCAAGATCCGGCTCGGCCCCGGAGCGCCACTGATCGGCGGAACGCTCACAGAAAAGTGGATCAGGGGGAACATGGTGCAGGAATGCAGACGCCCGCAGTTGCCCCACACGATAGCTGCGGTCTCGGGCCACTTGTTCAGCCTGCGCGTAGGAAGGGAAGCTGGCGTCGGGCATGGGCAACTCCAGCGTGTGCTGCACAGTGCACGTCGTGCCATCCTCATCGGGACTGAGGACAGCCCGTTCGAACGCGATCACTCCCCCTGCCCACGGCTTGGCCTGTGCCCCGGCCAGACGTGCAACCACGGCTCGATCGGTCGCATCGATAACGACCTTGGCCGTGACGGCCTGACGCCCCGCACGATTCGCCATCACAATGCCCGCCGGCTTGCCATCCGCATCCGCCAATACGTCCGTGGGATAACACCCGTAGAGAAACTGCACGCCGGCCTCGATGAGCTCATCATCCAGAACAGACTTGATGCAGTGGGGTGTGGTGGTCACCTCGGCTTGCGCGCTGGTAATGTCCGGCTCAATAACTAACTCCCCAAGCAGAACACGACCACAGTCAGCGGGCTTCGTTACGGTCACGGTAACGAAACGTGCCTCAACAGGACAAGGGGCGGCAAGTTCAATCGCTGACCAGCGGGCAGTCTTGCGGCGCACGGTGCGGGCTGCCATCTCAGCGATCGCTGAACAACCCTCGCGAGTAATCCCGGCCGATATGCCCATCGCCGCAACCCCGTAGTCGCCAGGCTTTGAGAAGGCAAGCAATCGGACGTTGCTCAAGCCCCGTCTCCGCCCCAAGTCTGCGATGATCGTTACATCTCCGTCGTATTGCACGCTGTCTGAAGGGGCGTTGTCCCACCGCGTGTCGCTCAGCCGCGATGGTGTCATGCTGTCGCGATGCCTCGCTGCAGACGGCCTGTCCGTTTCGTAGGTAAACGGGACGCCATCTGTCTTGACGTGATCTGCCGGGAGAGTGAACAAACGCCGCCCCAGTGCGGTTTGGGGTTCCCGGCCAGCTGGAAGGACCAGGCGGAACGTGGCACAGAGGTCTTCGCCCAAATACGGGCGGGGAGCGGCCAGGAAGACGGAGACCCCGGCTTTGGCCGCAGCCGTCGCGGCGGCCACCGCATACGTCGATCCCCCTACGACGAGCACATCCACCGAATGCGCCACAGGAATGCCCCGGGCTGACTCCATCACTGACCTCGCTCCATACGTAGACACACCAAGAACGAGGCAAAGGGCCACGATCTGCCTGGTTGCCGGGGTGTATTTCATCGACTCACTGCCGCGACTCTTGCTTCGAGCACGCGCTCCCAACCTACGAATCCAGGGCCACGCCGGGACCATAGGGCGCAAGACTGACCATGATGTACGGGTTGATGCAAACGTCATCAGTCTCTCGTGCAAAGCGCCAAAGCCGCTTGCTCAGTGCCAGCACCGTGTCATCCACATCCGCCTGCTCCGCCAGGTTGCGCTGTTCATCCGCATCATTGCGCAAATCATAGAGTTCATCGTAGTCGAAGCCGTTGTAGACGTACTTCCAATCCCGTGTCGTCACCGATCGCTGAATGCCGTACAGTTCATTACCATTGGACTGTGTGAATACGGCATCGCGCCAATCAGACGGCGCCTCGCCTCGGAAGAACGGGGTCAGACTGCGGCCCACAAACTCGCGCGCTACAGTCACGCCGGCCATCTCCAGGAAGGTGGGCGCGAAGTCCGCCAGAGAGACGAAGGCATCACTTTCGCGCCCAGGCCAAGCGATGCCGTTTGGCCAGCGCACGATTGCCGGCACGTGATACGCTCCCCGGAAGCAGGGCAGTCCCTTGCACCAAAGGCCATGCTCAGCCATGTAATCACCATGGTCGGACACAAAAAGGACCAACGTGTTGTCCGCTTCGCCACGCTCATCAAGGGCGTCGAGCACTTGCCCGAACAGGTAGTCTTCATAGGTGCAGAACGCCAGGTAATGCCGAATCGCCTCCCGGTGCTCGCGCTCGCTGAGCTGATCGAAACGGTCACGCGTCCGGCGATAGAGCCCGGGTTTGTCCTGCATGCGGTCCGCAAAGCTCGGCGGAAGCTGAATATCCTCCAGGTTGTACATGCCCAAGAACTGTTTCGGCAAACAGTATGGATCGTGGGGCCCAAGCGTTCCCACGAACTGGCACCAGGGCTGCTCCGAGTGTTCCATCCCCCGGATGGACTCCAGGGCGTTGTTCACCACAGTCTGGTCGTTGAAGGGGTTCTCCTTTTCGCCATAGTGGGTGTAAGTGCCATAGCCCGGTCGCAGGATCTCGCCTTCACCCCTACTTGCGGGGGCCACCTTCCGATCAATGCGCTCGTAGATGGCCCACTCATAGGGGTTCGGTTTGGGGTTGCTTCCCCCCGGCGGAAGCGGCTTCCGAGGGCCTGCCGTGGGATGCCCTCCACCCCACCCCCTGTCCTGGGGACTCTCAACATTGCTCACGTGCCACTTGCCCGTGAAGTACATCCTGTAGCCGGCCTCAGACAAATCCTCGCTCCAAAGCCGAACACCGTCGTGGAGCCCCTGAGAAAGTGTGTTGCCAACGTTGACATTGTTCCAGACACCGTGCTGAGACGGATAGAGTCCGGTGAGAAATGTCGCCCGTGAAGGGCAGCAGTGCGGAGACGGGCAGAACGCCTCCGAGAAGGTGACGCCTTGCGCCCGGAAACGGTCCAAGTTGGGCATCAGGGCCTGGGAGCTGGGCAGCACAGAATCGCCGCGCTGCTGATCGGTCATGAAGATCAGGATGTTCGGTCGCTCGCTCACGGTGTGCTCCGCCTTTCCGCCTAATCGACAGCCAATGCTGAGATCGGGATGATCGCCAGCTCGGCACTGTTGTTGTTCCACAACTCTCTGCCCTCACCCACACGCCCGACGCCGCCACCGCTGTTGGAGTAGCCAACGTAGAGTTTTCCGTCATACTCGACTGCGTAGGGATAGGAAAGCGCCGCCCCCGGGTGAGACTCGCCCGGCCCATCATCAAAGCGAGCATGCCGAATCACGAAGATCTTCGAGAAACGCTGCTCTCTCGGACGTGTGAGGGCGATGGTCAACGGCGAACGCCGATTGCCACTGTCTGCCGTCGTTGTGCAAATGAGGTAGTCCTGTCCAGTGCTCAATGTCCCCGTATAGGGTTTTGAGGCGACCATTGGCAGATTGCTCGGTTCAGACTGGGTCCACGTCCGCCCAAAATCACCGCTGACAGCCACGAGTGCCGCCGTCTGCGAGTCCCCATGGTAGCGAGCGATGTTGACAACGTGTTCTCCGCTGATCAGCACCGATGACTCACCCCACATCTTGCCCGGTGCCTTGGGGATCACCACCAGGTCCCACGCCATGAAGTTGTCCCCATGGCTGATCGCCACCGCAGCAGGATTGCCGTCACCAACGCTGATCCCACCGATGATCCAGTTGCCATCCTCCATCTTTTGCGGTTCCTGCAACGGCCAGAAACCACCCTCGATGATCGTGCCCTTCGGAATCCATCTCCCCGTTTCCTCATCAAGTGTGTAGGCTCGGGCATGGACGTCTTTCATGGTCCCGCGGTAGGCTCCGTGGAACGCCCACAGTGTGCGTCGGTGCGTCAGGAAGACGCCGTGGCTCACGCCGCCACCAGGTTCACCGGCATCAATCGTGAAGACATCTCCCCACGTCTTCCCGCCATCATGGCTGGCCCGGCCTCGGGCTTCCTCCGTATCCGTGTTCTCCCCTCCCCGGTTATGACCGAACGAGCTGTAGAGTACGCCATTGTGCCAGGCTAGAGCAACGCCGTGCAGAAAACGGTAGCCATCAGCAGCGAAATCGTAGGGCTTAACAACCCGGAATTTGACGCCTTTCAGCACCTCGGCCTGTGCCGTCGACGGCACGGTTTTCTCCACACACAGCCGAAAGAGATCAGGTGGTGGAGGAACACTGTGTGGTGTCGTCTCACGATCTGCCATCGCTCGGATCTCCTCTGCTGAAAGGGCCTCTCGGAACAGAGCCACCTCATCGATGGCACCATAGAACATCTGCCGCAGCCGTCCACCGTCGTTGATGCCTCCCACAGTCAAAGGAGCGTCGGTGTCCGCGATGGTCGCCCCCAACTCACCCTCGCCCTCCAGCTCACCGTTGACAAAAAGGCGTCCATGCCCTCCGTCGATGGTCACGGCCACATGGGTCCATCGGCCCGGCGTCGGCTCAGTGCGTGATTCGAGGGTCTGCCAGCCATCACAACGCAGGTAAAAACGGAACCGGTTGTCATCATCCACCATCAGCCCCCACTCCCGCTGATTGGCGGAGTAGACGTTCTTCCCCACAACCATTTGCTGGCCGCGTCTGACGGCGTAGGCGTTTGCCCAGACGGCCACACTGAACGTCGCATCGGTGAAACTCAGGGACGCAGAATCCGGCACGCTCATATAGTCACCCCGTCCATCAAGGGCGAGAGACGTGCCTTCAACGCCAAGCGCTTGGTCTGCTCTGCGGTGAACTGCTCCTGGATGAGCCCCGGTCGTTTCCACCGCCACTGCCGGCGAACCGGCATCGAACGACCAATGAGCGATCGGCTCGGAGGCGCAGAGACCAAGGGCGAGCCCCCCGGTAGAGAGGAGTGCCAACCTGCTGATCAGGACTGCCGAGGGTCCGCAACGCGTGTTCATCATGGGGCACATCTCCAGCGGCGCAGGGCAACAGATCAAGTCACCAGAGCGAAAGGCGGAATGTAATGCCACGGTCCTCGCGTTACACACTGCCCGTGACGGCTGGCCGCGCCTTCTTCTCCCCTCCGCACGACCTCGCGGGCCTACCGTGTGGTCAGCAGCGTGAGTCCAGCCAGGGCGACGGCTTCGAGGCGGGGGGCAGTGAGCCGAATCTCCCGGATGGGGATGTCTGGCCTGGGGTTGCGCCACTCGGTGAGTGAGAGCTCGACCGTCTGCCCGGCAAGCGTATATCCACGCCAGCCGAGCGTGCAATTTCGGCAGTAGCTTTGCTGCCGGGCCGTCCGCCAAGAGCCATACGAGGAGGGCTTCAACCAACCGGCAATGTCCACTGCGTTGCGCAAAACGAGTCTCTCAGTCGTGTCATCTGCGTAAACGACCTCGTAGATGGCCGCGTCGCGGATAGCAGAACTATCGGCCGTCCCGGCGTGGAGAAACACAAGTGCCGCCCCCTCGGCCGCAACAGGGATGGTAACCGCGTCGGGCACGCCATCCAAACCGGATGCCGCCCCCTGCACCAGCACGCAACGAGCGCTTTCCTCTCCCGCCACCAGGAATGAGAAGGCGCGATCATGGACGTGGGAGCGTAGTTGACCGGGGACCAGAGCGGAGAGATCACTCTCCGGTCCGAGGTCAAGCCATCCCCGCCCATCCCCCGGAGTGGGATCCGTGACTGAACGCGTCGCGACGGAACTCAGGTCAATGTGCTTCTCGGCAAATGGACGGTCCGACACGCGCGGCGGCTGCAGTAGGTCGTAGAGCAGCCCCAATTCGTCGTAGTTCAGCTGGTCAGTCGCAGGTCGAGCAACGGTCCAGGCATACTCCCCGAGCAACGCTCCCATCATGGTCGGGTTCGTCGCCGAGCAATACATCCAGCTGCTGCCGGCCGCCCACTTCAACCCAGCCTGGTGCGAACTCCGCAACAGCCGGAAGTTGTTCTCCGGCTTGTACCACGTCGTGGGGAAAAGCTCAAAGCCAGCGCTCTGCAGATGCTCGATCTGTGGATGCTCCTCTGCCGTCCCGTAGTACCAGTTGGCCAGCAAGATGTCTTTGGGGATCAGGCCGAGAGCGGGGGCCGTGTCGACATTGCCGTAGTGTGGAGCTCGGCTGTTCGCCGCGGATGTCGCGTGAAACGTCCCGTGGTCCAGCAACATATCCGCCCACATGATCATCCGCAGCCCACGGGCCTTGAGCCATCCATGAACGGCTGTGATATGCTCGGCGACGACCTCTGTGTGCGTGCGATCGCCACAGATCAGCTCCAGACCACGCGCCTCATCGAACCCCACATGGAAATAGCCCGTCGCCTGGAACGCATCGATTGCGTCGGCATAGAGGTCGAAGATGAAGGCACGAGCATCTGTGCGGGTGATGTCGAAGCATGGAGACCGGCCGGCGGCTTTGGGTGCCAGGAGCTCCGGACACACGTTGACCAGCCCCCCTGTGTGCCCGAAGCCCTGAACGTGAGGGACAGGCTCGATGAAATTCTCCCGAGCCAGGTCTGCCAACTCACGGATCTGCTCGTGAGTGAATGCCCCCGGTCCGGCGGCCTCTGGATGGCTGGGCCAGCGGACCTTCCCGATGCTGGCCCCGCCGATGAAGACCATATTGACCCGCTGGCGAGGCAGAACGCGACGCAGCGTGTGCTGCAGAAAGTCCATCTGTCCCGCATGACCGAGGGTGAGTGTCATTGCGCGAACCGCGAAATCCGGCCAGTCCGTTACCCGAACACACGGCGAAACAAGCCTCCCTTCCTCCCAGCGAAACAGCTGAAGCAGCGCCTGGACGCCATACCACGCCCCCGCCGCATCACTCCCGACGACAACAACCCGATCCCCGGTCACATCAAGCACAAAGGCCTCAGCCTGCCCAACCGGGACCTGTCCCTTGGCGAAAACGGCGTCGAGAACTGGTCCTTCCCCCTTCATCCCCACACGAATCGTCGGACCGCGCTGGTTCCACAAGCTCTCCGTGGTCAGGTTGACGGGTACGCCACGGTAGGCGGCCAGTTCTTCCCGCAGGCGTTCAGCCCCACGGCCGCGCGGCCCCGCAGCACCACCCGGGACGACGATTGCCGTGTCCGCAGTGACCGCGAAGCGACCGGGCAGCCGAGTGTAACGTTGAGGTGCGGGATACAACACAACTCCCCCATTGGCGACGATACGCTCCTGGCGTGCCGCACGTGCAGCGACCAGTGCCCCATTCCGTTCGTCGCGGCCCGCCTCCAGCTGAACACGTCGCGCAATCAACTTGTCTGCCAGTTGCGGGCCAGGCACGAAGCTGAACTCATACTCTGTGCGTCCCCGTACGGCCACCGGCTCCACACACGCGTAGACGTTCATGAGACTGAAGGTCTTGCGGTCGTCAGCACCCCACGGGCGGTCACATACACTGCGCAGCTCCCAAGGCTGCCCCTGTTCCGCGGTCCCCACCATGTAACTCTCCCGGACGCTGACCTTCAGCACGCCAAGATCAGTTACCAGGTCGACCTCCTTGAGGCCGGTCGCATAGGTGGCACTGGCTCCCACGCTCAACGTTCCGGAAGAACCGGAATCGACGGTGAAGGTGGCGTCCGCGAACGTCTCACGCGCAAAGAAACACTCACTGTAGAGAAACCCAGCCTCAGAGTCGGCGGTGACGGCAAAGTCATTGACCACCTGAACACGCCTCTCCGACAGCCGAATCGTGGAAACATGCCTGCCCTTCCCTTTGACGGTACAGGCACCCGTGAGGACCCAATCGCCCTCCTCGCGCACGGTTGTGACATCAAATACCGGCGTCCGCCCCGGGAGAATGTTCCCACTCCAGCCCTTCCCTGCAACCGAAAACGACATCCCGGTCACGAGAGGAAAGCCCTGATAGGACATCCGCAGCGCCCCACCGTTGTCGAAAGAGAGCCGAAATCCGGGGGTGCGCAGATCATGCAACGTCCCTTGCCCCCACGTGCACAGGTTGATTCCCAGTCCCAAACAGAGCGCAGTCAAGGCGTATTTCATGTCCGGTTTCTCCGATTGGGCCTTCACGACTCGTCCGCCGCGATCAAATAGCAGGGCACGGTAGATTGCGGGCCACGAACGGCCACATGAGGTCGGCGTAGAAGCGATGGCCACCATCGCCGTAGTGGTGCTCGAACAGCTCCGGGATCCCGGCAACCTGGAAGATCCGGGCGCATTCCTCTACCGCACGGTCCACCTCAGCTAGCGGAAACAGAAGGTCCTGATTACCATTGACGATGGCGAGGGCGCGTGGCGCGATCAACCCCGCCACATCCCAGAACTCACCGAACCGCAAGATTCCCGGAACCGTGTTGCAGTCACAGTGGTGGACCCGACCGTCCAAACCCACAATGGAACAATAGGAGCAGCTCGGGACTGCCACGGTGACCCGCGCGTCACAAGCTGCGGCATAGAGCGTGGCCACTCCTCCTCCTGAATTCCCCATCATGAGCACACGCTTACTGTCCACAATCGGGAGACCGGAGGCCCAATCGATAAGAGCCGAGAGATCCCACACTCGTTCGCCGATCGCCGTACGCCCTGCGAGTAAACAATGAATGGCCTGGCAGCGACAGTCCCGCTTGCCGTGGCGCTCCCGGTCGTCGGGGACATTCGCAGGAAGAAAACCTCGGGTGTTTGGAGCGATCGCGACCAGCCCGCGGCGAACGGCCTGAACCGCAACATCGCGATCCTCTCGATCAATCCGGCTCTGGTGAGCAGCATCGCGCGCTTTCCCGACGTACGTGTCCATGCCGTGGTCTTCATGACCATGCGGGAAGATGCCGAGAGGAAACGGTCCGGCACCGGGAGGAGTCAGGAACCAAAACGGGAGATGGACGCCCGGTTCCGTCTCGATCACCCCCAACTGACGGGTGTAATCGTCGAATGCTTCGGGTTCCCCCAAATCGATCCTCGGGACGTGGCCACTGCTGTCCGTCTCAATCACCGACAACCCGATCAGATGCCGAAGCGCCGGGCGCGCTCGATTCTGCCAGCCTGGGACGTCGTTGGGGCTCGTGGCCACACACGCGAAAGCTCGGGCATCGCTTCGGAAAAGACCGCCGAAGTAGCGGTCGAGTTCAATCCCACGGGTGGGCGTTCCCATCCAGCCTGCTCCCTGTCTGTCCGGTTTCAGATGCGAGGAAAACTGGTGAGGCGATGAGACACGGGGCGAGCCCTGTTTGCCAAAGCCAAGAGTAGGCGCCTTCCCAAACGCAATCACCATCGAGCGTCCTGAGGCGACCGCAGGGCTCTTCGGTTAGCTGGCGTTTGAGCGTCGGGAACGCCCCTCTCCTCCCGATTGGGTGCCTCTCGACGGAGGCCCAACATCCCCCGTCACGTAGTGGTATCACTCTCCAGTTCCAAGAGCTGTTCTGCATTGCGGCCCATCACCTTCTCGAAGGCGCCCTGCGAGATCTTCCCCGTCTCCACGGCATCTCGCATGAAGCCGATCAGCGACGCCTCGTCATTCCACGGCTGGCAGATGTCCAATCCCATCAGAAGGCGGTCCTGGAACTCCTCGATGAAGTCATATCCCCATTCAGGATCCCTGCTCACAGCGTTGTAGCCGCTTCCCGCGGAGAGATCGCCCCACATGTTAGGGTAAGCCCGTAATAGCTCAGGGACCTTCCCACCCGGCAGCACCCTCCCCTTCACATAGGCCCCGCGATTCTCACCGGCAGGCATGGGCCCGACTTCGGCCCAAAAAGCGGTGGAATGGCAAAGGAACTGAAGGCCCGGAAAACGCTGCAGAGATCGCTCCAAACCGCCAAGTCCACGCTCAGTGATCAGCCCGTAGGTGTTGTACTCCTGAGTCGCAATGTGGAACAGGAAGGGCAAGCCAACCGCTTCACAGGCACGGAGCAGCTGCTGCACACGCGCATCGTCCCACCACAGATTCGCGGTTACCTCCCCAACCCCTTTGGCGCCCTGCCCTTGATAGTACTCCAGGATGGGAACAAAATCGTGAGTAGGGCTGTTGTCGGTGATCCGCGGATCCACGTTACAGAACTTGATGAAACGGTCAGGAAAACGGTCACACGCATGGAATACCTCTTCGTTCGACTGGACGAAATGGTACGTTTCGGGTGAGGTAAGGGGCAAGGCGACCATCTGGTCAATGCCCAGCCGATCCATGATAGCGACGAGTTCCTCAGCCGTGGTGATCGTGTAACCGTTCGGCAGCAGGAACCCACGTTCTAGAATGACATGTTCATGTATGTCGACAACCGCCATCGCTGGGCCCTCCGGGAGTGATCGGGGGAAAGGAATGAAGACAGAATCCGTACACGCACTCCCCGGAGAATGGGGACGCCCCTCTCCTTCTGTCGTTCTTCTCCGGAGCCGGTCGCCAAGGCCTACTCAGACTTCAGTCGAGCAAGCTCGGCCTCAAGACGAGAGATCTTCCCTGCTTTCTCAAGCTGCCGTGCCTTCTCGATGGCCTTCACAACGGCCTTGCGCAAATCGTCGTCGACAAGCTTCCAGAACTTCGGCTTCGTGAACTGTCCGTTGCCCATGATGCTGTCGAGCGCTGCATGACGCTCCGCACTGGTCTGCTTGCGACCTTCCTGCATGGCGCTCTTCTCCGCTTCGGTCAGCTGTCGTCGAGGCATAGTGAGACTCCTTCTCGTCAATCTCCATCAGTTTTCAGCGGGATGCGTTGCCACATTGTAGTTCTCCCGTCTCGGCTTTCAAGGACAGAGTGCTCGGTTGCACCGATCAGGGAGTTGTCCCCTTGATCACCGGTTGCCGTCCCCTTACATTCAACGAGTCAGCACCCCAGACAAAGAACGAGGCATTTCCCCAGGCACAGCTACGGAGGCCTACACGAATGAACTCGCACCACACAACACGGATCGCGTTAGCCGTCGCCCTGTTGCATGGCCTCGTTGCCGGAGCCAGTGGCAAGGCCCTGAAATCCCTGAAAGACGACCAGGAAACGTTGGCGCGAGCCGAGAGGCTCTGCCCGGACCTGCTTAAGCTGCGCCTTGAGCTCGATGAGCTATACGCCCATTACCGACAGCTGAAACTCACCTTCGGTACGCGAGCGGCTCGAATAGCGGCCAAACAGACACCGCGCCTGAAGCGCACGCTGGAGAAGAAGGGACTGGCTCTGAAGAAGCTGCACGAGAAAGCGCTGGCCCCGCTGACTTCGCAGACGGAGCGCATCAAGAAAGACGAAGGGAAGCTCCTCGAACGCATCTCAAAGCTTGAGGACCGGGGCCGCGACACCTCCAAGTACGATGCTGAACTCGATAAGATTGTGGCTCGTTTGGAGGAGCTTGAGACCGCCACCGAGACGGTGGAGCGGGTTGGCGTCCCAATGTTCTCGACCAAAGGCACAGAGCACCTGGCACTCAACCACCTTATCAAGCCGGATGAACGCGAGGAAGCCACCCTGAGTTCCCTAATGAAGAAGTTCCCCAAACTGATCGAGTACCGCCTCAAGCTTGAACACCTCCGTCACGACCTGGCCACCGCTCGCTCTCCCGACCCGGAGAGCAGAGCCGCTCCCCTCTCGCCGGAGAAGGTGGAAAAGAGCATGAGGTCAGTGGAGCGGAGTCTCAGGAACGGCGTGGGGAAGATTAGAGCCCCATACGACAAGCAGCTGGCGGAAATCACGAAACTCGATGAGAAGCTGACCGCGAAAGTGGAACGCGCGGGAGCCAGGGCGTCAGCTCTCAAGTACCAGCAGCAGCTCAATGACCTGGCGGCCAAGGTGGAGGGGGTGAAACGAACGCTTAAGCTCCTCGATAGATTCTCTCCTGACTACAAGGCCCCGGCAAAGAAGAAACGAAGCAAAAAGAAAGCCAAGCCGCCAGCGAAGAAAGCGGATGCCAAAGGCCCTGGCGGAAAGAAAACCCCGCCTGATAACGACAAAGGGAAGAAGGACGACAAGGCTGCTCCCAAGGATGAGATATGAGGGGGCACGTTCCAGCGGCCCCCGAACCGCAGATGGGCGCTTCAGATGGGACTTGAGCGCGGACACTGGCTCGTTGACCCGCGATCCCTGACAGCATGCCCCAGGAGCATTTGACAGGCCCATTCCCCTACACTCTCCCGATATGTGCATCACTGGTTCGAGCGGAGTACTCTAAGAAACAATGATGGTAGATTTCCAGGCAGGCGACCTTCTCATCGCAACGGTCTCACTGGTTGACCCGAACTTCCAACAGACCGTAGTGCTGCTGTGCGCCCATGACGACGACGAGGGATCTTACGGCCTCGTGCTCAACCGCCCGATCAGTGCTCCCGCCGAGTTGCAGGAGGACTATCCATTTGTGGCTGGACGCCTGTTCCACGGGGGGCCCGTCCAGCAGGACGCCATGCAGATGCTCCATTCATTTGGGGAAGAGCTGAGTGGGGCCCGCCAGGTGCTGCCCGACCTCTGGATAGGTGGAAGTTTCGAAATTCTCCAGGCAGGTCTGAAGAGTGGCGTGCTGACTGCGGAAGAGTGTCGTTTCTTCCTGGGCTACGCGGGTTGGGGTCGCGGACAACTGGCGCGGGAGTTTGGTGCGGAAGCCTGGATCAAGGTGAGCGCAACGCGCGAGTTGATCCTGTCAGAGGAGGCGGAGCAGTTGTGGGCAAGAGCTGTGAGGAAACGCGGGATCGAGGAGCCGATGTACACGAACTTCCCTGACCACCCGAACCTGAACTAGCCTACCAGAACTCGAACTCACTGATCGCCTTGCTGATCAACTCCGGAGCTGAAAGGCTGAAGAGCATGGACAGCGAGTGCATGATGACGACGGCGTTCAGGTAGACGTCGCCTTTGCCAGCATGTTCCAGGCGCTTGGAGAGGAAGCCGAACACGTCGTGCAGAGACGTCATGAACTTGCCTTGCTCATCATCCAGATCGTCAGCTTTGCCCTTGGATTGAAGAGCAAAAAACAGGGCCAGTGCCTGGAGGATTTCCTGATTGCTGGGGAAAGCGGGAAGACGAATCATGGCGGGCTTGATCATCCGCCCAACCGGGCACCCGGCCTGATAAACAGCCAACCGGACCAGCTCGCCCACGACGTTCTGCAAAGGGACCTCTTTGAGAATAACGTGGCGTCCGTCTTCCTCGATGATGTGCACCTTCACCCGCTCGAAGGATGTTCGGTCAGCAAGATCACGCGCGTATTGAGCAAGGACCTCGGCGACCGGGCAGGTGGGATTGGTCTCGGGATCCAGTGTGCAGGCAGGACACTGACAGAATTCCAGCCCGATCCATGGCAGCTTGCTGCAGAACACCATGCTGTTCATCTGCAGCGTGCCGTGATCAGAGAAGTCCAGATTCCAGTGCAGCGTCTTCCCGGTATCCAGGATGATAGTCAGCGTTCGAACCACGCAACCGCACTCCACCCGTTTGAGAGATTACGTTACCCCCGACGCTAGTATAGCCAGCCTCGAGGAAGCAGAAGCACTCGCCGATGGTGTTCGCCTGGCTAGAGACTGACACCAACCCACTGTGGCGAGGTGCGAGTAACGCCGGGCTCTCCCGCGGCAGACGCCGGGAGGGAGGCACAGGCAACTCGCGACCTTCTCACAATATACCCACTTCCCCTCCCCTGTCACGCCCGAAGAGAAGCAGGGCTGCAATGCCTCAGTTACGGGAAGGGGAGCCCACTCCTGATCGCGCTCTTGATCCGGCTCTTGATCCGTTTCTACGCTCCTCTGGGTATGGACTAGGAGCCAGATCAAGAGCCGGATCAAGAGTTAGGGGTGGCTTCGCCTCACGAGACTGACCCGTCACGCAAGGCTGACCTTCTACCAGGGCACGGCGTAGCGCCTCACTTTGCTCAGGCGCTTGCCCCGCACGCCCAAAGCCGTCAAGTCCCACTGGGTGCTGTGTCGCCGGGCGGCAAGAATACGTCCTACAGTCACAGGCCCCAGGCCTGGCACGCGAAGAAGCGCCTCCCGCTCGGCAGAGAACAGGCGCACCGGAAAGAACGCGGGATGGAGGCGGGCCCACATCTCCTTGGGATCACACTCGGTGCTCAGGTTCCCGTCAGCCCCAAAACAGACATCCTCCTCCCTCCAGCCATACTTGCGGAGAAGGAAGTCAACCTGATAAAGTCGGTGCTCCCGCGTGAACAGATCATCACCCGCCTGCTGAGCAAGAGAGAATCGCTCCCCGGGTAGGTCAGAAGCCCCCATGCCGCGCTGGTAGGCGCTATAGTAGACACGGTTCAATCCCAGGCGTCTGTAAAGCCGAAAGGTGGCTTTCACGATGTCCACATCGGCCTCCGTGCCGGCACCAACGAGGAACTGGGTTGTCTGTTTGACGTTTGCCCGCAGTGTTCCCGGCCCCGTGAGTCTACTGATGGCCCGGATCGGCGCAACAATATCCCGATCAAAGTCCTTTGTCTGAGAGAGCTGCGAGAAGACAGACCGACGAGGCACCTCGATATTCAACGACACAGCGCTCGCCAAGGCCACGGCCGCTTCGACCGCTGCCGGAGACGCCCCCGGAATGACTTTCAGATGGATATACCCGTGGTATCGATGGCGGCGGCGCAGGATGTCGGCCACCGTGACCAGCCGTTCCATCGTGGCATCCGGACTGCCGGCAACTCCCGAGCTCAGGAAGAGCCCGAATACATGACGCCCACGGACGTAATCCATGAAAACGCGAGCCACCTCCTCCGGAGCCAGCGTACACCGGGGGACGTTGCTCTCACTTCTGAACGGGCAGTAACGGCAGTCGTTCACACACGCATTCGAGAGAAGGGTCTTGAGCATCACCGATGTCCCTCCACTTGGGAGAGAAACGGGATAAAGCCACATGCCGTCGACACCACGTCGTCGATGGTCAGCGTTCCCCTTGGTGCCGCAGGCGCAGGCCAAATCAAACCGAGATGCATCGGCAAGCAGCTCGAGTTTCCGCTGTGTGTCCACCCGGGCACTCCGCCGTTGGCCAATCGATTTTATGACTATTCTTTACCAGCCACTACTAAGCACACATTACTAGCTTAGCATACCTATGTCAACGTTCACGGACTCAGTCTGTCGCTTAACACTGATGAGAGCAGGACATGGTCTCTTGTGCGGGGGGCTTGGCTCTGACTGGGAAATTTCCGGTCGTGAACACCTACGCGAGCTTTTTTTCGCAGGGCCTTCGAGCAGGTGTACGTGAACGCCACCGAGCACACTCGGATCGTCTATGCCGGTCACTATGCAGGCCTTTGTTACACGACAGACGGGAGGACACACCAGTGCACGGGCGACATCGCCATGATGCGAAGCATTCCCGGGATGAAGGTTCTGTATCCCGCTTTCGAAGCCGAAATTGGGCCGATGCTTGAGTGGTACAGGAGCAGCGCGGTGCGGAACCCTCTCTACATCAGGCTGCATCGGACACCGGCCGCGGAGCCGACGCTTGACTGCGCGGTGACCTTCGAGTTCGGTCATGGCATCCCGGTGCGTGTCCGAGGAGCTGGTGTGGCCGTCCTCACCAGTGGACCGCACTGCGTTTCGGCCTGCGCCCGGGCCAGCGATGCATTGCAGCAGGAAGGGACGGCTCCGGATCTCTATGCCGTCTCAACCCTCCGGGGCCTGGATGCCGCCTTCGTCACCGCCCTCCTTCACCACGCCGTCACAGGCGAGACGTTCTCTACTCGCTCCCCTGATGGGTTGTACCGTCACTTCCAACTGACTGTTGATGCCCTTCTTGTCCGGGAGTTCAATGAGCTCGCCCGGTAAGCTCTCTCGCGGGCGGCGACGCGATGCCGCCTCCGCTTCGCCCCCCCCCCTCAAAGCACGATCCTGGTGACTGAGGCGCTTGGGTAACACGATTGCATCGTATAGATTGAGATGATCGAGGAGTCCTCTCCTCCGTTTTCTGCCTGGTCGTGTTCGTTCCTGGTGTTCAACGATGCCTGCTTCTCTCCGCACAATTCTCCACGTCGACATGGATGCATTCTATGCGTCCATTGAGCAACTGGACAACCCCGCTCTCCGGGGAAAGCCGGTCGTGGTGGGATCCGCGCCGAATGCCCGGGGTGTCGTCTCCGCAGCGTCCTACGAAGCCCGGACATTCGGGATCCATTCGGCCATGCCCTCGCGGATCGCCTTCCGCCGTTGCCCAAGTGCCGTATTTATGCCCGTCAGAATGTCCCGATACCGGGCTGTCTCACAGCAGCTGATGGCCCTCTTTGGGCACACCACCCCGTTCGTTGAGCAGCTCTCTGTAGATGAAGCATTCCTGGATGTCAGAGGCGTCCTCGGCCGGGAGAGAACAGCAGAAGATGTTGCCCGGGTCCTAAAAGCGGAGATCAGGTCGGAACTTGGTTTGACGGCCTCCATCGGCGTGGCGACGAACAAGTTCCTGGCGAAGCTGGCGAGCGACTTGGACAAACCGGACGGCCTGACCGTCGTGCCGGTGGCTCCCGAAGCGATTCGCGACTTCCTGTTCCGCCTCCCCGCCAGACGAATATGGGGGGTCGGGAAAGTGACCGCCAAACGCCTGGGAGAGCACGGCATCGCCACAATTGGTCAAATCCAGGCACGAACGCCGGAGGAGATGAGTCGCCTGGTCGGCCATTCGCAGGGGAGACACATCTGGCGGCTGGCCCATGGACTCGACGAGAGGCCTGTGGTCGCCGAAAAACCCGCGGAAAAAAGTGCTTCTCACGAACACACGTTCCCGGTGGACTGCCCCGATCGAACAATCGTGCGCCAACAGCTGATTGAGCTGACCGAAAAAGTCGGGCGGAGGCTGCGGAAAGCCGGAGTAAAGACAGAGATAGCCCAGATCAAAGTTCGCGCAGCCGATTTCACCACGATCACTCGCCAGCAAAAGCTCGTTCGGCCGACCAACAGCGACCATGAACTGATCACCAACGCCCTCCAACTCCTGGCGCGGGAGAAACTGGTTCAACCAACCAGACTGATCGGCTTCACTGCCTCGGGCCTTGTGGACGACGCGAGCCCTTCCGCACCGGAGCGACAGCTCATGCTCTTCCCGGAACCAGGCAGTGACGAAGACAGGCGACACGCTGCCCTCGACCAGGCCGTGGACGATCTCAGAAGCCGCTACGGGCACGCCATCCTCCGCCGGGGTGGCTGGGGGAAACGCCCCGCTCACGGCGCGGACACGTCACCGACAGGTGAGTAGCCGGGGCTCCTACGAGCGCGGGACGGACAGAGGCGGGCCTCCAGGCAAGGCCGCGTAGCGCATCCAGCTGGTGCGGTCCCAACCTGAGTCGACGTGCTCCGCTCCTCTCAGCTCAGTGACCACACCACATTTGGCGGCAAAATAGCGGTGAAATGCCAGACACGGAGTCAACTCAGGATGGAAGGCGGTCACGATGACACCCTCAGACTCCGCTGCCGCCACATAGCCGTCCATTTCCAGCAGAACGCGCACACCATCTCCCACTGACAGTATCTTGGGTGCCCGGATGAACGTGAGAGGAATTGGCGTCGACGCCACTTCCGGAATGACGGCTTCCGCCTGGAAGCTCTCCAGCTGACTGCCAAACGCGTTGCGAGACACCTCGATGTCGATGACACCCAAAACGGGGTCCTCGCCGCGGAGACGCGTAGCCAGAAGAATCGCGCCGGCACATGTTCCCCAGATCTTCATCCCGGAATCGTAGGCGTCAAGCAGCGGTCGCTCAAGATCGAAGATTCGGAGCAAACGACGTAGACAGGTGCTCTCTCCGCCAGGGATAATCAGCCCCGAGACACGGGAGAAGTCACGATCGGTCTTGACACGTACAGCGTCAACGCCGATACGCGCCAAGTGATCGAGGTGTTCCTGGACCCCACCTTGGAGGTCCAGAACACCGATAGAAGCAGGCGGACAGCTCAACAGTACTCTCCAAGCAGCGGGCTACCAGCCACGGTCGGCCAGGAGTTCGGACTCCGGGATACTGCTGATCTCAAGCCCCGGCATCGCCTCGCCAAGATCCATCGAAGCCTCAAGGATCTTCTCAGCGTCGCTGAAATAGGTCGTTGCTTTGACAATCGCCCGGGCTCGTCTCGGGGGATCGGCCGACTTGAAGATGCCGGATCCCACGAAAACGCCATCGCAGCCAAGCTGCATCATCAGTGCCGCATCGGCCGGAGTGGCAATGCCACCGGCAGCGAAATTCACCACGGGGAGACGCCCAAGACGTTTGGTCTCCATGGCCAACTCATAGGGAATGCCGTTGTTCTTGGCAAAGCCGGTCACTTCCTCAACAGGCATGTTGATCAGCTGCCGAATCTCGCGATTCATGGTGCGCATGTGGCGCACGGCCTCAACCACGTTGCCCGTGCCGGCCTCGCCTTTCGTGCGGATCATGGCTGCGCCCTCAACGACTCTGCGCAGCGCTTCGCCGAGGTTACGAGCCCCACACACGAAGGGAATCTTGAAATCATGCTTGTTGATGTGGCATTCTTCATCCGCGGGCGTGAGGACTTCACTCTCATCAATGTAGTCGATGCTCAATGCCTCGAGAACCTGGGCTTCCACGAAGTGACCAATGCGAGCCTTGGCCATCACTGGAATGGTCACAGTTTCCTTGATCCCCTGAATCATCTCAGGATCAGACATGCGGGCGACCCCGCCGTCCTTACGGATGTCAGAAGGGACACGTTCCAGTGCCATCACCGCCACGGCCCCGGCTTCCTCGGCAATCTTCGCCTGTTCCGGGTCCACGACGTCCATGATGACGCCGCCCTTGAGTTCCTGAGCCAGCTGAGCATTAAGCTCAAAACGCTTCTTGTCCATCCGTCTGTTCTCCTCAATGCTGCCCGCTTGGGCTATCAGATATACGCCAGTGAACCCATTCGTTCTCTGCACGCGCCCCGGCATGGCCAAGCTCCGGCTCCCAGGCAAGGGACGCTCATTCCCACAAACCAAGTCAATACTATACTGTCTCAGGCTGATCCTGCCCCGTCTCCGCGCGAGAGAAGGAGAGCATTCCTACAGGACCAGGAAGTCGCCCAGCCCCCAGACGGTGATCCGGGAACAGGCCCGAGCTTCGCGGCTGTCCTCAGGTCGGGCATAGCCCCATTCGGCAAAGTACAGGGACACTGCCGCAAGGTCGCGGCACGTGGTCACCCGGATCAAGGTGTCCAGACGATCTTCTACGAAATGGATACGAGAAGACCGAGCCCCATGCTCTGCCAGGAGCAACCGCAGCACCTCCTCCTTCTTCATCCCTCGGTCGAGACCATAGATGTGGTCCGATGGGAACGCCACTCCCACGGCATCCAGCAGTAGGGAAACGAAGCGCTCCTGCTTCGTTGTGACGATGTAAACGGGACCCTTCCTCATGCTCTCACGCAGAGCCTCGATCACACCGGGATAGAATCGGTGCAGCTCGAGCCACTCCTCTGGACAGGTCTCTATCCAGCGATCGCGTGTCCGCCCGAAGAGTCCAACCAGCTCTTCCCGAGTGAGTTCTTCCTCATCGATGATCGCCTGACAGCACTCACCAAACCTCGCTTTGATGTCGGTCGTCCCCACCCCGTCCGCAATCATCTTCATGAGCAGAATCGTCTGGAACCCCGTCTCAATGAGGGGGCGAAGCTCCACGAATCGGTCAATAAACGCCCTGGGGACATCCCCCTCCCATGCCTTCCAGAGACTACACCCCGCGCGCCAGGCTGAGGCACCGGTCTCCCTGGCGCTGTCACAAAGCACACCGTCGAAATCGAGTGCTACGACATCCGTCATCTTGTCCACTCAGCGTCTCCCAAATTCGCACATCAGCACACAGAAACACGTACCTTACCACGAGACAGGCCGAAAGTCACCGTCCACCCCCACGGGACAGCCGGGTCGGGTTGGAATGGTCACAGCCCGTGCTATTGTCCCGGTTGTTTCTTCTCCTGATAACAAGCTGAGGATGTGGCGATGAAAGTACTGGTCATTGGTGGCGGGGGCCGCGAACACACGTTGGTGTGGAAACTTCAGCAAAGCCCCAAAGTAGATGAAGTCATCTGCGCCCCCGGGAATCCGGGAATGAGCGAAGCCAGAGCCTGCCCCATCACAGCCCCCGATGAGCTTGCGGAGTTCGCCGCCCGGGAGAACATCGCCCTGACCGTCGTCGGGCCGGAAGCCCCTCTCTGCGCGGGAATCGTTGACACGTTCCGTGCGAAAGGCCTGCGCATTTTCGGGCCGGATGCCGAGGGCGCCCAGCTTGAAGGCAGCAAGTCGTACGCCAAAGCCTTCATGGCTGCCCATGGTATCCCAACCGGTACAGCGAAGTCCTTCACCAATGAAGGGGACGCCTTGGACTACCTTTCCCGCCAATCGATGCCAATCGTGGTTAAGGCGGACGGTCTAGCCGCGGGGAAAGGCGTAATCGTGGCCGAAACAGAAGCGATGGCCGTCGAGGCCGTTAAGTCCTGTTTTTCCGGCGTTTTTGGGGAAGCCGGTAGTACGGTCCTGATCGAGGAGTGCCTGATAGGCGAAGAGGCCTCGATCCTTGCTTTGACCGACGGCAAAGTCATCGTCCCCTTGGCCTCGTCCCAGGATCACAAACGGGTAGGGGAAGGTGATACAGGCCCCAACACCGGTGGCATGGGGGCCTACTCCCCCGCCCCGGTCGTCACTGATGCACTGTGGAAAGTGATCAACGAACAGGTGCTGGACCGCTTTCTGAAGGGCTGCCAGGCGGATGGCCTCGACTTCCGTGGTGTGATCTATGCCGGAGTGATGGTCACCGAAGACGGTCCGAAGGTGTTAGAGTTCAATGTGCGATTCGGCGACCCCGAGACACAGGCCATCCTCCCTCGCCTTGAAAGCGACCTCTTCGATGCCATGGTTGCCACCGTGGACGGCACACTGGAGCAGACTGAGCTGACATGGGCCGATGACCCCGCCGTGTGCGTTGTCGTTGCCTCCGGTGGATACCCGGGACCCTACGCGAAAGGACACGTCATCGAAGGTATTGGCGACGCGGAAGCCCTGGGGGCAACCGTTTTCCATGCTGGGACGAGCACGGACGAAGACGGCAACACCATCACCGCAGGGGGACGCGTTCTCGGCGTAACCTGCCGCGGGGAGACAATCCGTGATGCCATCGAGCGGGTCTATGCCGCTGTCGAGAGCATATCCTGGAGAGATTCCTTCTTCCGCAGAGATATTGCTCACAGGGCACTGGACTGAACTCCGGGACCTCTGAGCAAACGACCGCCCTGCCTGTAGACGCCCTTTTCTCTCGCCGAAGACCTCTTGTTCGGAAGACCCGCCCTGTGCGGTTCCCGGCCCAACCAGAACGTACTGGTTGCGTTTTGCCGAAGACACGTCTATAAGTATATAGTTTGTAGAGGTTCCGTCGTGTTCTCCGCCCGAGCTCGAACTCGCGGGTGGGGTGGCAAGCTGGCAATCACTGGGACCACGCTCATGTCTAAACTGATCTGTCTCGCCGGGAACAACAAGGAAGACGAATTCCTGCTGAGCGAGGGGACAACGATTATGGGGAGAGCGGCAGAGTGCACGATTGTCTTGTTCGACAAGAAGTGCTCGCGAGAACACTGCCAAGTCTTCAAAAAAGGCAACTACTACGCCATCGAGGACTTGGAGAGCCGACACGGGACGAAGCTGAACGGGAAGCCCATCAAGAAGCGCCAAAGCCTAAAGATGGGAGACAAAATCCACTTGGGGCAGACCACGCTGGTGCTCAGCGACAGAGCAGTGGGAAATCTCATCACACAGACGGCCTCCGACGCAGCAGCGGACCTGACCGGAAAGGACTTCGGGAAGCTGATGGCCAGCGCTGAAGCCGACGTCGCGATACGTATGCGTGACAGTGACGCGAAACGCGCTGGATTGAAGGGGCTGTTCGGGTCCCTCTTCAAACGCAAGTAGGCGGCTTCCCACTACTGCCACTCCGGATCATCCCCTGCCCCCTCCTGACGTGTCCGCTCTTCTCCTGGCTTGGCTCAGGCAGCTTGAAGCGGACGTCTTCAGAGCCTTCAGGACCCGGTCTGCCACTCCTCCTCCAACACGGTGCCGGACTCGTCTTCAAGGCGCTTGTAGAAAGCCCGCAGGCGCTCCCCTTCCTTGGTGCGCTGAACCTTACCCTCGAAACGCCCTTTGCCGTCTTCGAACTCCTCGTCGGTCGCGGGGACCCGGGCCGACACGAGTACAAGAGTGGCACCTGTGCGCCCTTCCAGAACATCGAGAAGCGCGCCGACACTATGCTCAGAGACCTCCGCGGCGACCTCGTCGCGATTGGGCACGCCGGTGGGCGGGCGCGACGTCGTGAACTCATCCGATTCCTTGAACTCGTAGCCAGCCAGCGCGTCAGTAGCCGATACGCCTTCCGCCAGTTTGCTGGCAATCTCTGCGTGAATACGTCTGCCTTCCTCAGCCGCCGCCTGCAACGCTTGCTCCCGAGTAACGTGGCGCTCAACCCGTTTGGGCAGGCCTGGTTCCACATCAAAGGAAGGAAGATAGGCCGTCTTGGAGTCCAGCCAGCAGGCAACGTAAAAGTCCTCTTTCCCTTTGATCGTCTCGGAGAGGGGATCGGTCTCGTCAAGCCCATAGGTGTCGCGGCTGAGCGAACTCTCGAAGCCGAACGGGGGGATTGATCCGCGCCCACGGTGCCAATTCGTGTCCTTAGTGCTCAGCCCCGCAGCCACGGCGGCGGCCTGGAAGACGGCCGATGGGTTGGCGTCTGGGCCGGCTCCATCCAAAGCCTTGTAGGCCGCTTCCGAGAACTCATAGGCCGCGTCTTCCGCCAAGCGGGAGCTCTCCTTGTCAAGGAGCTCCGCGCGAATCTCGCCGCTGACCTCCTCGACAGTTCGCCCGTTGCGGCGTCCATCGAGGCGGAACAGATAGAAGGCTGTGCCTGTCTCAACAACCGAACCGACCTCCCCCACATCCAATCCGAAGACTGCTGCAGTGATGTCGACCGCCTTGTCGCCACGACCAAAGAACCCCATATCCCCCCCTTTGCTCTTGGTCGAGTAGTCTTCGGAATCACTTCGGGCAACCGCTCCGAAGTCTTCACCGCCCTGTATCCGGGCAAGAAGCGCCTCTGCTCGGGCACGTTTCGTGCTCTTTACCTCGTCGCTTGCATCATAGGGAACGCGAACCGTGATCTGGCTTGCGCGCACCTCTTCACGGTCATACTTGGTCAAGTTCTCGTCATAGTGAGCCTTGATGCCTTCATCGGTAACGGATGCCAGCTTGCGGAAAGCCGTCGGCGCAAAGGTAACAACTCGAGCCTTCTTCTGCGTGGGCACGAAGTAGGGACGCAGATAGTCGTCGATGCAGCGTTCATACTCTTTGATGCGCTGCGCGCGCTCTTCATCCGTAAGCTCCTCAATTCCACGGACCTGCTCCTCATGCTCCTGCTTGAGGTCTTCCGGGGTTTCTCCGGCCGTGACCTGCTCGCGGTAGGCCTCGACTTTTTCCGTATAGAATGCCCGGGACTCTTCTGTGCGCATCTGCTCACGGACCTTCGTCGCCAGTCCACTGTCCTGGGCAAACGTGGGGACGTGTGGGGCAACTGTTTCCACCAAGCACGCAACAAACGTGCTGCGCTTCCCCGCGACAGCGCCTGTAACAGCACTCTTGGACGAGAGGGCAAAGACAGCTTCCGAAAGCGCAGGCTCGGGTCCCAAGGGAACGATCGGACCCGAGGCCCCGAACAGTTCAGTCTCCTTCAGTGGCACTTTCTGATCGTCGGCAACCTGCTTGAAGACCGCAACACTCGCCTCGATAGTGCCGTCTTTGGGCAGCTTGGCCTTAACAGCTTCCGTGAATGCCTTGACGGCCTCAGCCGAAAGCTCCTTGGCCTTCTCAGAAGTCAGCCTGTTCTTGATCTCGGACTTGACCACAGCAAACGGCCGGCCATCGCGGCGGCCATTCTCCTGGATGATGTGGAGGCCGGTTGACGACTCAATAATCCCAGAAGTCGCGCCTTTCCCAAGCGCGAAAGCGGCATCTTCGAGCACTTTCTCCTTCTGTCCCCGCCGCCAGAAGCCGGCGTCCCCGCCGCGTCGCTTGCTCAGGGGATCCTGGGATTTCTGCCGCGCAATAGTCGCGAAATTCGCACCACCCTTGAGTTCGGCAAGTATCCCCGCCATTTCTTCATGCTTAGCCTTCTTCTGTTCCGCGGTCGCTCTTGCCGGAACGCGCAGAACGATCTCCCGAACTTTCACCTCCGGCTGCTTGTACACATCCGCATGTGAATCGTAGTAAGACTTCATGTCCTCTTCAGACAATTTGACCTGCGTGCGGTACCTCGAAGGGGAGAAGGATGCAACAGCGGCTTTCCGCTGGGCGGGGACAAGATAGCGAACGAGAAAGGCGTCAATCGCCCTTTCTGTCGCGGCCTTGAGTTCAGCTTTCTCATCATCACTCTTGTCCGTGAGAGCGTCGATCTCTTTGGCTTCCGCATCCTTGATTGCCGCAACGTCGTCCCCGGCTGCAATCGCTTTCCGGTAGTCCGCCACTCGTTCCTCGAAGTACGCTTCCGCCTTCCCATTGAGAATTCGGTCGCGAATATCTTTCCGGACCCAGTCGGTGAGCTCGGTGGGTGTCTCTGCCGGAAGCTCTTCGAGCAGAGATGCAACGTAGTAGTCGCCGCCGTCGTAGATGGCGTTCGTGGTGAAGGGGGCTTCGGGTGTCAACGCGTAGCCTTCCTGCCGCAGACGTACTGAGGGGCCAATGTCCGGAATCTCCTTGCTGTCGCCGTGGAAGCGACCGCTGTCCTTTACCGACACGCCCAGCTTCTTGCAGACGGTAGAGAACACGGCCGCAGGGGCTTGTTCGCCGGACTTGCCGAGCTGGGCTGCCAGATCACTGCAGAGCTTCCGCGACTTCTCGGTCGCCTGGCGCCGTCCTTTGTTCCGCCGTAACTGCTGGACGATCTCGTCCTGAACATCCGCGAAGGTCCTTTTCTTCGGATCATAGAGATGCTTCCGAGCTCGCTCGAACTGCTGGCGGGCTTCTTTCTCGGTCACGACTTCCTTCTGGGCAAAGGCATCCGCAGCGAACACGGCAACGCGGATCCGCTTCTCGACCGGTAGCTTGAGCTCAGCCTTGTTCTTCTCGTAGTAGGCTTCGACATCCGCCTCAAGCACCCCCGTCGCCACATCCTCGCGGAAGTCGTTCAACGTGAACTCGCGGTACTGCACTTTGAACTTCTCGTTCTCACGCTTGAAGGCGTCCTTGACCTCGTTGGGGGAAACGAACACAGCAGCGCGGACCTGGTCCTCAAGCCGATCAATGGCGAGATTCTCACGGACAATCTGATCAAACCGGCGCCCGTCAATCTCCCGGCGCCTGAGGATGTTCTCGTTGAACTCGTTGAACTTCTCCCGGTCAAATGTCCCTTGCGCCCCCTGGAAGACACGTGCATCCCGGACCGCCTCGGCGACCTCTTTGTCTGCCACGGCCAGCAGGCCCCGAGTCTCTGCCTCACGAAGCGCGCGGATGCGTTTCAGCGTTTCGTTGATGAGGAAACCAAACATCCGCCGATCGTTGCTTTGGCTCGGCAGCTGCCCCCAACGCAGGTAAATGGAGATGTCGGCCGCATAGAGGTACTCGAAGAACTCTTCCCGTTCCAGTTTCCGGCCATAGATTTCACCGACGAGAGTCTTGTCGTTCCGCCCGTCCCCGCCTCCGCCTCGACTCCCGGGCGTCACAAAGAGAACCATCGAGCCCGCGATGAGTGCTGTGAGAAGGACGAGAAGCCATTTTCCATGGCGGGCAAAAATGCGGTTGAAATGTGAAATGAGCATGGTACTCGAGCCTTGTTATGGTTCAGGAACCCGTAGGGAAACAGTAAAAACAGATAACATAAGTGGCATGTGGGGATTGACAAGACGCCAGTGGCCCCCGGGTGAAGACGGGCTCAGCCTTCGGAAGCGGGCTGGCCCGGAAGGTCTCGTTCCTCGACAGACGACATCGGGGCCACATAGCGCACGACGGCAGGAATGCCCAGTCTCGTCCGGAACTCCGAGCGAATCTGCTCACGAAGGTCCGCAAGCAGCCGCATTTGGTCACCGAAAAGACGTTGAGACATCTCGATGGAGATGGCCACTTCCTTGTCACTTATCTCTAAGCTGAAGGGCTGTCCCGCCGCTTCTGTCTTGTCGAGGACATCAGCAACCTGACCTTCGTAGAGCGGCATCTCGCGAACGCGCAATTGACCATCGAGGCGATCGCCCGGCGTTACCATCGCCCCAGTCCGGCCGCACGAGCACTTCCCACGCTGTAGCGAACAGGCAACCTGAGTCCGGTAGCGAAGGAGTGGCATTGCTTCGCGAGATAGCGTTGTCACAACGAGCTCGCCCTCGTGGATCTCCACCAGGAACTGGTCCTCGTTCACGTGGAACCGTCCATGTTCGCACTCGACGCAGAATCCAGGATTGGTGATCTCAGGGATGCCGAAACAGCACTGAACACGGGCGAAAAGCCCGGTCTCAAGGTCTTCGCGCAGGCCGGCGGGAACAGGCCGAGTCAAGATCACTGAGCGCAAATGGAGAGACTGGGCGTCCGTTTTGGTTGCATGCAGCAAGTCCACCAACTCAGCCGCGTTAGTCGGCGTGGTGATCAGGACCGTCGTGCGATAGCTTCCCAGGACCTGGAGTTGGTACTCAATGTGAGAGGTATCCTCCGGGATAACTGATGCCTCGATCAGCTCTGCCCCGAGCATAAATCCAAGAGAGTGGGCAAGGAACCCATCCCCAAAACCGATCTGCAGGACGTCGTTGGAGGTCACCCCCGCCGCGACCAGTTGACGAGCCGTCAATCTCCCCCACTGGATCAGGTCATTGTTCGTATACCCGCAGACAAGCTGCTTGCCTCCGGGGCCGACGTTGGAGTGCAGACGGATCACCTCCCGAAGCGGAAGCGCGAACATGCCGTAGGGAAATGCGGACACGAGGTCGTCGGGCGTCGTGAACGGGAGGCGGCTCACATCAGACAGGGAGTCGATCTGCGTGTCGCCAACGATATCCGCATACCGGCGCACGTTCCGACGCAGCCGGGCCAGGAGCGCCTGCAACCGTTCCAGCTGAACCTGCTCGACGAGATCCGGCCGCATTGTCTCATTCCTGCGGTCGAAGATGGTCATTCCCAGACCTCCTTGTATCCTTTCCCAAGGTACGCACGCTTGACCTCGGGATTTCTGGAAAGGTCCGCACAGTCCCCTTCCAGCGTTATTTCACCAGTATCCAGTACATACCCGCGGTCAGCAATCCCAAGAGCCGCCACCGCATTCTGCTCGACCAGAAACACGGTAACGCCCTGTTCACGCAGGCTCTCAACGATCTCGAACACAGCCTGCACGATCAGCGGAGCCAACCCCATGGAAGGCTCATCAAGCAACAGCAAGCGGGGTCGAGCGACGAGGGCCCGTGCGATCGCCAGCATCTGCTGTTCGCCTCCGGAGAGTGTTCCGGCCACCTGTCGCTCGCGGTCGCGCAGCCGGGGAAAGTGCTCGAGGACCTCCTCAATAGCTACCGCACGGTCAGGATTCCGATAGCCGCCGATCAGGAGATTGTCCCAGACCGTCATATCAGCAAAAATCTGTCGGCCTTCCGGGACGAGGACAACACCGTGAGAAATTCCTCGCCAGACAGGTGTGCCGGTGCTGTCTCGGCCATCGAGCGTGACACTTCCCTGCCAAGGAGGCAACAAGCCGACAATGGCCTGCAACAAGGAGGTCTTTCCCGCTCCGTTCGCGCCGATGAGCGTCACGATTTCGCCCCGGGCGACATGGAGGCTGACACCCTTCACTACCTCCAATCCGCCATAACCGCAACGCAGATTCCTAATCCGTAACACTGTCGAAATCTCCTCCCAGATAGATCGATATGACCTCCGGATCACTGCGGATCTCGGTAGGGGGACCTTCGGCGACAGGCTTCCCGAAGTTCAGGACAAAAATGCTGTCAGAGATGTCCATAACCAGAGACATGTCATGTTCGACAAGCAGAATGGCGATACCCCTGTCACGAATCTGGCAGATGATCTGTCCCAGATCGTCAGTCTCTTTGGTGTTCAGGCCGCTGGCCGGTTCGTCCAGCAGGAGGAGCTTAGCCTCGGTCGCCAGGGCTCGAGCCAGCTCAACCAGCCGCCGTTGTCCGAAGGGCAGTTCGGCCACCGGCCAATCCCGCCTGTCGGCCAGTCCTACCGCCGCGAGATACTCCAGCGACTTCTCCCGGGCCTGCCGTTCATCACGGCGATGGCGTGGGAGGCGCAACGCCGACGAGATGATTCCAGCCCGAGTGCGACAGTGGCACCCCACCATCACGTTCTCAAGCACACTCATGTGAGCAAAAAGACTGAGATTCTGAAACGTTCGTGAAATACCTCGCTGCCCAATCTCATAGGGCTGCAGACCGGTGATGGGGGATCCCTCAAGGAGGACGTCTCCCGTGTCGCTCCGGAGAATACCGGAAACCACGTTAAACAGAGTCGTCTTACCTGCTCCGTTTGGGCCGATGACGGCCTTTATCTGATCAGGAAACACCGAAAACGTCACGGAATCGAGAGCAACCAGGCCACCGAACGCGTGGCACACATTTTGGATATCGAGAAGGGCCATACCAATCTCCGAAGCAGCCTCCATCACGCTACCCAAGGCGTCCAGGCAAATCACCGTCCCCGGGCCTTCCCGCAGCTGAATCACGAGGAGCACGACGGCAAGCTGAACGTACCCGCGAGAGAAAATCTCCCAACGGCTTAAGGGGGCCTTGAGGGGCAAACGACATGATGAGAATCAAGATCCCCCCGAAAACAGCGTGGTCCATTGACCCGAAGCAACCACGCAGAGACAGGAACGTCAGGACAGAACCAACCATCAACACGCCCCAAACATTCGCCATACCGCCAGCCGCCACAAGCGTAACGTAACGAACGGATTTCATCGCCCCCGCCTCAGAAGGGCCAATCCCTCCATTGTAATGAGTCAGGAAACTCCCGGCAACGCCAGCCATCCCCGCACTGAGCACAAACACCTTGAGTTTGTAGCCGGCCGTGTGAATCCCCATGGCATTGGCCGCAAGCTCACCATCATGGATGGAGCGCAAAGCCCGACCGGTCCGCGACCGGACAACATTGACGATGAAACTCAGGACGAAAACCACCAGCCCCCACGCCACATAGTAGTTCTTCACTCGATGTGCTGACTTCCCGCAGATCACCACACCTGGCAGGATGTGCCAGCCAGGCACCGACGAAATCCCGTCAGCACTGCCCGTCCACTCTGTCCCCAGGAGGAGTCGGTACACGATCAACCCGAACCCCAGAGTGGCCATCGCCAAGTAGTGGCCACGCAGGCGCAGGGCGGGATACCCAACGACCACTGCAATGGCCAGAGTCAACAGCAATGCTGCAATGAAGGCGGCCCACGGTGTGAATGCGACAAAATCCCTCCCGTAGAGATCGGTTTGGGCCACAAGAATGCCGACCTTCAGCAGACCTCGCCCCAAGCCTGTGGCGGCCAGGTTGATCGCGCCACTGGAGAAATCCAACGTCGTGAGTACCGCTGTGGTGTAGCCTCCGAGGGCAAAGAACGCCCCGTGCCCCAACGAGAGCTGTCCTGCATACCCCATGACCAGGCAGAGACCACACACAACGATCGTGTAGTACGCAGACATGATCAGCTGGGTCAGATAGTACTCCCGTCCCGACAGGGTAGCGGTCACCTGGACGGCAATGATCGCCCCGACAAGTGCGACGATGGGAATGATCGGGTGCCGCTGCATTCAGAACTCCCGGGATGAGGTGCCGACTTCCGTGCCTCCGAACAGGCCCTGGGGCCGAACAAAAAGCACCAGGAGCAGGATCGCGAAGGCGATCGCGTCTTTGTAGGCTGCCGGAACGTAGTGAACGCTGCACGACTCAGCGATGCCGACCGCCAAGCCCCCTGCCACAGCCGCCATGTGGTTCCCCAACCCGCCGAGAATGGCGGCTGAGAACCCCTTGATGGCCAGTGAGGTGCCCATGTCGTAGGACGTCATCGAGATAGGCGACACGACGCACCCGGCAAGCGCGCCCAGACCCGCGCTCAAGACAAATGCCAACGTGCGCATGTTTGTGGCGTTTATCCCGGCGAGCGTTGAGGCCGTGCTGTTCGAGGCGCAAGCTCTCATCGCCTTCCCGACGATGCTGTAGCGCAGGAAACAGTGCAACGCGATCACAACAACGCCAACGGTCACAAGCACCCAGAACACCTGCGGCGAAATCGCCGCGCCAAGCACTTTGACAGAAGAGCAAGCATCCCCGGTGAAGTAAGGGAGCGCCCTGACCTTCTCATCCCAGATGTGCAGAGCCGCCTCCCGAATGACAATCGACAGGCCGATCGTGATAATGATCATCTGCAGGATAGAGGGCTTGCGGAGACGACGGAAAAAGAAAACATCGAGGGCACCGCCAACCAAACCGACGACCACAACCGCCCCGGCAATCGCGAGAGGCAACGGCAGGAAGGCCGACAGGGTAACGGCGGTCATTCCTCCAAGCATGAAGAATTCGCCCTGAGCGAAATTGATGATTCCCGTCGTGCTGTAGACAATATTGAAGCCGATGGCAACAATGGCGTAAATGCTGCCGGCCGTGATCCCGGAGAAAATGTACTGCAGCGCTTGCGACACGAGCCCAACCTGTTCCTGCCTACGATCCGTCCCTGAGAAAGGTCTTGCCACCTGCATGTAACAAGCCCCTTGCAGAGCGTCGACAACGCCCAACTGCAAGGGGCAAAAAACGCCAACGGCGCCGACTCTACGCCGACGCCTTCAACCCTCTCTCCTCCGAGTCACTCATGAATCAGAGAGTCCTCGCTGGAGGACAAGGGCTCCGGGAGCCCCAAATGGAGCTCCCGGAAAAAGTCCGGCAAAAGCCTCACTCACTTCTTCAAAGGGACGAACTTGCCGTCTTTGACCGTGAGCATCTCAAATGCGTTAAGGTCGAGACCGTTGTGGTCTTCCGCCGAGAAATTGAAAACGCCACCTGTACCAACGAAGCCACCCATGCTCTCGATGGCATCCCGCACCTTCTCAGTGTCAGCAGCACCAGCCGCCTCGATGGCCTTCACCACGATCTGGAGAGCATCGTAAGCATGGCCGCCGAACGTGCTGACGACTTCGCCAGCATACTTGGTCTCGTAGTCCTTCTTGTACTTCGCCAGAACGGCCTTCTGAACGTGTCCCTCGGACAGCTCATCAACAATGAGTAGACGCCCCGCAGGGAACAGAATCCCGTTGGCAGCAGCACCGGCGGCCTCGACGTACTTGATGTTACCAAAGCCATGGCTCTGGTAGAGAGGAACGTCAAGCCCGATCTGCTTCATGTTCTTGGCCACGATGGACTGAGCCGGAACAATCGACCAGTTCACCAGGGCTTGGACCTTCTGGCCCTTGATCTTGTTCAGGATATCGGTCAGGTCTGTCGCCTTCTTGTCGTAGACTTCACTGATGACGACCTCAATCTTCGGATCACTTGCGGCGGCGACCTCCAGCTGTTTCTTTCCAGCCTTGCCGAATCCGGTGTTGCCGCTCAGCACACCAATCTTGGTGATTCCCTTGGCCTTCATGGTGTTGTAGATCCACGTGATCGCCTGGCTATCCTTCTGGGGAGTCTTGAACACATACTTGGCGACCGGGTTGACGATGACCTCAGCAGCCGCGCAAGACACAAGGACCATCTTGTTCTCTTCACAGATCGGCTTGATCTGCATGGTCTCGCCGCTGGTTGACGGCCCCAAAATGGCGAGCACTTTGTCTTCCTCAATGAGCTGTTTGCAGAACGAAACTGCCTTTTCGGGGCTCGCGCCACTGTCCTTGATCAACAGTTCAATCTTGCGCCCAAGCACGCCCCCTTTGGCGTTGATCTCTTCAGCAACCATCTCCATCGTCTTGGCCTCTGGGGCACCCAGGAAGGACGCCGGCCCTGTCACGGCCAGAATAGCACCAATCTTGATCGGCTCACCTGACGGTGCGGCCTTCGGTTCGGAGCCCGCCGGAGCAACTTTCTCCGGTGTCCCTGCTTTGGCAGCCGGGGCAGTCTCCTTCTTGCAGGACACACCCATAGCCAGAATACAGACGCCCAAAAGACCAGCCAGTAGATTCTTCATCATCAACTCCCAAGTTTGCGTTGCCCGCTTCGTCTCCGATTCCGTCTCCCGAAACTGGCCAAGCCACCCATCGCTCAGCCACAAAGAAACGCTATTCTACTCTGTTACAGAGCGTTGTCAAGTTCGGTCTAGCCATGGGACAGCAAGCCATTAGCAGATGAACAAGAGGGGAAAAACAGGACGCAAGGTCACTCGGAATAGATGACACCGGCGTTGGGTGTCTCCGACACACGCACGCGACTCACGCGAACCCGGCCGTCATTGACCAATCTGGTCAGCTCACGGAAGAGGAAACGCGCGATCACTTCGCAGGTAGGATTGCTCCCCTCCAGTTCCGCCACCTCGTTGAGGTCACGATGGTCGAAGCGATCCAGCGTATCCGCCAATGACCGCTTGAGGGTCCGGAAATCAACCGCCATCCCCAGATCATTGAGTTCCTGAGTCTCCGCGTAAACGGTGACCTGCCAGTTGTGCCCATGCCAGCGGGCACAATTGCCGGGATACCGATCAAGTCGGTGAGCAGCGGAGAAATGGCCTTCGACGAAAAGCTCGAACATCAGTCCATCTTCCAGAGAGGGAGCGTTCAGCGGAGAGGGACCGCTCACCGGCACCAACACGCCGCGGGAGGCGACGAGGTGAATGGCCTCCTGACGAGGGCCTGGACCGCATGGCCAGCCTACGGGTCAACGCCCCTGGCTACGCTTTCGCGATCTTGTTGGCACGGATGCAGGCAGTGCAGACGCGTTTACGGGCAGCTCCCCCGGAAACACGAATGCGGATGCGCTGGATATTGGGGCTGAAAGTGCGCTTCGTGTTCTTGACCACGTGCATGCCAATTCCGCCCTTCTTCTTGGCCAAACCACGACGCGTGATCGAACCACCGACATGCTTCCCCTTGCCGCAAATATCACAGACCTTGCTCATGATGCACTCACCTTCGTATGCCGCCGCTATCGCCCTGGCATGAGTAACGGCCGTTGTCCTCGATCACTCCATGATCACACACGCCCAGAAAGCAACTGGTGGGATGGCCGGGACTCGAACCCGGGACCCACGGCTTAAAAGGCCGTTGCTCTACCGACTGAGCTACCATCCCTTCCGCATGGACGCGGAAAAGACGATAAATCTACCATTCAGACGCTCCAGTTCAACCTGCAGCACGTGAAAACGCAGTCACTTCCGCTCCTTTGGCAGCCCGACGCCCCCCTGTGACCGATGCCCGTTCCCTGCCTCAAACAAGGCCAAGCCGGGCACTCCCGTCACCCGCGTTCGGGTTTGGAAACTCCTGTTTTCATGCTACACTCAAACCAGCCTTTGGGTTACTCGGATTACCTCCACTGGAAACACGCTCCGGTGGCCCGGAAGACAGCAGACCCGCTCTGGGCGCCCGCCTACCACGGTCCCGGCCAAAAACTCGATTCGGCATCGACGAGATACAACCAACCAGAAGCCGCTAACGGCAGACAGAAGGAAAACGGTAACATGAACTGCCTGGTAACAGGAGGCGCAGGATTCATCGGCAGCCATCTCTCAGAGTCTCTTCTGGCAGCTGGCCACGACGTTACCGTTATCGACGACCTCTCGACAGGTTCGGCGAACAACTTCCAGGCATTCGTATCACACCCACGGTTCCGATTTGTCCTTGGGGCCGTTGAGTCAAGCCACGAGATGGGGACACTCATGGCATGGGCCGACACCGTATTCCACCTTGCAGCAGCAGTGGGGGTAGACTTGGTTGTCAACAACCCGGTGAAGACGATCGAGACGAATGTCCATGGAACGGAAAACGTCCTCAAGTACGCCGCCCTGACCAACACAAAGGTCCTGGTGACATCGACCAGCGAAGTCTACGGCAAGGCTACTTCACCGGTTTTCACCGAGACCGATGACCTGCTCATCGGCCCGCCAACGCACTACCGGTGGTCCTATGCCGCCAGCAAAGCCCTCGATGAACACCTGGCTCTTGCGTACCATAAAGAGAAGAAACTTCGGACTCTCATCGTCCGGCTATTCAACACAGTGGGCCCTCGGCAGACGGGCCAGTACGGCATGGTGCTGCCGCGCTTCGTGCAACAGGCCCTTGACGGAAGACCTCTCAGGGTCTTTGGCGACGGGCAGCAGACAAGATGCTTCTGCCATGTCCACGATACCGTGCGGGCTCTGCTCACGCTTGAAGCAGATGACCGGGCGGAAGGCGGGATCTACAACATCGGGACAACCACGCCAATCTCCGTGCTTGAGCTCGCAACTCGCGTCATTGAGCTGACGGCAAGTTCGTCGGAAGTGGTCCTCGTGCCCTATGCAGAGGCCTACGGTCCGGGGTTCGAAGACATGCAGAAACGCGTCCCGAACACAGCCAAGATCAACGCTCTGACGGGCTGGCAGCCAGAGAAATCCCTTGACCATATAATAGTGGAAGTGGCCGACCACCTTGAGAACCAGCGCCCTTCTTAACGAACTCAACCCGCAACAGCGTGAGGCCGTCCAGACGGTAGAGGGGCCAATGCTCCTTCTTGCCGGAGCCGGTACCGGCAAGACGCGGGTCATCACATACAGAGTTGCCTACCTGATCCAGTCCGGAATCGCCCCGGGGAACATCTGCGCGGTTACGTTCACGAACAAAGCATCGCGAGAAATGCGTGAGCGACTCGCCCGCCTGCTTACCGCGGAAGCAGCCGACGAGGTCACAGTCGGGACGTTCCACTCTTTCTGCATGCGCCTACTCCGCCGCTGCATACGCCGTCTGGGCTACAGCCCCAACTTCGTGATCGCCAACGACAGCTACCAGACCGGCCTCCTGCGCACGATCATGTCCGAAGTGGGTGCCACAGGCGAAGGTCGTGATCCCCAGCAGTGGCTCGCCCACATCAGCCGTGCAAAGTGTGCTTTCATCCCTCCGGAAGAGCTTCCTGACGCCCTGAACGTACCCCATGTGGGGGAACTGGCGGAGGTCTATGGACTCTACCAGGAGCGTATGCGCCAAATGGACATGGTCGACTTCGACGATCTCCTGCTCCTGGTCCAGCAGCTCTGGGATGAGCATCCCAACGTCCTGGCCGACCACAGAGACCGTTTCCGGTATCTCCTGATTGACGAGTACCAGGACACCAACGCCGTTCAGTTCCGGCTCATGGCCACCCTAGCCGGCAAGACGCCGAATATCTGTGCCGTCGGGGATGACGACCAATCCATCTATGGCTGGCGTGGAGCCGACCTGGGCAACATCCTCCAGTTCGAATCCCATTTCCCCAACGCCAAGGTGATCCGGCTTGAGCAGAACTACCGCTCAACGACGACCATCCTCACAGCAGCCAACCACGTGATTGGCCACAACCAGGAACGCCACGGCAAGAAGCTATGGTCAGCCAAAGGTGAAGGCGCCAAGATTCTCGCCGTTCTAGCCCCAACAGACCGGGATGAGGCGCAATTCGTTGCCGATATCCTCCGTGAACGGTACTACGAGTGGAATAGGAGCTATGCCAATTTCGCCGTCCTGTTCCGCTCAAACCACCAGTCACGGATGCTCGAGAACGCTCTACGCCGCGCCAAAGTCCCCTACTGCCTGGTCGGCGGACGCTCCTTCTACCGGCGCAAAGAGATACTTGATGTCATCAGCCTGTTGGATGCTGTCCACAATCCCCTGGATGACCAGAGCCTCCTCCGAATCATCAACGTGCCGCCTCGAGGTGTGGGCAGCAAGGCGATCGTCCGCCTGCGGGAGTGGCAGCGAATCACGACCCTCCCGCTGCAAAAACTCTTGGGCTCCCGAGAGTATCTCGCCGAACTGCCTTCCCAGACAGCCACAGGAGTGGCGAACCTCAATGCCACCATCGTCCGTTTCCGGCAGGCATTTGCGGAGAGAGGCCAACTCGCCACCAAGATCAGGCAGTTGCTCGACGCAACGGGATACATAGAGGGCCTGGGGCGAATGTACAAACCACGGGCAGATGCCTTGGCTCGCCTGGACAATGTCCATGAGTTCCTTGATGAGGTCGGTGAGTTCGAGAAGCGGCGAGGACCCAACCAAAGTCTCGGAGATTTCCTCGAAGAGTTCGCCCTGATGGACGCCAACGATCAGGAAGAAGAAGATGCCAAGAGCAAGGATGGCAGTGTGACGCTGATGACCATTCACGCCGCAAAGGGGCTCGAGTTCCCCGTCGTGCTCATCACGGGAATGGAGCGCGGACTGTTCCCCCATGAGCGGTCACTGAAGGAAAACACGGGCGAGGAGGAACGTCGACTGTTCTACGTTGCCCTCACCCGGGCTCAGGACGAGGTGGTGCTTACGTACGCGGACCGCCGCCAGATTCACGGCTCACGGAAACGGCGACTGCCGTCGCCTTTCCTCGATGAGTTGCCTCAGGATCTGGTCTCCTACTCCTCGCCGGACCAAGCCCTGAAACCGGCCTCCAAAGAGGTGGCCACAACCTACCTGGCGGACCTGCGGGCCCAGTTCGCGGTCGACTGAGAGTCACCTGCCGAATCCCGCCTGCGAGAGGAGCCCCATCAGAAATATGTTGGCTCCTGGAGACGTTCTCACACTGGAACGGTGTTTTGGCCTTGTGTAGGTCCCGCAACTGCGCTACAATCAATTAATGATGGTGTGTTCCGTCTTGCTTTGCTCCAACGGCTCTGCGTAACCAGGCAATAGGAAGGATCTGTCATGATCAGGAAGTGCAAGAGAGTTGTCGCGTTCACGCTCATTGAGTTGCTTGTGGTCATCGCGATCATTGCCATCCTGGCCTCCATGCTCCTGCCGGCTCTGAGTAACGCGAAGGGCAAGGCCACGCAGATGTCCTGCCTCGCGAACGTTCGCCAGATGGGCATGGCCTGCATCATGTACGCCGGTGACTGCGATTACACCTACCCCATGCACTACCGCCAGGCTGCCCCAGGCGGCGAGTATGATGATGTCTTCAAACGGAATCGAACAGGCTGGTATCCCCTGTGGGCCATGATTTACCCCTATATTGGCGACCGAGCCACCTTCAAATGCCCCGCCATACGAACCAAAAAGTACAGGGAGCACCGCAATAGCAGGCAATACTCGTCCCCAAACGATTACTCGGGTAACCAGTGGATCATGTCCCGGAGCTACGGTGCCGTGAACTGTTGCCGCCAAACCATGGTTACACATCCTACTGACACGATCATGATGTATGACACGTACTGGGGCGATCGCCCCTGCTCCTACCCTCTTGGCACAGTCGCTGGGGGACCAAACTGCCGTGGTCGGACCGCAGGTCATTACAGTGGCCTGTCTTATGCGTCACGACACAGGAAATCCGGGAACGTGGTGATGGTGGACGGTCATGCCGAGAACATGCTCGACAACAGTCGCTGGAACCAGTATCCTGATTCCTACGCCCGTTTGTGGCAACGGACGCGCTAGCCTGAAAGGGCAGCCCACCACGCCCCTACGAAGAGCACGACGCAGCCCACACCGGCGCTGAGCTGAACCAGCGCCCCCCCGATCCCCACGCCGCAGCAAGCCGCAACTGCCCCGAGCACAAGACCTACTCCGCCTCCCACGACAATCCCCCAAAGGTGGCCGAAGAGGTCCGAACGGGCGCTGGTCCCAAGCAGGGCAAGCAGACCTGCTGCCGCACCAAGGGGAAGCCACACCCGCCCCCAGGAGCGACGTGCGAGACCATGATGTTGCACGTTCCGGACCAGCTGGAGCCCCGCGAGGATTCCCAGCGCCCCAAAGGTGGCCGTTGATGCCCCGATGGCGGTCCGGCCGGCGGGAACGGAAAGGGCCGTCAACCCGTTCGCAACTGCCCCGGTCACCCCGATCAGCCCCCACCCGACTCCTGTCCCGAGTTGCCTGCAGACGGATCGGCCGAAAGCAACACAGCACAGCGAGTTGGCAAGCACGTGGCCTGCATCGCTGTGAAGCGTGAGGGCCGTCAAGGTCCTCCACCACTCACCCGCGACTATCCGGCTGGCCTCGGCGCTCCCCACGGAGAACAGCTCTGCACTCGCCGAGTAGGAACCAGTGTAACGGTGGAAGAGAACAAGGCCAAAAGCAACACCAAGACTGGCAAGAGTCGCAGCGTCAGCGTCCCCGCCGGATAGGGCTAGCGGAACGTTGGGTGGCGGCCAATCGCGATTAGCCAAACGATACTCCCTGAGTTCGGCTTCCGCCCGAGCCACATCCGGCACAGGCACCCACGCAGCCCACCCTCGCTCATCTGACTCCACAGTGTAGGGTACCCGGGCCGACGACAGGACAGCCAACCAGGGAAGAACCAGCGACTCATCCGGAGGCCGGATACAGACCTCAAACTCCCCACCATCGTGGAACGACAAATCGCCCTCACCCCTAACACCATCATTGAGTTGGCTCATCATTCGCTCCCCTGAACAACAGACATCCCGCCGGCGGTTGCCCCCCTTGCCTCCGGAAGCTGCCGCCCTGGACTGGCCATCAACGCCCCCAACCACAGAGACTGAAACGCATAGTCCCGGGACCTCCGGAGACAACGAAAAATTCCGGTCATCGACTTGTTAGGGCGTTGTATTGTACTACGTTAACGGCCTTACTAACAACGAGTTTTAGTCTCCTTATTCTACCAGCTGTGGAGGAAGACGACAGATGACAAAGCGGGATTTGGTGGTGCGAATTGCTCGGCGAGCAAACCTGAAGCAACGCGATGTGATGAATGTCTTGCAGATGTCTTTGGACACCATCACCAACGAGCTTGCAGCGGGTCGCGGGATCGAGTTCCGCAACTTCGGCGTATTTGAAGTCGTTGAGCGGAAGCCGCGCGTCGGACGCAATCCCAATTCCCCCAGCAAGACCGTTCAGATCCCCGAACGCAAAGTCGTCAAGTTCAAGCCTGGCAAGGTCATGCGAGAGACGGTACTGAAGCTCTCGAAGTAGAGCTTCGGGGAAGAGCAGAACGCAAGCTCGCCATCAACCCGCTGTCCTTTGGCCTGCAGGGCGCGAGAGAGCTGGCTTTTCTCTCCCTCGAACGAACAGCAATCGTGCACGAAGAGAGTCGGCGCATAACTGGCCGACTCTCTTTTTGTGACAGAACAAGGGGACGCCGCGATGGCCGCACAGCTGGAACCGCTTCCAGGCACTTCAGACCTGTGGGAACAGGAGCTTGTTGACTGGGTCTCTCTCGAGACCTGCGCCAGAGAGACCTTCTCCAAGTATGGCTACGGTGAACTCCGGACACCCGTCCTCGAGCGAACCAAAGTCTTCACTCGGAGCCTGGGGGACGAAACGGACGTTGTCCAGAAAGAGATGTACACGTTCGAGGACAGAGGCGGCAGGAGCTTGACACTCCGGCCCGAGGGAACGGCAGGAGTCATCCGCGCGATTGCGAACCGCGGTCTGGCCACGGGGGAAGAACGTCGTGTCTTCTACATGGGCCCCATGTTCCGAGGCGAAAAGCCTGCAGCCGGCCGGAAGCGCCAGTTCCATCAGATCGGCGTTGAATCGGTCGGGAAGGTCTCTCCCTGGCTCGACGTTGAGTGCATTGCCATGCTGATGCGCTTCCTTGCCGAATTGGGAATCCCCAACGGACGACTCCTGCTCAACACAAGAGGTCTCCCCGAAGACCGCGAGCGAGTCACCGCCAAGCTCCTGGAACACTTCGAGCCCCGCCTCGGCGAGCTCTGTGCCGACTGCCAGCGGCGGATCCAGACAAACATCTGGCGAATCCTCGACTGCAAAGAGCCAGGATGTCAGCCGGCAACCGAAACAGCCCCGAGAATCACTGACCTTCTGGGCCCCGAGAGCCAAGCCTTTTTCGAGACGGTCTGTCGCGGCCTTGAAGACTTGGGGATAGAATTCGAGCTTAGCCCTCGGTTGGTGCGTGGTCTCGACTACTACCTCCACACGGTTTTCGAAGTCGTGCACGAGGGCTTGGGCGCCCAAGACGCTTTGGCTGGCGGGGGCCGCTACGCGATCGCCGTCCCAGGCTCCAAGAATCCCATCGAGGGCGTGGGCTTTGCCGCGGGAATCGAACGCCTCCTCCTGGCCCGCGAAAGTCTGGGAGTGAAGGCCCAATCAGCAGCTGAGGCCGACGTGTACGTCATCAGCCTCGGAGAAGCCGTTCTGAGCTCCGGCCTGGCCCTGGCTGAAACATTGCGGGAAGCCGGACTCCGCGTGTTTGCCGAGACAACCGGCCGGAGTCTCAAGGCCCAGATGCGGGCCGCCAACCGCTTGGGAACACGTTGGGCGCTGATACGCGGCGACACCGAAATGGCGGCCGGCACCGTCCTGTGCAAGAACATGACCACCTCCGAACAGACGGGGGTGCCCGTTGGCGATGTCGTTCCATGGATAACGCGGCCAACCTGCGAGTAGTGCAGAGGAGTGTTGCTCCCTGCCGCAGCACTGCCCAACCAACCCGCTGCAGAGCCTGCGGGAGTGCCGCCCCGCTTGTGAGACAGAGGCTCTTCAAGTCCTGAAAGACATCTGTCAGGACAAGGCCCCCGACACCAAGGAGTGAATCACAACATGCCCCAGAAACGTACACATACCTGCGGAGAACTGACGGCCCAGAATATCGGTGCGGAAGTCGTGCTGAGTGGCTGGGTGAACAGCATCCGGAACCTGGGTGGACTCGTCTTCGCTGATCTGCGGGACCGAACCGGTCTGACGCAAGTCGTCATCAATCCCGGGGATAGCCCGGAACTGGCTGAATCCGCGAAGGATGTGCGCGAGGAATGGGTCCTCACCATCCGTGGAACGGTTGGGGCACGCCCCGGGAACACCGTCAATGCGGACATGCCGACCGGAGAGATTGAGGTCGCAGTGACTGCCTTCGATGTGGACAACCGCGCGAAGCCCATGCCGTTCCATCTCGACGATCCACTGGTCAATGAAGACCTGCGCCTGAAGTATCGCTACCTGGACATGCGGCGCTCCTCCATTCTCGGCAACCTCACTCTACGCCATCGCCTGACCAAATCTGTCCGTGACTACTTCGACAAACACGGATTCATTGAGGTCGAGACCCCCATTCTCAGCAAGAGCACGCCCGAGGGGGCCAGAGATTACCTGATCCCAAGTCGTGTACACCACGGCAAGTTCTTCGCCCTTCCCCAGGCACCGCAACAGTACAAGCAGCTGCTCATGGTTGGTGGCGTGGAGCGCTATTTCCAAATCGCCAGGTGTTTCCGGGATGAGGACCTCCGAGCAGACCGCCAACCCGAGTTTACCCAGATTGACGTCGAAATGTCGTTCATTGACCAGGAAGACATCATCGCGATGATTGAGGGAATGCTCGCCAGCGTGCTCAAAGAGGTCAAGGACCTCGAGGTCGCTCTGCCCTTCCCGAGACTGACCTACGCGGAAGCCATGGACCGGTACGGGTCTGACAAGCCCGACACACGCTTTGGTATGGAGCTTAGAGATCTCACGGATGGTCTGACTGAGTCAGGCTTCCGGGTCTTTCAGAACGTCATCGCCGCGGGTGGCGCAATCAAAGCAATCTGCGCACGCACGCTGGCCGGCACACCCAAGCGCCAAATCGACGCCTGGACCGAGATCGCCAAGCAGTTTGGCGCCAAAGGACTCGCGACGCTCAAAGTGGACGAAGACGGCATGATTGCCGGACAGATTGCGAAGTTCCTCAGCGACGACGAGAAAGCCCTGATCTCCCAGCGGACCTCTGCCGAAGCCGGCGACCTGATCCTCATCGTTGCCGACGCGCGCACGACCGCGAACGAGGTCCTGGGCCGACTTCGCCTTGCGATCGCCGCCGAACAGAACTTGCTCTCGCCTGATAAACACAACTTCCTGTGGGTGGTCGACTTCCCTCTTTTCGAGCAGGATGAGGACGGCAACAACTCCCCCATGCATCATCCGTTTACCAGCCCTCTTGACGAGGATCTGGAACTCCTTGTAACTGACCCGCCCGCAGCCCGAGCCAAAGCCTATGATGTCGTACTCAACGGCGTTGAACTCGGTGGAGGCAGCATCAGAATTCACCAGCCTGATGTACAGGAACGCATGTTCGGAGCCTTAGGAATGGAGGAGAAGGAAGCCTACGCCCGTTTCGGTCACCTGCTGGACGCATTGGCGTTCGGTGCCCCGCCCCACGGCGGAATCGCGCTGGGCCTGGATCGCTTCGCCATGCTGCTTGCAGGGGCACCATCGATCCGCGATGTGATCGCCTTCCCCAAGACGACCAAAGCGGCGTGCCTCATGACCGACTCCCCCAGTGCAGCGGATTCCGAGCAGCTGGAAGAGCTCGCCATCGCGTCCATCCCGAGCGAGGAATAGGTCCCTGACCTCCCCAAAGCAGGGCAACGACATGTCCTTTCTAGGGGGGAAAGGCATGCGGGGCCCTCATCCTCCTCGCGAGCCAACTCAGACGTGGGCCAAGGCATGCCAATAGAGTGGCAGAGGAAAGGCAAGCCTCCTAAACGCCTCGCCTGACCGTGGCAAGCCACTTGGGTTGAAGGGGCCAAAGAGCAAACGGGTCATATCGGGAACGCTGAGAACCAGTGGCTCACCACGCACGCCGTCCAACAGCCGGCATTCGCCCTGCTCGCAGACATAGGTCACGCCACCTTCGCCCCCAGCTATCCGCAGGGACTGCACACCTTCCCAGCCTTTGAGGCGCTCGTCAACAATCGGAGAGTAAGCCCGGAGAAGGCCTGCCAGGTCAATGATACGAGTCATCGCTACCGGCTGCACGGAAAAGCTCTGAGCCAGCGACAGGAGCAACCGCTCCCTTTCTGTCTCCGCATCCATCGGGGGGATCACCACGTCTACCCCTCGGCTCCGAAGAACGAATCTCAGTATCTTCTCCAGGCCATCTACGGCCCCGGCGTACTCGGCCACTGAGTTCCCCTTCAGCGACACATAGGCGAACGCCTTCCCCGCCGGATCCCACGCCCAAACTGATTGCCCAGGTCGCTGCATGACCAACGCCATCTCCTCCAAGGTCCGGGGGGAACGATACGGGAGCTCTGAGTAGACCTCATGCATCCGCTGCAGAACGTTCTGGTCACCCTCCCAGTGGTGGACGTCCGTCACTCGAACGGCAGGCACATCCCTGAAACGGCACATCCGTGAAGACAGAGCCAACCGCCGAGCCGCCCCGGCATGCTCCCACCCCATGCGCCCGTAGCGCAGCCTGTCCCCTCCCAGCATCGAGAGCACGATCCCCTGCCGCCCCATCTCAGCGATGGCTTCGCCAAGCAGAGCAGTCATCAGACCTCTTCCGCGGAACGCAGGGCAACAGAACACATTCCCGAGCCCCGAGGCAGGAATCGATACTCGAGAAGCTATCACCAGTGCCCGGGGGACAACCTGCATGCCTGCTGCCAATTCACCATCGACCTCGGCGAGCAGCCACTGGCCCATTGACTCCGGGTCCGCTCGGATGGTGTCAGGATAGAGGCCTGCGAACTGCGGGTGGGTCGGGTTGGCTTCACAAAAGCTCTCGAACACACGCCTCATCAGCAGGTCGAAATCCCGTGGCCGCCCGTGTCGTATTGGGTACATTCGACTCTCCCACTCAGAGACCCCAGTCCCGGATACACAAAAACGCCGAACGCATCCGGGGAAGCTCCCCAGACAGGTTCGGCGTCGTTCCCCCGCTCATGCTGCCCGGCCCGTGTAGAGGCGCCCACGCGCCACATCCACCGCACATGTTTGTGAGTGCAAACACGACCGGGAGAAGCGGGCGATCTACACGAGCTTTCCGCTTATGGCACCATGCCCACGGAACATCCGCGTCGGGGCAAACTCGCCAAGCCGGTGGCCAACCATATTCTCAGTCACAAACACATTCATGAACACTTTGCCATTATGAATGGCAAATGTGTGCCCAACAAAGTCAGGCATGATCATGGAACGGCGAGACCATGTCTTGATCGGACGTTTGCTCCCTGAGCGATTCAGGGCCTCTACTTTCAGGGCCAGATGTTCGTCGACGAACGGACCCTTTTTGATGGACCTGCTCACTATTTCCTCCTGCGCTCAACGATGAATTTCGAGGACGCTTTTTTCTTGTTCCGTGTCCGGTATCCCTTGGCCAACTGTCCCCACGGCGACATCGGATGCCCACCACCACTGCTTCGGCCTTCGCCGCCGCCCATCGGGTGATCAACCGGGTTCATCACGACACCGCGGACGTGTGGACGCCGACCCAAATAGCGCTTACGGCCGGCCTTGCCGAGGACGACTGCCCGGTGTTCCGAGTTCCCAACCTGCCCCACGGTCGCCTTGCACTCAAGATGGACCAGGCGGATCTCGCCGCTGGGAAGCCCGATCTGGGCATAATTCCCTTCCTTGGCACGCAACTGGGCAACCTGACCGGCACTACGCACAAGGGCGCCGCCCCGGTTGGGGATCAACTCGATGTTGTGAATGCTCAGGCCAATCGGGATATCCCGGAGTTTCAGCGCGTTGCCAGGCTTGAACTCCGCATCTTTCCCGCTCATCACCACATCGCCCTGCTGCAGTCCCTCAGGAGCGAGAATGTAACGTTTCTCACCATCCACATAGTGGAGCAGCGCGATCAAGGCGGAGCGATTGGGGTCGTACTCAATGTGAGCAACCTTCGCCGGTATACCATCCTTGTCCCGGCGGAAATCGATCTGCCGGTAACGCCGCTTCACGCCACCTCCGCGGAAACGCGTGGTGATGCGCCCCTTGTTGTTCCGACCACCAGTGGACTTTTTGCCCTTGGTCAGAGACTTTTCAGATGTCCCGCGTGTCAGCTCAGCGAAGTCAGAGACGCTCATCTGACGCCGACCTGGGCTCGTAGGTTTGTATTTTTTAATCGCCATCGTTCAGGTGTCCCATTCGCTCGCCATAACCGAATCAAAGAATGTCAATGCCACTGTCTTCGTCCAAGGTGACGATGGCTTTCTTCCAGTCGGCTCGTTTGCCAAAATTCGCCCGGCGGAGGCGTTTCCGCTTCCCCTGCCTATTCATCACGTTGACGGACGTAACCGTCACGTCAAACAGAGCCTCAACCGCATCACGAATCTCGATCTTGTTGCTGTCACACGCAACCTTGAAGGCATACTTATTGAAGTCCTCCATCAGCTCGGTCGCCTTCTCGGTGACCAACAGCGTCTGGACAATCTGGTAGGGGTCTCTCATTTCACTTTCTCCCCGGACAACCGGCTGCCCAGACGGTCGAGCGCAGCACGGGTAACAACGATCTTGCTGAACAGAAGCATCCAGTACGGGTTGACGCTCGTGGCCTTCATCATCTCAACACCCGGGAGGTTGCGGCTGGCAAGCTGAACATCCCCAGCGACGTCATCGACCACGACCAAGGCGTCTTCGCCAGCCCCGACGGCAGCGAGGAGCTCGACGAAACAGCGCGTCTTAGGCTCAGCAACACTGAGCTCATCCACCACAATCACATCTCCAGCATCAACGCGCTCTGTGAACGCACGACGCAAAGCAAGCATCTGGACCTTGCGGTTCACACGTTTCGCGTAGCTGCGTGGAGCTGGCCCGAAGACCACACCACCACCACGCCAGATTGGGCTCTTCACACTCCCGGCCCGCGCCCGACCAGTGCCCTTCTGGCGCCAGGGCTTGGCCCCAGTACCATGTACTTTCGCCCGGTTCTTGGTGCACGCTGAACCCGATCTCAAGCCAGCCAGGAAAGCGACGACCGTATCGTGAACGGCCTGCTCGCCCTTCTCCCGCTCAAGCCACGCAGCGTCAAAATCGGCAACGCCGACTTCTTGACCTGCCGTATCAATTATTGGGACGGATGTTGACATATTCCTGCTACTCCGTAGGTCTATAGCTATTTCTTACAGGCAGCGCGAACAACAACAACCCCGCCGTTCGGTCCGGGGACTGCGCCCCGAACGAAGATCAGGTTGTCATCCGAACGGACCTCTACGATCTGGAGGCCTTGGACTGTACGCCGCGCATTCCCCATATGACCGGGCATCCTTTTCCCTTTGATCACGTGCCCAGGTTTCACACACATGCCGATCGAGCCCGGCCGCCGCACGCCACTTTTACCATGACTGGCCCGACCGCCACCGAAGCGCCAACGTTTTACCACGCCCTGAAAACCACGTCCCTTCGTCCGCCCAACGACATCGACATACTCATCAGCCGCAAAGCTGTCGGCAGTGATGGTGTCCCCAACGCCCTGAGCAGGGTCCTGGTCAAGGCGAATCTCGCGAATGACGGCGGGGGGAGCTTCGGCCACACCGGCAGCCGCCACATGGCCCAACAGAGCCCGCGACGCATTCTTGGGATGCCGAGAACCAAAGCCCAACTGCACCGCGCTGTAACCGTTCTTCTCCGCCGTCCGCAGAGCAAGGACGGGACAGGGCCCCGCTTCGATAACGGTGACGGGAACAAAACGACCGTCTTCCGTGTAGACCTGGGTCATGCCCAGCTTCTTGCCTATAATGCCCTTCATCAGTCGCGTCTCCCGCTATATCTTGATGCTGATATCCACACCGGCAGGAAGGTTGAGCTTCTTCAGCTCATCAACCGTCTTCCCGGTAGGATTCACAATGTCCAGCAACCGCTTGTGGGTCCGGATCTCAAACTGCTCCATGGCCTTCTTGTTCACAAACGGAGACCGGTTCACGGTGAACCTCTCGATGCGAGTAGGAAGCGGAATGGGGCCCGCAACTTGGGCGCCAGTTCGCCGAACCGTGGTCACAATCTCGCTCGTAGACTGGTCCAGGATTCCGTGGTCAAAGGCTTGTAGCCTGATCCGAATTGCCTGCCTGTTTGCCATGTTCACACCTTCTTAAGAATCTCATCTTGAATGGCCGCCGGCACCGGTTCGAAATGGCACGGTTCGGCGGAAAAGCACGCGCGCCCCTTCGTCAACGAGCGCAGCGCCGTCGCATATCCGAAAAGCGACGCCAAGGGAACATGCCCGAGAACTCGGGCTTCATCCCCATTGCGAGTATCGATCTCAGTGATCTGCCCCCGACGACTCCCAAGGTCGGCGATAATGTCGCCCAGGAAGTCACACGGGGTCGTGATCTCGGTCATCATAATGGGCTCAAGCACGACAGCGCTGCTCTGTTCCACAGCTTTGCGCAGTGCCATCGCACCAGCAATCCTGAAAGTGGCCTCAGTCGACTCCGTGGGGCGGTAGATGCAGTCGGTAACGCCCAGATGCAGGTCCGTCAACGGGAACCCCGCGAGCACTCCTGTTCCGGCCGCTTCGAGCAGACCGGTCCGCAGCGCCTCACAGAAGTCCGCAGGAAGACGATTATTCACAGCGTCCGTCGAGACGGTCACACCATGGCCCTTCCCTCGCATGAGGACCTCCACAGTAACATGCGCGTACTGCCCAATCCCCCCCGCCTGCCGTGCGAATTCCGCTTCCCCAGCACCATCACGCGTGACGGTTTCACGGTAGGCAACCTGCGGTTTGCCAACGTTGATTCGGAGGCTGAACTCCCGGAGGAGCCGATCCCGGATGATCTCCAGATGGAGTTCACCCATCCCGGACACAAGCTTCTGCCCAGTCTCGCAATCAGTATGAACGCCTATCGTGGGATCCTCCTGGGCGAGTGCTGCGAGAGCATTCGCCAGCAAGTCACCGTCGCCAGAGGATACAGGCTCGACGGCCATGCTGACAACAGGTTCAGGGAAGAGCACGCCCTCAAGCTCAATCGGGCGCTCGAGGCAACACAGCGTGTCACCAGTGGCAACATCGTCAAGGCCAACGGCCGCAGCGATGTCGCCACTGAAGATTGCCGCGCAATCCTCCCGGTGATTGGCATGAACCTGAAGAAGCCGCCCAAGTCGCGCCCTTCCCCCCGTTCGAGGATTCACTATCGGCATCCCCTTCTCAGCAGTCCCCGAATAGACACGGAAAAACGCAAGCTTCCCGGCGTACCGGTCATTCGTGACCTTGAAGACAAAAGCTGAGAAAGGCTCGTCATCACCCACATGGCGACGTACGGCCTGGCCAGATCCGGTCTCAACCCCCACAATGTCACAGATATCCAGCGGACTCGGCAAGTAGTCGACCACGGCCTGAAGTAACGGCTGGACGCCCTTGTTTCGGAAAGCACTCCCACAGGTAACCGGGACTATCTCCGCGGCCAATGTCGCGTCCCGCAGTGCCCGTTGGAGCTCACCAACCGATGGTTCGACGTCTGCCAGGTAGTACTCCATGATGACATCGTCGACCTCCGCCAGACACTCCACGAGGAAAGCGCGTCCTTCAGTAGCCGCCTCTTGCAGGTGAGTCGGAATCGCAACGCGGTGCATTGTCACCCCGAAATCAGCTTCATCAAAACGGATCGCTTCGTTCTTCAGCAGGTCAACGACACCGCAGAACTCATTCTCCTGCCCAAAAGGAACCTGAACCGGCACAGGAGTCGCCCCCAAGTCATCACGGATCTGGGCCACCACAGCTTGGAAGTCAGCGCCTACCCGATCCATCTTATTCACAAAAGCCACAACGGGTATTCCATGCTTCCTGGCTTGGCGCCAAACGGTCTCAGACTGCGCTTGAACACCGCCCACGCCACAGAAAACAGCAACGGCTCCATCCAACACACGCAACGAGCGCTCCACCTCGGCAGTGAAGTCCACATGCCCGGGTGTGTCGATTATGTTGACACGATGCTCCCCGAAGGAGCATGTCGTCGCGGCGCTGGTAATGGTGATTCCGCGCTCCCGCTCCTGAACCATCCAGTCCATGGTGGTGGTGCCCTCATGCACCTCACCCATCTGGTAGTTCACCCCGGTGTAATAAAGCACACGCTCGGTGAGCGTCGTCTTCCCCGCATCAATGTGAGCCATGATGCCGATATTTCGGACCCGCTCCAAAGGAGCGTGGCGTGCGTATGGCACGTCAGTCTTGCTCCTTTTTACAGCGACTCCAACCATCACAGCACCTTGCCGTCTTACACTGTCACTCGCTTCCGTTCCCCGGTCTCGCTATGATCGCGATCGGCCGGAGGGCGGCAAACGCTGCTACATCATTCCGGCTACCACCGGTAATGGGCGAAAGCCTTATTCGCAGCTGCCATCTTATGCGTGTCATCACGCTTCTTGATGGCACTACCGGTATTGTCGTACGCATCCATCAGCTCAGAAGCGAGCGCCCGAGCCATCGGCTGCCCCTTCCGGCCACGGGCATAGCCGCAGATCCAGCGCATCGCGACAGCCACCTGGCGGTCGGTAGGCACTTCGAGAGGCACTTGGTACGTGGCGCCACCGACGCGGCGGCTCTTGACTTCCAAGCGCGGCTTCACGTTCTCCAGAGCCTGCAGAAAGACCTCCAAAGGCTCGACGTCCTTCATCTTGTCTTTGATCTGGTCAAACGCCCCGTAAACAATCCCCTGCGCCACAGACTTCTTGCCACGCTCCATGATCGTGTTGATCATTCGCGCCACCAGTTCACTGTTGTGGCGAACATCCGGGGTCAACTGACGCTTCTCTGCTCGTCTTCTTCTCATTGTGTCTTCCAGACCTCTATTCGGTGATGCGTTCCGGGGAAGCTCCCAGACAAAAAAGCGACTGCCAGCAGGTCGTCATCGATGACTGCTGCTGGCAGCATCTCGAGGGTTAAGATAATCCGTTGAAGTGGCTGGGAGTTCCTCTCACCTACTTCGGGCGCTTCGCGCCATACTTAGAACGTCCACGGCGCCGAGCATCAACTCCCAAGGAGTCCAACGTACCGCGGACAACGTGGTAACGAACGCCAGGGAGATCACGAACACGGCCACCACGCACCAGAACCACGCTGTGCTCCTGAAGGTTGTGTCCTTCGCCACCGATGTAGGCGGTAACTTCCTGACCATTGGTCAGGCGAACACGCGCGATTTTCCGCAGAGCGGAGTTCGGCTTCTTCGGCGTACGCGTCGTCACCTGCAGGCAAACGCCTCGCCGCTGCGGGCATCGTGCCAGTGACCGAACGCGACTCTTCGTCGCCTTCGGCTTGCGGCCCTTCCTGACGAGTTGGTTGATGGTCGGCATATGTACTTCCTTATTCTACGGGCAAAGACCAGAAATTTAGCCTCTCGCCCTCGTATTGCAAATGCTCACTCGACTGCGCTCCGTGTACGTTCGAAGAAAGGCACAGTCGACAGGCAACTCTCAACGGAGGCACCATCCACGGACGAGGCAAATCAGAGGTCCAACAGACGACGGGCTTCGGCAGTCTTGTCTGCCGCGCTCTTCCCGGTCTTGGCGCCAGCCAATTCCTCGGCCTCGAGAGCAGCATTGGCCTCTTCCACTGAAGGCTCCGGAGGCGCGGCCTTCTCCAACACAACATTCGTCAACTTCCGGTAACCTGTTCCCGCAGGAATCAGTTGCCCCATGATGACGTTCTCTTTGAATCCTCGGAGGAAATCGACGCGCCCCAGAGTGGCGGCCTCAGTCAGGACCCGTGTGGTGTCCTGGAACGAAGCAGCCGAGATGAAACTCTCCGTCTCCAGAGAAGCCTTCGTGATGCCGAGGAGAATCGGCTGGGCCTCAGCCGGCTGTCCGCCTTCGGCAAGAACGCGCATATTCTCGTCAAGGAACTGCCTCCGATCGACAGACTCCCCGAAAAGAAAGCCCGTCGTGCCAGGCTCCGTGATACGGACCTTCCGCATCATCTGCCGGACGATGATTTCAATGTGTTTATCGTTGATCTCCACGCCCTGGAGCCGGTACACTTCCTGCACTTCGTTCACCAGGTACTCCTGGAGATCCTGCGGCCCACACACCTCCAGAATCTCGTGCGGGACAACGGCACCATCCGTCAACGGTTGCCCCTTACGGACGAAGTCACCGTTGAAGACGACAACCCGCTTCCCGGCAGGGATCGTGTGTTCTTCGACCTGATCATTCTCGGGATCACGGATCATCACAGTTCGCTTGCCGCGCACAATGTTGCCAAGCTCAACGATACCGTCAATGCGGGCAATCTCGGCGGCTTCTTTGGGGCGACGCGCCTCGAAAAGCTCGGCCACGCGGGGCAGACCACCGGTAATGTCTTTCGTGCGGACGCTCTGACGGGGAGTTCTGGCGAGTGTATCACTCGCGCTCACTTCCTGTCCCTCGTCCACCATGATGTAGGCGCCCGCAGGCAAGCTGTAGTGATCCAAGGCTTCGCCTGCGGCATCGCAAATCACCAACTGCGGGTGCAGATCTTCACGGTGCTCAAGCACGGTCACTTCCTCAGTGCCGCTCCCGGTCACCTCCCGCTTCATGGTCACACCTTCGATCAGATCACGGTACTCCAGATGCCCGGAGGTCTTTGTGATAATCGGGATATGGTAGGGGTCCCAACGGACAAAAATCTCGTCGATCGACACAGTCCCACCCTCGGGTGTCGAAATGACAGCACCCGGGATCAATTCATGACGTTCGACCTCAATAAGCTCGCCGTCTTCTTCTTTCTCCAAAACGGCGAACCCGTTCCGGTTGAGAACAACAAAGCTGCCGTCTTTCTGCTCGACACAGCGGACCTCTTCCAGACGCAAAATGCCGCCCACACGAGCCTTGATGACCGGCTGCCTGAAGGAAGCCGAAGCGGTCCCGCCGTAGTGGAAGGTACGCATAGTCAGCTGCGTGCCAGGCTCCCCAATCGACTGAGCGGCGATGATGCCCAAGGCATCCCCCTCGTGGGGGAGTTCACCGGTGGCCAGGTTCCGGCCGTAGCACGTGCTGCAGATCCCTTCCTCACTCTCACACGTCAGTACCGACCGGATGTGCACACGCTCAACGCCCACATCGACAATGCGCAGGGCCACTTCAGGTGTGACTTCCTCACCAGCCCCCACGATCAGGGACTCCTCAGCATCAGTGGCAAGCGGGTCATGGATATCATCCACGCTGTAGCGGCCCACAATGCGGTCCACCAGCGGCACCATGTCCTCATCGCCTTCTCTGATAGCACGAACCCAGATTCCGTTGACTGTCCCGCAGTCCTCCTCGACGCAGATCACATCATGAGCAACGTCGACGAGCTTACGGGTCATGTACCCTGAATCGGCGGTCTTGAGGGCTGTATCTGCCAGCCCCTTCCGGGCACCGTGCGAACTGATAAAGTACTCCAAGACAGACAGGCCTTCACGGAAGTTCGCGAGAATGGGCCGTTCGATGATCTCGCCTGAGGGCTTGGCCATCAAGCCGCGCATTCCGGCAAGCTGCCTGATCTGGTCCTTACTACCCCGAGCCCCGGAATCGAGCATCGCGAACACGGGGTTGATCTCCTCCTGTCCGGCGTTCTGCTCCAGAGTCTCGAAGAGGACGCCTGCAAGGTCGTTGTTGGCTTGGGTCCAGATATCGACGCACTTGTTGTAGCGTTCCAGCTCAGTGATGACGCCCTGCTCCCGCTGGTGGGAGACCTCGTTCACCAGCTCCTGGGCCTCGCCCACGCGCTTCGCCTTCCCTTCCGGGATGATCATGTCCGTGATCCCGATCGAGAACCCGGCTCTGGTGGCATACTCGTAACCGAGATCCTTGAGATCATCGAGCGCCTGAATCAGTCGCTCACGCCCAACAGCGCCATAGCACTCCTTGACCAACTTCCCAAGCTTCTTCTGTCCAACGACATCGTTGTGGAATCCCATATCGTCGGGCCAGATCTCGTTGAAGATGCAGCGTCCGGCCGTCGTCTCAATGAAGCGGTTCCGGGAGTTGCCCCAGACCGTGCTCGTGCCATGGTCAGGGTTACGGTACCGGAAGAACTCATGGATGTGGATGGCATCGGCATCAAGAGCGCGCAGGACCTCGAAGTAGTCTGAGAACGCCTTCCGGGGGCGCTCCTCGCCTTTCTTGCGCAGTTCTCGTCGCTGAGCCGACTCGTAGGTGAGATAGTAACTGCCCAGAGTAATGTCCTGGGTAGGAACAGTCACCGGGGCCCCATTTGCGGGCGAGAAAATGTTGTTGGGGGCCAACATCAACAGCTTGGTCTCAAGCTGAGCCTCGTTAGACAGCGGGATGTGGACGGCCATCTGGTCACCATCAAAGTCCGCATTGTAGGCCTTACAGACCAAAGGATGCAGTTGGATTGCCTGCCCTTCGATCAAGATCGGGTCAAACGCCTGGATACTCAACCGATGCAAAGTAGGGGCACGGTTCAACATGATTGGGTGACCTTTGATCACCTCATCGAGTACGTCCCAGACAACCGGAGCACGACGCTCGATCATCTTCTTAGCACTGCGAACCGTATGCACATAGCCCCGTTCCTTGAGACGCCGCATGATAAATGGCTCAAACAGAACGAGGGCCATTGCCTTGGGCAGTCCACACTGATGGAGGCGCAGCTCCGGCCCCACGACAATCACAGATCGCCCTGAGTAATCAACGCGCTTACCCAACAGATTCTGGCGGAAGCGCCCCTGTTTGCCCTTCAGCATGTCGCTCAGCGACTTCAGAGGCCGATTGCCCGTGCCGGTCACCGGACGTCCATGCCGCCCGTTGTCCATCAGGGCATCGACGGCTTCCTGAAGCATCCGCTTCTCATTCCTAATGATAACCTCAGGGGTTCGCAACTGCAGTAGATTCTTGAGTCGGTTGTTCCGATTGATCACGCGCCGATAGAGATCGTTCAGATCAGACGTCGCAAACCGGCCGCCCTCAAGTGGAACCAAGGGGCGTAGATCAGGGGGAATGACGGGAAGAACGGTCAGGACCATCCACCCCGGATCCATTTTGTCGCCGTGGAACCCCTCAACCAAACGCATGCGCTTGGCGATCTTCTTGCGGTTGGCCTTGCTCTTCGTTGCCTGCATGGCTTCGGTGAGCTCCACAGCCAACTTCGGGAGATCAGTGTGGGCGAGGAGCATCTGAATGGCCTCTGCCCCCATGTTCGCCTCAAAAGCATCCCCATACATCTCCCGTGCTTCACGGTACTGCTCATCCGATAGCAGCATCTTGTACTCAAGAGGCGTATCGCCCGGATCCGTCACGATCCAGTCCTCGTAGTACGTCACCCGCTCGAGCGAACGGGCTGTCATATCGAGCATCAGACCGATTCGACTAGGCATGCATTTGAAGAACCAAACGTGCGAAACCGGAACGGCAAGCTCGATATGCCCCATCCGTTCCCGGCGCACTCGAGACTGCGTTACCTCAACACCACAACGATCACACACAATACCCTTGTGCTTGATGCGCTTGTACTTCCCGCAGTTGCACTCCCAATCCCTGGTCGGCCCAAAGATACGTTCACAGAAGAGACCGCCCTTTTCCGGTTTGAAGGAACGGTAGTTGATGGTCTCAGGATTCTTGACTTCGCCACGACTCCAGGAGCGGATCACTTCCGGCGAAGCAATCCCGATCGTCACGCAGTTGGCGTCGTCAGCTTCGTCGATTCCCAGAACCTGTTTCAGCGTGCTGTTATCCAAAGAAACAGCCCTCCTATTGTTCAGATCTTGGCCAAGATCTCAAGCCACTTTGTTGCTCGCAGACAAGGCGATGAGCACGGCACGTCCTCACCCATCAAGGCTCCGGCTCCGCCTCACTCGAACGTCGAGACACAGGCTCTGCATCTCTTTCATCAGCACGTTGAAGGACTCGGGAATTCCGGCCTCCAAGGTGTTGTCACCACGCATGATCGCTTCGTAGATCTTCGTGCGTCCATTGACATCATCACTCTTTACCGTCAGCATCTCCTGCAGAGTGTGGGCGGCGCCATAGGCCTCGAGGGCCCACACTTCCATCTCGCCGAAACGCTGCCCCCCGTGCTGCGCTTTTCCTCCCAAAGGCTGCTGAGTGACCAGGGAATACGGTCCGACGGCTCGGGAATGGATCTTGTTGACGACCAAGTGATCAAGCTTGAGCATGTAGATCTGCCCGATCATGACGCGCTGCGCAAACTGTTCGCCGCTGCGGCCATCGAAGAGTCTGGTCTTCCCGTCCACGTCGACAAACTCGTGGCTCCGGTCACGCCCGGCCTCGTCGATCACACGGCCATCTTCGGCAACTTCCCAGGATCTCTCGCTTACTTTGGCAGCACGTGCTTCCTCGAGAAGCTCATGGACCTTCGATTCGGGAATGCCGTCAAACACGGGTGTCGCCGCGGTCATCCCCAAGACGCTCATGGCCCAGCCCAGATGCGTCTCAAGCACCTGCCCGACATTCATACGACTTGGTACGCCGAGCGGATTCAACACAATATCAACAGGTGTCCCGTCAGCCATGAACGGGAGATCCTCAATCGGGACGATCCGGGCAACGATTCCCTTGTTCCCATGGCGTCCGGCCATCTTGTCGCCAACGGAGATACGCCGCTTGCTGGCCACATAGACCTTGACTCCCTTGATGATACCGGGATCCGTTCCATCGCCCGCCTCCAAACGCTCCGTAATCTCATCACGGCGAAGCTCAATGTCCCGCACACGAAGCTTGAATCCCTTAACGACCTCGTCGATCTGGTCTTTTGCCGGGCCGGCCGGCATCACAAACGAATCGTAGTTCTGGGCCAAACGCTTCAGCATCACCTTGGTGATCTTCCGGTCAGCAGGGATGATCTCGCCGCTGCCAGCCGCCTCGCCCTTGACGATATCGACCGGCAGCTTTGCTCCCAGCAGGTAATCGGCGAGCTTGTCCGCCAAATCGTCGAGAATTTCACTCAGCTGGGTCTTGTAGGAAGCATCCGCGTCCTTGACCTTCCGTTTCAGATCAGCTTTGCTCATCTTCTCTTTGGTCGGATCAAAGCGTCGCTCAATGCGGACATCCATGACAATCCCGGACGTCCCACTGGGGACATACAGAGAACTGTCCTTGACATCAGCGGCCTTTTCACCAAAGATCGCCCTGAGGAGCCGCTCTTCCGGAGCCAACTCGGTCTCACTTCGGGGCGTAATCTTGCCAACCAGGATATCTCCGGAGCAGACCTCGGCACCGATCCGGATGACACCCTCTGAGTCAAGGTTCCGGAGTGCATCCTCACCAACGTTCGGTATGTCCCGGGTGATTTCCTCCGGGCCAAGCTTGGTGTCGCGAGCAGTGATGTCGAACTCAGCAATATGGATGCTTGTGTAGACGTCGTCTTTCACAAGCCGCTCGCTGACCACGATCGCGTCCTCAAAGTTGTAACCACGCCACGGCATAAAGGCGACCATGACATTGCGCCCAAGCGCCAGCTCGCCACCATCGGTTGACGACCCGTCCGCAATCACATGCCCAACTTTCACCTTCTGCCCCCGCCTGACGGTGGGACGCTGGCTAATGAGCGTCGAGGCGTTCGAACGCATGAACTTGTACAGCTCGTACTCGACAACACTGTCGGGGTCGGAGGTCTCATCAGGCCGTTTGCCGTCGGCGGAAGTCACGACGCAATCCGCGGATGCAGCGGCAACGATCCCATCCCTGATCGCCGTGACCACAGCCCTTGAGTCGCGCGCCACAACCCGCTCCAGTCCCGTCCCGACGTAAGGCGCTTCCGCCTTCATCAACGGGACAGCCTGCCTCTGCATGTTGGACCCCATCAAGGCCCGGTTTGCATCATTGTGCTCCAGGAACGGAATCAACCCGGCAGCAGCGCTGATCAGCTGTTTGGGGGAGACATCCATGTAGTCAATTTCCTGCGCCGGATGCTCAGCTGAATCTCCGCGATGGCGAGAGAGAACAGTCGGGTTGCTGAAGTGACTTTTCTTATCCAGTCGAGCGTTGGCCTGCGCGATTACGTAGCGCTCCTCCAAGTCGGCCGACAGATAGTCAATGCTGTTGGTCACCCGCTTCGACTTGACCCTTCGGTACGGTGTCTCTATGAACCCGTATGCGTTCACGCGAGCGTACAGCGCCAGCGATGAAATCAGGCCGATGTTCGGCCCCTCAGGCGTCTCAATCGGGCATACGCGGCCGTAATGGCTGGAATGAACATCACGCACCTCGAAGCCGGCGCGCTCACGGCTCAAGCCGCCAGGTCCCAATGCGCTCAGGCGGCGCTTGTTGGTCAGCTCGGCCAAGCAATTCGTCTGATCCATGAACTGGCTCAACTGGTTGCGTCCGAAGAAATCCCGGATCACACCGGCCAGGGCCTTGGGATTGACCAGTTTGCTTGGGGTTATCTCATCGGCTGACATATCGAGCAGCGTCATCCGCTCACGAACCAAGCGTTCCGTCCGCATCAGCCCAATCCGACACTGGTTCTGGAGAAGCTCCCCGACCGTCCGCACACGCCGACGACCAAGATGGTCGATGTCATCGACCTGTCCCTCACCGTTGCGCAAAGTCATCAGGTAGCCCGTAGCGCCAACCAGATCTTCCTTGGTGAGGGTCCGGGCCTCCGAATCAATCTCAATCCCCAGTTTCTGGTTGATCTTATGACGCCCGACGAGACCCAGATCATAGCGTCGAACATCGAAGAACAGACGTTTGAAAAGCTGCTTCGCGTTGTTGACGTTAGGTGGATCGCCAGGACGCAACCGCCGGTAAATCTCTTTGAGCGCATCCTCCGTATTCCGAGTCGGATCCCGCTGGATGCACCGCACGAAATAGTCGCCCATCTCACCAGTGTCCACCACCGAGACTTTGCGTATCTTCGCAGCCCGGAGAGCAGCAAGCATCTCAGGGTTGATCGGCTCAAGCTCCGGAGCGATGGGCTCTTCGGACTCTCCTGCGGAATCAAAGATATCCTCAACCGTGAAGTAACGGGACGCATCTTCGGCTTTGGCCAGCTTGGCAACCGATACATCCTCGATGCCGTACAAGCTGTCAAGCAGCTCCCGATTTGTGTCGTGGCCAATTGCCCGCAAGAAAGTGCTGATCAAGAACTTACGACGACGGCGACGACGGTCCAGGTAGATGAAGATCAGATCGTTGATATCGAACTGGACCTCCAACCATGAACCATGGTCAGGAATGATCCGGAACGAGTAAAGCATCCGCCCGCTGGCATGGCGACTGCGCTCAAAACAGATTCCCGGAGAACGGTGTAGCTGGCTCACGATCACACGTTCGGCCCCGTTGATCACAAAAGATCCACGGTACGTCATGATGGGGATATCCCCCATATAGACGCGCTCTTCCTTGATCTCTTTACCCGTTTTAAGCCGGAATGTCACGTGCAGCGGAGCCGCAAAAATCCCCCCATCTTTGAGGCAGGTAACAAGAGACGCCTTCGGCTCGCCAATTTCATAGCTGACAAACTCCAGGACGCACTGCCCGTCAAAGCTCTCAATCGGGAAGACTTCGTTGAAGACCTCCTGGAACCCCAAATTAGCACGGTCCTCTGGAACGACCTCAGTCTGCAAAAACTGGGTGTACGATTCCAGCTGGATCCCTACCAGATCTGGAACCTCGAGGACGTCCCTAAGTTTGCCGAAGTTTGTGCGTTGGCCCATCCTGATTCCTGCCTTGAAAGAGAGTACAGTTCCTAGCCGCGTCAGCTGCGTGCCGCAGAAACGCGGCATCGGAGGCCGGCAAAACACCGGCCTCCGATTCCGGATTGTATCATGTCAAACGTACGCGCCGAGTCATTTCAACTCGACAGTAGCGCCAGCGTCCTCAAGCTTGCCCTTGAGCTCCTCGGCTTCCTCCTTGGAGGCGCCTTCCTTGATTGCGTTGGGAGCGCCGTCCACCATGGCCTTGGCATCCTTCAGCCCCAGGCCGGTAATGGCACGCACTTCCTTGATCACGGCAATCTTCTTCTCGCCGACCGAAACCAGAACGACGTCAAACTCGCTCTGCTCTTCGGCTGCGGCACCCTCGCCGTCACCCCCAGCGCCCGGGGCAGCTGCGGCAACCGCCATCGGAGCGGCTGCGCTCACGCCAAGACGCTCCTCGAGGGCCTTGACCAATTTCGACAAATCAAGAACGGTAAGATTCTCGATGTACGAGATGAACTCATCCATCTGCTCTGAAACTTCAACTTTGGTTTCTTCGGACATGCTGTCATTCCTCCGCGATCTATAATAGCTAGGCTGCTTCGTTCTCTTGTTTGTCTAGATAAGAGCTCAACACATAGGCAATGCTGGACACTTTTGCGTTCAGCACACTGACAAGCTGTCCCATCGGAGCCTGCAAGAGGCCCAGGAACTGTGCCAGCAGCACTTCACGGCTCGGCAGATCCGCAAGCTCCGCTGCCTCTTCAGAAGAGCATACGGCGCCCTCGAGAACCGCCAGTTTGAAGCCTACATCCTTATGCGCTCTCCCGAACTTGCGGATTACACGGGCAACCGCGATCGGGTCTCCAAGCGCAGCCACGAGAGCGCTGTCGCCGACAAGCGCATCTGCGGGAAGCTCCGCGCCAGTGTCCGCGGCGGCCCGTTTGAAGAGCCGGTTCGGAACGACATGGCACTCACCCTCAGCCTCGGCGAGATCGATACGAAAGCTCTCGAAATCAGCCGCCGTGAGGCCGTTGTACGTTACCAAAAAGTAGCAGGTGGACGACTCAAGCATCGTCCGAATATCTGCCACAAGTTGCTGCTTTTCAGGTCTCATATGCTTCAAGCCTTCGAAAGGTCACGGGAGTCAATCCTGATCCCGGGACCCATGGTGCTGGAGAGTGTGACAGTCAGCATGTACATGCCCTTGGTCGATGTCGGGCGAGCACGCAAAAGGGCGTCCGAAATGGCCGTGATGTTCCCTTCAAGCGCTTCCTCAGTGAAAGACAGCTTCCCAACGGGGACATGAACACAGCCGGTTCGGTCAGCACGGTACTCAACGCGACCTGCCTTGGCTTCTTTGACAGCTACGGCAGTATCCGCCGTAACTGTCCCTGTCTTGGGATTCGGCATGAGGCCCCGCGGACCGAGAACTCGGCCCAACGCACGCACCTTCTTCATGGCGTCGGGAGTGGCGATCAAAACGTCGAACTCCAACCAACCGTCCTTGATGCGTTCCAGCAATTCATCCGAACCTACTTCATCGGCCCCCGCGTCGGTTGCGCCCTGGGCTGCGTCGCCTTCGGCGACCACAACAACCCGAACACTCTTCCCAGTTCCGTGGGGCAACACCATGGCCCCGCGGACAACTTGGTCAGATTGACGCGGATCAATCCCCAGCCTGAAGGCACACTCCACCGTTTCGTCGAACTTGGCGGGTGGCAATTCCTTCAGGAGTTTGACGGCATCACTCAGAGGGAGAACTCGCTGCCGGTCGATGGCGGCAAGCCTTGTGCGGTAGAGCTTACTTCTCTTCATCGACCACCTCGATTCCCATACTCCGAGCAGTACCAGCAATAATGTTCACAGCAGCATCCATGTCCCGAGCATTCAGATCGGCCATCTTCATACGCCCAATCTCCTCAAGCTGAGGCCGCGTTACCTGGCCCACGATCTCACGCCCGGGGTCGTTTGCCCCAGACGCCAAACCGGCGGCCTTCTTCAGCAACACAGCTGCAGGAGGTGATTTGGTGATGAAGGTGAACGAGCGATCCGCATACACGGTGATGACAACGGGAATCACCATCCCCGTGTCAGCCTGGGTCGCCGCGTTGAACTGCTTGCAGAATTCCATGATGTTGACGCCCGCCTGTCCCAAAGCCGGTCCAACCGGAGGGGCAGGATTTGCCGCGCCAGCAGCGATCTGCAAACGAATCTCACCTACGACCTTTTTCGCCATTATTCCTCTTTTCGCCGGTTCTGGTCTGAGCTGACAGGGCCTCTCCCAGGAAACCGTTATCTTGTTGAGGACGACCCTCTCGAAGCCAACTTTCTAGTTGCGTTCGACCTGCCAGTACTCCACTTCTACCGGGGTGGAGCGCCCGAAAATGCTAACCGAAACCTGCAGTTTCCCACGGTCCGGATCCACGCTCTCTATAGCACCCTCAAAGTTCTCGAAGGCGCCGTCCTTGATCGTGACAGTCTCTCCTACCTCAAAGGCAATCTTCGGTTTGGAGAGCTCTTCGCCCTTCTCGCCCTGGTGCAGCATATCAGCCACTTCGCCAGCCGAGAGCGGCACGGGTTTCTCCCCCCCGACAAAGCCAATCACGCCTTGGGTGTCGCGAACGAAATACCAAGGGCGATGCTGGGTGTTACCTTCCGCGTCGTAGAGGCTAACTCTGACGAGGATGTACCCGGGGAAGAACTTCCGCTCCGTCGTCGTCTTCCGACCACGACGGACCTCCGACACCTTCTCGGTCGGAACGACGACCTCATGCACAACATCCTCGACGTCCTCGAGCTCACGACGTCGCTCAATGCTCTGCTGGACCTTGAACTCCTGACCTGACAGGGTCTGGACTACAAACCACTGCGCGAGTTCATCTTGCTCAGCCATCGGTGTATCTACCTGGTTTCCGGGCGCCCACTGTCCTGGGGCCGGGTTGCTCTTCTCCGGGAGTGAACGCTCGGGAAAGGCGCGACGCTCACCGCTTGGGTGGGGTGCCTTAAAGCGTCCACGTGACCAGTCGAATAAGGAACTGACTCAGCCAGTCCGCAGCGAAAACAAACACACTCAGCATCAGGACCGAGATGATCACCACAACAGTGGAGTTCCAAAGTTCATCGCGGGTTGGCCACGTGCACTTCTTCAGCTCGGCAATGATGCCTTGGTAAGTATCGCGGATCTGCTTGCGCATCCTGTCCGTATCCCCGTTGGAAGACGTTCCCGGAAACGCCGTTATGCCGTCTGTCTCCAAGAACGCCCTATATCACGAAAATGGCAGGTGAGACAGGGTTCGAACCTGCGACCTGCGGTTTTGGAGACCGCTGCTCTACCAGCTGAGCTACTCACCTGCGACGTATCATCCGCCAAAAGCTGCCAGCAGCTATCGGTTCTCGCGATGAAGTGTGTGCTTCCGCTCATGCGGGCAGAACTTCTTCATCTCAAGGCGTCCCGGAGTCGTGCGGCGGTTCTTTGTGGTCGTGTAGTTACGCCGTTTGCACTCTGTGCACGCCATGATGGCTAATTCACGTGCCATTCAACCACCTCTCAGTACTTGGCTCTGAAAATGGGGAGTCCCGGCATGGCCTCTGTCCGAAAACAAGTTCCCTGCCGGGACACCGCCTCGACCAAGCAGCCTCTCAGGAAAAGCGCCTCTGCGCAATCCCAAGCTACTCGGCGATGTCAGTTACTCGGCCCGCACCAACGGTACGTCCACCTTCGCGAATCGCGAAGCGGAGCGTCTTCTCCATGGCGATGGGCTGGATCAGCTCAACAGTCATGGCGACGTTATCGCCAGGCATGACCATCTCGGTACCTTCAGGCAGATCGCAAACGCCAGTCACATCCGTTGTGCGGAAGTAGAACTGCGGGCGATAGCCGTTGAAGAATGGCGTGTGACGGCCACCCTCTTCCTTGCTCAATACGTAGACCTCAGCGGCGAACTTGGTGTGAGGCGTGATCGAGCCGGGGATGGCCAGAATCTGACCCCGTTCAACGTCGTCCTTCTTGACTCCGCGGAGCAGGCAGCCGACGTTGTCACCGGCACGGCCTTCGTCCAGGATCTTCCGGAACATCTCGACCCCGGTCACAACCGTCTTGGTCGTTTCGCGGATGCCGATGATCTCGACCTCATTGCCGGTCTTGACAATCCCGCGCTCAACGCGCCCGGTAACCACTGTGCCACGCCCTTCAATCGAGAAGACATCCTCGATCGGCATCAGGAACGGCTGGTCCAGGGGGCGAGTGGGCTCGGGGATGTACTCATCCACCGCCTTCATGAGCTCAATGATCGAGGCACATGCTTCGTTCGTGGGCTCACCAGCGGACTCCATGGCGTGAAGGGCAGACCCCATCACTACCGGAATGTCATCACCGGGAAACTCGTACTCGGAGAGAAGCTCACGCACTTCCATCTCGACGAGCTCGAGAAGCTCTTCGTCGTCAACCTGGTCAACCTTGTTGATGTAGACGACCATGGCCGGCACGCCAACCTGACGGGCGAGAAGGATGTGCTCGCGAGTCTGGGCCATCGGGCCATCAGTCGCCGCGATCACCAGAATGGCGCCGTCCATCTGGGCAGCACCCGTGATCATGTTCTTGACATAATCAGCATGCCCAGGGCAATCAACGTGAGCATAATGCCGGTTTTCGGTCTCATACTCAACGTGTGCCGTGTTAATCGTGATGCCGCGCTCCTTTTCCTCAGGAGCATTGTCGATCTCGTCAAACGAGCGGACATCACCACCATGCAGATTGCTCATGGTCATTGTGATGGCAGCGGTGAGAGTTGTCTTGCCGTGGTCAACGTGGCCAATTGTGCCGATGTTGACGTGGGGCTTGTTTCTCTGAAATACTTCCTTAGCCATTGTTTCATCCACCTCCTGGCTCTCGGCCTTAGCGAACCATCTCGCAGCAAGCCCGACCTGTTTACCTCAAAACGCCTAAACGCGTAACCGCCATGCACCCACCTCATACGGACATTCCGTACGCCTCCCTGGCCTACGTTGCCAGGGGTTCTGGGCCGATTATCGGCAGCCAGTGGGTGAGTTTGGAGCCCGCGACCGGATTCGAACCGGTGACCTCGTCCTTACCAAGGACGCGCTCTACCGACTGAGCTACGTGGGCATCCGATAATCACAAAGAGCAATAATTTACGCTCTTCACCCAGCTTTGCAAGCAGAACAAAACACTTCCTGGGGAGAAAAATAGTCCCACCGGGGAGGCCCCGCTCAGAGCGCCGGGAGCCTGCTCTACTACTCCTTCGTTGTCTCAGTTCCGTCCGCAGCAGCTTCTTCCTCAGCGGGAGCAGCGTCTTCCTCAGCGGGAGCAGCTTCTTCCTCAGCGGGAGCAGCTTCTTCCTCAGCGGGAGCAGCTTCTTCCTCAGCGGGAGCAGCGTCTTCCTCAGCGGGAGCAGCTTCTTCCTCAGCGGGAGCAGCTTCTTCCTCAGCGGGA
>JABHEG010000119.1 GCA_018676675.1 Lentisphaerota bacterium
CGCCTCTTGCCGGCCCGCACGAAGCCTCATCGAAGACTGGCCCGGGGGTGGGCTCGCTATTCGCGCCCGACGCCACTAGTCGCGGTCCGGAGGTCCCCTCCCACACTGGAAGACCTCGGCGGCACAGCGCGCGCCGAGGAAGTCATCCTGAAGCCATACAGACGACGGATGCGAATCCGTTTCTGGCGGGCCCGGCTCACTCGTTTCCCGCGCACCAGTCAATGGCGTTGAGCAGCATTCCGGCTTCATCGGGGGCCGGAGGCGCTTCTCGGCTGCCGCCGCCGAACGGATCGTGCTCCATACCGAGAAGCAGGCCGCAGGCCACGTAGCGCCCCTTGCCAAAAGGTCCTACCACGATTACCGGTGCTTTGGAAGCTTGGCCGACGGCCACAACCGTTCCGTCCACTCCGTTTTGCATCTCCACCTGGTCGTAATAGCCGCGGGACAAAGCCCTTCCGACAGGCAGGCCTTTTGTCACCGGATGGTTTCCGGCAGTTTGCCATGTCCCGGACCGGGTACGGGCGACTCCGCCGCCGCACACGGATTCGAAGATTTTGGGATGTCGGCGATAACCAACCGCATCATGAGTCGTGATTACCCCTCCCCCATTTCGGGCAAATTCCTCCACCGTGCGGGCGTGGGCTTCGGATGTCGGGTAACGCATCTGGGGAAAAACGAGTATGCGACAGTTGTGAGAAGCAAAGCTGCCAATGCCTACGGGAGCGGCGTCCAGGCCCTTCGTCTTGCGCAGCAGTTCAAGAATTCCTTCGCTGCCATACCCTCCGGCAACCACGCCTACCTTCAGGCCGGTTCCGGAGAAGGTCAGCTTGGGTTCGACTTCTGCGCCGGGTGCAACGGTCATTATCTGGAACTGCCAGTCCAGGGGTATTTCGCGTTCCAGCCACACCTTGCCTCCGCAGCCGGTTCGCTCGGGAGTCATGTCCCGGGGGGAGGTCCCACGCACTCTCGCGACGATGAAATAGCGCAAAGCGGGATCGTGTTGGGGCAGATTCAGCTGATACACATTGCCGTAGCTCCTGGATCGGGCGTGTCCCGGATGCTCGTCGACAGCCAGTTCGGTGCGCTTCTCAGGATTGTCTGGCTGTGCGGAGACCAGTGCCGCGCGCTGGGTTCTCAGCCCGTACCAGCCTTTGGTGTACTGGAAGGTGAGCTGGTAGCGGCCTGGCCCTGAGATCAGTTCGGTGACGTCCATCGACATCTCGATGGCTTCCTCTTCCTGGAAATCTCCCGTCTTCCAGCCGCCTATCTCCGTGCTTGGCCTGAACGTCTTGACGGGATCCCGTATGCCGAACCTCTTCAGGGCGGTGGCCACGGCGTTGACGGCGTCCAGCGTGGCTTTTCTGCTCTCCGCCAATCGTCTGCCCCCCGCCGGGCCGCGGAGTCCCCCAGTGGGACGTTCCCAATCCCGCAATGCCCGTACATTGAGCAGTCCGGCCAGCGCCAGCCGATTCATGTGGTGTTGCAGGACGTTCACGTCCGCCTTGGTGGTACTCTTTCCTTCCCCCAGAAGCGTGCAGATACTGGCTATTTCCCGAACGATTTGGTAGTAGGTCAGAATGGCCTTGGATTCGGCGAGCATGTCAGCATGGCCTATCCGTTCGGCCAGGGCAAGGGCTTGCCGACAGTTACTCAAGTTGCCCTCCAAATGCTCCGCATTCGGGATGTATTTCAGCATTCCGGCTCCGTAATTGGGTGGCGTTCCGGCGGAAATCATGCCCGTCAAGTTGGCTGGCCGGAAGAGGTAGCGTTCTACCAGGCGGGCTCCGTAGATGTCCCAGGCTGCCTGACCGAGCTTGACGGCCCAGTCCGCCGCCAAGGCGGCGTGAGCCGGTGTCATGCCCCTGCGCGTTGCCCAGGCGGTGGCAAATTCGGCCTCGTCTCGACCATGGGCATTCCAGCTCCATTCCGCGCTCGCCGTGAGATTGAAGTCGAACAGGCGGCTGCCTCCCACCACATAGCCGGCAAGTGACGTCACCTTCTTGTCCACGAATTCGGTCATGCGGGTCTTGATAAACTGTGGCCCGCTCCAGGGGCTGACGATGCGCCAGGACGGGGTGAGTTGCGGGTATACGCCCAGCCATCTGCCCTGGGCAGCAAAGTCCTCAAGCAGCGGGTAGATCATTGGCTCGGGTGAGGAGTCATAGGTTCTGGCGCCATCGTAATACGTGACGCCAACTTCCGGGGGAATTTCCGCCAGAACCTTGTCGTTGGTGCTGTAGCTGCCCTGAGTCAGCAGGATACGAGTGCGCAGTTTGGGGAAGTCCTTGACCGCGAGACGCCAGGCATTGACAAAGGCCCGGGCCTCGAGGGCAAACTGTCCCACACCTTCTCCAGCGCATGTTTCGCATTCACAATGCAGGGATGTTTCGCTCAGATAGCAGCAGACATCCGTCACTGGCTCGTAGGTCGCAAACCCCCGCATCCAGTCGGCCAGAAGTTCAACGAGTTTTGGGTTGCTGGCACAGGGCGCACATTCAGCGGCACGGCTTTTGACCACGGCGCTCAGGCCCTTCCCTCGCAGTTCAGGATAGACCCTGTAGCCGCCGATTCCGGGGCGCCCCAATCCGTTGAGGTGGGTGATGATCGGCACCATGTTCACGGCACGCGCGTGCCCCCGGCGAAGCAGGGATCGATCGACATCAACGACGGCTCGTCCGTCTTCTTCCACGCGGTACTGTGTCTGGAATTCCAGCAGGTTCATCTTACAGGCAGACAGTCTCTCAATGTCGTCGGGGTGTATCGCGCCACTGGCTGTTGTGATGAATCCCCATTCGCCCCTCTCGGCCATGTCTGGCCAATCAGTGATTTCGGCTAATGGCAGGGCCACGGATTCCCGAACGAACCTGCTTTCCAGCAACTGCCCCAGCGTCAACGCGGCGTAGAACACGCCTCTGGCGTCCAGTGCGGTCAGTACCAGCCTATTGTCCCCGACGGAACGGATCAGGTAAGCCTGCTCTCGGTTGGGCAATCCCGTCAGGCGTCCGGCATCCGCTACGGTCACATCCCCAACTCGTCCCTGAGCGTTGCACACCCCAAGCAGAATCTCAAAGGAACTGTTCGCGGGGGAACTGTCAACCCCGGCTTTATCGCGGAACAAGTCCTGGAGGCAACGCAGAGCACTTTTCTCCAGGGAGGTCGCGCCGTCGCGCAGCGTCAGCCGGACCCTGTCGGCGGAGAGCGTCACCTTCCGTTCAAGGGCCACCTCCTTGGGGAGGGGGATTGCCCAGTTCAGCCACTGCTTGGCCTCGGGTCCCGATACGGCTTCAGGCCTCACGGGTACCTGCGGCGTCGCCCACGCTGCATTCAGACAGCCCAGCCAAAGCATGGTTGCCAGCTTTCTTGTCACGTTGATCAACTCCCGTCTTGGTCTTGTTCAGCCCGAACTGAATGTCGCCGGATTCCCGTCTTCGATCAGCACCGGCTGTCCCTTGCAGGCATGTCCGGAAAACACGCAGCCTCCGGCGACAGACATGATGGTCGCGATCCGCACGCAGGGCAGCCTTGTGTTACGCTTCATTCGGTTCTCCTTCAACCGGACTCGGTGATGCCGAATGGACTATGGCATGGCTCCCAGGCCGGGACAAGCCAAGGCAAGGCAAGAGCGGATGCGGGCACGGGCGCGGGGTGGGTACAGTTGTACCCAGGCACTTGCATCTGAGCCAGGCATTCCCATATTCCGCAAACCCAGGTCACAAACAGAGGCGAATGATGGTCGAGATCACGAATATCCGGCAGGGCGCCGTCTTGAATCATAACCACGGCACAGAAACGGATGACGGCCTCACCGTCACGGTCGAAGGCATTTCGGCGAGCGGCCGCCCCGTCCGGGTCAAAGGCACCCCTGCGTTCCCGGACTGAAGATGATCGGGAGGACCGATTGCAGGGAATCGTGATCGCAGTCGTGATCGCGATTACGACGAGAAGCCCCGGAGATCCTTCCGGGAACAAACGTGTGCGTGTGGACCTCCTATCGTCGGCCGCACACGCACACGTTCTGTCAGGACAATGATGACGGGGCGACCCGGGTCCGGACTCGGGAACAGACCAACCTGAAACGGTCGGATGCCGGACGGGTACCTGGAGGCCGGTTTTCCCAAACCGGGGTCCCTGGAACGCGCGGTTAGGGAAGAGCGCTCAGGGATGAGCTGCCTCCAGTGACGTGGCGCCCAATCCA
>JABHEG010000345.1 GCA_018676675.1 Lentisphaerota bacterium
ACGGAATAAATAGCGAGGAACGAGCGGCTTTATGCCGGATCTGAACTTGCCCGGTAGCAAGCGTCATGGTAAACCACACCATTCTCCATACCGGCTCAGTCTCTCTTCATTGTTTTCATAGAACTTTTGACGCTACCTCGCTGTTGCTACGGTACGGACAGCACGTCCCCATGCTTGACGGGATCAAGTTCCTGGAAGCAACTGGCGCGGAGCCGATCTGGTTTACACACAACCTGACCATCTGTGCCCTGGGGGCGTTGGCCGCGCTGGAAGTCGCTGCCATGAAGAGCCCTGAGGCTGAAGAACTGCTCCAGAGCGTTGACAAGCAGTTGAAGGCGGTCGTCGCCGCTCTGAGCAGCCTGGGGGTTCTCACGGCTGGCGACCGGGCGTTCTTCCAAGGTGCAATCCAGCAGGCCGGCATCGGGGATACGGTCGTCGTTCTTCTGGTGGGCGGTACCACGTGGTTTCTGGCTGCGCTACGTGGGGGGATCATCGATATCCTGGTGGAATCGGATGAAGATGATGACCTCGGCCTGCGTGGCCTTCTGAGCTGGTGTGAAGATCTCTGGGCAGGATTCGGGGTCATTCTCTTGCTGCTTTACCCCGTGGCAATGCTCTTGGTCATCCTCGTTGTGACCGGGGTGCTCCACCTGCTCAAACGCTACTTCGCCTGGCGGGAGGAGAAAGCCAAGGTGGCCTGCCAATCATGCGGAGAGATGAACTACCCCTGCGCTGTGGCTTGCCTCAACTGCAAGACGCCCCTGCCAGAGCCGTGTGCCGTCGGCTTCCTCGGCCAGGCCAAAACCTATCCGACCCCGGATCGCGATGGGCACCCGTACCGCCTCGCCGAGAAGAAGCGGTGCCCTGTCTGTGCAACGCGTTTGAAGGAAAAGGGCCCCCGACAAACCTGTCCGGCCTGTGGACACCAGTTGTTCGCCGACCAGGGCTTTGCCGACCGATATGTCAGCACGGTCAGCAGCCGTTTGCCAACCGTTCTGGTTGTGGGAGCCCTCTTCAGTCTAATCCCCGTCGTTGGCCTGATCCCGGGAGTGATCTACTACCGCATCCGCCTCGTTGGGCCCTTCCGGCGGTACATGGGCCTCGGCAAGCGCTTTCTGATGAAATGGCTTCTGCGCCTCGTCTTTTTCCTGCTGATCGGCCTGCAAATTGTCCCTCTGGTGGGAGCCCTCGTCGTGCCCATCATGGCACTGCTGGGATACACAGTCTACCGGGCGGCTTTTTCCGTTGCCCTGGATGATCCGCCCCTGCCCGCAACACCAAGGCCGCCTCCGCCGCCACCGGTTTCTTAAGCTGACTTGGAGACAAGCCGACATGATCCGCTGTGCCCCGTCTTTGCGCCGTTCTGTCTGGACGCTGACCGCGTTGCTCATGTTGCTGGTCACAGTAGCCCAGGGCCAGAACCAAACCCTCTTCACCTTTGCCGACGCATTGAGCGATCCCGCCCTGCCGGGCTGGCGTTGCGGCTGGGGCAACAGGCAACCTCCCGTCACGGTTGACACCGTACCGGGGCCAAACGGCAAGCCCGCGCTGCGAGTCCGGTCGTCTGAACGAATCAATGCGAAGGCTGTCCGCGCTCTCCCCGCAGAGGAACTCAGAGGCAAGACCGTACTCGTGTCCGTTTGGCGGAAGGCCGATGGTGTCGTTACCGGAGAGAAGCACTACCACAACGCCAAGACGATGGTCATGTGGAAAGGCAAATCGGAAGAACGTGTCAGTAACCCCGGTACCATCTACACTGATTTCCAGGGCACAACCGAGTGGGAGCACCATCGCTACATCGTCGCTTTCCCGGAGGATCTCGTCCAGGCGTCTGTACACATCGGCCTCGAGCTATGTTCCGGAACAGCCGCGTTCGCCGATCTTGAGATCAAGACGACAACCACCTACACCAACAATCGGGAGCTCGAGATTGCCCTGGCTGCTGAACGGGCCAGGCAATTCGCAGGTCTCGCCGCAGCAGACGTGACCCCAGTCTTCGCCCCAGGCCGAGCTCCTCAGCTACACTGGCGCGGTCGCTGCCTGCCCTGGCGCTACTGGAACGATGCCGTCCTCACCCGACTTGTGAGTGAAGCCCCCGTCCCAAGCGCAGCCGCAGTGAACGCCTCACCATCATACCCCCGGGCGCTTGCTCAGGCACTCCTGAACCGAGCGGATGAACTCGAACGCGCTCTCCTCCGGCTCGCGTCACTCGACGCCCGGCGTTTCCGGGCCCAGGAGATCGCCGGCCTGCGCTACCGCGCGCAAGAACTTGTGACCACTCCCGCCCACGAACGGCAGATAGTGAGCGTGAACTCAAGCACGAGGATTCCGGTCCCACCCCTGCTTTTCGGGAACAACATCAATGCAGAACACCTCAGCGCGGTCTACGATCCGAGTGCCGCCCGTTTCAGTTCCGCATTCTCTGAGCGCGTTGACCCAATGCAGTTCACTTTCATGCGCTACCCCGGAGGCTGCAATGCAGATGTATTCAATTGGAAAGACACGATCGGGCCAATCGCCCAACGAGGCAACTTCATCAACTACCACAACGCTGATGACCGCGGGCCCGCTGTGTTCGGCGTGGATGACTTCCTCCGTTGGTGTGAACAGAGAAACATGGTCCCAATCCTCACCACCGCCTTTCTCGAAGACACTCCGGGGAATCTGGATCCCGCCAACCTGCGAAACGCCGCGAAAACGAAATACATGGCCGATTACCTCGCCGCGGCTCCCGAACGCATCGCTCTGGCCGCTGACTGGGTCGAGTACTGCAATGGCCCTATCACGACAAGGTGGGGAGCATTGCGCGCCAAGAATGGGCATCCGGCCCCCTACAACGTGACGTACTGGGAACTCGGCAATGAAACGTGGGGTGCCGACCGAGTCGGTTCAACCACAGCCGATGTGTACGCAAAGGCCTTTCTTCCGTATGCAAAAGCCATGAAAGCCCGTGACCCATCCATCACTATTTTGCTCAACGGCAGTGGGCATCTACCCGATTGGAACGACGCCATCCTGCCCATCGCCGGCCGCCACGCCGACGCGTTTCAGATCCACATCTACCATGCTCCTGGCGCGTTCCATCGCCTCGGGGGGGCCGACCGCTACGACCTCCCGGTCAATCTCCGCCTGCAAAAACTCCACGACCGGCTCCAAGCCGAACCAAGTGAGCTCAACATGGCCATGCGTCACGCCGAAAAGGACCGAAAAACGTTCGCGGATATCGCGGCGATGATGCGCAAACACATCGGGCGGGAGCTCCCGGTCTTCGTCACCGAGTATGGGATGGGAAATGCGCGTGACAAACAAGTAATGACGTCACTCACCAGCGCCGTTTTGGTCGCCGACATGCTGAGAGTCTTTCTGGAGACCCCGCTCGTGGCCGGGGCCAACAAGTGGGCGCTCTACGGTGGTTACTGGTTCAGTCAGTTGGCGGGGCCCACGACGCGTAACCGGAACACACCCTATTACATCCGCCCCGAACAGATTATGCACACGATCTACGCCCGGTGCCGAAGCGACTACCGGTTCGCCGTCCCGAGCCAGGAGGACGACAGAATCGTGGCCGCAGCGTTCGACCACGGTGACAGCATCCGAATTGTGCTCGTCAACCGCACCAGTGAAGGCTGGGTCCCGCTCACGTTGGAGACCTCGACAGCCGTTGCGGGGAAGGCAGAGGCCATGCTCCTCACCGCCTGTCATCCCTTGCTTGGGAACGAACAGGACAGAGCGCTCATCCGAGAGATCCCCTTTGAGTTCGACTACACGCCCGGGCGCCCTCTGTCTGTCCCCGCAAACAGCGTCATGGGACTCGTCCTCCCGCATCACCCATGAACCCATTGAGCCATAGTGTAGGCAGTCACCGGGAACCCGCTCCATCGCGTGTCCGCCTACGGACGCCCCTGGAGGAGCCGGTTCTCCTATAGTAACCGGCCGGTTTCCCATGGAGGAGCCGGTTCTCCTATAGTAACCGGCCTCTTGTTTCGAAAAAGCCACGGAGGCAACTGAACGATGCAGCAAACGACCCCGCTTCCCGGACACCGACCTCACCTGCGCACCACCGTTGACTTGAATCTGGGCGATGCGGGTGAGGTGACGCTGTCGGACGGTTCTGTGGCTCTCGTGCGCCTTCTCGGGATGGAGAGCCAGACCGACTCCCTTCGTGGCGCCGTCCGCCGGGCCCGCGTGGACGTTCAGGTGAACGGCGAAACGGCCTCTTTGATCAGTGCGGCCTACCACCTCCCCATCACGGTTGGCGGCGTCCAGATCGACTGCCCCGTTGTCGCCCCTCTTCTCCGCAAAAGGTGGACGGATGAGCCGTGGAGCCTTGAGCATGATGTCCGCCTCCGGTTCTGGCCGGCCAACTCGCCTTGGATCACGCCCGGCACGTTCCGCTACCCCGCTGTCCAGCGTTGGTTCGCCACGGATACACAGATGTGCAACGAACCATGCTTCGTGGGAGGAGCGGAATATGTCGGAACTGAGCGCGTCTACTACCACGATGGACTCGACATCGGCGGATCAGAGGGAGACACTGAAGTAATCGCTTCCGGGGATGGGATTGTCGTCTGTGCTGGTGATGATTTCGACGAAACAGGACGCGCAGAATTCGAACTCCAGCCGCGCTACGACCGCGTACACTTCGTTGACGACAGGAACTGGGTACACCTCTACTCACACCTCAAGGAGATCGATCCAGCGGTTAGGGTGGGAGCGCACGTCAAGCAAGGTCAGCGCATCGGTCTATTGGGCAAGGAGGGCAGCAGCGGTGGCTGGGCTCACCTGCACTTCGGCATCAAATGCATGCAGCCGTCCGGGCGTCTCGGGCAGGAATTCGGCTACGCATTCCTGTGGCAAGCGTACCTTGCGGAACACACGCCTGATATCATCGCTGTGGCACGACCGCATCAATTAGTGCGAACGGGAGAACAAGTTGTTCTCGACGCGTCCCGGTCCTGGTGTCGTGATTCTGCCGGCATTGCCACCTGCGAATGGCGCTTCTGTGATGGGAACGTCGCCGTCGGAAAGACCGTGGAAAGGTGCTATGACACCCCTGGGATCTACAGCGAGATTGTGACGGCCCGGGACCAGGCCGGAAACGAGTCTGTGGATTTTGCCGTGATTCAAGTCCTCTCAGACTATGCACCCGACCGTTTTCCGCCGGGCATCCACGTTGCCTACCACCCCACGTTCGGGATTACCCCGGGAATGCCAGTGCGTTTCAGAGCCCGGTCGTTCCATGCTCCTCAGGGTCAGGAACACTGGGATTTCGGGGACGGTACCGCAAGAGCGTCAGTCAAATCGGTCCCGTACGGTCCCAAGGCGGATGGCAAACATGCCCCCGATGGCTACGCCGTTGTGGAACATGCCTACGAGCACCCTGGCAACTACATCGCCACCGTCGAAAGGACGGGGCCCAATGGCCTGCGGTCAATCGCGCGGGTATACGTAACGGTGGTTGGCTGAGCACCCAGCATGGCGCCCGGCAACTCAACCATCACATATCACCAACGGAGAGGTCCCAATGCCCCTACGCCACATTGAACTGGCCGGGTCACCCGCAACCATCGGCGAGTGCTTTGGAGAGCAATTCCGGGACGACATCCATAATCTGGCGGAATCACGCACGGATCACCTCGTCGCATTCATCCAGGGGTATGATCCCGGGCGCAGCCTGTCGAAACGCTACCTTCAACGCGTCGTGACCGACGTCCTGGAAGCTCACCAGGACTATGATCAAGCCATCTGGGACGAATTCGACGGCATTGCCCGGGCGGCCGGGCTGTCGCACGTTGAGCTGCTCATCGCCAATGGCCTCACCGACCTCCGCGACTATCTCCTGTTTGATAACCAGGCCCTCCGTCAGCGCTGCCCGGGTTACATGGGTGAATGCTCTGCCTTTCTCGCCCCTCCAGCGCTCACCAATGGCGCCCCTGTGGTCGGCCAGACCTGGGACATGAATAGCGATGCCGGCGAGTTCATCGTGGTAGTGCACCGCAAACCCGACAATGGGCCTGAGACAATCGGGCTGACTACCGCTGGATGCCTCTCACTCATCGGCATGAACAGCGATGGCGTCAGCGTGGGTAACACGAATCTGGTTCCGACAGATGCCCGCCCCGGCATCAACTACCTCTTCACCATCACCAAAGCACTGCGCTGCCCAACGGCCGAAAGCGCGGCCGCAGCCATTGAGTCCACACCACGCCTGTCGGGGCATAACTACTACGCCGCCGACCCAACGGCCGTCATCAACCTCGAAACCACCGCTTGCCAGACCAAACGCACAGACGTCACCGACCGCGTGTTTGTCCATACCAACCACTACCTGGATCCCGACTTGACGCAGCTTGAGTTCTCAGAGCAGAACCTGGAGGGCTCACGGTTCCGCTACAGCCAGCTTAGTGCCAATGTCGCAGATGCTCCAACGCCGTTCACAATGGCAACCGGATGGGAGCAGCTTTCCGACAACACGCGCGAAGCCGGAGCCGTCTGCAATGAGGACGTCGACGGAACGTATGCCGCGTTCTGCACAGTCGCGACCGTCGTCCAAAGCCCGGCGCAACGCACGCTCTGGATCTGTGCGGGAGGAGCACGCCTCGGGGAACGCGAAGTGTTCAGCTTCTAGCTGACAGCGGCCGCGACTGTCCGTGTGGCAGTGGGGCCACGATGACAGGCCGGGATGGATGCCACCGAACAGGAGTAGCGCAATGGTAAGAGTCCTCACCGATAGCGATGTCGAAATCCTGGTCGACGGCGTCTGCGAAGTCCTGGAGAAGCAAGGTTTCTGTTGCGAGAATCACGACATCCTCCACGCGTTCCAGCAGGCAGGCGCACAGGTCGATCTCGATCAACAGGTTGCCCGCTTCCCTGATCCCCTGATCCGGGAGTTTGCCGAGTCCGTACGCGCCGAAGACAAGAGTACGTGGTGCGACCAACTCAGCCCTGACAACCGGGAGATCATTTACTCCGGCTACCACCCCTATGCTCCCAATGAAGAGTTCCGCGCCCCAAGACTCCCATACATGTTCCACAACTTGAGTACGTATTACTACGACGATGATACGCGTACACGACGTTTGGGGAACCACGATGACTTCATCAATCTCGTCAAGCTGGGTGACGTTCTGCATCCTGACGACGGGGTCGGACACATTCTGAACCTCGCCGGGGACACGCCCGCGCCGATCGAGCCGCTCGAGGCCGCCCTGGTTCTGCTTGAGCACGCCAACAAGCCGCGTGGCGTATACGTGCACGACATCCGCCAGATCGAGTACTTGGAGGAGATCGAGGAAATCTTCGAGATCACGGATCCCCACTGGCACTGGATGGCCAATATCTGCCCCAGCTCTCCGCTCAAACTCGACCGTCTTGCCGCGGAACGGTATGTCCACATGCTGAAGACCGGAATCCACCCGGCAAAGCTCGCGGCCATGCCCGTGGCAGGAGTCAATATGCCCGTCACCAGCGCGGGAAGTATCGTCATCATCGCGGCGGAATTCATGGTGCTCTGGTTTGCGGCTCGACTCCTCCAGAGCAAGAAAATTCCCCTGACCGGGATGCCTATCCTGGGTACCATGGACTTGGCCACGGCTGATGTCAGTTTCACCGCATTCGACGCTGCCATTCGGCGCTTCGCAATCTGTGATTTCATCCGCAGTTGGGCGGGCGTTCAGTTGGCACCCGGCCCCGGAGAGTGGACGCCTACCAAAGAGCCGGGGATGTACTGCACGCTCGAGAAGGCGTACTTCGCAATGATGGCCGCCGCGTTCACCGGCGTCCACCCCGAAGTCGGGGTAGGACACATCGATGCCGGATTGAGTATCAGCCCCGTTCAGTTCCTCCTCGACACGGAGTTTACCGATAGCCTCAAACAGCTTGAAAAGCCATCCATCACCCGGGAGGACCTCGGCCTGGATGCCATTCTCGACGTCGGCTTCGGATTACGCGAAGACCATATGACCACCGACCACACGATCAACCATATGCGAAGCGCCGTCTGGATGCCCGAATGCTGGCGACGCACATCCTGGTCACCCGAGACGGAAGCGGATCTCCTCAAGCAGACACGCCGCAAGGTCAAGGAGCTTCAAAGCCAGTATGAGAAACCCACGGGCCGTGATGACCAACTGGCCGCCGCACGACGGGTCATCGACCGAGCCAAGTGCGAACTCATACAGAATTGATCCTGAGGAGCGTCTGCAGCGGACGCGGCTTGCTCCGGGACAATCGAGCCGCGACCAACGGAAGCGGTCCTTCCCCCGTCCGGCAGAGCCGCG
>JABHEG010000347.1 GCA_018676675.1 Lentisphaerota bacterium
AAGGACTCACCGAACGCCGGCCTGGACGCAGCTTTCCGAGGAAAAAAACACCAACGAAGCACCGTCACGTCATGAACCGCAAAAGGATCTGAGGCCGTCGCGCCGCCCGGACGCTTAGGTTGACGGCATTGCCCCCGGGGCCGGAAGCCCCCCCGGGGCCGGACTCAGAGCTCTTCCCACGGCGGAAGCAGCGTTGACGCCTTCCGCGGCACCAACGTAGGCGACACGAAGCCCCACTACCTCGATCCCGGACCGAAAACGCGGATCTCAGCCAGAGCCTCATTGGGAAAGTTAGTGAAGAGGAGCCGGACATAACGGCACGGGCGTTCAGGGAAGTAAAGGCTGGTGATGTTCCCGGCGGATCGTGGCAGCGGATCCCGGATGAGCGTGCTGCCCAGACGAGCTACGCAGGATTCCCAGATGGGCTCGTCGTTCACCACACTCGTCCAGGCTCGTTCGTCGGTGGCTGTCTGGAGCTCAAGACGGACGTCCTTCTCGGGAACGGCGTCACGCCATACGAGATCGACGCGACAAATGGCCTTGAGGACGCCGAGGTCGAACTGGGCCATGGTCTCGAGCCAGTTGTAGATGCTCACCGTGGTGGCTGTGTCGTTGTCAATGAGCTTCGCGGCTTCCCCCAGCTGCTCGGGGTCGTTGAGCATGGGCAACACGCTCGCGGGGCCGAAACTGCGGTAGAGTTCCTGCCGCTCACATTCGTAATCAGTAGCGATCTGCCAGGTGTGGAGCTTCGCAGCGCTGCGCCTCTCCAGTGCAGACGAGCTCGCGATCGTACCCTCCCCTCCCCCTACAGCCGTGAACGTCCTATAGAGATCACTGCGCGAGTTCTTGAGCATGGCCGCCGCCCTGGCAATGGGCACGGACTGCAGGGCTTGAGGATCGCCGACGTAAATGGTTATGGGCCGACTGGTCGCAATTTCCCCACGCGTGTTGGTGAGTCGTGCTTTCAAAATCCACGCGCCGGGCGAAGGGGCTCTGAAACAGGGCCTGCGTCCCGCGGCCACGACCTCAAGCCCGTCCCACTCGTTTCGGTTCCCGGCAACCAACTCGATTTCGCGGACGCATCTGGCCGGAGTCGCCAGCCCGATGGGGATGGCCGTGCCGAATGGGTAGGCCGAGTGGTGTGGGGTCGTGATCGCGATCCGGGAATGGCGGCTGATCCTCTCGAACAGACGGCTCTGATCCCGCAACCAGTCAGGGACGGACCCGGTCCGCCGGCTGAGCTGAGTCTCGAAGAGAGATTCCGGCACTACTCGCCTGCCGGGAGACTCCCAGGCCCGAAGGTCGGTCTCAGTATCGGCGACCTTGATCGGCAGCCCGTGCAGACCGGCGACAATGGGCGGCATGAAGTAGCCGTAGCGTTTGCCTACCGGCCAGAAATCCACGTCGCCCGGGCGGGTGACGTGCCAGTTCCAAAAGCAGAGCAAACGGCCATGCATGGGGGTGAATGTGGCACCCCCGCCGCGGGTCTGGAAGCCGCCTTCGTTCAGGTCGTAAAGAGTCGCCCGAGCCCACCTGCAGTGGGCTTCCATGCTCTTGTACTGGGTACAACGCAGGAAAACGGTGTTCGTGGCAGAAGAAACCACACCGAGGCCGTGATGAGTGTCGTTCTGTTCACGGATGTAGGCAAAGAGATTGCCGTAGCCGATCTCGATAGTGATGGAACTGTGCCCTGGGTTGCCCTCGAGCAGCGCATTGGTGACCGTATTGAACCCGGACCTGAGCATCCTGATGGCTTTGCTGTAGTCCGTAAACCGCAAGTCGTTGCCCCAGCAGTTGAACGCGTTGTCGAACGTCAACATGCGATAGTCTTCCCCGTATCGGGGGCCCGCGTGGTGCTTGAACAGGCCACGGTAGTTGCCCGCCAGGGTCACCCCTTCGACGCCGCACTCCTCGATGGTGTGATCGATGGTCCACAGAACGATGTTGTCGATGTGCGGCAAATCAAGGTGAATTGGCTCAGCGAACGTCACACGGTTGCCCTCGACAGCCGCGATACGGTGGATCTCAAACATGTAGTCATTGCGGCCACCGTGGCGCTTCCTGGGACCGTCAGGAATGGCATGCGGCGCGAAGTACCCCTTGGCCTTCTCCAGATTGACGTTGAGGCCAGCATCCACGTTGACGATCATGCCCGGTGTCAGTGTCGACGCGTCGTTGACCTCGACGGAGAACCCGTCCGGCGATGAGTTGCTGAGGACCTTGATGCTGGTCCTGGTGCCGCGCCAGTAGGAGCCGTCCGGCTGAGGGGCGGAGATGGATACGTGATGCGTGCCCAGCGGGGCGGGCTCCGAGAAGAAAAGCTCGGACAGCGCGGCCCCCGCCCCCTTGAGAACCAGGTTGCTTCGTGTCAGCGTAATGGGGGGCTTGCCGATATCGCTGCGTTCATTGAGCCGGAACCGCCCTGCCGGAAAGACAATGGCGGCAGGCCCCGTGTATGCATGCGCTGCCTTCAGAGCGTCGAGGACCGCATCCCGATCCGACTTGCCGTCGTCTGGGACAGCGCCGAAGTCGGCGACATCGAGAAAACGATGCGTCACACGACTCACGGTTGGCAGCGGCTTCTCGCACTGATGATAGCCGGCGTAGGAGTAGTCCGGCAATAGGGTCTCGTCGGACTGCGCGGAAAAGTCCCGGTACAATCTCGATGTCGGAGTTGGTGTAAGAAAGGTGCAGCCAGCCGTGAGGAAGGCGGCAAGAAGGAGGATGTGTTTCAAGACAGCTCTCTCCTGTCAAGCAGGATACGGGATGAGATTGGCGAACTTACGCCCGCGGTACCACGGATCGTTGGACACCTTCAGCCACATGGCCAACTCCCCCAAAATCATCTCACTATCGGCTTTGGGGATGTCGCCCAGACTGATGGGCTTGACCTGGTACGGGTCGACTTCGTTGTCAAAAAGGACCTGCTTGCCCCTGTGGTCGATCTGGAAGGAAAAACGGTCTGTGCGAACGCCTTTGACTCGATTGCTGTAGCCCAGGAAAAGCGCCGACCGGGGCTTCTCGGTCTCTGAGAAATCACCCGTTGCCACTGCCCGGGAGTAGTCGCGCCCCTCAACGGTGTCGGGAATCCGGTCCCCCAACCCGATCAGCCCCAGCAGGGTCGGCATGATGTCGACAGGAGCGAGCATCATGTCCTCCAGACGGTGTGAAAGCTTGCCGGGGTACTTCACGAGCAGCGGGATGCAGAAGGACTCCTCGTGAATCACCAGCTTGCCGAACTTGCCCTGGCTGCCCATCATCTCTCCGTGATCCGAGGTGAATACGACGATCGTGTTGCCGGCTTCGCCTGATGCTTCCAGTGCCTCGAGCACGCGTCCGATTTGCTTGTCGATCCCCGTCACGTTGGCGAAGTAGAAAGGGACACATCGCCTGGCCTTGATGGCCGCGTCACCATCCTGTGAAACGTTCTTGCGGATCAGCAGCTCCTCGGGAGTCTTGTCCCTGTAAAACTCCCGATAGGCGAGTTCATCACAGTCCTTCTCCGAGCCATAGGGACTGTGCGGCGGATTGGGAGCCCAGATGGCACAGAACGGTTTGGCGGGATCCCGTTTGCCGTGGGGTTGAGTGAGATAGTCAATGAGCACGTCTGCCTCAAGCAAGGGGGAGTAGACTTCCGGCCGGTACTGCTCGCCATCCTTCCGGCCGGTCCGGGCGGCGTCACTGCTGTAGACCCGCGGGTCCTTGTGGGCGTCCTTCACGCACTGGTACCAGTAAGTGCTGCCATGGCGTCCCGGCCCTGGCGGGATGTAGGTGTCATAGGGATTCATGTGGTGGCCGCCGGGCGGCTCCATTGTCCCCACGTAGTTCTGCTTGGCGTCAAACACCGCGTCGTTGCGCTCCCAGTGGGTCTTCCCTACGTACGCAGTCTCATATCCGGCATCCGCCAGAACGTCGGTGAAGCAGTCAATGTCGTGCCGCAGACCGTCCTTCCGAGTGTGGTGGCAGTTGTTGATGACGCCGTTCTGCCAGGGATACATGCCCGACATCATCATGCCGCGGTAGGGACTGCAGACAGGGCAAGTGCTGACCGCCTGGGTAAACACCACACTCTCGTCAGCCAGCCTGTCCAGGACCGGTGTAACGACCGGATCTCCCGGCGTGCGCAGAGCGCCTCCGTACCGCGGCTTGTCCCAAAACCCCATCGATTCACGCCTGAATTGGTCCGGAAAGATGAAAAGCAGATTCGGCTTGTTGCTAGGCATCGTCGTCTCTGCATGTCCGGGAATGGCAAGCCCTGCTGCTGAAAGAGCGGAGCCCTTCATGAATGTGCGTCGTCTCATGTCGTCACCCGAAATATCTCGGAGGAAAGAGCGGCTAGTCCGGCCTACGTCTTAGTCCCACCATTGAGGCAATTCAAGGGGTGGGGACGATGTCGCCGGCCCAAAGGCGGCCAAGGAAATCGCGCCAAGGGAGGATCTCAATACCGTCGGCTGTAATGCGGGGACGCGAATCCAGGGAGACGACCATGGACCGATCCGGGCGGTGTTCCTCCCGGAACATGCGAAGTCCGCGCAGATGACGTCCACGCACCATCTCGGAAGACTTGACCTCGATCGCCACCCGCCCGTCGTCCAGGATAAAGTCAACTTCGGCCCCCGCCGCAGTCCTCCAATAGGAGATCGGGTAGCAAGTCCCCGAGTAAGACGCATGGGCTCTGAGCTCCATGAAGAGGAAGTGCTCGAACGCCTTGCCGAACAGCTCGGAGCCCTGCTGAACAGGGCCGCGTCTGGCCAGATGGCCCGCGATGCCGACGTCGAAGAGGAAGAATTTGGGGGCCCCGATGGTGCGCCGCTTGGCCCGTTTGCGGAAAGCAGGTAGCATGGCTCCCAACAACGTGTCTTCGAGTATCTCGAAGTACTGTCGAGCAGTGGGTGCACTCACCGCGCATTCGCGCGCAATGTTGGCATAGTTGACTAGCTCTCCGTTCGACAACGCAGCCACTTCGAGAAATCGGCTGAAGGCAGGCACATTGCGAACAAGTGCCTCGGCCGCAATCTCCTCTCTGAGATAGTCCCCCAGATAGGCCCTGATCAGGCGAGTAGCCGATCGGCTCTGGAGATGTCTTGGCAGAAGGCCATCGCTGAGGGCCTTGGAGAGGTCCAGCTCGGGCACTTCGGCAGACGTCAGCGGGAAAAGCTCGCAGCGAACGGCCCGCCCGCCCAACAGATTCGCATGCCCCCGGCGCACCTTGCGGGCGCTCGAACCGCACAGAATGAAGCGCAGCCCACGGTTCTCGATAAGCCAGTGCACTTCGTCGAGGAGATCCGGCACTTTCTGGATCTCATCAATGATGACGGGATTCTGCTGCGTTTCTCCCGTGAGCCCTGCGGCCTCGCACTCCTCGCGGACAAGCCCCGGATGCGCGATCAGGCGTCGATATTCAGTTGACAGCAGCAAATCGTAGCGTCGGGCATCCGGGAAACACAGGCGCAATAGCGTGCTCTTTCCCGTCTGCCTGGGTCCCCACAAGAAACAACTCTCTTCCTCACAAATATCCAAATTGAGCTTTCGATTATACATGATAATCAAAAGTAGCGCACTCGATTGTCATTAGCAAGCGGCAGCATAGACGTGGCAGAAATCCCTCGGAGGAGTAGTCGCACCAAGCCCGAATGACACGCTGCTGAACGCTTGTGTGTGGGTGTAAGTTGCCCGTGGAAGGGCTTGCCCGTATGGTAACAGACCCAAAATCCGGTTCTCACCCGCCCCCCAACACGGAGCTCGTGTCGTCACCCATGTCGTTCGTTGCAGACCTGCACATCCACTCCCATCTCTCTCGAGCGACCAGCAAGCAGTGCAATCTGGAAGGGCTCCACTACTGGGCTCAGCTCAAGGGTGTCCGTGTCATCGGCACCGGCGATTTCACGCACCCGGACTGGCATGCCGAACTCAGTGAGAAGCTCGTCCCGTCCGGCCCGGGGTTGTTCCGCCTCAAAGAAGACCTGGCCGCCCAGGTGGATGTCGATGTCCCGCCCTCGTGCCGGGCACCGGTCGACTTCGTGATCACAGGGGAAATCAGCAGCATCTACAAGCGCGACGGTCGGGTTCGGAAGGTCCACTCGATCCTCATGCTCCCCGACCTGCAGACGGCCGAAACCATCAATCAGCGTCTCGATGCGCTCGGCAATATCAAATCGGATGGGCGCCCCATTCTCGGCCTTGATCCCCGAATTCTCCTTGAAATCGCCCTGGAGGCAAATCCGGACGCGTGCCTCATACCCGCACACATCTGGACCCCGTGGTTCTCCATGATGGGCTCCAAGTCCGGGTTTGATTCCCCCCGAGAGTGCTTCGGCGACCTCATGGAGCACATCTTCGCGGTCGAGACCGGCCTCTCCTCAGATCCCCCCATGAACTGGCGCGTAAGCGAACTCGATGAGTTGACTCTAATCTCGAACTCCGACCTGCATTCGCCTGCCAACCTGGCCAGGAATGCCAACGTGTTCCACTGCGATCCGGGCTTCTTCAGCATCCGCGATGCCCTCCGGACCGGAGCCCCGGACCAATGTGGCGGAACAATCGACATGTTCCCGGAGGAAGGAAAATACCATTTCGATGGCCATCGCAAGTGCGGCGTGTGCATGGAACCGGAAGAAAGCCTGGCCCACGACTGCCTCTGCCCAGTCTGCGGGAAACCGCTTGTTCTTGGCGTCCTGCATCGCGTGGTTGAGCTGGCAGACCGTCCCAAGGGAGGCAAACCAGCGAGAGCCCTCCCCTGCGAACACATCATCCCGCTTCCGGAACTCCTCAGTGAAATCCTCGAGTGCGGTCCCAAGTCCAAGAAAGTGACCTCCGCCTACCACAAACTGCTGGATCAGTTCGGCTCGGAGCTGCATATCCTGCGTGAACATGACCCGGCGGAGATGACTGACGCCGAACCGGCTCTGCTGGCCGAGGCGTTGTACAGAGCACGCCAGGAACGCGTTATCTGTGAACCCGGTTACGATGGCGAGTACGGCAAAGTCTGCGTTTTTGCGCCGGGAGACAAGGACAAACTGAACAATCAGGGCGTGTTCTTTGCGGCTCCGGAGGAATCAGAAATCCGCGAGTCTGCCTCAACGTGGGAGCCTCAGAGGCCTGAGCCAACAGATGCGGCAGCAACACGCGAATACACACTGCGCCGCCCCGGGAAGGACAGTCAGCCGGAATCGAGTACACCGAAAGCCTCGCCAGCCGCCCAGCTGGATCTCTTCTCCACCCCGGACACCCTCGCCGGACTCACACCGGAACAGAGGGCTGCGGTCACGGCCGAGGACCACGCCATCGTTATCGTGGCCGGTCCGGGAACGGGCAAAACCAGGACGCTGACTCAACGCGTTGCTCACGCCATCAGCGAGCGAGGCATCGCCCCGGCCGCCGTCCTGGCCGTGACATTCACGAACCGGGCGGCACGGGAAATGAAGGAGCGGCTTGAAGACCTCCTCGGGAACGTCGCAGAAGGCGTCACCGTCACAACCTTCCACAGCTTGGCGCTCCGCATCCTCCGCAGTCAACATGAACTGGCCGGGCTCCCGGTCGATTTCAGCCTGGTTGACCAGGATGGCTGTGTCGCATTGCTGCGCGCTGCCAGCGACCTGTCGGCCAGCGCCGCGACAGAAGCCGTGGCAGGAACTCTGCAAGCCATGGCCGAGGGCGGAGTGCCCGAGGAGACGCCCCATGGGCCGGAACTGGTCACTGCCTTGAAGAACGACTCGCTTGTCCCGCTTGACGCACTTGTCCCACGCTGCCTCCAGCTCCTTCAGGCCAACCCGGACATCGTGGCAAGCCTGGGCTGCCAATGGCTCTGTGTGGACGAATATCAGGACGTCAACCGAGCCCAATACGACCTGGTCCGCGTGCTCGCCCAGGACGCGAAAAGCGTCTGCGTCATCGGGGATCCGGATCAGGCCATCTACGGGTTCCGGGGGGCCGATGTAGGTTACTTCCTGCGTTTCAACGAGGACTTCCCGGACGCCCGTGTCATCCAGCTGGGGCACAACTTCCGCTCCAGCGGGACGATCGTCTCCGCTGCATCGCAAGTGATGCGGCCTGGACGCAGCACGATGTCCGTCGCCGCTGAAACCGTGTTGGACGCCGGCGTTCGGATCCGATTCCATGGAGCCCCTACTGCTGCTGCCGAGGCGGAATTCATCACCCACGAAATTGAGAAGTGGCTTGGTGGTACGGCTCTGTTCTCGGTTGACTCAAGCCGGGTCCAGGAAGAAGCGACAAGCGACGTGAGTTTCTCGGATATCGCCATCCTCGTCCGCCTTCGAGCCCTGATTCCTCCCGTAGTGACAGCCCTTGAGCGTCTGGGTGTTCCCGTTCAGGTCGTGGGTGATGAGGCCTTCATGGACACGGCCGGAGCACGCGCTCTGATCACGGCGCTGCAAAGCTGGTCAGCGAACAGAAGGGACGTTCCTGCACCAACTGCTCTGGCGGAGTTCGCAGAAGATGAAGCGACGCGGCGGCTCTCCCCCAAAGCCCTGAACGCCCTTCAGACCTGCCTGAAACTCGCGACCGACGAACACGATCCGCTGTCGGCCTTCCTGGACCGAGTGTTGCTGCGTCGGAACACCGACCAGTACGAAACACAGGCGGAGAAAGTCACTATTCTGACCATGCATGCCGCCAAAGGGCTTGAGTTCCCGATCGTGTTCGTGGCGGGCTGTGAGCAGGGGCTGGTCCCCTATGTCAAGCCGGGAGAAGACAGCTGTGATCAGGAAGAGGAGAGACGCCTGCTGTACGTTGCCATGACTCGGGCCAAGGAGGTCCTCTACCTCACATCGACGCGGAAACGCGCCCTATTCGGCAAGACAGAAGAGCGGGCTCCCTCCCCGTTCCTCGATGAGATCCAGGACGTCCTCCGGGACCGCCTCATCATGCCCCGACGCAAACAGCGACCAAGCTCTGCTCAGCTTGAGTTCAGCTTCGGCTGAGCAACAGGCACCGCCCGCTACCACCGCTGGTCCCATTTGAGTTTTGGGTCGCGGGTGAGTTCATGAACGCGGTCGTCGCAGATTTGGGTCCGCTGGGCTCCCCGTTCGGCCAAGCGCTTACGCCCCTCCTCAATCTTCCGCAGCATTTCGTCAATCCACTCCCCACGTACCTTGATCTTGCGGTCAAAGGCTGCCTCCACTTCCGCCCGAAGCTCACCCCGGATGCGGTTCTTCTCCGCAGGATCCTCGGTCGCGTGATAGAGCCGACTGAGCTCCTGACATTTGCGGTCGTCCGTGTCCATCCTGCCGGGACGATGGCCACTCCCACGCCGTTCCTGAACAAACTTCCTCAGCTCGTTGCTGAAGGCTTGTGGATCACTCTCCCGGAGCTTCAGGAGCCGTTGGAACTCCTCTGGCTTCTCCGTGCTAAGCCGCTCCATCCACTCACTTCCCTCTTTCATCCGTCGCCCCATCTCGCCCCGCTGGGGGCCCTGGGGTCCAAACCGCCGTCCCGGCCCCACGCGGCCGGAAGATTCCATTCTGCGCCGCAAGGCCTTCTTGAACGCAGTCGGGTCGTCCTCACGCATCTTGACCAGGCGCTCGTACTCCTCCGGCTGCTCCTGGCGGAGACGATCCAGCAAGGGGGCCTGACGACCGACAACAGGTCCAACAGGGGCTTCCGGTTGCTGCTTCTCCTGAGACCAGGCCAAGCCACCGGTCAACACCATCACGACGGCCACAACACCACACCACAGATTCTCTCGTGCAATCATCGCTCATCTCCCACTGCAAGTAACGCTGTAACCAAACGTCCGCATCCGCAAGGCCTGTTCACGTGAACGGAGATTCCCGTGGTCCGCTCCGTCAGAGGGCCTCCGTATTCAATAGAAAATCCACCTCGACCTCCAACAGTTCGCGGTCAAGGGAATCAACATCCGTATCCATCTGTTCGCTTCTCGCTGTCCCTGCCGCGTCCTGTCCATCCGACGCCACAAGATCTCCGGAGTTGGCCTCGGCCAAAAGGAACTCCGCCTCAAGGCTCAGAAGATCCAGATCCAGATCCTCGTCAAACCAGGCGCTCTTGCTGGTTGGCTGAGGCGTGTCGACCGCTGCCAGTCGAATCTGAACCGCCTCAGAGCGCATTCGCAGACTGACGAGCCCGGCAAGCGTCCCGAGCAACACGAGCGAAGCAGCAACGGCCAGACGCCGCCAAAGGCCGTCGCCCTCAAACCAGCCCCGTGAAGGGAACGGCAGAGCGTTGTCCGCTCCTCCTGCTCCGGCGACTGGAGGCGACAATACGCCATGGCAGGCGGCCAAAACGCCGGCATCCACCTGGGGGCTCGGGGTGTCCTCGGAAACAGAGCCCACGGCAGCGGCACAGGCAGAACGAAACCCTCGACACTCGGCGCACGACGCGACGTGCTGCTCAAGAGCAGCCGTAAGCGCTGCATCTCCTGCCTCAAGGATCGCCAGTTGAATATCTTGGCAGTCCATCATCATCTCCTGAACCCGTTATACACAGCTCTCAGCGATACTCGCCAAGCTCTTTCTGCAGTCGTTTGACAGCGTAATGCATCCGCCCAAGTACCGTGTTGATGCTTACGTCCTGTATCTCCGCAATCTCTTTGAATGGGACTCCACGCTGACGCAACAGGACCACTTCACGCTGATCGACCGACAACTCCTCAATCGCCTCGGCCACCTTGTGCTTGATCACTTCGCGGTCCATCGACTCCCACGGAACATGTTCCGGAGCCGGCAGGCGTTCATCGACGGGAACACTCTCGCGTCGTGAATTCCGACGGATGTGATCAATCGCCACATTGTGAGCGATTCGGAAGGCCCAGCTGAGAAAACGCTCCTTGTCAGTGTAGCTCTCAACGTTCTTGAGGACCTTGATCCACGTCTCCTGAAACAGGTCATCCACCACGGCCGTCTGCCCCGGCAACAGTCGGTTCAAGTACGAGAAGAGCTGCAGCCGATATCGTCCATAGAGCGTGTCAAAGGCGGATGTGTCGCCTTCCCGGCAGCGCTTCATCAGTTGTCCATCGGGTACTGAGCCCTTGCTCATCGCAGTCTCCAACCCGGATAACGACCGAGCCAACAGCTTATTGTGTGGCCCATCAGATATGACGTGCGAAACACTGTCCACACGCCATCGCCCCCTTACTGTGATGGATGGGCCACACACGTGCAACTCAGACCACTCTCATCCGGATGCCACTTGAATTCACTGCGCTGTCGCTCCTATTAACGGGACTCCTCGGCACACGCGGAACTGCCCGGGGACCAACGAAGAACAACCGAGCCCCGCAGCCAGTCCCGCTCTGGCCGCCTTACAACCGGAACAGTGTTTGAACTATGGCCGATCTCTCCGTCGACCTCGCAGGCATCCCCCTTCGAAACCCAATCCTCACCGCCTCCGGCACGTTCGGATACGGTCAGGAATACGCCGACCTCGTGCCGCTGGATGCGCTGGGTGGAATCATGGTGAAAGGCGTTTCGCCGTTCCCCTCCCACGGCAACCCGACACCGCGGACCGCGGAGGTCTTCGGTGGTATGCTCAACGCCATCGGCCTGCAAAATCCGGGGCTCGACGCCTTCATCGAGTCTCCCGACTATCTCCCCTTCCTGCGCCAACAGGACACTCAAGTCTTCGTCAACATCTGGGGAAAAACCGTGCAGGATTACGTGGAAGTGGCTGAACGGCTGGATGAGGAACGGGAAGGTATTGCCGCGCTTGAAGTCAATATCTCCTGCCCAAACATCAAGGCAGGCGGCATCGCTTTCGGCACGAATCTGGAGATGGCTGCCAAGGTCGTGAGTGCAGTGAGAGACGCGACGACTCTGCCTGTGGTCACCAAGCTGAGCCCAAATGTCAGCAACATCGGCGACTTCGCCCGTTGCGTTGTCGATGCTGGAACTGACGTCGTGTCACTGATCAACACGATCCCGGGAATGGCCATCGATGTGGAGACCAGACGTCCCGTCCTGGCCAACATCACGGGAGGGCTCAGTGGGCCTGCGATCAAGCCGGTAGCCGTGCGCATGGTCTACGAAGCCCGACGCGCTGTCGACGTCCCCATTATCGGTATGGGCGGGATCCAGTGCGCACGAGACGCCGTTGAGTTCTTCCTGGCGGGGGCGGATGCAGTCGCCGTCGGCACCGCGATTTTCACCAATCCGGGATGCCTGCTCGAAATCATCGCCGGGGTTGACGCCTACCTGGATGAGCACGGCTGCACATCCGTTCGGGAACTGGTCGGCGCAGTCATCGTCTAGTCCGCACCAACGGCGCATCGATAGCGGCATACCCCCACCCCTGCGAACAGCGCAGCCGGACTTCAGTGTGCCCGGCGATCAGCGGCCCCAGGTCCAGCGTGCTCTTCCTTCCCTCCGGCGAAGCCGCGATTGCGCTCTCAGCATTCCGTTCCAGTCCAGGGGCGCTGACCACCAGCTTCAACTCACCTTCGGAGCGCGTCTGGATCTCAAGGCAGTGCGGAATCTCGGACACATCCCGGGGCAACCGCATACTCCACAGCAGCTCAACCCGACCGTCAGGCGGAGGCGCGAGCCAACCAAGACAGGCCGTCTGCGGCTTGTTCCAGAGATTGTCGAACTGCGCATCATGCAGATAACTCACCTGGCCAGGCATCAGACACTGCGCGCAAAGGTAGTCGGGGACGAATGAACTGGGCGTGTCCGGCGCGTTGTCGAGGACACTGCCGGTCACCCGCCCCTCCCTGAAGGTGACCGTCCGGCAAGCCTGGTTCCGTACACCGATCACGTCCACATCGCCATACCGCCACCAACGGTCAAGATGTGCATGTCCATGGAGGTAAGCAACGATCGGGGTCCCGGGCTGCATCAGGCGGCGCAGGAAGTCACGCTCGTGCACCTGCGCGCCATCGAAAATGATGCCCACAGGCAGGCAATGGTGGTGCGAAACCAACACGACGGGTCTGTCCGCCGTCTCAACCTGTGTCTCCAACCAGCGCATCTGCGCGTCTCCCAGCAGCCAGTTCGACGCGTCCAGAAACAGGAACAGCATGCCCCCCAGCTCCAGACGGTAGTAGCCGGGAGTGATGTCCCGAAGTTTGATGATGTGATCCTGCACATGGGCCGGAATATGGTCCCAGGACTCCTGTTTTGACAGATTCAGGATCGTTCCCGGGACCTCTTGCCACACATTCGGCCGCCACTCGACCATACGAGTGTGCTCGACGTCCGAATGCGCGGCGAGCTGAACACGGACATCCTCAGGACAGGCAAGCTTGGCGTGGCGGTTCCACGACCCATTGTCATGGTTCCCACGCACCGGCAGGAAGGGGGCCGGCAGGGAACGCGCCCAGGCCACAGCCCGGTCATATTCAGGCTCTGTGCCGATATTGACCCAATCCCCCATCCCCAGAATGACGTCCGCCTCAGGGACGTGAAGGGTCTCGACACCATACCCACCCGCCCCCGCGATGTGAGTATCGCCAACCATGGTCACGCTGAACTCGGACATTGTTCTGTCTCCCGTGGTGTAGAGTAGCCCGTCGGCAATGTACGACGGTTTTCGCCTGTGGGTAGCTGAGAAGGAATCGCGAACTCGAATGCGCGGAGTAAGTTGCCCATGGTAGTCCTGTTGTACTTTTGGACGAAGGGAACGACGCATGGTCAGCGTTTGGCGTCAGGAGGGCTTCGAAGCATTCCGAGCGGGGGAATTCGCCCACGGTGGACAGAACCTGTATGTCTCCCGAGCAGGTGTGCTCCAGCGGATACACCACTGGGACACAACCGGCAATGGCTTCCTCGACATCATCTTCTGCAACAGCCAGGAGCACTTCGAACAGGTTCCAGCCTATGTCTACGAGGCACCACTCACCGGGCAAAGCCCCGTAACGCTGCCCTCGGACGGGTCTTTGAGCGGAACGGCAGCCGATTTGACCGGCAACGGCTATGATGACCTCGTTCTCGGCATGTGGCACAACGGCGTCCACCAGGAGCTGAATGCCTTTGTCTACTTCGGTGGCCCGGATGGGTACAGTGAACAGCAAATGCTGGCACTCCCCGTCCCACGTTGCCTTGATGTCGTTGCCGGAGACTTCGACGGCAACGGCCTCGTTGACCTTGCCTTTCTGTGCCAGGACCGGTTGCGGCTATTCCGGCAAAATGACCTGGGGTTCGAGCCGAAACGCTACGTCGACCTCGAGATGAAGGGAGCCGGGCTGGCAGCGGGGGACCTCGATGATGACGGATGCTGCGACCTGATCCTCCGCCAGAACGACGGTTCCCTGGCGGTCTACTGGGGAGGAACAGCGGGGATCAGCCCGGAAAACAGCTGTGACGTGCCCGGCTGCCCCTCAATGGCCCCGGAGAAGGCGAGTCAGCAGGAGGGGTACGCGGAATTCGTGGCCGACGCGAATCCCCTGGCCGGGGTGCTGGCAGTCCGCAACAGCCCGCACCTCTTTGCCCCCGGAACTGACTGCTTCCGACTCATACCTGTCCGGCCGGACCGCTCATTCGCCCCTCCCCTGGAATTCCAGTGTCAAAACCCGATGGGCGCAGCCATCGCGGACGTCGACGGCGACGGATTCGGGGACTTGACCGTGGCGGCCCGCGACACGAGTGCCGGTGATCAGTGCTCCTGGATCTTCTGGGGCGATTCTGAGGGGTTCTCCCCGCAGCGCCGCACTCCCCTCCTCTCCGAACGCGCCTGCGACGTGGCTCTCGCCGACCTGGACGGGAACGGGCGAGCGGAGCTGGTCCTCTGCCAATCGCACGCTCGTAACTGCTTCACCCATCCGTCCCGGCTATACCGCGTGGGTGCGGATAGAGGAGTTTCCACCCCGATCGAACTGCCCTGTGAAGACGCACGTCGGGTGTTCGCCCTGCGCCAGGCAGATGGCCAACCCTCACCTATCGCTTTCGTCAACCACTTCTCCCGAGGGGTGTTGGGGGACGTGGACGTGAGCATCTACACGGGCGAAACGGACGGGTATCGGGCTGATCGGAAACTGGCCGTTCCGGGCTGGGGAGCGGTAGAGGCCCTGCGCCCGGATCTCAACGATGACGGGCTGCCGGACCTCGTCCTGGCCAATTGCTCAGAGAATTCCGTCGCTCTGGATCCAGGATCGTACATCTACCTGAACAGCGGAACAGGCTTCCGGCCCTCCCCCGACCTGGTGCTGCCGACCACCCGGGCCCACGGGGTGTGTTGCGCCGACCTGAACCGGAACGGCTACCTTGACCTGATTTTCGGAGGATTCCGGAATCCGGAGATCCTCGTCTTCCGCGGTTCGCCTGAGGGCTTGGATGTCGAGCACCCGGAACGCATTCGGCTCGATCTCGATGGGGAGGTCTACGAGCAAGCGCGCTGGATCTACCTGGCCGACCTGAACAACGACGGCTGGCTGGACCTGTTCGTGCCCCAGATCCTGGCGGACCGCAGTTTCATCCTATGGGGTGGTTCCGAGGGTTTCAGTACCGACCGGGCCCAGATGCTGTCCGTGGAACGCGCCGCATGTGCCCGAGCTGCGGACCTTACCGGAAACGGATACCTGGACCTGATCGTTGGAGGACACAACCCAACCGTCGGACAGCCCCACGACTCATTCGTCTACATCTACTGGAACGGACCGAATGGGATCAGCCAGGACCGCCGGGCCATGCTCCCCGCATCAGGCATCAATGCTCTGTGCGTTGCGGACTTCAATTGTGATGGACAACTCGATATCTTCGTCGGCTCCTACCACAAAGGCACCGAACGGGATGTCGACTCGTTCATCTACTGGAACCGGCCGGATCGGGGCTTCTCAGCCGCCGACAGAACCCGTCTCCTGACCCATTCGGCCTCCGGCTGTTTCGCCGCGGACCTCGACGGCAATGGCTGGCCCGACCTGGTCGTCGCCAACCACAAAGTGTGGGGAGACCACGCGGGCTACTCCGAAATCTGGTGGAATGGCCCCGAGGGATTCAAAGCTGAGCGGACCACGCGCCTGCCGACATCCGGTCCGCACGGAATCTCAGCCGTCGAACCCGGCAACATCGCAGACCGTGGTCCGGAAGAGATCTTCGTGTCCGCTCCGGAGCAACGCGATCAGAGCACCCGGATCGTTGGAATCCGGTGGGAAGCCGTGACGCCGGCCCAGACCTATGTTCGGGCTCAAGTGAGAGCCGCCGCGCGCCGCGAAGAGCTTGACGAAATGCCGTGGCAAGGCCCCGGAGGCCCCGGAACGTGGTTCTCTTCCGACGATGACATGCCCTCAGAGCGCATCTGCGGATGCTGGTTCCAGTACCGCCTGGCTCTCGGAGCAGTCAACAGCTGTGGCACGCCCCGTGTCACGGCTGTTGAGATCAGCTGTGAAGAATGAGTATCCTGGCCCGACCAACGCCCCCTGGAGGCAACATGAGCACACTGAAGTACGCCGCCGGACTCTCTCTTCTTCTCTGCGCCGCCTCGCCTGGGATGCCGAAGGCCCAGACCCTCACCGATGAGGAAGCGGCCAACTGGCTTCGCTCAGTGACGCCTCTGCCCAAGCAGGTGAAGCTGGCAGGCAAGGTTACGGTCCCAATCAGTCGGCTCCGCGTACGTCTGGACGGAACAGCCTCGGAGCTTGATCGATGCGGAGTCCGCGAACTCGAACAGCTTCTGGCGAGTTCGAGCCGGACCGACGTGTCCCTCTCTGCTCCGGAACTCGGTGGTACCTTCGCGATCGATCTCGTCCAGACCGACACGATCCCCGAGGTGTTGGCCGCCCGTCCGAACCGGGACCAGGCCTACCAGATCGCGTCGGAAGCTCCTGGGATCGGGCACTTCCGTCTACGGTGCGCCGCCGAAACAGAGGTCGGTACGTACTATGCTGTGAAGACACTCAAACAACTGCTGAAGCCAACCATCAGACAGAACGGCGATGTGTGGACAGTCGATCTCCCCATTGGCACCATCATCGACTGGCCGGACCTGGAGGAGCGGGGGGCATGGGGCGGTGACTGTGCTCAAGACCTCGAACGGCTCTCCGACCACAAGTTCAACCTGATCGAGCGGCACGCCAAAGCCACCGTAGACGCCAATGGCATCGGACACGCGACCATGGACATGGAGGTAATGGAACGCGCCCGCAACCACGCCGTCCGGGTCGTGCCGATCATCCACCACCTCGAGCAGCTTGGGCGCTCCGGCCTGTTCAAGGCCTACCCAAACCTGCGGGCCAAAGGTGCGGAGAAGAGCATCTGCTTCGCCCAGCCTGAGATCGTGACGGTTGTTGCCCAGTGGCTCACCGACCTGGGCCGCATCCCCGATGTGTCCGAGGTCATGATCTGGCTCTCGGAAGAGGGAAAGGGCTGCACCTGTACCACGTGTGCGAAAGACGACCGGTTCGTCAACGAGGTCCGTGTGTGTGTCGCTGCCTGGATCAAAGCGAAGGACACGTGCCCGGGCCTCGGTCTACGACTGCTGCTCACACAAGCCAGTCACAAATCGAACGACAAGGTGTTGGCCGCTGTGCCGGAAGGTGTGAAGGTCTCCTACTACCACGGCGGCCTGACCTACAACACGACCCGCAAGCCGATGATCTACCCGCTTCTCGAAAACTACGTCAAGGGGGGGCGCTGGCTCGGAGTCTACCCGACATTGGGGGCCAACTGGCGTATCGTGGCCCCCTTCTCCAACCCCTGGTTCGTCCATTTCCGGCTCACTGAATTCGTGGAAGACGGCCTTGCCTGCCTCGTCGGCTACACAGTGCCGACGAACGATCTGTACAAAATGAACGTCGAGGCAGCCATGGAATGGGCCTGGAACGCAGGGGGGCGGACACCAAAGGCGTTCGCCAGGGCCTACGCCACCCGGCGCGGCGTCCGAAATGTCGACGCATTCGTCAGATGGTGTGAGCGTCTGAGTCCCGTCAGTTGGGATGTGTACGGATCCGGCTTTCCCTACCGCGAGGTCTATGGAGGAACGGATGGTATCGTGCGGGGCAGCATCAAGATGGGGACGGGGATTCTTGCGGAGTTCGCACGCGAGGAGCAGTTGGACGAGGACCTCGCCAGTTGCGCTGCAGCCCTGGTCCTCGCCCATCAAGCCGGGGACGAGGCAGCGGTGCTGGAAACACAGATCGTCCAAGCATACGTGCAGGTTCTCAAGTCCGTCTGGGTCCTGTCAAAGCTGGTCAAGAAGGACAGCGTCGCCCCGGAGAACCGGGACGAAGCCAAGCGCTATTTCGACCTGCTTCAGGGAAGCTGTTCAGCCACTGCGTCACTCTACCCAAAATGGGTCGCAGCTGAAGCCCCGGAACTCGAGAAGAACCAATCGGCCAGGTTCTGGGACACGGTTGCAGTCATGGAACGCCTCGCAGCCAGGATCGGGACGGTCATGGAAGACTGTGGATTCGAAGACAAAGAGAAGCCCTATCGCCTGAACATCATCGGCACCTGGGCCACAGAAGAGTTCGAAGAACAGCGCGGACAAACCCGGCGCCTGGACGTCACCGGCCTGGTTGATGCGCCGGGAACCTACACATTTCAGCCGAAATACCGGAGAGGGACGTTGGGGCTGACCGCGTCCGTTGTGCAGCTCGTCTCGTTCCCCCAGGACAGGCCGGATGCCGTTCGTGTAGAGTCGGAGGACAGACACCGTTGCCACGCCGGGGCGTGGGTCAAGGATGACATCTATCGGCTCGAGCTCGAGGCCTACGCACCCGACCGCGGGTACGCTGTCGTTGCCACGATCAGGGGTGGTCCCACCACGCAGGGCGAGTTCCGGTTCAGGAAGATGCGCAACGAAACCCCGACACCGTGAGTGCCAGCGTCAACCTATCTGGTGTTGTCCAAAGGAAACGAACCGGGATCGGGATCCGGAAGTTCCTCACCACGGAGTATACTGAGGCACGGAGTAGAGAAGAAGAACACGGAGATTCGGCGTATCCGCCACGCTGCTATCACAGCCTGACGAATTCGCCAAATGCTCTTGGGTTTGGAGACCGGAGGAGCAATCAGGAAGGGGCACTGTCGACAGGAGTGGTTCCCTGCTCAGTGTTCTCCAGAAGAAGACGTTGGCGGAGTTCGGATTCGGCCGGTAGGCCGGAGACAAAATCCGACGGCCTCCTCTCCCTCTTTTCTCTGTGTCTCCGTGCCTCTAGCGCAGCGGGTGGTGCAATCCGGAAGGACAACCCATGTATGCCCAGGACCCGAATTGGCTGCCCCGCTCGGGTCTGTGATACCAGCGTTCGCCGCTGAATGGCTCTCACCTGACAGCTTTGCTGAGCTTTGGCCCGCCTGCGGAGCGGTTGTGAAGCCCTATGGGTGTCTATTGCACCGGTCTGCCTTTTTGCTCGCTCACGGCGGCATCGTCTATGCGGAGCATCGCACCAACAACCACGGGTGGAAGCATGAGAATCGAGCGGTTCGACATTCACCAGGTGCATTTGCCGTTGAGCTATCCGTGGCGCACGGGCTATGGCGCGGATGATGTGGTTGAGAGTCTGTTGATCAAGGCCTACGCACCCGATGCCGAAGCGTGGGTCGAGACGTGTCCGCTCGGAGCACCCACGTATTCGCCGGAGACCGCCGGAGGCGCGGCGCTGATGATACGTGACATCCTCGGGCCGCTGGCTGTGGACCGTGAGCTGGAGAGCCCGGCAACGGTGCGGACGCTGTTCGCACCGTTCCGGGGCAACAGTTTTGCCAAGGCGGGTGTCGAGTGCTGCTGGTGGGCTCTGGAGGCCGTGCGACAAGGCGTGCCGTTACGGCGACTCTTCAGCGGCAAGGATGCCGACGTGGTGGTCCGTGATGGGTTCGGGGTGCAGGATTCCGTGGACATGTTGCTGGCCAAGATCCAGGGCTCGATGGCGCAAGGGCACACCCAGATCAAGCTCAAGATCTGTCCGGGCTGGGACTTGGACGTGCTCAGCGCCGTACGTTCAGAATTCCCTGAGTTTGCGTTTCAGATCGACTGCAACGGTAGTTACAGTCTCGGAGACATCGCGACATTGCGCGCATTCGACTCCTTCAAGCTCGAGATGATTGAGCAACCCCTCTATTACCGCGACCTCGCGGACCACGCAACGCTGCAGAAACAGATCCGGACGCCGGTCTGCCTGGACGAAAGTATCACCTGCCTTCAGGACGCCGAGCAAGCCCTGCGGCTGCAATCCTGCCGGATCGTGAACATCAAGATTGGTCGCGTTGGCGGAATCGGACCGGCGCTCGCGATCCACGACGCTTGCCAAGACGCCGGGATCTCCTGCTGGGTCGGCGGCATGATGGAGAGCGGCTTGGGCTCGGCCATGAGCGCGGAGTTCGCAACCCTACCAAACTGCTCGCTGCCGAACGGGATCCCGGTCAGCACCAAGTTTCATCCCGAGGATGTCGTCGATCCGCCGTTGGCATTCTCCCGCCCCGGGCACATCGCACCCGCCGCCGGACCGTACCTGGGCCGCCGGGTCCTCGAAGACGTCATCGAGGCGGTCACCATCGGGAAATGGACGGTGGCGGCGTCCGGAGCGACATAGACAGAAACGCGCCAAGCCCACACTGGCAGGGATTCATTCGGCGGGCGTTTCGGCCACTGCCCGTGCGGTGAGCTTCAGGTCAAAGCTGATGTCCGAGCTGGCTGGACGCTGCTGGTGGACCTCGACCGCCACGCTGTTCCGGCCCTTCCTGAATTGCCCCGGGTCGAGGACCGTCTGATCGAACGTCCTCTCGCCGGTCCCGGCAATGGGTTTCGGCGCTGCGCTGGTGTGCGTAATTGGTCCGGCGGGCATGTTGTCACGAACCACCTCCCGGCCGTTGACGTAGACCACAGCGCCGTCGTCGCAGAGCAGGTGGACGGTAACGCCGACGAGTTTGGCCGGATCATCCCAGTTGAAGCTGTGTCGGAAATAGACGGCCATGGGCTTCCGGGCGGCATCCGAGCCGAAACCCAGCCGGGTCTTCTCGTCGCCGTCACCGTAGCCTAGTTGCGCTTGTCCCGAGCGCCATTTTCCGTCGTCGAAGTCAGGCTGTGCCCATGCGTCAGGGGGCGCTGCAACGGCATCCCGGAACCGCCACACTGCTCCAGCCGGGATCAGCACGCGCGAGTCTTCCGAGACCTGCGGGGGTGGTGCTTCCTGGAGGCCTGCGGGGGGAGGAACACTGGACACAACCGGCGGGAGCCGGGCCGTGCGACCGTGCTGCAGGGCGACGGATGCCTTGATGAGGTAGCTGCAGGAGCAGATTTCGCTGGCATCTGGCATCAACACCGCACCGCCTGCGACGATCGCATTGATCCAACAGCCTGGGCGTATCCCGCCGTACGAGTGCGTCTCACCGTGTCCGTTCAGCAGATCGGCGTAAGCGAGCGTGCCGGAACGGAACAGCAGCAGATTCGGCGACCCGGAGACGATCCCGCACGCATGCTTGCCACGGCCCTTGAGGAGGAAGTCTTGGTGGCGTTCGCCGGTGAGAAGGTCGAATGCCCACGGCTGTGCGTAGACGGTACGCCCGGTGATCAGAGGGCGGGACAAGTAGGTATTGTGCGCGTCAGTCGCCGGCACGGTCACATCCCACAGGCGCTTGCCGTCGCTGGGACGGACTCCGGCAAGGCGTTGTGCCGCCAGTCGGTCCCCTTGGGGCTGGAAACCTCGGAGATCCATCTGTCCGGCAAGCAGCAGTACATCGTGGGCCGGACTCACTGCGAGCACCGTGGCGAATACATCCTGATCGCTGGACCACAGGACTTGTCCCGTGCGTAGGTCGAGGCAGACCAAGCTCGGGGGCGGAGCCTTTGAGGGAGCGTCTCTCCGCTGGGCCGCGATCTGGGATTCCCGAGAGGCGCAGTCCACCACAAAGACCTTTCCGTCGGCGACCGCGATTGCGTTGTGCCGGATGGACTGCCGCGCGCGGTAAGTCCAGAGATGCTTCCCGGAGACGGGATCCAGTGCGAAGAGCTCCCCCGCTTCGAAGCGGAGCCCGGCCGGTCGGGGAACAGCCGGCGGTTTGACGCGCGGGTGGTAAACGGTGCCAAGGAGCGCCCCTGGCGCGGCCGCGATGTAGCCCCAAGTTCCGGTTCTGCCCTTGTCATCGAGGGGCACGGCGTACTCGCGAAGCTTCTCCCCGGTTGCCAGATCCAGACGCAGGCACCGGTCGTCCTGTAGCCGCAGGTACACACTGTCGTCGGCCAGGCAGCACACCCCGTGGGTACGGGCAACGCCCGCATTGTGCTCGCCGTTGTAGAAGGCCATGAGGTCGGGAATCGGGTATTGCCAGAGCAGACGGCCATTGTAGGCGTCGGCGCAGAGCACGGCGTTCAACCCTAGAGCCACCAGGTAGCCGTCCTTGAACAGCGGGGCGGGGGCACGTCCGTGCCGGCTTGGCATAAGCACGCCCCAATCATTGTACCAAGCCAAGCGCAGAGGTGCGCGCGCGACGCTGTCGGTCGACGCGCCCGGGTTCCAGGCCGAGGCGTATTGGTGAGTCCACTGCCCCGTGTCCGGCAGTGCACGCCGACGTGTGACGGCCAGCTGGGCCCCAGGACCAAAAGCTGTCGCTCCTCCCCAGGGGCGCACGACGCGCCCGGCCTCGGCCAGCACAAGTGGCGGGACCGGCTGTGTCATCGACCGGCCGGAAACGACCACGTTGGCTACTCGATCCGGCAATCCGCTGGCAGCTGGGTCGGCCTTGAAAACCTGGACACGCGCACCGTAGAGACCGGCGGCGGTCAGCACGCGCCGCGCGCGTCCCAAGGCGGCTGGGTCGCTATCGATTGCGATGATCCGCAGCTCGCTTGTCCGAGCCAGCTCGAGTGCCAGTGAGCCATCACCACAGCCCAAGTCGATACACAGCCCCGTGCGGAGTCCGGTTCGAGCGAGAATCTGCTTGGCGGCCCCGGCCACTTCCACTGTCGCTGCAGGTAGGCCGGCTCCCGCGGGGGCCGCAGACGCCTGAGCAGAACCGTTTGGCGAAGCGTTCTCTGGGCCGAAACAGACCAGTTCCCCACGATCCGTGCTGACGTAGAGCCTGCTGTCGGCAATGGCCAGGCCGTACGGAGTGCCGTCGAGGGACGCTTCCCAACTGACCTTCTTGTCGGTCAGGTCGATCAGACAAATTCCGGCCGTGCCTTCCTGCCTGCCGGGGCCCGCCGACACCAGCACGTTCGACGCGGCCACCATGGCGGCGCCCCCATAGGGTGGCGTCACGGCCCAGTCGGTCGGGGTCAGCCACGTCTTCACCATCTCACCCTTGCGATTCGGCTTCTCGCCAAACTCCCAGCGCAAGGAACGGACCTCGCCCTTGTCGTAATGCACCGGCCCGGAGTCGAGCGGGACCAGCGTGTTCAGAGCGTAGGGGGGGATGGTGCTCTGCACGACGCGGTCCTGCCTGACCGCCCCACGCAGTCCCCCGGTCCGGGCGTATCCGGCCTGTCCTCCGACATAGTAAATGTCCCCGGCAAGGACCAGGTCTGACCCGCCGTGATACGAATGAGCGTGCATGCTGAACCAGTTGAGGGTGCCGTCCTTGCGCTTCAGGGCCGCCGGCCCGGCCCGGCCCGTGGGGACGTAGACTCGGTCGCTGTCCGCCGCGAGGTAACCTTGCGCGGAGATCCCGCTCTCAGCCACATCTCCGTGCGGCTGTGACATGCGCAACGTCCCGCTGTCTCGGTTGAGCCAGCGCACGGCCCCCGTGGCAACGTCGAGGGCGTAGATATAGACCCCTTCGGCCGGCCAGATTCCCGCCCCGAAGAACACCGTGTCCCCCAAGACGACGGGGCCGCCACGCGCCGGCCAACGGCTCACGCAGAACCCGTTGCCCATGACCAACTCGTGGTTCGGACCGCCGCGCCGCTTCCAAAGCACGCGTCCATCGACCGTGGACAGACAGTAAAGGAAGCCGTCGTCGCTGGCTGCGAACAGTCGCTTGTCGGCGACCACCGGGGCAAACCGCACGGGGGCCGACGTGCAAGCGTGCCAACGCTCCCTGCCGGTCCGGGCGTCCAGGGCATAGATCATGCCGTCGGCCGAGGAGCCGACATAGACCGTGCCTGCAGCGACGACTGGGTGGAAGGCTTGATCAAAGGGCATCCGTGTGTCGTGTCCCGGCCAGGCCGGGCTGGGTGGATGGCGCGCACGCCAGCGCCAGTGCGGAACAGGCGAGCCGGGCAGGGCCTCGTCCGTCCGCCCGCTGCGCCGTGCGTCGTGCCGGTACTGTGGCCAGTCCGCCGCCCACCCTTCAAGGCTCAGCGCTGCCACGCATGCGACCCCTGACAGAGCCCAACCAACAGTGCGTTTCCTGATGGACATGCTTCGCAAAGGCCTTTCCGTTTTGCACGCGAAGTGGCAAACGATGTTAGGACAATTTCCGCCCTGGAAGGACGCGGCTCGATAGAGCTCTCTGTCCGACGATGGGGCAATTGCTCACATTCCCCCTGGGGCGAGGGCCTCTCGGGCCTCCTCGCGGTCTACCCAGGCCTATCTCAATGGCGTCCGCCACCATTGGATGCAAGCCCAGTCGGATCCACTGTATCCCGGGGGCGGCCGTCTGTCTCGACCCGTGGCGTGCGATCTTCGATGGCTGTTTCCCGCTTGAACTATGTACTGTGCACCGCTATGAGTCAGGGTGCCCGTTGTCGTAAGGAGAAGAGTACCGCATGACACCCAGAGCGATCATTGTGGCCCTGGCCGGAGTCTGCGTCATCTGTGGCTTTGGCTTCTTCAACGACTTCGTACTGCGTCAGACGTACATGGTGGGCACATTCATGCCCATGCCCATCTACGGCGGGCTGATCCTCCTCGTCATCCTCGTCAACCCACTCCTGGCCTTGATCTCCAAACGCTGGGCCCTCTCCGCCCGGGAACTCGCCATCATCGTCGGCATCATGCTGTTCGCCTGTTTCATCCCCGGACGGGGTCTGATGCACCACGGCACCGGATCGCTCATGCTCCCGCATCACTACGAGAAGACGAACACGACATGGCAGGAGACCGGAGCCCTGGGACTGGTGCCCGATTGCATGATGGCGGATCTCTCTGAGGATGAGGACAAGGCTCTCGGCGGGTTCGTTCAGGGATTGGGCGAAGGCAGCGAGCACATCTCGTTGCGAGACATCCCCTGGTCAGCGTGGATACGCCCCTTCATGTTCTGGGGCCCGTTGCTGATGACCGCCGTGCTCGCTCTGACCGGGCTCGCCCTGGTTGTGCACCGACAATGGTCCGTGCACGAGCAGATCCCATACCCCATCGTTACGTTTGCAGAGGCGATCCTGCCTCGAGGCGGCAACTTGCTCGGGGGCGCGCTGCGCAGTCGCCTGTTCTGGATAGCCGCCGTCGCCGTGGTCGTTATCCACATGAACAACTACGCCGTCATGTGGTGGCCGGAGAAACTCATCACGATTCAGGTGCGCTTCGACTTCCGGGCGCTGGTGAGTCTATTCCCCACATTCGCCCGAGGCGGAGGCTATGGCATCGCGTACCCACGCCTCCTCTTCACGGTAGTGGGCTTCGCGTATTTTCTATCCACTGATGTGTCGCTGTCGATGGGCATCGCGCCCTATGTCTACGCCTGGTTCAACGGCCTCTGCCTTGGGTACGGCGTACGGTTGGGAGCAAACTTCCTCGCCCTGGAGAACATCGAGCGCAATCTATACGGCGGCGCCTACCTGGCCATCGGCCTGGTGATGCTGTACAACGGGCGCCGCTACTACACCAGTGTCTTCCGCCGCAGCGTGTTCCTCAAAGACCGAGACGACCCGGAGACAACCGCCGTGTGGGGCGCCCGGGTCCTGATGCTGGCGTCGGCTGCGTTTGTGATTCAACTGATCGGGGTCGGCATCGACTGGCAACTGGCCGTGCTCTACACCTTCTTCTTCATGCTGATCTACCTTGTGCTGAGCCGAGTCGTCGCCGAAACCGGCGCGTTCTTTATCCACTGCTGGTTTTACCCGGGTGCGCTGCTCGTGAGCTTCCTCGGTGCCTCCGCCTTTGATCCCCGGACACTGGCCGTCCTGTTCTTCATCACCGTGGTGCTCATGATCGACCCTCGAGAGATCTACATGCCGTTCGTGGTGCATTCCCTCGCCCTCATGGACCGCAGCAAGCTGAAGCTCGGGCGGCCGGTCATTTGTGGCGTCGGAGCCGTGGCTGTCGGACTCGTCATCGCGACAACAGCGACGCTCTACTGGCAATACGACCGCGGTGCCATGGCCGTCGGCGACGGCTGGAGCCTGAATGTGATGCGGTGGCCGTTCGATAACGCGGCCAAACTCGACAGACGACTCGACGCGCTGGGGCAAACCGTGGAAACCGGCTTCGTCTCACCGACAGGCTGGGAACGGTTCAAAGTCGCCAAACCGCACGTGGGCGGGATGATCGGGTTCTTCAGCGCATTCGCTCTGGTGTTGATCTTCACCTACTGCCGCATGCACTTCCCCAAGTTCCCGCTGCACCCGGTGCTGTTCGTAGTCCTGGGCTCCTATCAAAGCCGCTACATGGGCTTCTCGTTCCTGGTCGGGTGGGCCATCAAGGCAGTGGTTGTCAGATATGGCGGGGGAAAGCTCTACACAAAGCTGAAACCGCTCATGATCGGGCTGATCGCCGGCGAGATGCTCTCCGGTGTCGTCACCATGCTGATCGGGGCAGTCTACTATTTCATCAACAACGAGCCACCCAAGCCTTACATCATCCTCGGCGCGTGACGACCGTCCAGACCAAAGGCACCCATGAAACGCGCAGCCCTCCTCATCGCCGTCGGTTGGGCGGCAACCCTCGGCCTAACCGCTACAGGACAAGCTCCCCCCACGGCGACAATGCCGTCAACTTAAGCGGGCAGAATGCCATGGCACCTGTTGCGGCGCAGGCGGTTAGCGCTATATTGGCAGTGTCTCAGGTGGGCGCCGAACAGTGCAAGCCAGCAAGTAAGGAGTGACCGCAAGAATGTGTA
>JABHEG010000197.1 GCA_018676675.1 Lentisphaerota bacterium
CACCTACGCGTGCTTCGATGCCACAAGAGGGCAATACAACGACGCGTAGATCTTTCCACTTGAATGAGAGAAGGTTGCAGATCCCTCTTCCTGCATCCACAGTAAACTACCGCTAGCGCGCGGCCGTGATACCTTTCTGGACGGGCTCTTGTTCGGGGAGGGCAGGATAGCACGGACGGGTCGCCTAAGCAAGGGCAGGGGAAGGGAGCACGGCAACCGGTCAGTCTCGTGGAACGAAGCCACTCTCACTCTTGATCCGGCTCTTGAGCTGACTCTTGGTTCACTGGGCCGTTGCAGAGCAGGGCATCACAGATCGTTCGGAATTGTCACCGCAGGGCGCTTGCGCCGATTCGGCGCTTCCCACATACTGTGTATGGCGTCTGGCGTGGCAGTAAGCGAGGATAAGCGGAGAAGGGAGGCGTAGCAAGTGAACTCAACTGAGCTTGAAGGAAGGGGGCTGGCCTGGCACCTGCTGAGGACGGGCTGCCTCGCCGCATTCTTCGCGTTGGGAGTGGCGGGCGGGTCGGCTGACGCGCTTGAGCGCATCTGGTTCGATGGCAGCCGAGATGCGTCAGCGGCCACGTTGGGGACGTTGCTGTCGGACAATGCCGGCTTCTGGGGTGATTGCGTCCGCACGGGTGTCACGTATGTGTATGAGGTCGAACCCAACTCTCCTGCGGATCGACTCAAAGGAGAGAAAGGGACGTTTGGGCGGCGACTCCTCGACGGCAAGACAGCCGGCAACTGGCACGTTCCGGTCGGTCTGCATGGTAAGCCTGTGGTGGCGGTCCTCGACTTTGGCCGATCGTGCATGTTTACCGAAGTGGATGTGGTTTGTACCCGAACACCGCAAGTGGTGATCGAGGTCGCGACACGAGCTGCCCGCGACGCGCCATGGAACCAGTGTTCCGGAGGCGTCTTGTCCGACGCCCCGGACCGGGCTCTGCATCGTGTGCACCTCCCCGCCCGCCCCGAAGGCAGGTACTTGCGTGTCTCGGTGCAAGCCGAAGGCAGGACCTATCTTGACGAGGTCCTTGTCTGGGGGGACACGGAACGACGACCACGTGATACGGTCGGCGTGCCGCCCGAACTCGTGACCGCCAACGCGGCCAGGGAACGCGCGGCCGTCATCCCAACGGTCCCGCTGCTCGACGGTGTTCCGGGAGATACTGAGCCATTGACAGCGGTGCCTTTCAGCCTCCTGGGCCCTGGTCGAGCGCCGGATTCCCGGACACAGGCGTATTTCGCGTTCTGCCCGGGCGGGCTCTACATCCTTTTCGAGTGCCGTGAGCCCAACATGGCCAAGCGCTACACTCATCGCCCAAATGGTCCCGGTACGTGGCGGGACGATGCAGTCGAGATCTTCCTCAACCCGGTGACTGGACATCTGAAACAGTACTACCACTTCGGCCTGACCTCGGCGGGTAACGTGTTGCACGATCACGGGCGGGTGATTGATCCCACCGCCTCGGGGAAGCCACCTGCCATCAAGGTTGCCATCGGGAAGTCCGCTGTCGGTTGGACAGCTGAGGCCCTCGTCCCGTTGACGACACTCGTGGGAGAAGACCGCGTGGTGCAGGAATGGCGATTGTGTCTTGCCCGAGCACGGCGCACAGCTCAGGACGATCGCGTGGCCGCGAGCCTGAGTTCCTGGCCGCCCATCGATGGGAAGTGGTTTCACCATCCGGGCCTGTTCGCCACGGTCTCTCCAAAGCGACCTGACGGCAAAGCCGTACTGTGCTCGATTCCCGGGATGGGAACGACGGCCTTCTCTCCAGACCGATTCAGGCGTTGGCATGAACAACTCCGGGCCTTGAAGCGCTGGCCTGCTGTCTGGTCGCTCGCACGTACCGATACGCAGCACGTGGACGGCCCAGTCCTCCCGAATGCGGACGACGTGAACCCGGAGACCGAGTTACTCATGGCTGGGAACGAGACCGAGTGTGCCGCCTTCTTCCTGACCAACACCGGCTCCGATGTCGAACAGAAGTACGACGTCAGCCTGAGTCCGTTCCAACGGGTCGATGGAGGCCCCGCGTCTGAGATCAGTGCGGCTGTCCGCGTCGCCGGCGCCATTTGGACGCGTCGACACGGTGTCGTGCTGCGCCCGTTGTTCGCCTCGGGGAACATGCTCTGTCCGGATCTTATGGAGCAGTATCTCACGAACGGACGCTCGATTCAGGATTTCCCCAGCGTTCGGCTTCCGCCGGGGGGCTCGGCCATGATCTGGGTCTCGGTCGCTACTGGGGGAGCTGCGCCCGGGGCTTACCAGGCCACGCTGGCTTACAGCGGAGGCCCGGCTGTGGTAATCAACCTGACCGTGGTTGATGTCGAGCTGCTTCCGCCACCCGTCTGGCTGATGTCGTGGAGCCGGACCACAACCATGTTCCCCTTCGAGTATGCCGATAGGCAATCTCGCGAAGTGGCTTACAAGCAAGGGCTCGGGGTCACGGTCTGGCACGACCTGCCCGAGCCGGGCACGGTCGCCGCGCTGGCGAGAGCAAACGGACACACGTATCACCGCGTCATGGGACTGCCCCGGGAGTACGTGCACAAGGGCTACTGCGACCTCATGAAGGCAACGGACCTGACGGATGAGGACAGGCAGAAGATCGCCAACCATCTGCGTGGGCTGATTGCCAAGGCGGAAACGCTGGGGCTGTCGTACGACGATTGGTGCTGTGAGCTCTGGGACGAGCCGAACTCCCGGAACGCGGAGCTTCACGGTGTTTTCGCGCAATTGCTGAAGGAGGTGGCCCCGAATGTGCGAATCTACTGCAACCCCTGCTTCTGGGGGGCAGGCGGGCATCCACCCGACGCAACCATCGGTTCACTGATCGAGCCTTGGTACAATGCGTCGGTCGATATCTCTGTTCCGAGCCGGAGCCTGTGCAATGAGACGACGTTCCCGTTGCTCAATACGCGCTTCTGGAACGCGCCGCGAAGGGTCAACGCCTTGTATCAGCATCCATGCCCGGGCCGCGGTCTGTCCTGGGAAGCGTTCCGCCGAGGCTTCAACGGCTGGGGATTCTACTCCTATTACGCACCCCGTGGCGATCCGTGGAATGACTTCGACGACATGCGCTTTGATTACGTGGTTGTCTACCCCGGGCCGCGTGGCCCCGTGCCGACGATCGAGTCCGAGCAGATGCGTGAAGGCTGGGAGGACTACTGCCTTCTCACGCTGCTCAAGCAACGCAAACTGGATACGGTACTGGCCTCCATTCTGGACGAATACGCTCAGGGCGAGCGTCCCTTCTCAGCGTTACGTCGTCGCGCGTTGACGGCCGCCCTCCCGGGAAACGACCCGTGACGTATCTTGGCGGCGACTCAGAGCTGGAGAAAGCGTCTTCGTGCCCACGAAGCATAGCGGAGTGAGTGCCCTGGGACAGGATGACCTCGCACGAGTCAGGAATGTCTGTGCCGTGGAATTCAGTAAGATCCTCTGAGGAAGAGAACCACTATGAAGCCTAATGTGATTCTGATCCTTGCCGACGATCTTGGCCCCGGCATGCTGGGCTGTTATGGGCAGGATGTGGTGACCACGCCGAACATCGATCGGCTGGCTGCGGAAGGAATCAAATTCAGCAACTTTTACAGCGCGGTTTTCTGCGCACCTGCACGATGGACGCTGCTGACCGGTATGCACGACGGTCGGCGCGGCGGGTGGGCACACAGCCGGGCCGGGCTGCCGATCAGACGTGATGCCGGCGAGATCACCGAAGCGGAGTACCAGCAGCAGATGGCCGAGGTGAAGGCCAATGCCCACCCGATCCCCGACCACGAAGTCTTCCTCGCCCAGATTGCGCAGCAGGCAGGATACAAGACCGCTCAGTTCGGCAAACTGGACCGCGGCTTTCTCACCTGGGACGAGCGCGTGCGGCGAATGGGCTGGGATTTCCACGAGGGCTATTACGACCATGTGCGTTGCCACGGCTTCTACCCTCCCTATCTCTGGCGCAATGGCGAGCGCTTTGAGCTGGAGGGGAACGCCATGCCGGATTGCGGCAAGACCAGCGAGAAAGGCGATGAGCCGATCGGCTACGGCGGCAGGACCTACTCACAGAATGTCTTCATCGAGGAGATTCTCAAGTACATCCGCGAACACAGCGATGAGCCCTTTTTCCTCTATCATCCGACCCAACTTCCGCACGGCCCGGTGGCGATTCCCGAATTGCACCCTGAGGTCGCTGATCACCCGACCCTGACTCTGGCTGAGAAGAAGTACGCGTCGATGGTCAAGATGCTCGATGACCATGTAGGACTCATTCTGGGCGAGCTCAAGAAACAGGGAATGGACCAGAGAACTATCGTCCTTTTCGCTTCGGACAATGGGCACGAGATGTACTACGGGCCCAAGTGGACCTACGGGAGGCAGGAATTTCCCAACGGCGAGAAGGCTAATCTGACTGACCGGAAGTGGCGCACTTCCGAGTGCGGTGACGTCTACGACGGAGCGGGTGGGCGAGCTGGGCTCAAGCGCAGCGGCTACCAGGGCGGCATGCAGTGCCCGATGATTGCCCGCTGGCCCGGGCACATTGAACCAGGCACGGAGACCGGGCATCTCAGCGCGCAGTACGACTTCCTGGCCACCCTTGCCGACCTCGTCGGCGTCACGCCGCCGAGCGGCAAGGACAGCATTTCCTACCTGCCGACGCTGTTGGGACAGACGCAACAGCAGACCCATGACTACGTTGTTGTCTACAACCGCAACCGAATCATGGGCAGCAGCGCGCTCATCACCCGCGACGGCTGGAAGCTGGTCGAGATCGATGGCGACAAGGACCATTACCAACTCTACAACATCCGCGATGACAACGAAGAACGCTTCAACCTGGAAGACCGGTATCCGGAGAAGGTGGTCCAGTTGAAGGAGGTCCTCCGGCGCGAGCTGAATTCCGAGCGCCCGGATCTGAGAGTCGATGAGGGCATAGCCAGGAAGGGCGGCTGAAGGTGCATCCGGGAAGAGGTCGCCGGATGGCACCCGTCTTCGGCGGACTACGGCGTGGCACGCCGCCTCACGGTGAGGTCACGTGCAGCCAGCGTGGCGGGGGGGCATTGCTCAAGGCCGCTGAGCCTGCTCGAAGGGTTGCCACGCCCCGATTGCTCTTAGTCTGCCTTGTGCGAGCCTGTCTAGGCGCAGGCCCGAGTGATCTTGGACAAGGACGTAGCACGACGAATGCACCAGAGGAGGCGGGAGAGAACGAGGCCTCGAGACCGGAGGACATTCGCTTCACCACGCAAGGACGTGCATTGTATGCTACTGCGCTTGGCTGGCCGGAGGACGGCATTTTCACCGTTACATCACTCGCCCTGTGCAATCCGCATGACGCTCGCCCCATTCAGTCCGTTCAGTTCACAAGCGGGGGCGGTGCCATAGACTGGGAACAGACGAACGACGGGCTCATCTTCCGCATCCTGTTCGAGGAGGTGGGCACAGGACCACTCTCAAGCGCTCAATGATGGAGCCAGACGCACCGATGACCAAGCCGAACATTCTGATCGTGATGACCGATCACCAGCGCTGGGACACCGTCTTACCCGAGAACCCCTGCATCTCCCCGAACATCGAGGCAATGGCCAGGGAGGGGGTCAGGTTCGATAACATGCACGCCCCGATGGCGCACTGCTGTCCGGCCCGGGCTTCCTTCATGAGCGGTCTGTACCCATCTCGTCACGGCGTCTGGAACAACGTCTGCAATGCCTTCGCGATCAACCGAGGGCCACACCGCGATGTTCGCATGTTCAGCGAGGATCTCGCCGATGCCGGGTATGACCTGGCCTACTGTGGGAAGTGGCATGTCTCCGCCTACGACGACCAGACGCCCAAGAACTATGGCTGGCGTGAGCTGATGAGATACCGCGGCAACATCCAGGACGAGGGCGCCAAATGGGAGAAAATTCGGGCAGCTGCGGCCATGCCGGATGAGGAGGGGGACGACGTTGTCATTATGCCTGGTTACCACTGCCATCGTCTCTACGGTGCTGCTGACGGCGCTCCATCCTCAGATGAAAGGACCACCGATTTGGCTTTGGCCGAACTGCCCCGGCTGGCCGCGGGAGACAAGCCCTGGTGCCTTTATGTGGGATGGAATTCTCCCCACGCCCCCTATGTGACGGATCAGAAGTACATCGACATGTACGATCTGGACGACACTGAGCTCCCGCCCAGCTACGCCGACGACATGGAGGACAAGCCGGACTACTACAAGAAGCTCCGGAATCGCGTCTTTGACCAGCTCGGAGACGTGGGCACGCGTGAGGCCATTCGCCACTTCCGGGCCATGTGCACGAAGATTGACCACAACTTCGGCCGAATCCTTGAACTCCTCGGAAAGACCGGTCAGAAGGACGACACCATGGTCATCTTCTGCGCGGACCACGGCGACTACGTGGGTGACCACGGGCTCTTTCACAAGCAGGTGCCTTCTTTCCGCGGGGCCTACCGCGTCCCGACCGTGATTCGCTGGCCGAAGGGCATCAAGAATCCCGGACGAACCGTCGATGACTTCTTCAGCCTCGCGGACTTCGCACCCACCTTCTGCGAGCTCGCGGGAGCCCAAACCGATCGTTACTTCACGGGCAGGAGCTTTGTTCCTTTCCTGGAAGACAACCGGCCCGACGATTGGCGCGAGGAGGTGTGCACCCAATGCGAAGGCACAGAGCAGATGTTCTCTCAGCGCATGGTTGTCACCCACACCCACAAGTACGTCTACAACGGCTTTGGTCGGGATGAGTTCTACGACTTGCAGGCAGACCCGCATGAAATGGTAAACCTGGATTCGGACCCGGCCTACGACGATGCCAAACGCGACCTGGTGGGACGCATGTGGCGTTTCGCCTACCAGGAACAGGATCGCCTGGGCAGCACGCAGTACATCATGGTCAATACCGCCCAGTGGGGGCCGAAAGAGGCGTTCCGCGGGGAGAAGGGCCAGAATGTGCCGCCGGCCCACCCCAACCCGAATATGTCGAGCTGACCGAGAAGACTCTCAGCGAGGAAGTCTGGGCCGCCATGAGGCGCGTCCGCAGGGCGGCAGTGTCAAAAGGCCTACGAAGAAGCATGAAAAGGGAATCGGTTCACGATTACGGCGACGATTGCGGATCACGAGCGAACACTCTCCCAATCGTCCACCGTGATCGTCGCCGTAGTCGTCCACCGATTTTCCGCAGATGGAGGATACAACGATGAAACTGAGGCCCTTCATGGTGGGCTCCCTGCTGTTCGCTTTCGCCGTGGTCACTGGCGCAGCGGACGGCGATTGGCCCATGTGGCGCGGCGACGCCGGGCGTACGGGAGCGTCCGCCAATCCGCTGTCTGATCAACTGTCGCTTCTGTGGCACAGCAATCCCGGACGTCCCAATCCGGCGTTTATCCATCAGATGAGGATGTGCGCTGATGCCGCTTACGCACCGGTAGCTGCGGACGGGCTTGTCTTCCTTCCCAGCAATCTGCGCGACGAGGTGGTCGCTCTGGACCTTGCCACTGGCGCCATCGTCTGGCGGCACATCACCGGAGGGCCAGTGCGCTATGCGCCGGCGGTCAGTGTCGGGAAGCTCTTTTTCGGTAGCGACGACGGCAGCGTCTACTGCCTTAACGCCGCCACCGGTGAGCTTGTCTGGAGAATACGCGGCGTCCCGGATCACCTGCCGAACAGCAAGTTGCTTATCAACGGGCGCCTGTGTTCACGTTGGGCCGTACGTGGCGGTCCGGTCGTTCATCAGGGCACTCTCTTTTTCGGAGCTGGAGTCTGGCCTGAGGAGGGCGTTTATGTCAGTGCCGTCACTGCTGAGACCGGTAAGCTGCTCTGGCGGACCGATGCCCTTTCCCTGCGCAAGGCTGGAATGAATGACCACAACAGGGTCTATGACCTCGGGCTGCCTCCGCAGGGCTATTTGGCTATCATCAACGGGAAGCTGGCCGTTCCCAGTGGCCGTACGCTGGCGGCATTCCTCGACCCTGCGACGGGCGAAGTCGAGCCGTACAACTGCTATTACTCGAAGCACAACCAACCCCGGGGAACGTGGTGGCTCTGCGGCGACAGCACGTACTGGATTCAGGGCGGCTGTGTGTTCAGCACAACACCGATCAACACGGACGATCTTCCCCCGGAGGAGATGGACCTCGACACCTTTTCCGCTTATGTCGGAAAATCCCCGACCGAGACGCTTGCCCTGCTGAAACGCTTCAGTGGGCCGAAGGCGAAGGGGAAACGCAGGCGCGTGTTCAGCGGTCTGAACCGTGTCGAGATCGTCGAGAAAGGGGGCAAAACGATCATCAAGGCTGCTTTGCGCAGTCAGAACGCGTGCGGAGCATTCACGCCGGTCCGTCCGGAGGCCAATGAACTCTATAACTATGCGAACCGACCTTTGCTCAATGCCGATGCCTACAGGCTTCACAATGAAGGGTCTTCCGGCAACTGCGTACGTGAATGGTTGAGTGAGTGGACAGGCCGCGCCATGTTAGTTCTTACCACAAGATCAACATGGAGGATGCGACCATGTCCACTCGTAGTGCACTGTACCACTGCTTCGGCCTGGGTGTA
>JABHEG010000348.1 GCA_018676675.1 Lentisphaerota bacterium
CCGGTTTTCCCAAACCGGGGTCCCTGGAACGCGCGGTTAGGGAAGAGCGCTCAGGGATGAGCTGCCTCCAGTGACGTGGCGCCCGATCCACGCGTCGTGGTTGTGCGAATGCGAATCCCGCATCAGATTGGCCAGGAGGAAACCGGAACAGAACCAGCCCCTTTCTGGCGGGCCTCCTATCGTCGCCCGCAGAAGGGCACGTTGGCTGCAGGATAGCAACCCGGGAGTAGAGCCATCACAGCCATGGTGAAGACCTTGCGGAGGACGGTTGCGATCTGCCTGGGCGTCGGCGCAATTGACGGTCTGATGTTTGGCGTCTACTACCTCGCGTGGGGAGACTACAAGCTCGTCCCTGGTGAGCGCCCGCTTCTCCCGCTGCTCTGTTGTTTACTGGGGACGGTGGTTTTCGGTGTTCCACTGTTCCTCTACCAGCTCTGTTGGTGCCGCGTGAGTGGGCGGCTCCGTCGGGCTGGTTTGGGGCTCGCAGTGTCAGGAATGCTTGCATTTGTCACATGGGGGGAAGCCAGGGGCACACCTTAGCTGGTAGCAGTTGGGGCGACGGTGGGAAGCCGAGGCCCTGACGTTTGCCATAGCGGGGAGAGATCTGAGGTCCTCCGAGTTGCGTCTTGCGTGAGACTGTAGTAGCCCTTCTTGAGGGGAGGGCGGGTCAAATCCTCTACTCTCACATTTCCGGCCTCGACATGTTCCCGTTGGATGTGTTGTGAGGGTGTGAGGGCCCAGTCTTCAGCCTGATCTTCGTGAACGGTGATGCGCTGTCCCCGTGGGAAGGGCGTGCACACCCAGAGCGGTCGGGGAATCGCGAGATGGCATCCGCCTTCGTCGGACTACGGCGGACACGCCCGCTCCCACATTGGAGGAAGACCGCTCCCGTGAGTCGCGGCTCGGTTCGGGCAGGAAGACCGCTCCTGATCGTCGCGGCTCGGCCGGACAAGGGAAGACTGCTTACGGTGTGCGCGGCTCGGCCGGACAAGGGGGGATTGCCTACGGTTTGGGGCGGTTGGTTACGCGCAGGTTGGTCAGATCGACCCGTCCCTTTTCTCCTTGTGGGTAGACGACCAGGAAGATCGTGTCCGGGGTATGATCGTCGGGCCAGGGTGCCCGGTGCTGCCAGCCTGTCTGGCCTGTCTTGAAGGTTCTCTGGCCGAGATCGAAGGGAACGTTCCTATTGCGGCCCGGGCGGACAAACTGGGCCTGCGTCTCGATGTACGGGACGGCACCGGTGGCACTGAAGGCCACTGCGACACGTCCACCCCCCGGAAGGTAACTGGTCACGTCCACGAGAATGACGTGTTCGCGGGTGAAGTGGAATGAGTTTGCATGGCCGATGAGCGCCTGGGAACGCCAGCCCTGGAACGCGTGTTCGCCGCGGTCGAAATCGACTCGAATGCCGGGCGTTCTTCCGGTGGCCCGCCGTACGGTTATGTCGAGGAACTGGCTCCCCTGCCATCCGTCGGGCATGCCCCATTCATCCGGATTGCGGATGAAGGTCAAAGCTGTTCCGGTGGCGCCATCCCACTTCTGTCGTGCTCTGACTCTGAGGGGCAGAAGGGCGTCGTCCGGGGCGGAGGCAAGGCGTGTTTCGCTGAGCTCCCCATCATTTATGCAGTACATGGCGATGTTGGTCCCCATGCGGATGGACGACTCCTGCATTTCGTCCGCGGTCAGGTCAGTCAGGGATGCCATGAGGGGGCCTGTCCGTTCGTCAATCTCGAGCCCATCGCCGTAGTCATTCCGGGTGTAGATCACTTTGAGTCGTCCCTCGATCCAGACCCCTTCGAGGTGGTCTTGCCGGTACTTGTCTCCTGGGGGAACAGGGAAGCCTTTGTAGCCTCCAGTCAGATCGTAGGGGCCACGGAACAGTGTGTGATCGGCAGGAATTCGTCGGAGGGGAGCGGCGGGCAGGACGCGGGGCAGTTCCCTGCGCACAGCTTGATCGAACGTTTGGTCAGCCACGTCGGTCGAGTCGTTGATCCAGAGGTATCCCCCTTCTTTGAGGTACTCCTGCAGACGGTTCACCTCCGAGGCGGTGAACCGGAAGTCCTTGTGCCCGCTCATGAACAGGAAGGGGGCTCTGCTGATTTCTGCTGCGTCCACACGAACGTTCCGGCTGTCAAAGGGCATGGTGCTTCCTGTGCGACGTTCGAACTGGTGAGCCAGATTCAGCATCGCGGTTCGGTCGCAGTCCCAGTCGCCCGAGTGCTGCAGGTTGGGGAAGGTCCGGCGCCATCGGTTGCCTGTCGGTCTACGCCCGTCGAGGCCATCGCCGAGGGCCTGTGCACCTTGCAGGGCGGCCGTTGGTCTGGCATGTGCTATCCGGCTTGTATCCACCTCAATCTGTCGTGGGACCGGGAGGTCGGCAATGGGGGGTGGTTCCGGGACGTAAGCGATGCGGCCCTCGGCGGCGCGCGGGCTCCGGGCAGTGCGCTCGCGGTCGCCTCGGCCTTTGCCGTCCGTCACGGCAACTGTCTCTGTCGGGCCGCTGAGCACGGCGGGGGTGAAGAGGGCTGGAGCCACGGTGGAAGGGGAAACAGCCGAATTCACTCCCGGCGCAAGGCCTGAACCAGGCGCGATGGTCGTGGCTCCGGCAGGTGTGTCATTGACACCAAGTGTTTGCCCGCTGCCCGTCTCGTCGCCCTTGTCAGTGATCAGAGATGCTGCGCGGGAGGGGGCTGTTGTTGCTGCCTGGGCTCCACCGCCCTCTTGAGAGGGTTCATGGCGCAGAGGACGGGCTGCATTCAGAGCAGTAGCGACCACGTCGGAAAGGCGGTGGGGGATTCGGGCAACGCTCCCGATTCCTCCCGGTGATGTCGCCGGCGTTGCCCGAGATGAGCCAACGTGTGAGGCAGGCTCACCCGGATCAAGAGGCTGGGATGTGACAGTGCCTTCAGTGCCCACTGCTTCGGAACTCGGGTGTGTCGCGCTTCCACCTGTCGCGCGTGGTTGGGGGGTGCCCGGCCTGCCGCCCGGGGGGGCGGTTGTTGCCGAGCGGCTGGCTGAGGGCAGGCGGGGCGAGGCAGAAACCAGACCCTCGGCTGCCATCGGCAGTGCGTGGCTACCAGGCTGACTCGTGTTGCCCCTAAGCATTGGGGCCGCGGATGGAGTCGGCGACGGCGGTGCTGCAGGAGCAGTGAGCTTTCTGTCTGACACGGTGAGCGCTCCGCTGGACAGAGCTTCGCCGGCGACGGCAGCCGCGGCGTTCGAACTTGGGGCAGGAGCCGACGTCGGTGCCCCTGACGCGACGGCTGACTTGCGTTTTGGCTGGAGATCCGAGGGCGCCTCGGAGGCGGGCTGGGCCGCCAGCGTGCTACTGGGGAGCACGGGGGCCGAAACCGAGGCCGGTGTTCCGGCTGGTTCGGCCGGGGAGGACGCCGGCGGCCCTCCCGAGTTCGCCTCCGGGGGGAGCGTCTCGGTTGCTTTGAGCATCCCTTCCACAGACCGAACGTGCTGGGCAGCCGTGACTGCTGTGGCAGCCGCAGGCGATGGCGTAGCTTTTTGCGTGGCGTCGGTTGTGCTGGGGCGGGTACGGGGAGGTGCAGAAGGGGTTGATGGGGGCATCGACACATCCAGACTCTCGACCACCGCAGGACGCATGGGGGCGGTCGGGAGGCTGCGAGGGTCGAGCTGTCTTTCCGGTTGGGCGTCGGCTTCCGGCGCAGGGGCTTTCAGAGCGTCTGCCGCCTGGACTGCCGGTGGCTCTGAAGCCGTGAGTTGCGTCGGGGCCTGTTTGGGGGGGGCGGCATGTGCCTCCCGAGTCACCGTGGCCTCCTTCTGGACCGGCAACGGTTCGGAGGCAGCGGGGAGTGAGCGCAGATCAACGTGTGCGCGAGACGTCTGCGGTGTGTCGGCAGACAGATTGGGCGCGATCTCAGCGTCAAGATCTACCTGTTCCGGGAGGAGGGCTCGGGCAGCATCCCCGGCTTGTGAGGGGAGCTCAACTGTGTTCTTTCGGTTTTCCGCCGTTTGAGACTCCTGCACCGGTGTCTCGGGCTCGGCGCGCTTCCGTTCGAGCTCTGTTCCCGATTCCTCTTGGACAGCGGCTGGGGCCACCTCAGACCGTTCGACGGGCGGAAGTTCCTGTATGTCCGGCTCGGGGGCGGCAGGGGAGGCCGCGTCGGTCGCCTCCATCTCCTTGGACTGATCCGCTGCCTCCGCTGCTGGTTCGGAGGCGCTCTTTGCGGCGGGAGCTTCCGCAGGTGCATCATCGTCGTCTGTCTCTGTTTCAGTTTCTGCAGGCACCACGTTCTCGATGACAGGCGGAGGGTTGGTCACGGTCATGACGGTGACGGGGGATCCACTCTCGTCCTGCTGGGCTGCGCGGGGAAGGACCCATATCAAGATCAGTGCATGAACCAGGGCGGAGGCGACGAAGAACGGTGTTCGCTCCGGAGCCCTAAGGCAGGCCAAAAGGGCAAGAAGGGCCAGCAGCAACAGGAGTGGCAGAAGCCAGGTCATGGAGAAGCGTGGCGTCGGCGGAAGTGGCCGCTCTACACCCGCTGCCCCCTCAGCTCCCGGCTGGGCTTGGCCGTACGCGAATTTCACCGGCACAAGAACCGATTCAAGGCCCGGCCCCGAGATGGTAACTGCGCCCCGCCAGACGAGGGGCTCAGCGGGAACAGGGGGCGATATCACAATGGTCGCCTCCACCGGCGCCTGGGCAACTACACATTCCGTCCATTCCGTCGACAGTCCTGTCTGTTCGGTGGTCACGGTCAACGGGCAACGCCCCGACGGTGCAAGGGAGATGGCCAGCGTACTCTTCGCGTGGACGCCCCCAGTTTCCTCCGTGACTGTCATGGGACCGAGTTTTGCTTCAATGGTCGGGACCTGGATCTTCCCTGTGATCCGGAGGTCCCAGCGGCGCCCCCCAGCTGCCACGACAAGAGTCGCTTCCACCACTTCACCCGCACTGCTTGCGGTGGGGGCCACTGTGATGGTCAACGTGCTTGTGCGGCTGTCGTTCAGTTCCCCAGTTGCGCTGACCAGGACCTGAGCATTGTCGTTTTCAACGTGGTACTCGGGCAGAGCCCCATCCACAGCATGGACAAGGATCTCGACTTCTTCTGACAGTCGTTCACCCGGGTAGAGGTCCGGGAACTGCAGCACGGTCGGTGAAAACCGACAGGTGGCGGTTAACTCTGGGCTGGCGACCGGTCGAGCAGGCCGTTCCGCTGCCAACGCTCTTGGGATGGACGCTTTCTCAAGCAAGAGGCCTTTCGGTGGCACGTGGTCCGCGTGGCTGCGTTTGGGCCCTGCCTCGGCAGTTCGGGTGAAGAGCAGAAACGTCTCGCGTATGACCGGAGCTCCGGAGAGCGTCCCTGTGAGGCGTGCCGAGGCGATGTATTGCCCAGGGGCTGAGGTGTCTTGCCAGCCCACGCGGTAGAGTCCGAAACCGCTATCGGTCACCGGCAGTTCATGCGTGTCTCCTCCGGGTGTACTCAACGTGCAGTTCAGTTGAGGTGCGACGATGTTCTCTCCGCCCTGGAGGTACAGAAAGGCGGTCAGCGGGAGGCCTGCCAACGCCTTGGGATTGAGCACTTCCCCAGTAAGGAGAAGGTCTGTATCCGCCGCCAGATCGCACAGGATCCGCCCTTGGCCGGAGATCTTCAGGAGGTGCTGACGGCTGCCTGCGGTTCCCAGACGAAAGGAGGCCAGTTCTGCATTCGCCGTCGGGAGTGGTTTGCCGTCCAGCGTCAGCACTGTGCGTCCACGCAGTGAGGCGATCGTGATGACGGGGTTGTGCATTGTGGTGTCAATCTGCAGGGGGAGTTGGCGGTCGCCATCGATCTCGATAATCCTGTGGACGACGGATTTCGGGGATGCGATGAGGGCGAAGATCCGGGCGAATATCTGCTGGAGTTCGTCGGCCGTCGGAGCTGCGAAGAAGCGGCCCCCGGTGTCCTCTGCAATCCTGGACAGGAGTTCTCCGTCAGCCTCGGGGGACAGGCCGACGGTGTGAACAGGGCATCCCAGACTGCCCAACTGTTTGTGGGTGTCACGATAGGTGCGGATTGGTTTCCCGTCCGAGAGAAACAGGACGGCGCTCTGCTGTCCTTCGCCCCCCTGCAGCAGGGATCTCGCGGCTTTGAAGGGCGGGTTGAAATCGGTTGATCCGTGCCCCCGGAGTCGTCTGAGCACAGGGCCGAGATCCTCGATTTGGCGAGGAGGCGTTGGCTTGAGGAGGACGTCGACATCTTCCCGAAAGACGATGAATGACAAGGTGCGGATGCGTCGGCTTTCTCGGGAGAGAGACCAGAACTGCTCCGCTGCCTTCAGCCGCAGACCTGTCGGATCATTCTTGCGCATGCTCTGCGAGGCGTCAAGAACCAGTGCGACATCGAAGACGCCCGGAGAGAGCCGGAGGCTAGGGTTCAGGACGATGCCTGTCTCGGTGGGGGCGCCTTCGTCCGCCGCCTTGAGGACAAACACGCCATTGCCCGGGACGGCGATCCGGCCGCACAACCAGTGGTCCGTGCCTTGGGAGATGCGGTCGCACTCGCGTGAGGTTGCCACCGTTGTGCCGTCAGGTGTTTCTACCAGGAGGACAGGAGCGCCTGCCGCCTGCAGGCTGGGCGTGAGAAGTTGCTCAGCGACCCAGATGTAGCGTTGCTCCGTGGCGGGGGAGGCCGGGGGCGGGGCCGCGGAGAGCGCGGAACAGCAGAGGATCAGGCATGGGAACAGCAGCGTTGGTGCGTACGCCTGTGAGATACTCCGCCAGGCGTTGGTGAGGCGAGGATGGGAGGTAGACGCCGTCACTGGACATCCCGAACAATCCGCTGGGTGAGTGCGTAGTTGGCAATCCCGCACCTCTTGCACAGGTTCATCACGGCCATGATGGTGCCATGTTTGGCGCTTGTATCGCCGCGGATCTCTACTTTGGCGTTTCGATCTCTGTTGACGTGGGTGAGTTCCCCCTCCAACTCGGACATGGAGAGGATTCGTTTCCCGACCACCACCACGCCGGACTCGCGGACATTGATCACGTACTGCTTCTCTTCTCGAGCGATCACCTCCCCCTCTGTGCCTTCCGGCAGGTGGACTTTCAGGTCGCGCTCCTCGCTGTAGAAGGTGGTCGCAACCAGGAAGAAGACGATCAGGATGAAGATGATGTCCACAAGAGGCGTCAAGGGCACCTCAAAGGACTCGCTTGTGTTCCATCTGTCTCGGCCCATAGTCCTCAATCCGGCGGCAGCACCAGCGCCTCTTTGGCCAGTTCTTCACATTGGCGAAGCAGCGTTTCCGCCTTGCCTGCGAGATAGTGATAGGAGAGCAGCATCGGGATTGCCACGATGAGCCCGAAGCAGGTGGTGAACAAGGCCTTTGAAATGCCGGCCGCCAACGCTGACGGATCTCCCAAAGCACCTTCCTGAGCCACGACATCGAACGCCTCGATGATCCCGACCACAGTCCCAAGCAACCCGAGCAACGGGGCTGTATTAGCCAGGATTCCAATGGGGCGAACGGAACGGCGAAATTGCCATAGCATGTCGTCCACGACTTCCTCGATGGCGGACTGGATCTGCTGTGTGCTGCCTCTGCGCCATCGGTGTCCCACTTTCAGAACCCGGTGCAGAGAGACTTTTTGGCTCTTGCCGGCCAGACGTTCCACGGCTGCTGCGGTATCTGACGACGCCAAGGCTCGCACGGCGGAGGCCGGGAGGATGGCGGAGCGCCGCGTCCGGAACGCCGCTTCGAAGATGAATGTCAGTCCTATCACGGAGAGGGCGAGGATGACATACATCACGGCTCCTCCCCGTTGGATCGTTTCCCACACGGTCTTGCCAAGGAAGCCGCTGTTGTCTCCTTCAGCAGCCAGACACGACATAGCGGCAAAGAGGAGGACCGTGGTGATCAGCATGTGTGCGGTGGATGCTAGAGGGTGTCGTTGCATGCGTTATCTGCTCCTGAAGCGTGTCACGGTCTGGTTGGCGGACCGCTTACGTTGTGCGCGGCTCGGTTCAGAATCCGGACAGCTAAGCCATTCACTTCTGCTTCCCATCTTTGACTGATGTCTTTGCAGCCCATTCAGACTTGGGATGTTCTTCGAGCAGCTTCCGGGTGTACAGATCAGCGCGGCGCGTCTCGCCGGCTCGGCGGAACGCATCCGCTGCGTGGTAAAGAGACTTGGGCGCCAGTTCCGGATAGTCGTACATCATGTCAACTCGAAGAAAGCTCTTTGCTGCGGTCACGTAGTCTTTCCGACTGAAGAAAATGGATCCGATGTTGAACTGGGCTCGGGCGGCTTCGACTGTGTCGGTTTGAGCAATCGTTGCCCGGAAGTGCTTTTCCGCCTCGTCCAGCAATCCGAGGGCCTGGTGAGCGACTCCGAGCCGGAAGGCGGCGAGATAGGACCGTTTCGAGTCAGGATGCTTCTTCTGTAGAGCCTGGGCATGGACGAGAACAGCCTTCCAGTCTTTCACGCCGACCAACGCTTCGCAGTAGGCATGCAGCAGGTCTTCCTCGAGGTCCTTTTGGGGACCGCCATCGATGATGGGTTTGAGCAACTCCCGGGCGGCCTGTGCTTGTCCCTGGCGATTGTGCAATTCCGCAAGTCTCAAGGCGCTGTCGGCTCGGAATCGTCCCTTGGGGTGCTTGGTCACGGCCGCTTTGAACCAGCGTTCTTCGGCCTTCGTGTCATCCGTCTTTCGGGCGCACCAGCCCAGCATGTAGAGGGCTCGTTCCCCTCGGGTTGGGTCGCTCTTGACTGCTTCGAAGAAGGGACAAGCGTGTTTGAATTTCTCTTGTCGGTAGGCGATTTCACCACGCTGAAGCAGGGCGTCCTGAAGCATGACCGTCGGCGCATCTTTGGCTTCAGATACGGTTGCGAATCCCTTGTCAGCCTCAGTCAACTTGTCCTTGCGCAGCGAGCACCAGGCTGCTCCGTAGACCGCTGAAGTGGTGAGCAACGGCGTGGTGGGTTGTTTGAGCAGGAGCCCATAGAGGGTCGCCGCACCGTCTGTGTCTCCAGCTGAGAAACGGGTTTCGGCAACCTTGAGGCGGATTTCGGCCAAATGCTCCCCCTTGGGAAACTGCTTCTCGTACAGAACCAGATTCTGTTCTGCTTCCTTTGGAGCATACAGGAAGGCCAGACGGGCCATCGCCTTTTCCGTGAAAGCGGCGACAGGGGCGGCTGCGATCAGGCGCTTGTAGGCCGTGATTGCCTGGTCTTTCTTCCCGAGCTTCTCCGCGGCCCGGCCGGAGAGAAAGAGGGCTTCATTCCTGAATGTGTTTGACAGTTCGGGGAGCGCTGCGAAACGTCCCTGGGCATCTTTGAACCGTTCCAGTTCGAAGTACGTCCAGGCCAGGCGGTAAAGTGCTTTGGGGTTGCGCGGCTCAGCTTTGACGAGTTCTTCCAGATGGGGGAGGGCGGCTTTCGGTTGCTTCAGGCGGAACAGGTACTCGCCGGCCGCAAAGAGAGCGTTATGCCGCAACGGCCCGTCGGGCAGGTCGGCGAGCAATGCCTGCAAAGCGGAGACAGCTCCCTTCAGATCCCCCATGTGCTGCAGCGATTGGGCGAGGGCATACGCTGCGGTTCGTGCCTGTTTGGACTTCGGTGCTCGCTTTAGGAAGGCGCGGAGCTGAGCAATCGCTTCCGGGTGTTTGCCTGTCTTGGCAAGCGCCTGGGCGTACACGCAGTCAAAGACATCACGTTTGGCGGCGTCCATCGATTTCTCTTTCCCGACTAGAGGCTTCAGCATCGCGCAGGTCTCAGCATATTTGCTGAGATTGAAGAGACACAAGCCGGCCCAGTAGCGCCCCAACCCGGCTTCGGTGGCTTTGGGGAAGTCCTTCAGGAGTAGGCTGAAGTGTTTCAAGGCTGTGCCGTAGTCGGCCGTGTCGAAGCAGGCGATTCCTGCGTTGAACCTGGCGGACGGGGCCTGCACGTTCTTTGGGAAGGCGTCGGCGAACGCTGCGAAGCTTTTCGCCGCTTTGGCCTTGCTGCCACTCTTAAACTCGTTCCACGCTTTGCGCAGCATCACGTCCTGAGCCATTTCGGCGGCTCCGGAGACGGTCTTCAGTGCTTCGGCCGACTTGTCAAACTGCCCAAGTGCGGCATAGGCGTCACTCAGTGCCAGCCCTGCTTTGGGTGCGCTTTCGTGTTTCGGGAATTCACGCAGCAATGTGGTGAACGCTTTGACGGCTTGGTCGTGCCGGTTCAGCTTGCTGTTGAGCCATCCCAGGGAGAAGAGGGCGGCCGGACGGTGTTTGCTCTTTGGGAAACTCTCCAGGAGCGTCGTGTAGCTTTTCGCTGCTTCATCAAGTCGCTTGAGGTCGACCAGGCACTCGCCTGTTCCAACGAGGGCTTCCTCGCGTACTTGACCTGTTCCTTTGGCCGTTGCCGTGGTGAAGGCGGCCAATGCAGCCTCCGTGAGCTTGAGGTGTCGGCGTGCCCGTCCGAGATTGTAGGCGCCAAGTGCCGATCCCTTTGCGGCAGGATAGGTCTTGAGCGCCCGGTCGAAGGCCGTTGCTGCTGCTTTGTGGTCGGCGAGTCGCATGTGACACTCACCGATCCGGTAGCTGGCCGCTGCCACGAGTTCGGACTTTGGGAACTTCTTTACAAACGCAGCGAATTCCTCGACGGCAGAGCGGTAGTCCTTGTGGACGAAGAGCCCTTCGGCGAAGCTGAATTCTTCGGCGTCCTGACCGGCGGCCATAGCGGCGCTCACCGGGAGTGCGAAGGCGAGAACGAGCACTGCGTGAATGCGGGGGTACTTGCGCATAGGTTTGATGATCCGTCACAGGTGAGTCTCTATCCGGGACTGTAGTCTATACGTTGGTTCTGCGGCATTGTCAACTTCACATCAGAAGACTGGCGATCGGAGGGGTTGCCCTGCTGGACAGAAGGGCCGCTCGCCGAACAAGAGGCGGGGCCGCCGCAGGCGAAAGACCGCCTGGGATGGTAGTCTATGTGTTGATTCTGCGAGCGTGTCAACTCAGGGCCCGTGGGGCCGGTCGCTTTTGGGCGACGGCCCGAAAGTGTGAGGAGAAGCATGGCGAGAATGTCACTTTACAGGATCCCTCGTTTGGCCTTGGCTGCAGCAACCATCACGTGGTTTCTGCCGGCGGTAGTCGGGGCTGACCTGCGGGGGCCCTTTCGCGCGTCTGGATTGGCGTTCTTCGTTGTCCACGATGGCGGCCCCCTGCGTGGTGTTCTGCGCTTTACGCGCCCTTCCACCGAACTGCCCAGCGGCGGCATCCGGATGCCGCACAATGCGTTCTGGCAGCTCTATGACCACGAGGAACGTCTTATCCGAAGGGAATACGCGACATTCCCCGGAGATGGCGATCGAGAGCGGTTGTTCCCGTTTGAGCTCGCCGACGCTCGTCCAGGCGTGTACCAGATCCGCTGTGCGCAGGTTGGGCTTCTCTGTGAGCTTGAGCTGGATCCGCCGCATCCCTTTGGGGTGATGCCGTGCCGTGCCCGCCTGCATGAAGGGAGGGAAGGCCAATTTGCGGAAACCTACCTTTTTGTTCCACGGGACCGGACGTCACTCAAGCTTCGCACTTATGCTGCTGCCGTGCGTGTCGAATCGCTCGCAAGAGAGCTTCTTGGTGAGTCAGGAGTCAATGGCGGGGCCGTCCCGGTGATTCCCGAGTCGGTGGTGCGCGTGCGTGCTACCTTCCAAACGGTGCGGGGGGCGATCGGGGTGACGGGGGTATCCCCGATTCTGTGCCCTGATGCGGAGACTGCACGCCGCATTCGGGGAAGTGTGGAGTATGCCCCCGATGGTCGGGCGTTGGCGCACAGATTCCAGCTACGCATGTGGGACTGGATGCATGGAGTGGTTCCCGCGGACCTGCAGGTGGAACCGGCAGACCTGGAACCGCTGGCCGAACACTGGCTCTCGGATCCTCGGAACGCCGGGCTGGTGGGGATCGATGCCCCGTTCAACCACATCCCATACATCCTCAGGCACCAGGATGTGGACCCGCAGAGTCCGACCTATGGGAAGGGCGTGGTCTGCAGCTGGCTGGGGCCGGCATTTGTCATCGACGATCCCCTTAACCCCTATCGACGTTCCCCCGCCGTGCTGAAACGTCTCCTTTTGTATGAGTTCGCGACCTTCCTGAATCTGAAGGAGAACGGCACGTTTGACGGGAATGACTGGAACCACTATGCCGGGGGGGACGGGCTGGGCTTCAGGAAACGGGCGTTTCAGTTCGGGTACGTGGCACCACTGGTTGATCCGGGCCTCCGGGCCCTGTGGACTGAAGCTGCTGTCCGTGTCCCCAGCCGTTGGGCGTTCACGCGGGTTAGCTGCGAGAACCAGACCTCGCATTGGCTCCTCGACCTGTATCTCCTCTACATGGGCACAGGAGATGAGATCTACCGGACTCTGGCTCGAGACTTTGCCCAAGCCTTCTATGATCCCGAACTGAATACGTTCATGCAGACCGGTTATCAGCAGGAGCGCTACGGACCGGATGCCACCTATCAGGGGCTCTCTTGTGCTCAGCAGGCGATTTACTACCAGTACAGCCGGGATTCTCGGGCGTTGGAGGGGCTGAAGATCACTTACGACCTGTTCAACCACACTGTGGCCCCCGAACCGGATGGTCGGATGATCGGGGCGTCCAACTTCAGCCATCGCACCTCGGGCTCGTGGGTGAAGAGGCAATACAATGCCGGGTTCCGCCTGATGGCGGACGAACTGCCTGAAGCGGGTGTGTGGCACCCCGAATACGGAAATTTGGGGACGCTTGTCGAGAAGGCTCAGGAACGGATACGGGCCGGGTTAACCCGAAACTGGGACGATGCCTGGTACGAGACAAATCTGCGCTGGCTGTCGAGCTATGCGTATCATCCCTGGGTGTCGTTCTATCACACCTACCTTTTCCCGTGCAAGACGTGGCAGGCCGGCGGCCGGTGGCCTGTCCTGAAGTCTGATCGCTTTATGGAGAACCGAAACGGTGAGTTTCTGTTCGTCCGCAGGCCTGGCTACTACGCGGCGGTCTACACGGGGGCGACTTCACATGAATGGGTGCGGAGCTCGCGCAAACCGATCCCTTATGGTAAGGGCTGGGAGGTGCAGGAGGGTGCTTTGGTCCCGACGAACGCATCGTCCAGGAAGACCGCCTGGTGGCCGACTCAGGGGTTGAGTCTCCTGTGGACCCCAGAGGCAGGGACAGCCGTTGTCGGACGGAATTGGAATGTCTACACTGCAAACGTGGTGCGGATAGACCGGGCTGATGGACACGTCTCCTGGCCTGATTACTGGGGGTTCACCAGCCACTGGGACGCGGAGACGGGGGCGCTTCGCATGGAGCAGCCCATGGTCGACCTGCCGTTCACGACGACGCGCCGCCTGCGCTTCGGAGAGGACAGTGTAGCCGTAGACATCTCATTGACGGGTGAGGTGACAGCTCTTAGGGACGGAGCGGTGGAACAGATCCCGTATCTGCAGAAAGAGGGGCTCGTCAGACTTTTTCGCACAGGTGAGGGGGCCTGGGTGTCTGGACTCGCAGGGCCTGTGACCGGTGCATGGCTGGGGAAGGAAGCCGGACCGGGGATGGCGATCCTGTTTCCGAAGCTGACGGCCCTCCGAGAGGGACAGTCGTCGCGACACTATGGACAGACCATGGGGCTGCTTGAGATTCCGCTGCCTCGGGAAGAGAACGCTTCGCTCCACTATGAATACCGCAGCGTGGATCAGGCAGGGCTTGGCTCTCTGGCACAGTGACCCGTGTTCCGGCAGTCACGCCGTATCGATTCGGGCACCACTCCCGCTGTGCTCGGGGGTGGGCTTCGGCTTTCTCCCGGACTCGCGCCTCAACGCCTTGAGGGACCCTCCCGCTCCCGCGTTGATCAACCCGGCAACCCGGCGGCGCTGCGGTCCATACGGGCTGCCACTTCGCCGCCTGTCGGCAGCCCGTCCCCTCCCGTTGGTCGTCGGCTCCAGCTCGCTTGCATGTACTAATCCAATGGATTATATGTGAGTATGGAAAGCCTACTGACAGTTGTTGAGTTAGCCCACTACATACGCAAGGCAGAAGCCCTGCTGTCAGTGGAAGAACGCAAGACGGCTGTGAACTATCTGGCGGCTCACCCCGAAGCGGGTGTTCTACTGCAGGGCACTGGCGGAATCCGCAAGCTGCGGTGGGCGACCGGGAGCCGTGGCAAGAGCGGCGGTGTTCGGCTGGTGTATTACTACTACGACGAGAACATGCCGCTGTTTATGATCACTGTTTTCGCAAAGAACGAGAAGGCGAATTTGAGCAAAGCAGAACGCAATGACTTAGCGAAGCTGGCAACCGCCCTCCGCGACCACTACAGACCGAAGTGAGGCACATCATGAGCACAGCATTCGACGACATCCGGGAAGGCATGGAAGAAGCCATTGAATTCGCAAAGGGCAATGCTGAGGGGGCCGTCATACACAAGCCCCATCCCGTCGATGTCCGCAAACTCCGCCGCAGCCTGGGGATGACCCAGGAACGTTTTGCTGCGACCTTCGGAATCGGGCTCGGAACGCTGCGTCACTGGGAACGGGGTGACCGGAAGCCTCGGGGCCCTGCCTTGACCTTGCTCAACGTCGTTGAGAAGAAGCCCGAAGCCGTACTCGAAGCCCTGTCCTGATACAACTACGACGCAAGGAGGAAACCCGCGGAACTGACTTTGCTCAGTTGCCCCAAGGAATGGATTGGGGCTTCTGCGGGTCAGTGGATGAAAGGCAGGAGCTTGCATGAGACGTACCTTCCGGATTTTCTCCGCTGCTCTGCTGATGCTCTCGGCCCGTCTTATCGGTTCTGAGGCGATAGGCAAGGTGGGGGACCTCTGTGAGCGAGTGGAGGCCCGAGCAACGTATCCGGGGGCTCTGCGTGCCAGTGAGGTCTGCATGCGGAGCTTGGTTCCGCGCTCGGCGTCTGCCACACGCCCCCACGATACGCTGCAGGCGATCCGCGGTTTTCACGTGACTCGGTTGGAGTGGATTTACGGTCTCACACCGGAGTTTGTCGCAAAGGTCAAGGCCCTTGGGGTAACGGTTTCCGGGGCTTGTGTGAACGGCACATTGGCCGGGATCGATAAGAAGGTCCCCAACTGGTACATGCCTTATACCACGCTCGACCTCGACGGGAATGCGATCGAAGCCACATGGATGCGGCCCTGGAAGGGACATACTCTCTGGGAGTGCATCAACAACCCGTTGGCGCGTGAAGCCTGCCTGGAGTACGTGAAGGGACTTGTGGACCTGGGGATCACTGATCTCCAGCGAGACGGCCCCGAGATGAACCACAGCGCAACCAACTGGGGCGGGTGTTTCTGTGGGCACTGCGTGACGGCGTTCCGCGTTTATCTTGAGGCCCAGGGCGATCGACAGCGTCTGCTGGAGGCCGGTGTGACTGACCTCGAGACCTTTGACTACGGTGCCTACCTCCGGGCCAAAGGCGCTCCTGTAGGAGACGCCTTTCGGCAGTACCCGCAGGACTACCTGAAGGGGATGTTTATCGATTTTCAGGAAGTATCAACGGTGGCTTTCCATCATTGGTGGCGAAAGGAGCTCAACGCATATGCCGGACGGTGTGTTCCTGTCTCCTCCAACAACGGCATTCTCCATGACACTCCCGTCCATCGTGTGTTCGACTACCACATCGGGGAACTGAACTGGGCTCAGGCTCAGCCCGAAACGCTCTGGAACGCTGCCCGGCGCGTCCGAGGAACGGGCAAAGGGCAAAGCACAACTATGCCCCTGCGCAGGGACACAGTCGAGACCCCGGAGTGGATTCGGCGTACCCGGCAGACTATTGCCACCAACTATGCTCTGGGGATGCACATAGAGGCCCCATGGGACACGTACTTACCCGTTGTGTCGGACAGGCCGCCGCGGTATTTCGGCAGGGCTGAAGACTACGCCGATCTCTTCGCTCTGGTGAGGGCGTGCTCTCCCTTGCTGGATAGCTATGAAGAAGCCGCCGTGACGGGTGGACTGCTGGCGGATTCCCGTGGGACGGTTCCGGTGCGTCTGTTTGCGGCCGGCCGGAGGATCTATGCCTTCACGCGAACCAGGCCGGGGATGCCGGAGGCCCCGATCGTGACCCACCTGATTGACTGGACAAGCAGTCCTCAGCCGTTCACGATCAGCCTGGATCCGGCCGTGCTTTTTTCGGGGCGTCCGGTGGCCATTTCTCTGATCGTCCCGAAACCCTACGAGGCCGAAGCTCACGCAACGGCCTTTGAGACGCGAGACTACGCTCCATTGGTTCATGAACGTGTCCTGGCCAGGGGCAAGGTCACAACCGTGAGCATTCCTGCCCTTTCTCCCTGGGGCATGTTGGTGATCCGCCCACTGCCTGAGTCTCCCGGCATCTGGGCACCCAGTGTCGCTTTGACACAGGCGCAAGGAGGCCGGACTGTGGCCCTTGGCAGCTTGAGTGAGGGCGCGACGATAGGCTTCACCACCGATGGTTCTCCTCCGACGTCAGCTCCAGGGAAGCGATACGGAGGGCCGATCCCTATGGATGGACTCACGCAAATTCGTGCGTGTGCCTTCTCCCCTGACGGCAAGTCAGAGGAAAGCTGGGTGCGTCATCTCCCCACGGGTGAGGATGGCCCCAGGAGCCTTCTCAAGAACAGTGATTTCGCGGGCGGAACGGAGCATTGGGTGCCTGTAGTCGCTCCTTCCTTCGGTGGGGCCGATGCGTTGGCATTTGCGGTTGAGGCCGTTCCGCGGTTGGCGGGGGCTGTGGGGGCACGACTCACCGTCAGGAAAAGTGATGGGGTGCCATACCATCTGCGCCTGACCCAGCCTGTGACGGTCAGGGAACACGCCTTGCTGTACCTCACGAGTACACTGGTCGCGGACCGGCCGACACGTGTGCGCCTTGGCGTCCAGGAACGGCGGCCGCCGCATCGGTGCGTGATGGTTCGCGTCTTCGAAATCGGGACTGAACCGACTCGACTGAAGATGACCCTCGATAATCCCCAACCCGACTTGGAGGCCCAGTACCAACTGGACCTCGGCTTTGCTGATCCTGGTACAACGGTCTGGCTGTCAGATGTTCAGCTCCGGGAGATGCACGCGGAGTGAGGCGCGAAACCAGCGGTATCGGACAGATCTCGTTGCCCGGTTGCGCGCGGACCTGAGGAGCGTAGGGCTGCCTGCCCCACACCCCGGCCGGGGGACCTGAGCTTCCAACGTGATCAAGTCTTGCGGGACCTTGCGTTGGCCGAAGAGTCGCCGGGTGGCACCGCCTCCCACATTGTGCGCTCCCATAGTGTGGCAGGGGCTGCCATGCCGCGACCGTCTCTCCGAGAGACTCAATCGCATTGATGACCTGAGCTCTCCCGCCCCCCCCCCATGTGGCGCGGACGGGGTCTTTCCACGCGTGGGACGTCGTGATCCAGCATGCTGCCTTGCCGCCCAACTGCCACCAGGAGTGTCGACGGCTGTTCGCGTGAGGGCATTCAGCGTGCCGAGGACCTATATTCCGTCTGAACCTGGAAGCTCTTGTGGACACGTGAGGAGACCGTGCAGAATGACGCCTCTCGAGAACATGCTTTCTCTTTACCGACGCACCGGGTACGAGTGTGCCCCAGTTGGTTTCAGCCTTTGCCCCGCCATGCAGCAGAAGATGCACGCAGCTGTACCGGATGGGATGTCGCTTGGCGAGTACTTTGACTACCCGGAGGGTTTTGCTCGGGCTGGGGCGCCCGGGCCCAAACGTATCCCACGCGAGGAGCCCGACTGGCGGGCGTTCTTCCCTGATGATCTGCATGAGTCCACCACGTTCAGTGACTACGGGATGGCTCAGGAGCGGGGGCATGAGGGGACGCACCACCTCTTCCGGATGCACCACCCCATGGCGCAGTTCGACTCCCTGGAGCAGATGGAGGCCTACCCGTGGCCCGAGTGGGACTGGGACGACACCGTGCACATGACCGCCGCTGTGGAAGACGCCCATGCCAGGGATCTTCCCGTCGTTGCCGGCATGGCCTGCTGTGTGTGGGAAACCAGTTGGTACATCCGTGACATGACGGTCTTGATGATGGATATGGTCATGGGCGAGGAGAAAGCTGCCTACGTCCTTGACCGGGTTACGGAAGACAGCGCTCGCAGAGCCGCCGCGTTCGCGCGGGCCGGCGTCGATATTATCGCGACCGGCGATGATATCGGCATGCAGGAAACGATCATGATGAGTGTGGAGATGTATAGGGAGTGGCTCAAGCCGCGGCTTGCGCGGATCATCGGGGCAGCCAAAGCAATCAAGCCGGACATTCTCATCCAGTACCACAGCTGTGGCTATGTGGAGCCGTTCATTCCCGAATTGATGGAGGCGGGGGTAGACATTCTCAACCCCGTTCAGCCAGAGTGCATGGACTTCGCCAAGCTCCATGCCGAATATGGCGATGTTCTGAGTTTCAACGGTACCCTCGGCACGCAGACCACCATGCCGTGGGGCTCCGAGCAGGATGTTCGTGACCTGGTGTTCCGGAACCTCGGCATTGCAGGGGAGAAGGGGGGACTCATGGTCTGCCCGACTCATCTCCTCGAACCTGAAGTGCCCTGGGGGAATGTTGAGGCGTACGTCAACGCTTGCCGGGACTACTCACGCGGCGATTGACAGACGGGCCTACTTCGTTTCCAGCAACTGCAGTTCGCTGAACTGGTGACTGATGTCGCCGCAGTTCACCGAGACATGGAGCCTGTATGTCGTGTAGGCCGCGGGGTTGGCGACTTTGAACAGTCGTGTGGTGTGTCGCCCTTTGAAGCGTTCACCTTCACGTTTGTCCACCACAGTCCAGGTCTCCCCATCATTGGAGCCGAGCAACTCCCACTCTTTTGGGTCGCGTGTCGGGTAGTCGTTCGCCGTCGTGATGGCGTAGGCGCTGACCGTGTGGGCGGCTCCTGCGGTGTAGGCGTACTGGATCCACATTTCCTTTGTTTTCACGCAGTACTTCTTGAGCTTGCCGTCAAAGGCGTTCTCCGGGCCTTCCTTTGGGAAACCGGGTGCGACAGCGGTTGTCTTGCCCTTGGGCGTGGCGGTGTTTCGGTACCCTTTGGAGCCAAAGTCGGTGATGCCTGATGCAGCACCGGGGCTGATCTCGCCCCATCTCCCGCTCGGGCTTGGGACGTGCTTCCGCCAGACCCCGGCCACATCTTCCACCATCTTGTCCGGCAACTCCTTGACCCGGATGTTGCGGAAGTAGATCGGGGCTCCCGCGTGTTTGCCCTGAAACCCAATCCGCCCACGCGTTGGGAGCTCTGCTTTGGGTTTGTTGAGCCAGGGGGGAATGGCGCTGCCGTCCGGGTTCTGTTTGGCTGAGGTCCACTTCGACATGTCCATCACGGTTGTCTCGACTCCATTGAGGCCGACGGTGATTTTCTGTCCCACGCAGGTGACCGTGTAGCGATTCCACTCGCCCGGTTTCTTGACCACGCTCTCCCGGGCAGGCAGGTGCCCGAAGATTGCCCCGCAACGCCAGGAGGGGGCTGCTTTTGCCCATTTGGCAGCGTAGTCATCAGCGATCTGTACCTCAACCGAGTTTGGGATCCATTTCTTCGGGTCGCTGCAGTAGACGATGACGCCGCTGTTGGTGCCGGGGGCGGTTTTGAACTCCAGGTCCACGACGAAACTCCGGTATTCCTGCTGCGTCCAAATGCACTTGTCCTTTGAGGCGGTTAGCACGCCGTTCTCGAATGACCAGACGTCTGCCGGACACTCCGCGTCGGAGAGATCCTCGGCAAAGAGGGGGCGCCAGTCGCTCGAGTCGGGATGGACGGCCTCGGCAGCAGTCCCTGTTTGGCCAAGCAGGACAAGAGGGACGAGAAGCGCAGCTATCATAGTCTTCATGGGGTGGATCCTATCGGGTATCGTGTCCGTATCTTCAGGTGGCACGGGGGGCGCACGTTGGTCTTTTCAGAAGACGCGATACGTCTTCCTCACCAGTGCATTTGCTTCGGGGACGTTTGTGCAGCGCAGGTTGGTCGCGTCCCACTCAATACGTTTTCCCGTACGAACCGCCAGGTTCCCGAGCAAAACCATCTCGGTAAGCGGCCCGGCATAGTCGAAACTTGCTCCGGCCGCGCCCTTTCCGCGGCACGCATCGAGCCATTCTCTGTAGACTCCCGGCGATCGCGGCAGCGTCTTTTCGGGGCGTTCGAACGTCTTCATCTTGCTTTCGGGGATGAGGCGCAGACTTCGGCAGTAGACGTCGCTGGCCATGATCGTTCCCCTATCGCCGACAATGAGCTGACCGCCGATGCCATCCGGGAGCTTCCGTCCGTCCTCCAAGTCGGCTGGCCGTGGCGGCTTCTTGTTGCCGTCATACCAGACCAGTTTGACCGGTGGCTTGCCGTTCCGGGCAGGGAACTCGTAGGTGACAATGGACCATTCGGGTGCTGATTCGGGATGAAGGTCGGACACTTCGGCTTCCACGCTGGTGGGGGATCCGAGGTCAAGTGCCCAAAACGTCGCGTCGAAGGCGTGGCAGCCGATGTCTCCCAGTGCGCCGCAGCCAAAGTCCCACCAACCACGCCATTTGAACGGGCAGTAGGCTGAGTGGTAGGGGCGTTCCGGCGCCACTCCGAGCCAGCGATTCCAGTCCAGCGTGGCCGGAGGCGTCTGTGTGTCGGTGGGGCGATCGAGGCCTTGGGGCCAGATGGGGCGGTTGGTCCAGATGTGTAACTCGCTAACGGCGCCGATGGCGTCAGCATCCAGCCACTCCTTAAGGAGTCGAATCCCCTCCATCGTGTGTCCCTGAATCCCCATTTGGGTTGCGACCTTGTGCCGACGGGCAGCCTGGGTCAGCAGCCGCGCTTCTTCCAACGTGTGAGCCAGGGGCTTCTGCACGAACACATGCTTCCCCATCTCAATGGCCATCATCGCGATCGGGAAGTGCATATGATCCGGCGTGCTGACCGTGACGGCATCGATTGTCTCGTCGAGGCTGATCAGCATGTCTCGGAAGTCACGGAATCTTGGGACATCGGGGTATTTCTTGAACGCGCCTGCCGCTTTCTGGTAATCCACGTCGCAGAGAGCAACGATCTGTTCGGAAGCGATCCCGTTCACGTCGCTTGACCCTTTGCCACCGCATCCCACGCAGGCGATCCGGATCTTCTCGTCGGGACCGACAACGCGGCCCAGGCGCAGAGCAGGGGCACCGCTTACGAATGAAGGGATGCCTGCCGCGGCGATGCCAGCCGCGGAGAACTTCATGAAATCTCGCCGTCTCATTGCTGGAGCTCCCAGTGTCCTTTATGTAAACAGCAAAGATAATCCCTGGGCGCGGCGACGTCAGGTTGCCGGGCCCGTTTTCAGTGGATGATGAGAGGAAGACTCAGTGCTTCTCAACGGAGAGCTCAGGAGCGGGAGAACCGGAGGACATCAGGTAGCCTACGCAGCGTACCCGTCAGTCTTGTACGGCGAGCATTGGAGCGTCCCTCTCGATGGACTGGTTCACCTCTGGTGTTCTCGTTTCCAGCCCCAACGGGGCGGTCTCATCGTAGCCTGGGGCACTCGCCCCAGGTCAACGGGGAAACGGCCGTTGTGCCCTGACGGGGCACTTCATCTCTTCCGATCCCTTCGGCAATCGACGCACGTCTGTGATGTCGACTGTCAACCGTTTTTGGTTGGTCAAGGTGGTACCACCCGGGCGTTGCCCGGGCCTACGATGAGTTGCACCTATGGCGCACGTACAAGGCGGTCTCGAGGTCGGCCAGGTCTCGGGTGAAGCCAGCCGATCATCTTTCTGTCCGGTGAACGTGCCCTCCTGCGGCGACGATAGGAGGTCCGGCAGCAAGGGGCTGGTTCTGTTCCGGTTCCTTCCCGCTCAATCTGGTGC
>JABHEG010000349.1 GCA_018676675.1 Lentisphaerota bacterium
ACTGCAGTTGGCCATCGGTGAAGGACTCACCGAACGCCGGCCTGGACGCAGCTTTCCGAGGAAAAAAACACCAACGAAGCACCGTCACGTCATGAACCGCAAAAGGATCTGAGGCCGTCGCGCCGCCCGGACGCTTAGGTCGACGGCATTGGGGGCGAAGTCGGACTGTCTCCTGCCTATGACCTCCTGCCCACGGTTCTACTTCTTCCAGAGGACACGGAAGAGACGGCGCTGACACTTAACGGCCGCAAGAGGCGCTTGACGCGGAGGGACTTCACGCAGTTTGCTGCCTCTTTGAGACTTGTTGACAAGCAGATTGAGAACGTTTGGGATCGGTTCTCGAGGGATCTTGCCCAGGCTCTCCTGGTGCTGGATCAGGGGCTCTGCAAAGACGGCACGAAGGAACGTTTTCGCGTGCTGCTTCAGGAGCGCGCCGAACACATCGGTCTCTAAGCCGCCGAAACGAGTCATGGAGATGGTCAGTACTTAACGGCATGTGTCTACATGAAGTGCTCAACTCCACCCAACGCGATGTAACGGAATCCGAGTGAGGTGTCCTTTGATGAACCGGCCCAGCCGACGAGTTGCAGCCATGTCGGGATTGCTTCTGGTGCTCCTGTCCAGTGTCGCGTGCCGGACATTGGAGGCGGACGAGGTGCTGATCCGCCCTGATTCAGTGATTGTTGTTGGGGATGCTCCCAGTGAGACGGAGCGTTTCGCCGCGGCGGAGCTGGCCCGCTATCTGCAGGCTATCACGGGCGGCACATTCCCGGTCGCTTCCGGATCCGGCGACGCCACAGGCACTGTCCTGAGCGTCGGGAAGACGACCTACAGCGTTGCCCGAGGTGTCCAGTTCCCCGATTCGGATGTGCACCGGGACAGCTTCGTGATCGCGGCTGATGACGCCGCCGTTGTGCTGGTCGGCGGCGGAGATCGCGGCACGCTGTACGCCGTCTATGAGTTCCTGGAACAGCAGGGCTGTCGTTGGTTCTTTCCGGGGCGTCTCGGTGAGGTGATCCCGAGACGTGGGCAGGTGAGGGCTGTTCGTGGTGAGCGGCTATACGCGCCTGACTTCGTCCAGCGCGAGATCGACATGGGCAGCGTGCCCGGTATCGATGTCGAGGAGGTCATTGACTGGGCTGTGAAGAATCGACTCAACCGCATTTTCGGGCTCCGAGACGGCCTCGTACAGCGGCGGAACGAAGGCGTTCCCGCAGATGTGTGGCGCAAACGTGGCGGTGCGATCGAGTGGCAGTGGATCTGCCACAACTTCAACTGGATGGTGCCTAGCGACAAGCACTATGCAGAGCACCCCGAGTACTTCGCTCTCTACAATGGCAGACGTCTGCCGCTCGGAAGCGAAGGCAGGCCAAGTTACGGTGGCGGCAATCTGTGCACGACGAATCCGGATGTTGTTCGTATCGCCGCGGAGTTTGCAGCGGGCTGGTTCGACGCTCACCCGAACGGAGCGATCGTTCCTCTCTGGCCGGCTGACGGCACGGTCAAGTGGTGTGAGTGCGAAGCGTGCCGGGCTCTCGGCGGAGAGAACTTCACCTCCGGCGGGGAAGGCTCCATGACTCGGCGCATGGTCAGCTTTGCCAACGCGGTGGCTGCGCAGCTTCCGGCGCGGCATCCAAACCGGAAGCTCCTGATCGGGGCCTACGCCAACTACCGGCTGCCCGTGCCGGATGTGCCGATCGATAACCGGGTTGTCGTTCAGTATTGCTTCCATGGGTGCTATGCCCACGGGCCAGAGGGGTGTGAGGCGAACCGGCAGGCGGCCAGGGAGATGGACCAGTGGGCGAGTCAAGTTCCCGGACGTCTGGGGATGTGGGAGTATTTCTTGCTGGGGAATCACTACACGGGTGCAGCCATCACCCCAGCTACACTCCCTGTGGCATCACGGGCCCGAGACACAATCCGCTTCCTGAGGGAACGAGGAGGGAAGTACTACTTCACCCAGTCGTCAGCGAAGTACTGGAAGCACAACATCCTGCCGTTTTTCGTGACGGCGCGCCTTGCCTGGGATGCAGATCAGGACTTTGACGCGTTGCTGGATGACTTCTTCGACGCATTCTACGGGGTGGCAGCCGCGCCGCTTGCACGCTTTCACAGGCTGATCGAGGATGCGACGCAGACGGGCGACTGGCATCCCCAGGTTTACAGCGACGTCGCTGCACCGTCGCCCAGAGTCTTTACCGAGGAGAACGTGGCGAAGCTCGAGACGTGGTTGACGACCGCAGAACGCAGCCGGCCGGCAGGCGTATACGGCGAACGTGTGGCCTTGGTTCGCGAGGCCTTTGAGTTCACTAAGTCGAGCGTAGAAACGCAACGCATGTCCGGCATGGACGGCGATGCGGTTTGGCGCGTGACTCGCGGGGAGGACGCCTACGTGATCAATGCAGAGGGGCGGGAGCTCGGGGAGGACCGGCGGCGGGAACTGATCTCGAATGCCCTGGACATGGGAGGCTACAATGCGGAGTTCAGACGTACTCTATTCCGCGCGAATCGTCGCAGGGAAGCGGTCGTCAGGCTCGAGAACGAGCGCCTGCGAATTGGCGTGCTGCCCGGTATCGGTGGACGCATCATTCGCCTGATTGATAAGCAGTCCGGCTGGAATCACATGCTGGAAGATATGAGTGACACAACGCTGCCGTCCATTGGCCAGGGGTACTTCAACTACGGCGGCTACGAGGAGTATATCGGCAGTTCCTTTGCCGGACCGGGCTGGGAGGAGCCGTTCAGGTGCACCCGCGTGGAAGAGCCCGACAGAACCAGTCTCGTGCTGGAAGCCGACATCAATGGGTACCGGTTGCGTCGGCGTGTTTCATTGTTGGCCGGCGATTCGGCGGACGTCGCTGTGGTGTCGCGTCTGACCAACGTCACTGACGAGACCCGGACGATCAAACTCCGGGCTCACCCGTCTGTGACCCTCGGCCTCGGGGCGGGAGACCACCGCGTGACTGTTCGCACTCCCGCCGGAACGTTCGAAACGCACTCGCTGAACGAGGTGCACGAGAGCCTGCCGACGCAGCCGCGGGGCCTCTGGGCCGCCGTCTGCCCGGAAACCGGCCGAGGCCTGGCGTTGAGTTTCAGCAACGACGAAGCGAGCTGCTACCTTTGCCGGACCGGAGACGACCGCTTCACCATGGAGCTCTTCGGGCATGACACGGAACTGGCCCCCGGGGAATCTGTGCAGCTGCAGCAGGTCTACCGCGTCCTGGGCGGCGTGAGGGGCGATCCGGCCACCGTTCTGAGGGGGATTCCCCTGCTGAAAGCACACAGGACGTCTGTGGCGCCTGTCGGCACGTACTCGGTGAGGCCGGGCACTCACGACGCCATCTTCGTGCCCGGATTGGCCGGACAAGCACTCCGGCTCTCCACTCGCTCGGCCCCCGTCTTCCCGGGCACGGTACTGGCAGGAAACGCCGGCACTTTGGAGGTCTGGGTGCGCCCAGTGGGACCTCCCAAAGGTGTTGGTGACAGTATTCTCCTTACGGGCGGGCAGAATGCGCCCGATTGGTTTGTCGTCGCCATCGCGGACGGCAGGCTTACGTTCACCTTCAAGAACGGTCGGAAGCCCTATCGCGGCCCCGGGGAGTTCTATGCGAGTCTGACGACCCAGGTCGTGGATTGGGGACTGGGGGAGTGGCACCATCTGGCGGTTGTTTGGGCCAATGGGGCCGAGGGGAAGGGACTGCTCCGGGTGTACATCGATGGGACGCTGCGGGAGGCGCGGAGCAATTGCACACTGGGCGTTGCCATCCCACCCGGCCGCGCGTTCAGGCTGGGCTATCCTGGGAAGTCCTTCCCGGGTGACGTGGATGAGCTGAGACTCAGCAACCGCCCGAGGACCTCTGCGGAGATCGCTAACGCGTATCGCCGGGGGCGTTCGGGTGGGGCGCTTCAGGTGGACGTCGACACGCTGCTGTTGCTTCACTTTGACGACAGTCTGGAAGGCCAGGCCCGGGCGGTGGGGAGCCTGGACGCGTTCCGGATTCGACGAGCTCTGGCGCGATTGAAGACAGAAGGCGGCCGGTAAGTGGCCTGAATCGAGGATGTAGAGATGCCCGGAACAAACGAACGCGATCTGGCGTTTCTGTTGGATGTGATTGACTGGGATGGCACAGCTCTGTCGCTCAAACCCGATTCCGAGATTCGGGCCCAGTGCAAGGCGCACGCCGACGCTGGTTTGACGTGGGTGATGACCGGAGGCCTGCACTTTGAGGAGCCAGCGACTTTTGACCTTGTGGAAGGGGCTCGTCACATCTGTCGACTCCTGGATGAGTACGGTCTGCGTACGGCATCACATCACACGATTGTCCCCGTGTTCGCAGCTCCGGGGGAGGATCAATCCGCGGTGCAGGACGTGATGCGTCGTGTGGTCGCCGTGTGTGCTGAGTTGGGGCCCCGGTCGCTGGTCTTCCATCCCGGGCGACCCGCCGGGCGGCACGAGTCGGGAGCCGGCATCAATGCGACCTATGAACGCATAGTCGCTGCGTCGAGCGTCGACGCGGTGATTGACGTGGCGCGTGCGAACGTGCGTGTCATGGGGCGGGCGGCGGTCGAACACGACATGTTCATTGCCTTGGAGAACCTGGGCCGTTTCGAACCGTTGGCCGATCTGGACACCTTACCGCGCCTGGTCGACGCGATCGATGAACCGAATGTCGGCTACTGCATCGATTCCGGCCATGCACACGCATTCGGGACGCCGGTCACCGAGTGGCTGGATGTGGCTGGCGCTCGGCTTTTCGAGACGCACTTCCACGACAATCACGCGGGAGGGAAGACAGCCTATCCCCAGGAAGGGCTGGTTGAGTCTGCGCCATCGGTGGACGAACACCTTCCGCCCGGTTTCGGCACCATTGACTGGCGCGATGTGATTCAGGGCCTCGACCGGATCGCGTTCGCCGGGCCGGTTGGTTTTGAGCTCAGTGGCTGGCCGGGCATGCCGCTCGGAGAAGGCCTGGCCCACGCCGTGGCGTGGTGGCGAACTCTCATCCGAATGGGGTCCCCGGGTCAGCGACTGACGAAGCAGTAGAGATTGCCATCCCAGTCTGAGATGAGCAGCGCATTGCCGGATATGACCGGGGATCCCTTGACGGGGACGCCGAGGTTGTGGCGCTGCAGAAGCTTACCGTCGCGCAGGCTGAATGCGTAGAGATGACCATCGTCGGAGCCGACGTAGACTGTGTCACCGGCAACAGCGGGGCTTGACTGTCCCCCATACTTCTGCCGTTGGTTTGTCCGGGCTGTCTCGGTCCCGTAGGGATACTGGAATTCCCACTGCAGGTCGCCGGTCCGGGCATCAAAGGCCCTCAAGTAGGCCCCATTGGCCAGTACGAGATCTCCCACCGGGACGGCGACAGAGAGTCCGTTCCCCGAGGTTGGCACCGATTGTTGCCAGAGCTTTTTCCCGGTTTCCTCAGCCAGGCAGGTGAGAGTCGACGCGTTGATGTAGAGCCTGCCTTGGTGGGGTATTGGGGTCGCCGCGATCTTGCCGGTTGAGATTGGAGTCGTCCAGATGTTCTTACCGGTCAGCCAGTCGAGAGCCACTGCTTTCTTGCGAATTCCGCCGTAGAGCCGACCACCGTGGATGGACGGGAAGCTGAAGTGCACCTGGCCGCCTCCGATTGACATGCTGCGCTTGACAGCGCCCGTCGCGGGATTGAGGACGACACACTTACCGCCATCCCCCATCAGCACCAACTCATCACCTTCGAGGACCGGACAGCATTGCACCAGGCAATGACCGTTTGGTTCGCCAAAGGGACGGCTATGCCACTTTTCGGTACCCGTTCGGGCCTCCAGGGCGTGGCATGTGCCCAGGGAACTGATCGCGTAGACAACGCCGTCTGCGGCGGTCGGGGCCGAGCATACGGAGCCGTCGGTGGGCGTGTGCCAGAGACGCGTGCCGTCCTCGGGTGAGTAGCAGGCCACCCCCACTCCCGGATGGCCCGCCTCCTTGTTGTCAATCCCTACGTAGACTCTGCCGTCGTAGGTGATGGGGGTCACGGCCTTCTCGTTCCGGCCTCCGGTGTTGACCGTCCACGCGAGTTCGAGATGCTGTCCCAGCGAGGTGGTGCGCACCCGTGACGTTCCGGTTCGGAACAGGCCTGGCCAATCATCGTCCAGGGCCACACGCGCCGTTGCCTCCCCGGTCAGGGCTGCCTCCGCGTTCCTCGTCCAGGTGCGTCCCTTCTCATCCGTGGCCGTGGCCCGGACTTCAATCTTGCCTGCCGGCAGGGCGTCAGTCTGCCACTGAGCGGCCCATGTCCACGCGCCTGTCTGCGACAAGGCGAGGGGGAACCGTTTGTTTCCGGCACTCACTTCACAGCTGACCCCGGTGACTCGTCGGGAGGTGTCATAGGCTTTGATCTGGATCGGGGCACTTCCCTTGCCCACCTTTCCCTGCGGGGCGACAATCTCCAGGCGTTCTTCCTGTCCGCAGACGCGGATTTCGGTCTTGAGTTTGCCGTCGGTGAAGGTCACGACGCGGAACGTGCGCGTGAATGCGCCCCAGTCGCGACCGCGCATTGGGGTGGTGTCGATAAAGGGGACTCCGGCGGGGCCGCAGACGTTGATCAGGTGCCAGTGTCCGTAGACGACGCCAATGACGTTGTTTGTCTCAAGCCGACTGGCGATGACATCGTTGCGGGGAGGAATGTGGGTCACGATGACCACGGGTCTGCGGGGGGGCTGGGCAGCCAGGTCGGCCCGCAACCATGCGTCCTGTGCTGCCTGTTGGTCTTCTGTCAGGAAGTAGCTCTCACTGACATAGGTCAGGAAATGCACGGGGCCGTAGTCCCACGAGTACCAGGCTGGTCCCAGGTTTCTGCAGTAGTTGGTGATGCTGCCTTTGCCACCGTTCTTCCGGGCGTAGTTGCCGTCGTGTCCACCGAAACAGTTGTAGAGCGGCAGGTGCGATTCGTTGGCAATTTCCTTGTAGAGGTCCATTTCCCATTGCGAGCCGAACATGGTCAGGTCTCCCGCACTGGTCAGGAAAGCTGGTTCGCCGGACATGCGGGTGAAGTGCCCGAATTCCTCGCGCAGATGCACGTAGGTGGCCAGGTCGTTGAACTGACTGTCACCCGCCGCAAGAAAGGAGAATGCGTCGCGGTCGGCGAGTTGGTCTTGGGCAAAGACGAAGTCGTGCCGGACGTCAGTCTCTTTTCCATCTCTCGGGACAGTCTGCCAGAATGGGCCGGCTGGTCGGTAGCCCCGAGGCGACGTGACGCACACGAATCGGGGGCCGCGGAGTTTGAAACTCAGCCGATAGGCGCCTTTCGCATCGGTCTTGACCACGTGTTCGCCATCGCTCACCAGCACTTCGGCCAGGGGATTCCCCTTGTCATCCCGGACATGTCCTGAGGCCGAGATGTGTCGCGGATTGAGAGGAGGGAGGACCGGGTCGGGGTACTTGGGCCTGTTTGGCAGTGGTGGATCCGGTGCGGACCAAGCGGTGCCGGCCAGCAAGAGCGCGGCAGTAAAGGCGTTCTTCATCCTGGAACTCCTCGACCTGTTTCTCCTGAGACCACTCGGGGCAGCGATATGACACACCGGAATTCGCTTCCCGGCGCCGGCGGGAACGCGTCTACTTCAATGCCTGCACGAAAAGGCCGGCTCGAGGGGACTCTCGCCCTCCAGTGGGCATCCCCTGGCTGCGTTTTCGCCTCGGGGCGCGAGCGTTCTCGCGAGTTCATGGCGTGGCAACCGGCGTTTCCGGGTGGCCACTACTTCAGTGATGGGATCACGATGCCCTTCATGATGAGGCGATTCGCGAAAAGGAAGACGATCAGCGGGGGGATGCTGACCAGGACCGTCGCAGCCATGATGTAGTTGTTGCCGGGATTCTTCATCTGGAAGTCGTAGACCCAGACCATCAACGTCCACATCTCCTGTTTCGGGCAGATCACGAAGGCCCACATGAAGCCGCTGTAGGTCAGCACAAACGTGTTGAGCCCGATATAGGCGAGGATGGGGGTCACGAGAGGCATGGCGACCATCCGGAATATCTGTATCTCGCTGGCGCCATCGATCTCGGCGGCTTGGTAGAGTTCTTGCGGCAGCGAATCGTAGAAACCTTTCAACAGGAAGATCGCAAACCCATTGGCCATTCTCGGCAGAACCAGAGCGGCATAGGTATTCAGGAGGCCCAGGTCACGGAGCAGCAGGAAGTTGGGTATCATGGCCACTTCCGCAGGGAAGGCCATCGTGGCAAGGAAGAAGATCAACACTTTCTGAGTGTGCCGCATCGGGAACCGTGACAGGGAATAGGCGGCAATGGGGTTGATGGTGAGAGCGGAGACCAGTGAGATCAGAACGAGAATAAGCGTGTTCTGGGCTGCCCGCCCTCGACCCAGAAGGTACTCGAGAACGCGCCTGTAGGGCTCCACCATGAAACTGAATCGGAGTCGCGCCGGGGTGAACATGGTCGGTGCGACATCGACTAACGCCAGCGGCAGAGGCACTCGTTCGAACGATTCAAATGTGCTCTGCCATGCGCTGTTCATGGCGGCCACGTTGCCATACTTGCCCTTCAGGAACGGCTGAAACAGTCGTTCCGGTGCCAACAGGGCGAGCTGTTCAGGAGGGACGGCCCCGGACGCGGTGAACTCGCACCAGTACCGGCTGAGCACATCGTTCTCAGGGCGTGTCTCGAAGAACGGCAGCTCTGTCCAATCCTGAACGGGTGTCCCTGCCAGACGCGCAGCTTCGCTCAGGGCCTGCTGTTCCGCATCCGGCCCGTCACCCGCCTTGGCCAACAGCTGGCCGCGCACGTAGGCACGCCAGAGAGGGGCGGCGGATTGGGGAACGGCGAGCATGCTCCGGGGCCAACGCTTGACGACGCACTCTGCCCAATCTTGTCGGATGAGGTCATTCTCGGGTGGGGTAAGGGGAAACACCAACTCGAAGATGCCCTCGTAACTTGTTCCCCACACCTCATTCAGACCGGCTGCGTTCCGGTACTTAAGCTTGAGGAAGTTGTGCCAGAACGAGTCCGATGAGATGATGAGCTTCTGTTCCGGAGGCAGCGATGCCTTGAACTCACTCCAAAGGCGTTCCTTGGCGCTGGTTCCAGGACGCCAGAAGGGCACGAGGAAGTTGCCGGGCTTGGGGACTTCGACACTGTGGACGTTCAGGTAGTCGCTGCGGAGTTCGCGGTTCATGATCGCCAGCGCCAGACGCGCCCGTTTGCCCAATACGCGTTTCCGTTCCCGCTGATCCGGGAACATCATCGGGAACCAATCGGGCGTGGTTCCGGAAGCGTCGTAGTCAGCGAGAAACGCGGTGGCCTTTGCGCCATATTTCTTGCGCAGGAATGGGCGGAAGTAGTCCTCGATGCAGAAGGCCTTGGCCAGCATCCGGTCCGAGTCTTGAGTGGCCTTGAACGCGTTCAGGTCCCCGGTGATCTGTTCCCACGCATCCAGCTTGAGTCCGTGTGCTGCGAACTCATCCGTGCGCGTCTGCAGAAACGTCTTGTCGTCGCGCATCCTCATGTGGTTGGCCCAGGCGTTGCGGTTATGCCGGCTGGCGAGGAGATGGAGCTGATTGGTAAACGCGAAGATGTGTTTCAGCACCAGTTCGTTTCGGTCGCGCAGGTAGTACGGGACGACCGCGTTCTCGCGCAGATCGTAGTCGTTGCTCAGCGTCTGCCCGATAACGATGAGTATCGGGTAGATGATGCCGAGCGCTCCCAGGCACAGCAGCGTATGGATGCAGATTCGCATGGTTCGCTGGGCGCGATCGCGTTTGCCTACTTCAAGGAGGATCGGCATTACTGGGCCCTCCTGAACTCGACCTTTTTGAGGAAGTTCAGCTGATAGATGGTAAACCCGATGAGCATGCTTCCCAGGATCCACGCCAGCGCTGTGGATGACCCGAACCGCAGGTAACCGAATGCTTCGAGGAAAATCTGCAGGCCGATGACATTCGTCTCAAAGGCGCCGCCGGTGAGAACGAGAATGTTGCCCATGCCGTGGAACGCGCCGATGAAGGCACCGACGAAGTTGATGATAAGCAGAGGCTTGAGGCTGGGAAGCGTGACATGGCGAATTTTCGCGAAGGTCCCGGCGCCGTCGATTTCCGCGGCCTCGTACATCTCGTCATCCACGCTCTTCAGAGCGGCAAGGTAGACCAGGCAGGCGGACCCCGTACCGGCCCAGATGCTCGGAATTACGAGCATCCACTTGTTGATGGCGGGGTTCTCCAACCAGCGAACGGGAGCAAAGCCGAAATGGGCGATCAACTGGTTGAGCATGCCCTCGCTGGTCGGCATGTAGAAGATGCGCCAGATGAAGAGTACGACCACGCCGCCCAGAAGGTGAGGCGCGTAGTAGATCACGCGGTAGACGGTCGTCAGTCGCTTTGCTTCCGATAGTAAAATCGCCAGGATGACCGGCGCCATGAAACCGAGGGAAAGAACGGCGAACACGTAGATCAGCGTGGCCTTGATCACGCTGAAAAACAGCGGGTTGGTGATGACACGGATGAAGTTCTCGATGCCCACGAAATGGGATGAACCCATGACTTCCACATCCTGAAACGCCATGACCGATCCACGCACGAGTGGGTAGTAAGCCCATACCAGAATGAGGCCCACGGCCGGCGCGAGAAGCAGCAACGACGCAAGACGCTTGCCGAAGGTGATCTGCCGCTCCCGCATGACCCCATAGGTCTCTTTGCCCCTGAGGACGATCTTGGTCACCAGGCCGGCAACAGCACCGAGGAAGAGGATGATGACACCGGCGAAGGGCACGCGGTACTTCTGCTTCATCTGCAGGACGATCTCGTCCTTCATGAAGACCTGAGTGTTGGCCAGCTCGTTGGCTCGGGCCAGGTTGCGCCCGACATCGTAGTCGCGCTCGGTGCAGATGCGGCTCAACAGGACATGTCCGAGGACCTCCTGTTGCACTCGGCTGTACCCTTCGCTGATCGGCAGGAAGGTGTAATAGTCCGGGTCCCACACCATCCGTTGCAGATCCCGACTGGTGGCGGGGATCTCCTTGGCGTACTCCTCCATGCCGGCGGCGACGAGTTCGTCATACGTGCTGAGGTTGTAGAAGCCCCGGTTGACGAACGCACGTGCCTTTTCCCGGTTGTACTTCAGGTAGTCGGGGTCGTCTCTGGGGCGCCAGAATTGAGCGCAGAAGTCCGTGATCATGTCAGCACAGACATCGACCCTATCCTGCTCCCCTGTGCGCTTCCGGCTCCCGGCGTAGATGCCGTAGTAGTGGTAGGCACTGGCTCCGCCGCGTTCCGGGAAAGGCATGACGCCCACAACCGTGGGGTCCACGTTGCTGTCGGCGATCCAGTCCGTCAGGTAGGTGTTGGCAATGCCGATCTCGCCGTTGAACCAAAGCTCGCGCCAATCCGAATCGGCGTCGATGCATGGGCGAGCGCAGCCGCGGATGACATCCTCCTCGGAGCTCAGCTCGAATGCCTTTCTGCAGAACGGGCAATCGACTTTCGACGGGAAGGTGAATTCTGTGGTTGCCTCACCCAGTTCAACGGGTTCCCCGCAGTGCGCGCATTTGCAGAACGGGGCCCAGACCAGGTCATGCCACAGTTTCAGCGCTTTGCGTGCTTCGGGGCTGTCAAACGCGGCACGCTCTTGCCCGGCGACTCCGGACATGTCCGTCTTGCACGTTGGGCACACCCACCCGTATTCGCCTTGCTGAAACTTGGTCTCGGTGTTGCAGGACGCACACGTCTTGACCGTGTACATGGACGACCCACCATACGCATACAGGTAGCCCTGCCAGATCCAGCCGTTCGGGTAGAGCCCCAAACCATGCCTCCCGCAAGCGACCCGTGCTCCGGGTATTTTCGCCTTTGGGTCGGTCAGCTTCCGGCAGACGTACTTGAAGTCCTCGAAGGTCTCGATCCGCTGTTCCGGGTTGAGCCCCACGTCAGCAAAGATGTCCTTCCGGTAGACAAGGTACTGAATCCACTGGAAACGCGGCAGGATGTAGATGTGCCCCGCATCCATCATGAAGTTCCGGACTTGATCAGGGATGTTGAGGAACGGCTTCCAGATGACCTCATCCACGCCGTGGGTGTAGACGCCGTTGCCATCCGTGTCCCGGTAGATGTAGGGGTCGAGCGGCTCGAAGAACCCATTGCGGATCCATGCTCGGGCTTCGTGGTGATACACCCGAAGGAGGTCGGGAGAGGTGCCACCGGCCACTGACATCATCAGGCTTCCGCGCTCGAGAGTCTTGATGCTCAGCTGACTCGTCCGTGACGGACGTACCCGGGGGTGGTTCTCGAACCAGGACTGGAAGGTGGGATACTCGGTTGATGCGGGGTCCGCAAGGTCGTGGATGGTGATGTTGTAGATCGGCCCAGCCGCTGTGTCGACAGGAGCGTTGGCAGCGACTGCTGCACGTCCTGCCGAAATGGCCGACAACAACGCGCTGAGTACTATCAGCGGAACAAGAACAGATCGTTTCATTTGGGCCTCAAACAACGCTATTCAGAGCAAAGGGACGATAACCTAACCTCAAAGTGCATGCTCTGACACCCTTTGCCGGGCGCGAAGCGCACTCAATCCGCAATGGGCTCGTCCCTGGTCCACAGGGTAAGCCCAATTGTGTTGCGCGGGATCACGTTACGGCGGACGAGCAGGGAGCCGTAACAGAATGCCAGGTAGGTCAGCAGCCCGGGGAGTCCGACCCACTGGAAGCTGAGCACGCCCCCGCCCAGGTGATGGCTGGCAAGGTACCAGAAGAGCATGGCTCCTGTGTATCCGGCGAACAGGGTCGCAGGCAACGCGAACCGGAAGGCCAGGCGCCCACTGCGCTTGCGGTATGCGAGGACGGCAAGGCCGAAGAGAATCCCGGCCAGCAGGGGGACGACGGGCCATGCCAGGCCGATCGGGCCGGTCAGTCCCTCAGGACGTTTCGAGGCGACGTACCAGGTCGTCATGCCGAAGTTCACTCCCCAGGTCAGCATCGTGGCGAGCCAGGCAACCGCAGCATCCACCCCTCGTGTGGTGAAGCCGACGAGGAATACAGGTACCACGACGCCGCCAAGAGCCGCCCAGATCACTCCCGCTTCCACGATGGATTGCCCAAGAGCCTTGGAGCTGGTCGCGATGCACAGGGCCAGTCCCATCGCTATCGCCCCGATGAGCAGGGTGAGGAGCCGAGCCACGAGAACCTGTTTCTTCTCGGCCGCGTTCGGGTTCACGAAAGGCAGATAGATGTCTTTGAGGCCGACAGCTGAGAGGCTGTTCATACCCGAATCCAGGGTGGACATCACCGCTGCGAGCATGGCTGCCAGCATCAGACCGGGAATGGGAGCTGGGAGCTTGGTAGCCACGAAGGTGAAGAAGGCCGTATCTCCTTGCGTGACATTCGGGTCTGGGTGCTGAGCATAGTAGGCGAAGATGATCAGACCGATGGCCCACATCATGAAGGTGAAGGGGATCCCGGCAAGTGCGTTGACCAGCATGGCCCGAAAGCCGTTCTTGAAGCTCGACGTACTGAGCAGGCGCTGCACTGAGATCTGGTCGGCCGTGCTGTAGAACATGGGCTCGGTGAACTTCCCGATCAAGAGGATCCAGAAGCAAAGCCGCACGTAGGGATCAAGGGTGTAGAACTCCCGCTTGGTGTACATGCTGGCGCCGTGGCCATGGTCGATGGCGTAGCGGATGCCTCCCCACAGGCCGCCATCAATGTGGTGAGCACAGATCGCGATCGTGATCCCCAGCCCGAGAAAGAGGGCGACGAACTGCATGACATCCGTCCAGATGACGGCCTTCATGCCCCCGAGCATGGTGTAGACGATGCCGACGACGCCGACGATCGTGATCGTGAACCACGCGGGCCAGCCGGCCGCGCCTTCGAAGACTTTTGAGGAGCTGAAGAGCACCATTCCGAGGTAGATGAGCCGGGTCCAGAGGTAGAGGATGCTGGTGAGAACGCGGAAACTGCGGCTGAAACGACGCTCCAGGTACGTGAATGGGGTGAAAACCCCCATCTTGAAGTAAAAGCGTACGAAGATCCAGTACATGAGTATGGCGGTCAGGGGATACAGTGGGGCGAGGACGTAGAGCGACAGGCCGTGGTTGTAGATTTCACCGGGGACCATGACCAGCGATACGGTGCTCAGGAGGGACATCATGTAGGAGATGCCCACAGCCCACCACACCATCTTCCGGCCGCCCAGAAGGTATTCTTCGCTGCTGTCCTCTGAACGCGAGAACCAGGCACCGATGAGGACGACCGCCAGCATGTAGAGGATGATCGTCGCTAGGTTGGTCCAGTGCATTTCCTTGAGCATAGTCGTCCCTCTTGACGGTTACCCGTTCGCCGCCCCCGGCTCGCAGCAGGAGACCGACATGGCTGTGTGGTGGTGGAGAGGAAGGTAACGTCGGCGCTCCACGACCGCAAGGACGGACGGCGTTCCAGGGTAATGCCTCAGTCTCGTGAGCCGGCTCGACGGAGTCTCTCCCTCCACCGAACACAGATAGCCCGGAGAATCCCTGGAGGGAGAGCCTCCGTCGAGCCATCTTGGAGTTCTCCCCCACGTAACTGCCCCCTTACGTTCCAGGGCTTGGTGGCCACATCGTCCCGCCCGTCAGAGCCGCGACTATCGGAAGCGGTCGTCACGCTGCGGGTGGCGGTCGGATGGCCCCCGAATGCCCCGGAACTGATAAGCACCTCGCTCCTGCGAGGCGGCTGCGTCAACGTGGGAGGCGGTGCCACCCGCCGATTGCTCAGTTCCTGGTCTGGAGACAAAGATCGGGGCGTGGCAGCCCTTCGACTAGGCTCAGGGCCTTGAGCAAGTCCCACGGCCGTGGGACGCGTCGAAACGGCCCCTCCCACCTTGGAGGGCTGCTAAGTTTCGGGGCATTCGAGGGCCCCCGCCGCCGGCCCTTACAGCGACACCTCCCAACGCGCTGGCTTGCCGTCCAGGCGGACAGCCAGGATCCCCACCTCTGAGCCGTACGGTCCGACCCCGTCCGCAGCATACGGATTGAAAGCCGACGAGGGCCAGCTGAATCGGGCCCCGGACGGCACAGCGATCCGGCAACCATTCACCTCCAGCCAGGCGCCAAGCTGGGACGATGGCCATTGCACTGCCGCGTCATCCAGTTGCGTGCGTTTCCCTTCCGCCGAATGGATCGTGTCACCGGAGCTTGTCCGTACCACGAACTGCTGCACGGCCGGACCACCCTCGGCTGTCCCCTCGATCACTGCTTTCCCGTCCTCGAACTGCAGGCGCAAAGAACAGCGTACCTTCCCATAAGTAAGCGTAACGCCGCTGCCGTCAGCCAACAGTTCCCCCTTGTCCGGAACGAAACGCCCGTCCGCTACGAAGTTCGACCATTCCGGCTGATTCTTCGAATTGCCACCGCCCAGGATCAGTCCGAAGCGGTCATGCCAAAGGGACAAGAACGCCTGTCGGTCCTGCCCCCATCGGCTGGCGGGAGGGGGGGACGTGAAAGCGCTCAGGCACGCGAACCAAGCTCCTTCACGACAGACCAGTGCCCAGTCCTGATAGGGCTGCCGAGATGCTGGGCTATCGAGGCCGATCGGGGCTTCGTCACCGGCGATCAGGTGCTGAACAGCACTGGCGATGGCGCCTCCCTGGAAGCGGGTGAGGTCGCGCTCGGCATCCAGATGTTCGGACAGGTAGCGCACCAGGCGTCGCCCGTGGGGGCAGGCGGATAATCCGACCCATCCCATGACCATGATGCGGCCGTGGTACTTGACCCGGCCGTCGACCGTCTCGACCGGCGCCCCGCTGGGATACATGAAGGTCTGATGGAAATCTGCGGCAGCCTGCAACGCCGGCAGCAATCGCTCGTCGCCACTGAACGTGTAATAGAGGCCAAGCCCATGGATGTACACATGGTTGTAGAGGGTGCTCGGCCCCCCGTGCTCAGCCCAGTACCCGCCGGGTTGCTGTTCCGCGAGTACGGCATCAATCATCGCCGTTCCCGCCTCCTGCCAGTCTGGTCGCCCCATGAGCTGACCAGCCCTGTAGCAGCTCATCGCTTTCCAGCACGGGATGTTGTGAACGTGCAGGTCACTGATCTCTCGCGCTTGTCCATCGTGCGCCAGGATTAGGCCTGTTTCCCAGCGTTCCCGTCGCGCCTCAGACAACCGGTCGCCCAGCAGCGCGTAGGCTTCGAGCCAGGCGTAGTTGGTCCAGCCCATGTATGTCGGTCCCCACCGGCTGCCGTCTATCTTGAGGAATTCGACCCGGCCGTCTGCCTCCTGGAAGTCGCGGATTGCGTCCCCGGCGCGCAACGCCTTGTCCAGAATATCGCCATCTTGGTAGAGACGCGTGCCAGGCGTTGTGTAGAGCACAGCAAGTGGATAGAGGATGTCCTGATTCATCACGCACCAGCCAATATCCTCAGCCTTAGCGCCCGGGGTTGGAGGCCCATCAGGTTCACTCAGGAAACGCCCGGTTTCCTCGTTGAAGCTGGGCAGGAGCTTAGCCACACCCTCAGCCATGACCTGCAAGATCAGTTCCCTGATATCCGACATTGGTGTTTCCATCATTTCTCCCTGATCAGTTCTCTACGCACCCTCTGACTGGGACTATCCGGCGTCAACGGCCGCCCTTTCCCTTCTTCCCTTGGCCACGTCTTGGGACATCTACTGTCGTCGGTTTGAACTCACCGAAGCCGTGAGGCAGAGGAGCCAAAAGCCTGCGGAGGGTCTTCTTCATCGCCTGGAGTTCCACGGAATGGGCTGGGACGGCCGCGAGGTTGGTGGTCTCGTAGAGATCGACGTCCAGATCGTAGAGCTGGTCGGCATCATAATAGTGGGCGAAGTCCAGTTCGGCGCCGTAGCTGTGGTGATTGACCCCGGTCCAGTAGATGGTGCGCGGCGTTCCGGCCTTGGCGGCGCGTTCAGCGTCGACTTTCATCTTGACAGCGACGTGAGGCGGCACGCGATTGGCGATGTACTTCCAGCGTTTGCTCACGGCCGCTTTGGTGTTGCCGATTTCGAGGAGTACGGCCTTGCGCCAGTCCGGCGGAGCCGGTTGCCCCAGCAACTGCGGCAGGAAGTTCCGGCTGTCTTGCGCGATGTCATCAGGAATCGTGCCGCCGGCCGCGGCCACCAGTGTGGCGGCCAAGTCGGTGTTGGCGCACAGACTATGCACACGTGTGCCGGGTTTGATCCGTCCCGCCCAATTAGCGATGGCTGGCTCCCGGGCCCCCTCGAAATCCGAGTTCTTGCCGCGTGACGGGTTGTCGCCGACGAAGAACACCAGCGTGTTGTCCTGCGCCTCAATCTCCTCAAGCTTCCTGAGCACGGCGCCGACGGCATCATCCATGTGGGTGCCCATAGCATTCGCCGACGAGATGCCTGCCTTACTGAGTCGCTCATAGACACTGGCCCGGGACGGCATCACGTTCGGCAGCCTGTCGATCAGGCCGGCTGACGTGGCCCGCGGTTCGAGCTTGCCCACGTTGCAGTACTTGTACATGTATTGACCATGTGGCACCGGCAGGGAGACATAGAGGAAGAACGGCCCATCTTTGCTCCGTTCGATGAACTCAAGTGCGCCCTCCATCATCCATTCGAGATTGAAGACGGAGTTGCCTATGTTGATACGGTCCACATAGTTCCAGCCGTAGCCGTTGCGGAGGATGCGCAGTGCCTTGTTATAGTTCTTCCGGATTCCCTCGGCAGCTCCGGGCTTCTCGTAGTCGGCAAGGGTTGGGTTGTGCGGCAGGATGTACTTCCTTTGGAACAGCTTGCCCTTCGCAAAGTTGTGCCATTTGCCGACCATTCCCGTCTGGTACCCGGCCGTCTGAAGGCACTTTGGCAGGCTGGTCTCCTGAGGGCCGATGGACGTATCCCAGCCCATGGTGGCATGGGAGCCGGGGGGGAATTTCTCGGCGAGTCCGGGGCTTCGGCTGGCCAGGCGCCCGGTGATCAGTGAGTAGCGGCTTGGCGTGCACACGGGTGACGTAATGTAGAAACGAGTCAACACCGCCCCGTCCCGGGCCAGTGAATCGATGTGGGGCGTCAGCATTCGCGGGTCCGCGTAGCCTCCCCGGCCTTTACGCCCCCCGCCTGTGATCCCGAGTTTTGCCCTGCCGGTGTAGGACGGCCAGGCGGTCGGGTCGTCAGCGAAGCCGACTTCGTCCGCATCCAGATCATCCGCGTAGATAAGCACGATGTTCGGCTTCTGTGCCTCTTGTGCGTGGGTTCGTTGGCACGTGCACAGGCCACCGGCCGCCATGGTAAGAACGGTGGCAACAAGAAGTCGTGCCGGCGTGGTTTCTGTCATTCCTTTACCTTCCTCGTGCACAGACGTAAGGCTGGAGCCGGGAACCCCTGCGCGGGCTTACCGCAGGAGGGCCGGCAGACACCAGCAACCGTAACCCGCATCCATGGAACACTCAATGGTATGGGAGACCGCGACGTCCATATCCAAAAGCCCGGGGAAACAGCCTGCGCGCGGGCTTACTCTCCTGTCCGAGCGGTGAGCGTGCCCTCGAGTTCGGGTGACAGTCGCATGCCCGAGAACATACTCACGCCGGCGAACCCGAAATCGCGGACCAGGTTCAGCTGAGTGGTCAGCGTTTCAGGGGTGATCGGGAGCACCTCTTTTCCTTCGCGTCGGTAGAGCGCCAGTATCGGGACAATTCTCGATTTCGGGATCCCGGCGCACTGCCAGGCAAGTGCTTCACGCAGTTCGTTGGCGTTGCCGAAGTAATCCATGGGGTAGACCGCATCGACGTATTCCCGCCTAATCCACGTCTTCCAGTCCTGGAACACCAGATTCACATGGGCTTCCCTGGGGGTCGTCGCGGCGCTGAGAATCGCATTTGGTCTGCGCGCCTCCATCGTGTCTCGGACGGTCTTCACGACGTCGGTGACCTGTTTGCAGCGCCATCGGGTCCACGCGGCATTGAGTTTGGCCAGTTTGAGGGAGCCTTGCTCGCCGCTCCGGCCGGCCAGAAGCCAGCGCACGGTATTCCGCAGGAGATCGACCCCAGGTGCGCCGTCATACTTCACCAGCATCTGGAAGTTGAGGATGGTGGCACGCCCCTTGCCATAGGCGTTCAGAATAACTGCCGGAGTACCGTTCTCGAACCGTGCCAGGACCTTGGCTGTCGCGGGGTCGATTTCCGTGAGTGAATTTGCCGAACAGGTCAGCGTGCCCCCCACCATTCCCTGCGTGATCGCGTGCTCCTCTTCAATCTGGAGATTACGTTGCTGCGGAGCGGCGTACCGGCTGCGGCTTGTCATTCCGAGAACCGGGCCCAGTGCATCCGTGTGCTTCTTCATCGCCGTGGTCGGTGCATCGAGGAAGATCACATTGCCGCCATCCTTCACGAACGCGTTCAGCTTCTGGATCGTCTCTGCCGCAATATCGTAGTAAGATGCGATCAGGATCGTTCCGCCCGCCAGCACGGTACTGAAGATGTCTGCCACCTGGGGGACGACTTTGAATGGCGCATTGATCTGGTTCAGCAGGCCGAGCAGGCTTGACAGATACCAGTCCTTCCCTGCCCAGGTGTCGGGCTTGAGGCAGTAGACGATGTTGCTACTGAACGTCTCCGGACGGCTGTAGAGTTCCAGCGGATCCACTCCCGTCTCGTCCTTGAAGGCGGCCCGAGCCAGCGGGGTGTACCCCATGTGGGTGCCGAGGTACCGGATGTAATCGAGCATCAGGCCGTCAATCTCATAGTCCAGCAGATCTTCGACGACGCGGTTCAGGTAGTCCCGCACGTCGGGGTTTGCCGGATCAAAGGACAGAGTGCTGCCTCGATTGCCGTTCGTATCCAGGCAGTACCATGCCGGATTAGGGAGGGTACCTCCGGCAGCCTGCTTCACATAGATCTCGCCTCCCGCAACCAGGAAGGGAAAAAACGGGACGACCCTCATGTCACGCTGGTGGGCTTCCCGGATCAGCGACGCGAGGGGATCGGTCCCAAGTCGTTCCGGAATGACCCCTTTGGGGAACGCGGCATGGGTGGTTTTGAAGAAGTAGTTACCGTGCCCATAGGCGCACGGATAGAGCTCGTTGATGCCTGCTTTCTGCAGGCGGTTCAGATACAGGTCCAATTGCTTTGCATTGAGTTCCCACCAGAAGGACTTGGAGTACGCTGACTTCGGCCCGGTGGATGCCAGGAAGAGTCCGCGTGTCCCGGGGAATTGTCCATGGCTCGTGCCCGGGAACAAGACAGTCAGAGCCAGCAGACTCCCGATGGTCAGGATCTTCTTCATAGTTGACGAGCTTCGTGTTTCCGCACCCGCTAACGCTGGTCCTCGGGGAGTGGCGGCGTGGGGGTGACTAGCATGAGTGTCAGGACTACCTTCCGGATCACGGCCAGAAGACTGAGGTCGTGCTTTGCTGCCATCGGTAGGACAATAGCCCGGGCTGACCTCGGGGGCAAAGGACATACGGTTGACTACAGCCTTCGTTCGGAATATGCTGGAGGTCAGTGATCCACCCGGACATGACCACGGTCTGACCAAAGGAGCCACAATGGCACGAGGCACACTCACGGCATGTGTCGTCCTCGCCGTCCTCGGCGGCGTGAGGGCCCAGGAGGCCATCGACGAGGGAGGACCTCGCACGAGGACTGCACGGCCGGCCCGCCGCGTGCTGCGAGCGGGTGCGGCGGCCACGGACATCACGCCGACGCAGTTCCCTGTACACATGCCCGGTCTCGCCCGAAAGAACCTGGCCCAGGGCGTGCACGACCCGCTCCACGCTCGGGCGCTCGTACTCGACGACGGAGCCACCACCATTGCCGTGGTCGTGGTAGACAACATCGGTGTCAGGCGTGACGCCGGAGACCGAATCAGGCCTATCGTGACCGAGCGTTGTGGCATTGCCCCGGACAAAATCCTCATCGCGAGCACTCACACCCACAGCGCTCCGGATGCGTATTTACGGAAAGGGGCGATCGAGGCCGTTGCGTACGGGCCGGTCCTGATCGAGGGAGTGGCCGACGCCATCGTCCGCGCACACGCCGCCCTCCGTCCCGCGGCGATCGGCCACGCCGTGCACCAGCTGCCTGAGGAAGTGTTCAACCGGCGCTGGTTCTTGAAGCCCGGGAAGATGCAGCCAAATCCCTTCGGCGAGATGGATCAGGTCAAAATGAATCCACCCAACAGCCCTGACGTCCTGCTGCGTCCGGCGGGCCCCACCGATCCGGACATCACAATCCTCTCCGTCCGGGACGCGATGTCGCGCCAGCCGCTGGCCCTGCTCGCAAACTACGCATTGCATTACGTCGGCTATACCCCCAAGGCCAAGATTTCAGCCGACTACTTCGGCGTGTTCGCGCAGCTCATATCCTCTCGTCTGGGGGCGGGCGAGGATTTCGTCGCGATGATGTCCAACGGCGCTTCAGGGGACATCAACAATCGCCCTACCGGTTCGTCTCGCCCATCGCGCAAGCCGTTCGAGCAGATACGCATCGTTGCGCAGGGGGCCGCGGACGCCGCACACCGCGCGTACGAGACCATAGGTGAACATCGGATCGATGTCAGGGTGGGTATGATTCAGCGCCAGACCACCCTCCACCGACGCCGTCCGACACCGGAACAGGTCGAACGGGCCAAGGCCTTCCTCGCCGTTACCGGCAAGGACGAGCGGGCCAAGCTTCCTCGGGGGGCGCAACGCTATGCCCGGAGTACCCTCGCGTACGCCAAAGCCCGGCCAACGATCGATGTCACGCTCCAGGCCTTCTGCGTTGGCGACCTTGGTGTCTGCGCCATCCCTTTCGAAGCATTTGCCGAGGTCGGACTCGAGCTCAAACGCCGCAGTCCTTTTCCACGCACCATGGTGATTGGCATCGCGAACGACAAAGCCGGCTACCTGCCCACCCCCGACCAGCACAAACTCGGAGGCTACGAGACGTGGCTGGGAACAAGTCGCGTGCAGCCAGAGGCTTCGATTGTCGTCACGGATCAGCTGCTGGAGATGCTGCGGGAGCTGGCTCAGGAAGGATGAGAGGGGCAGAGGGGGGACCGGGCAGTGGGCGGCGAAGCGTACAGAGTAGGCGGGTGGCCTGCAGCCCCCCAGAAAGAACGCTTCAAACCCAGCTGCTGTCTCAACCGGCGGGGGCGCCATACCCCAATGCGACTAAGTTCCTCTGATTCCCGGATGGCCAAAGAGTCGCCGGGTGGCACCGCCTCCCACATTGTGTGCTCCCGTAACGTGGGAGGGGCTGCCATGCCGCGACCGTCTTTCCGAGAAACTCAATCGCATTGGCGCCATCCCCCCCCCCACATTGTGTGCTCCCGTAACGTGG